>NZ_AXAP01000003.1 GCF_000472865.1 Bradyrhizobium elkanii WSM2783 | reverse complement strand
CGCCACCATGTCGACCTCGCAGAACCCCGGCGGCGGATCGTGCCAGTCATTGAACGTCCGGATCGGCACTTCACGGCGGACCGCCGAATAAAACCCGACCCGCCGGCGCTTACCGCCGGCCGCGGCAATTTTGGTCTCGACCAGCAGGCGATCAATCGTGGCTGCNCTNACGCCGAGCACCAGCGCNCGATCNGCCTGGTCGAGCTTGAGCCGGCCATGCCGCTCCAGCGAAGGCAGCAACGTCGGAATCATTACCTTCAGCCGCTTGCCGCAGATTCGATCCGAGACCTCCCACAAGGCCACCAGCGCATCCCTGATCTTGGCGCCGTAGGTCGGCCTTCGCTGCCGCCTGGCCTCCGGCGAAATTGCGACATGGCTGGCAAGCGCCCGGACCGCGTGCTTGCGATGCCAGCCGGTCACCGCGCAAAGCTCGTCGAGTATGCGCCCCTTATCTGCCCGCCCTGCCGATCGATAGCGCTCTACCACCGCCGCCGTGAGCTCGCGCCGAGCACCCATGCTGATCCGTCCTGCCATCGGTGACACCGATCCGATTCGGTGTCGCCGCCCCAATCCTGACGGTCAGTTCTCGGGTAACATTCTTGATGAGGCAATGCGCCCCGGCCAGTAATGACGAAACCCTTGGACCGTCGGCGAAAAATCCATCACGTATGGGGTCAACGTTGGAAGCCGATGGGGGTCAGAGTTCGGCGCTTATTCACACGGTCGCCATAGCGGGTCGATGGAGATCAGCCGGTGGAAATGCAGGCTGCCGATGGTCGCAGGCGCATGTCCTACACCCACAATCGCCTGGTCGCGAAGGTCCGGAGGCAGCGCGCCGATGGGCAGTTGGTCGCGCAGATAGGTCTCGATGCGCCCCAGATCGAGCAGGCGGGCGCTCGCATAAAGCGGATCATCGAATCGAATGTCTGCGGCCCATACGCGCGCCAGGACTGCAAGCACGGCCCGCGCCATGCCGGGCCTGGTCTTGACTGCCTCAAGCTCTTCGAACGCGAGCTCCGCGAGCGCTCGACCGACGATGGGGACAAGGGTGGCGTGATCGGCGGGTCGGCTGAAGCCACCCGCGAGGCGGGCCGCGAGCAGCGGTAGTGTGGCGACATCGCGGCCGTGGTCTCCCGCACGCGCCGCTGCGACACGTTGCATGCGAAAGGAGAGAGTGCCCTCGACGATGACGGTGTGACGCTTCATGTTGCCGAGGACCCTGGTTGCCCGTTCTCGCTAGCGCGGCAGCGCGGTCTGCGCCGCTCGCCGGTGCGACCAGTTGTCGAGCATGACGAATTCGTGGAAGTCGCAGCCGGGATGCCTGCAAATCACGCTCGGCTGAACCTGGCCCCTGGCGCTGATGGAATGCCCCTTGAGTGTAAGTCGGTGACCATGCGAACACGTGACCTCGGCCTTGAAGATGTGCTCGGTGGAGGGGTGACAGGCGGTCCAATGGCCTGCTGGTGCTGAACCGGTCCCCCGCCAATGCGCAAGGCGGGTCCGCGGTTCCGGCGTGTGTCGTTGCGTGGGCGAGCGACGCGGCGTGAATGGTCGGCGTGACCAGATCGCGCGCCAAACGGCCTTTGCCCAGGACAGCGCCATTTCGATTCTACGCTGCAAGAACCTCCTCCTTTCCCGCGAGAATCTCGGGTTGCAGGACAGTACCTTCCTCGTCGAAGGCGTAGAGCCTGTCGATGCGAACGCCGTTCCATTCAAAGCGATAGTGCGTTGTCTGAATCGATCGGCCGAGCGCCTGTCCCTTGAGGACGGCAATCGCCGTTGCCGTGGGGCGCTCGGCCGGCCGAAACAGGACACCGTCGATGTCGGCTGGGACCGCGTTGCCCAATGACCAGCGTTGCTCTCGCGGAAGTTCGGCCGACACGGTGCGCAGGTCGATGAACTTCCCCTCGACGGGGGTCTTCAACATCCGCATGTCGAGGCCGGCTGCCGCTTCCTTTGTGCGCGACAGGAATCGCGAACGGCGCGCGATCGAGACCGCCAGGGCCGTTTGGGGCGTGTCGGCGAGCTCCAGGCAGGATCGCTCGGGGGCAAAGAATGTTGTGCCCTCGGGATTCTCATAGGTGAATGGGGCCAGATTCCAGTTCTGGAGCATCGCTGAATCGAGCTTTGGCCCCATGATCAATCTCGCTGGTCCAGCGTGGCGATGGGCAGAGATGCCCCTCGGCTTCGATTAACTGGTGGCACATCGATCTTTGGCATCACGCATCCTCCAACCTGCGCAGACGAGCCTTGACCCCATTATTGATGCTATCAGCGACTTCGGCAGGAAATGCCTTCGGGAGCGCCGCGGTGACCTGTTCGACCGCCGCCGGCGCCTGTGCGCGCAGCTCATCGAAGATCGCGGTCACGAGTCCCGCGCCAATCCCTGCCTTGGCAGCGGTCTGGACAAAATGGCGCGGCATGACGCTGTCGACGACGTAGTGACGGCTATCACCGACGGCCATGGCCAGCTTCATCTTGTTACGCTTGATCTGGCCTGCGTCGAGGCTGGGCTGCGCTGAGATCACATCGTAGAGCGGGGTCATGCGGAAGCGACCGCCGGGAGAGAGAAAGACGCTGAAATTTTTGGCGTGCCCATCCGTGGCACCGAGAAGCCAGAAGGCAATCACGGCTTTCAGAAACGTCGTTTGATCTGCCTCTGGCTGATCGCTCCCTTTCAGCAGATTGAGGATAGCTGGAATACCGGGCCCGCCCTCGGATTCGTATTTCAAGGATGGCGGCACGGACAAAGCCTGGCAGCAATCCTCTTGGGGCAAACGCAGGAGACGGTTGTCGCTGGTCCAGCGGCGATCGAACCGCTCGACCACGAGCACGCGGTTACCCTCAAACTCCTCAATGGCGACCGGGGCGCTCGGAAACCCAAGGGCGGCTGTCAGCTTGAGACAGAAGAACTCATTCTCGACGCTGTAGGAAAGATCGATGCCGTTCGGCAGTCGGCCAATCTGCGGTTTGAGGATGTGCGTCGTAGCTGTAGTCGCCAGCGGCTTGTACCAACGCCCTTTCCAGAACAAGAGCGCGGTCTTTTCCTGGGCGCCGGCGATCGAGATCCGAAAGTCCTCGTCCTCGCCAAGCCCAAGGGGAGCCGATGCAAGGTCGCCGAGAAGCTGCGCGATTTCCTTGTCGTTAACAGGTCTGCCGTCGACAGCACCGGCGGTGCCGGGTTCGATACCGTCCGGCAGGAATTGCAGTGCGCCGACGCAATCCCGTCCGACAGGGGCAAGTAGGTCGTAAGCGTCGATGCCCTGAGCGTGGACTCGCTCCGCCATGCGACGACGGATGGGCGTGCTATCGGGCAGGAGATTGTCGAAGACGGCGATGACAGGCGCACCGATATAGCGGTCCTCACGCAGAGGCAGAGATAGCGACACGGGCAGCGCATGCTCCCAGGCAAGCCAGGACGGATCGTACTGAAAGTCGATTGCGCCGCTGGATTGCCTGTTCAGGCGCCCGACGAGACGGCCGTTCAAGAAGACATTGAGCGGGATATGCCGCCGCGGGCGAGCCATCAAAAGATGTCCTCGATCTCGGCCGGCTTTGCCTTCGTCCTGGGACGGATAACGAACTCGAGGTCGAGCGCTGCGAGAATATCACAAAGCGTTCCGAGCTGAGTCCCGGGCGCGCCACTCTCGACGGCCGAGATAGTTGCTTGCCGTAGCTTTGTCTTGTCCCTGACGCGGGTCTGGTTCAGGCCAAGGTTGCGGCGTTGCCGGCGGATGGCATCTCCGATTTGCTTGGGCGTTCGGGCGATCTGGTCCACGGCGTACCTCTCTAGGCACGCCATATACGCTCTAGAGGTTAAATGTCAATATACGCTTCAGAGGTTAAAAATGGATATACCTTTCAGCGTATACACCATATAAATACGCTTTAGCGTATAGCCGCCCTCCTACCCTGCGGGCGGCTTTCAGGCTCTCGCTCCTCATTCCCCATGAGCTTGCGGTAACGACGAATGGTGTCCTGCAAGTGCGCGTTCACCGGCTTCGGATCGAGAAGCGCACCCACAAACGTGGTTCGATGCTTATTGGTATTCGCATCACAATGAGCGCCCTCTGCCGGTGCTGCGCGTGGGCTTCGAGGACGCGGCTCAGAGCTGGTTCTACATTGATCCGCGCAATGGCGACATTCTCGGCCGCGTCGACAATAGCCGCCGGACGTATCGCTGGCTATTCAATGCCATGCACAGTCTAGATTTTCCGCTGCTGCTGCGCCATCGCCCGGCATGGGACACCGTGATGGTGCTCCTGTCGCTCATTGGAATCGTCGTGTCGACGAGCGGTATCGTGATAGGTTGGCGGCGACTGCGATCCTAGCGGACAGTTTTAGAGCAACCGCGACGGCCGCCTCGCGATGGACGGCAGAGATTCCGGGGCACTTCTGATAGACCCATTGAGGGAGCATGTTGCCGTACCTCTGTTCCGTTCGCGCGACGAATGGCCGCTTCACGATCTACGTTTGAGAATGTAGCTGTCCATGATCCACCCGTGCCGTGCGCGCGCCTCCTGCCGCGCGGCAGTGATGCGCGGACCCATCTCGGATAGCTCGCCCGACATAATGATCTGATCCGGCGTACCGAGATAGGCGCCCCACCAGATGTGCAGGCCGTGCGCGTCGAGCGACTGAAACGCCGTGCCACCGTCGAGCATCACGACCACGGTATCGGTGCCGGGCGGCCAGCCGCCTTCGCGCAACCGCCGTCCCGTCGTGACCAGAAAAGGCTCGCCGACATCGTTCAACGGCAGCGCGTGGGCCGCGCACAATGCCTGGATCGACGTTATGCCGGGGATCACTTCGATCATAGGTGTGGGATCGAGCCGTCGCGCGATGCGCAGGGACGAGTCATAGAGCGAAGGATCGCCCCAGATCAGCAGCGCAATCCGCCCCTCGCGTCCCAAATGGCCGGTGATCGTCTGCGACCAGGTTGCGGCGACCGCGTCGTGCCATTCGTCCACGCGCTTGCGGTAATCCGTTTCGTCTGCGTCACGAACCGGCAGGTCGAATTCCGCGATGCGTGCCGCTGCATTGGTAAGTACGTCTTTGCAAATGGCCCGCCGCAATTCGGCGAGCTCGGACTTCGCCATTCCCTTGCGCGGAATGAGAATGAGATCGGCTGCGTTGATGGCACGGATTGCCGCGAGCGTGAGTTGCTCGGGATCGCCGCAACCGATGCCTATCAAGGAGATCGTGAGCATTGCTTGAGCGAAGAGCGGCCATGGCGGCCGCCGTTCGCATTGTCTCTAGGCAGCGTTGTGCAGGCGGCGGGTGACGAACCCCTCCGCGGTCACGGCACGCAGCGATTTGGCGAGCGCCAACACGGCGAGATCGGCCAACGGCTCGATCAATACGACTAGCGCATAGGACGCCGCGAAGGTCGCGATGTTGGCGAGATTGGCGGCGCCAAAGCCCGCACCATAGAGCGCCCAGAAGGCGACCCACGCCACGATGCCCGACTGGTATGCAGTCGAGAGCGCGAGGGCCTGGCGATATTGCAAGTCCACATAGGCCGTGTTGCGTGGAACGATGCGCTGGCCGAGCGCCTGGATCGCAAATAGTGGCACCAACAGCGTCGTGACGTTCATGCCGTATTGCGGCAGATCGGTCGGCACGAAGAATAGTCCCTGCAACAGTAGACCGAGCGCAAGTCCCAAGGCAGCTGGCGCCGCGCCGAACAATAAGAACAACGTCGAGCCGAGGATGAAGTGCACCTCGGAGACCCCGACCGAGAAATGCGGCAGGATCTCGAAGAACGTGAGCACAAGCGCTGTCGTGGCCATTATCCGCACAGCCAACGATCCGATGCCCTGCTCGCGCACGGTCTCGACCGCGAGCTTGAGCGCGACAGCGCCCGCGGCGATGCCCGTCGCATAACTCAACACGAGCTTGGCGCCCGTTACGATTCCCGGTTCGATATGCATGATCTCAAGCCCTTCCTGCCGTCACACCCGACGGCCCTGGGTCCACGGGCGGCCGGGGCTTCCGGGCGCGCGCAATGGGTCCGCCCTACCCCATTCCCGATTATGTTCCGGCGCTTTGCGCCGCTTCGAGCACCATGCCCTCTTGTGTGCTCTTTTCGAACAGCAGGCGTCAAGGGGCGAGCGAGGGCGGACGCCGACATCATCAGGCAGAATCTCCTGCAAGCGCGCCGAACAGAATGACGGCGGCTTTGGTCACGGCTTCGGCTTGCGCAAGACGTTCGGCGAGCTCTGCGATGGTGGTGCGGACAAGCCGCTCATCGGAGTGGCCTAAGGATTCCGCAAGCAGCGCCGGGGTATCAGGCGCAAGACCATGCGCGATCAGCTTTGCCGCCAGAGCGGGGAATGTCCGCCGGCCCATATAGACCACGGTGGTTGCTTCCGAATCGGCGAGGGCCGCCCAATTGAGATTTTGCGGCAATTCGCCGGTGACATCGGCTGCGGTCACGAACTGGACCCGGCGCGACGTGTGGCGTCGCGTCAACGGAACGCCGGCCTGCGCGGCGGCAGCGCAGGCCGCGGTCACGCCGGGAATGATCTCATAGCCGATATCAGCCGCGCGCAGCGTCTCGATCTCCTCTTCGAGACGGCCGAAGACGCCGGCATCGCCGGATTTCAGGCGCACCACGCGCGCGCCGGTCGAGGCATAGTCGACCAGGAGCCGGTTGACATGCTGCTGCTTGGTCGAGGGACGGCCGGCGCGTTTTCCAACCGCGACGAGATTGGCGCCGGGACGGACACGGTCGAGGATCGCGCCTGACGCGAGATCGTCATAGAGTACGACGTCGGCCTCGCGAAGCCGCGCGGCCCCTTTCAACGTCAGGAGCTCGGGATCGCCGGGACCGGCGGAGATGAAAGAGACGAAGCCCCTCACCGGTCCTCCGCAATCAGGTGAAAGAATGTGCCGGTCGCGTGACCGCGCCGCGAGCCGGTCTCGGCGACGATCGCCCCGGTCGCGTCGCGGACGACTGCGAGCGGCGTATCTGGCTGTGCGACGATCGTGGAATAGTGAAACTCATGGCCACGCAAGCGCGCGCCGGCTTGATGTCCAGGGATCGGCGCCGCGAGCTCGGCGAGACGATAGCCGAGGTGCATGCGACGTTTGGCAAAGCTCGTCTCCAGACCGAGCAAGCCGACCATCTCGTGGCGCGCGCCTTCGGCATCCGCCAAAGCCGCACCCAGCACCATATAACCCCCACATTCGCCGTGCACGGGGCGCGTCGCCGCAAAGGCGCGGAGAGCGGTGCGAAATCGTGCGTTGGCCGTGAGGCGGCCGGCGTGCAGTTCGGGATAGCCGCCGGGCAGCCAGCACACATCGGCGCTTTCATCGGGGCCTTCATCGGCGAGCGGCGAGAAGGTCGTGATCTCGGCGCCCGCGGAGCGCCAGGCCTCCAACATATGCGGATAGACAAAGGAGAACGCCGCATCGCGAGCGAGCGTAATGCGTTGACCGGGCGGATCGACGCCGAGCCCGCGCGCGGACGGTTGCGGCGACCAGCTGGACGCCGCTTGCAGCACGGCGTCGAGATCGACATGCGCGCTGACGAAGCGCGCGGCCTCACCGATCAGGCCACTGATCTGAGCCTGCTCCTCCGCCTGCACCAGGCCGAGATGCCGTTTCGGCAAGCTGATTTCGGCGTGGCGAGGCAAGGCCCCGAGCACGGGTATGCCGGCATTGGCGAAGGCACTGCGCACGAGCTCCTCGTGGCGCGGACTCGCGACGCGATTCAACACGACACAGGCAAGGCGCACACCCGCGCGAAAATCGCGCAGACCCGCGGCCACGGCCGCGGCCGTCTGGGCCTGTCCGCACGGATCGATCACGAGCAGCACTGGCCAACCGATCATCTCGGCAATGTCGGCGGTGGCGCCGGTGCCGGAGACGCCGCGTGCGGCCGCGCCGTCAAACAAGCCCATCGAACCCTCGGTTAGAACGAGGTCGGCATCCGCACCACGGCCAACGAGGTGCTCGATCGCCGCGCGATCCATCGCCCAACTGTCCACGTTGACGGACGGGCATCCGGCGGCGGCGGCATGAAACGCCGGGTCGATATAATCGGGCCCGCTCTTGAAGCACTGCACCTTCAATCCGCGGTCGCGATAGGCGCGCGCGAGCGCCAGCGTCAGCGTCGTCTTGCCGACGCCGGAGGCCGGCGCCGAGATGACGAGGCCCGCCCCCATCACGACGCCTCCGGAAAGCGCGGTACCGGCCCGATCGGCCGGTAGCGGCGATCATAGTCGGCGGCGTAGAGACGACTCTCGGCAAACTCCTCCGAACCCAAGGTCTTGCCCACCAGGATGAGTGCGGTCCGCTCGAGCTCAGCACCAAGAGCGGCTTCAACTGTGGCGAGCGTGGCGCGGACGATGCGCTGGTCTGGCCAGCTCGCGCGCCAGACGATCGCCACCGGGCAGTCCGCGCCGTAATGCGGCGCGAGTTCGGCGACGACCTTATCGAGTAAATGGATCGACAGATGAATGGCGAGCACCGCGCCGGTTGCGGCGAACGCGGCGAGGTTCTCGCCCTCCGGCATCGCGCTGGCCCGGCCCGGCGTACGCGTCAGCACCACCGATTGGGCCAACCCCGGCAATGTCAGCTCAGCTTGCAGCGCTGCCGCGGCCGCGGAAAAGGCGGGAACACCCGGCGTCACGGAATAGGAAATACCGAGCGCGCGCAGGCGGCGCAATTGTTCGCCCATCGCCGACCAGATCGAGAGATCACCCGAGTGCAGCCGTGCCACATCCTTGCCGTCGGCATGCGCACCTGCGATTTCTGCGATGATCTCGTCGAGCGACAGTGGCGCGGTGTTAACGATTCGCGCGCCTTGCGGGCAATGCGCCAGCACGCCCGCCGGCACCAGCGAGCCGGCATAGAGACAGATCGGACAAGAGGCGATGAGATCGCGGCCACGCAAGGTCAAGAGATCCGCGGCGCCCGGCCCTGCACCGATGAAATGCACCGTCATTCGCCGTCTCCCTCCGCAATGGCAGCGGTTGCCGTCCGGTCCTGCGAGATCGACCGCCTCGAAATTAGCCGCGCGCGACGGCCGGCCGCGGCGAGCGCGGCAGCCTCGGCGACCGATCCCGTGCCAAACTTGTCCCTGATGAGTTTTGACTGAGTCGGCGTTGCGATGCCTGTCAGAACTTCAGCTGGAATCGCCTTGATCGGCACGCCGCATTCTCGCGCGAGCAACTTCAGGGCACCCGCTTCCGCCTTGTCGCTAACGGTTGCCACCGCCGCGATTCCGGCGGGTCCGCCGGCCGCCACGAGCGCTTCGCGGAGCGCGTCGAGCGTGGCGTCGCGTTGGAATCCCAAGCCCGCGACCTTCATCTGACCACGCTCCATTGCACGACCGGCCGTGTCGCCTCCCAGGAGCGGTAATGGCCGAGTCGTCCTGCATGCGCGAGCTCGATCCGCATCAACCCGCCGCCGTGGCGATGGTGCAGTTCCACGAGAAACGCTTCCGTCTCGAGCGTTATGGCGTGCGCGACCAGCCGCGTACCCGGGACAACGCGCGACCAGACGGCATCGAACATCGCGCTGTCGAGACCTCCGCCGAGGAACACAGCATCCGGCGTTTCAAGTGCAGCGAGAGCGTCGGGAGCAGTCCCGCCAATGACGGTGACCCGGTGCGACAGCCCGAAACTCGCTGCATTGCGGCGGATGTTCGCGGCGCGGTCATCGCGCGCCTCGACGGCCACCGCGATCCCGCCGCACAGCGCCCATTCGATCGAGATCGAGCCAGAGCCTGCGCCGATATCCCACAACCGTTCGCCCAGTCGCGGCGCCAGCGCCGAAAGAGCGAGCGCACGCACCGGCCGCTTCGTCATCTGGCCATCATGCGCGAAGAGATCGTCCGGCAGCCCCGAACTGCGGGTGATGCCTTGTGCTCCGCTGGCCTTCAGCGCAACCGCGACCGGGCCATCGGCCAAATCACCGGCATAGCTGTCTGCGCGATGCTGCATGATCTTCTCACGTGGGCCGCCCAGCGCGGCGAGGGTCCAGAACGACGATGCGTCCCACCCCTGCTCTGTCAACCATCTCGCAAGGTCACCAGCCGCCCTGGCATCGCGCACCAGGCAAATGATCTGTGCGCCGCGCGCGAGATGCGGCACGAGCCGTTCGAACGGCGCGGCGTGCAGTCCGAGACAGATGACGGACTCAAGACGCCAGCCGAGCCGCGCTGCGGCGAGCGAGAATGTCGAAGGCGCGGAATGCGCGATCCACTCGCCTGCCTCGAGCTTCTCCGCAAGACTGCCGCCGACGCCATGCCAGAACGGGTCGCCCGAGGCGAGCACCGCCGTCGGGCGGCCGCGGCAGCTCAGCACAGCGTCGGCATCGAACGGCACTGGCCAGGGCCGGGTGCGTTCGGTTATGCCTGCGAGCGCAAGATGGCGCTCGCCACCAAAGACGGTTTCGGCTTCAAAAAGCGCCTTTCGGCTTGCCTCGGAGAGGCCGGCAAGGCCATCCTCGCCGATACCGATGATGGTCAGCCAGGGATCAGCCATGACGCGCGCCCTCATTCTGGGCGGAACGACTGAGGCCAATTTGCTCGCTGCAGCAATTGCGCGGGCGGGCCTCGAAGCGATCTATTCCTATGGCGGACGCACCCGCAACCCCGCCGACCAGCCACTGCCCACCCGCGTCGGTGGATTCGGCGGCGCGAACGGACTTGCCGACTATATTCGCCGCGAAGCCATTACGCATGTCGTTGATGCAACCCATCCGTTTGCGGCCGAAATGAGCCGCAACGCGGCTGCCGCGTGCGCGGCAAGCGGAACGCCTCTGATCGCGATCGAGCGTGTGCCTTGGGCCAAGGCGACTGACGATAACTGGATCGAGGTTGCGGATGTCGCGTCCGCCGTCGCCGCCTTGCCGGAAAATCGGGCGCGCGTCTTTCTTGCCATCGGCCGGCAACACATCGCGCCGTTCGGCGCGAAGCCGCAGCATGCCTACACCTTGCGATTCGTCGACCCGCCCGAGGGCGCACTGCCATTCGATGCCGACGTCATCGTGTCGCGCGGGCCATTCACTCTTCAAAGTGAGCTGGAGATGATGCGCACGCGCGGCATCGAATGGATTGTCGCCCGCAATTCCGGGGGCGAAGGCGCGCGCGCAAAAATCGACGCTGCGCGTGCGCTCGGCCTTCCCGTGATCATGATCTCGCGGCCGCCTCTGCCTGAGCGGACGCGGATGGAAAGCGTGGCCGAGGTGATGCAATGGCTCGGTCATCGGGCGTGCCTCGGCGCATAGACCCAGCGGCCAACGCGTCGCGTCGCCGAATTGCCGATGATCACGAGCGTACGCATGTCGGCCATCTCGGGCAACGCCTCGCTCAATTTGATCATTTCAATCCGCTCATCGGGTGTGCTGACCGCGCGCGCGAATATCACGAGACGGTCGCCGCACCCGGCCTCCTTCAACACTGAGAGCGCGCGTCCAAATCCCTCCAGCCGGCTCGCCGAGCGCGGATTGTACATCGCGATGGCAAAATCAGCTTCGGCCGCAAGCCGCAGCCGTTTCTCGATCACCGCCCACGATTTCAGATTGTCGGAGAGATTAATGGCACAGAAATCGTGTCCGAGCGGCGCGCCGGCGCGCGCGGCCGCCGCCAGCATTGCGGTCACGCCAGGGAGCACCCGGATCGGAAGCCCCTGGTATTGCGGCGTCTCTTCGAGTGCTTCGAACACGGCAGAAGCCATCGCAAAGATGCCGGAATCGCCAGAGGATACCAGCACCACGTTGCGTCCCTCTGATGCCAGCCGCAATGCGTGGGCTGCGCGTTGCAACTCCATGCGATTGTCCGACGGATGGAACGTGAGCCCTTCGCGCGGCGCTACGCGCGCGACATAGGGCGCATAGCCCAGAATGTCGGTCGCGGTAGCTAGCGCGGCCGTCACCTCCGGCGTGACCAGCGCCTCATCGCCCGGCCCAAGTCCCGCGATCGTCAGCGATCCCGTCATGCGATGTTGTCCGCGCGCCATCCCGTTCCATGCACGAGCACGATTGCAAAATAGGGGCAATCGGTTTCCTCGACATCGACCAGCCGCGCAACACGCTCGCCCGGCATGGTGCCGCGCTCGACCAGCCAGGCATCATTGAGACGACCGGCGGAGGCGAGCGCACGGCGCACCTTTTGGAGGTTGCGCCCGGTCTTCATGACGACGAGCGCGTCCGAATTGCGCATCCGCCGTTCGAGTTCATCCTCCGCCATTGTGCCCATCAAGACGGTCGTCACGTCATCGCCCAACGCAATCGGCTGACCGACCACATTCCAGCAGCCGGCCATGCCCGGAATGCCCGCGATCACCTCGATCTCGACGCGGCCTCGCAGGCCCGCGTGCAAATGCATGAAGGAGCCATAGAAGTAGGGATCGCCTTCGCAGAGCACGACGACATCGACCGCGAGCGCAAGCCGCGCCAGACGCTCCGCCCATTCTTCATAGAAGCCGGCGAGCACGCGAAGGTAATCCGGACTGTCGAAGGAGAGCTCGGTGGTGACCGGATATTCCATCGGATATTCGGAGACATTGGCGGCCAGCATGCCTTCGACAATGCGGCGGGCCTGACCGGGACGCCCTTTCTTGCGGAAATAGGCGACGTGCCTGGCTGCGCGCACCTCGCGGTCCGCGCGCACGCTCATCAAGTCCGGATTGCCTGGCCCGAGGCCGCAGCAAATGATGCGCCCCATCGCTATTCGCTCCGGCTCGCGAGCGCGTTCACGGCGGCGACGGTGATCGCCGAGCCGCCGAGGCGTCCTTCAATTGTCAGGGCGGGCGCCGGCGGATCGGCCATCAGCGCGGCCTTGGATTCAGCCGCGCCGACGAAGCCGACCGGACAGCCAATGATTGCAGCCGGCCTCGGGCAATCGCGATCCTCCAGCATGTTGAGGAGGTGAAACAGCGCGGTGGGCGCGTTGCCGATCGCGACAAGGGCGCCATCGAGGTGCGGTCGCCACAGTTCCAGTGCCGCGGCCGAACGGGTATCGCGCATGGATTGTGCCAGTACGTGAACGGCGGGGTCGCCGAGCGTGCAGACGATGGCATTGACCGCCGGCAACCGCGCGCGTGTAATCCCCTCGGACACCATACGCGTGTCGCAAAGTACGGGCGCGCCGGCCTGCAGCGCATCCCGCGCCGCCGCCACCATGCCGGGCGTGAAACGGATATGGGCCTCGAGCCCTACCATGCCGGCGGCATGGATCATGCGCACGACCACCTGTTCTTCATCGGGCGTGAAGCGCGTCAAGTCCGCCTCGGCGCGGATGGTGGCAAAGGACTGTCGATAGATCGCTGCACCGTCGGTTTCATAAATGTGCGGCATCAGCGTCCTCCCGCCAGCATGGAGGGATTTTCGATGATGACGCCGTGGCTCAAGCCACGCATAACTGGCGCGGCGCGCGGCGAGCCGTCGCGGATGAGATCGAATCCGGCGCTGGTCGCAACCAGCGTGATCGCGGTCGCCCCGGAATGCGCGCAGCCCTTGGCGCAGCCCGAAACGTGGAGGCGCGCGTCCGCGGCGATGTGCGGCGCAAGCGCGGCAGCCAGCGTGCGGGTATCGGCAAGAGCCTCGCGGCAGCGCGGCGCGCCGCTGCAAGCGATGACGCGAAGCGCTGGGTCATCGGCCTCGGTGATGAGGTCCGCACCGCGCGGCATCGTGCGTGCTCCCTCAGCAAGAATCATCCGCCACGGTGTCATACGCAACCCTTGCGCATCTGCGGCAATAAGCCGAAGCGCCGAATGGGGCAGTTGCCCGAATGCGACGCCGACCATCGCACCCAGCGGACAAAGACCGGGACGAGGCACAGCGATCGTCGGTGCGGGCTCGGTCCTACCGAGCAGTGCATCCGGCAATCTCGCGCCGGCCATGATGTGGGCGGCCATGCGCCCTCGCCTGCCGCTGGTGCCGCCTGAGGTAATGAACCATTCGGCAAGCGCGACTGCAACGCTCACAGCGTCGCCGCGCGTAACGGAGCGACCAAACTCAGCGCCATCGGCGCGCACCAAAAGGCCGCCCGCGCGGCCACGCTCGATCCGAATGTCCGCGGATGCGCCAGCAAGCACCCGTTCCTTGCCGTCATCGACAGCGAAGCCAAATTTGGTCGGAAGAGCTAGCCCACTGCCGGCAAGGGCCTGCTCCAGTTCGGCTGCGAGCGAACGCGTGTCATCGCCTATGCCCCAGAACGGTGTCACCAGGATGTTGCGATGCGACTCGGCCTCCGGATCATGGTCAAGCAGCTTCAATTGGGCGAGACCGTCGAGCAGAGACAAGTGTCCCTGATCACTCACGCCTCTGATCTGGAAGTTGGCCCGGCTGGTCAAGTCGATCAAGCCGTTGCCGTAACACTCTGCCAGATCAGCCAGCCCTGCCGCCTGTGCCGCATCGAGCCTTCCGCCATAGGGGCGCACGCGGACCACGAGCCCGTCGCCTGACTGCATCGGCCGCAACGCGCCAGGGCACCAGCCCTTGATAGCGACCGTACTCATGACGCCTCGCGCGGCGCAGCCGCGATCGAATTTCGGCGCGTCTTCCAGAGTGATGCCAAGCCAGTGACGACCGTGACAGGGACTTTTGCGAGCGTGTTCATTCCGCGGCTTCTGGCAGGGCGGCGATAGGTGGAATGCGAGCGAGCGATTGTTTGCGGAAGATCTCCGGCCGGCTGCGCCATGGCACGATGCCATCGGGTGCCGCCGCGTAAGCTGACGCGCCGGCAATCACGTCGTGCGCGTTGCCATCGGACAAGCGACCGTAGACATAGGACCACCGTCCCGGCGCGCTGAGCGCGACCGAGCCGCCCTGGTTACAGGCGGACAGGCATTCGACGGGAACGACGACGCCGTCAGGCACGCCCGCGTCGAGAATAGCGGCATGCAGGCGCGCACCGGGCGTAATCTCGCCTTCCCCGAGCGTCTGGCCCGGGCGGCATGTGATGCAAACGTGAAGAGTGACGATCATCGCCCCTTCCTGAATTGACGGCGGGAAGCGATGAGGTGCACGAACCGTCCTTGAGGAGGCTTCGCTTTCCCCGTCGCGGAACACCCCGTCCGCCGGTCTCAACGTTGCGCTGGCAGGTCTCCCGGCTTGCGGAGCAGGGTCTTTCCCTTCGATCCCCGCCTTCCCGATCCCCAGGGGATCAGTGGCTTCGGGCATCTCTCCGGTCACGGTCGCGGGGGCGGCTGCTTTTCAGGCCAAGCCGTTTGGCTCGAGCCCTATCGCATTCCCTCTTCGCCTGTCGCAGAACAGGCACCAACGCGGGCCGACCATTTGCTCTGGGCCGCAACTTGTCAAGCCAAAGGGACCACGCCGGATGATGTCCGAACCAGATGCCGCCGAGGACGGGGACATCGTCGCGCCCGAGGGCTCCACCGACGCCCGCCACGCCATCAAAATGGCGAAAAAGGAGATGGTCCGCGAAAGATCAGGGCGACCAAGGGCGGCGAAGAGGGACTGATCGGGCGCAGGTGATAAGCCAGGGCTAGCTCGGTAAAGCTTTCGTCGATCACTAGACGGCCGACACGCGGCAGGATCGAAAGAAGTTCACTCTGATCATGATGCTTTCCGTCGGGATCGTTCGGGTTGACCACGATCGCGAGCTCAGCCCTCGCGAGCGCCTCGAGTTCCCGCCGCGATGGTCTCGTGATACGCTCGCGGACCGCTGAGCCGCTCGCCGAGCGCTCCAGCTATGGCGGCTTCGAGCCAGCCGGCATTAATCGAGCGGCGCCGGTTCGCATCGCGCATCATGCATGACCACCCTGCGAAGACCGGGGCGCGCAGCACGAAGAGAACAGCGGTCAGGCGAGCTGGAATGAAGTTTGCCACATCATCGATGCGCGCGCCGCAGCCCAACCAAGGGCTTCGTGTCGCGGCGTATGATGGCCGATCATAGAGTCCAGTGCGTTGATCGCCTTGTAGCCGGCGATGCCAGGTACCCCACCCCGACCAAGCCGGGATTTCTACTTCAGCAAATATGCGCCTGCGAATTGTTCGGCCATCACCGCACGTTCTTCTTCAGTTTGACCCAAATGCGACATCGACCCGTGATGGTCCTTCGCATCCAGCGTATGATGGTCATTTCGATTTAGCACCTCCTCCATCCCTGCCGGATCAGGCTGCGTTGTCTCGTCGAGGATCGGCATGGGCATTTCGGTGGCAGGGCCTGGCGCGGCGAACGCTAAACTAGTCACAACCGATAGCGGAATGCCGAGTTGCACTCGGGGGAAGCTCCCTTCGAGGGCGTGATCGCGGCCTCGTGGGAGGGCCGCTACAGGTCACCTCCGCGGCCGAAGTCTCTCCGCGAAATCATGAAGCAAAAGGAAAGCAATGAGCGCGATTGACCACTGGTGAGTCGTGCGACATACGGATCTTTCTTTACAGGCGTCTCTGGTTGCTCAAATATCTTCTGCGGTGGGTCAGATATCCCCCTCCACATCTGTCACAGATAGGGAGGCTCTTCTATGATCCTATTCAGGATAGTCTTCGCAGTAAGCGCTATCTTGCTAACCAGGGATGCATTTGCGGAGCCGGCGAATCTGGATCGGGACAGCCCCATTTCGCTTTGGGTCGCCAGCAGACTGCACCGATCTGGGAATGACATACGTGAGGAGTGATTCAAAAGGGGACGGTGACAAATGCTGGACTGGAACGAAAGTGTATTGTTCAGGTTATCCCGCCCCTGAAGTTGCATTCATCGGTTATGATGCTTGTGACGGTTTTCAATGTCATCGAACGATGTGCGGTAGCAATCCCAGTCCGGGTCCGAGGGTAATCGCAAGTGAGTCTTGGTACTTCTGTCCTGCCTGACGGCAGTGCAAATATTAGAAGGATCTTGAGATTGAACAAAGTTCCTAACGCACAGATTGCGGGTGCTTGTCCGTGGCGATATTTCTAGGTTCGTGATCATTGGGCAGTGCGTAGGCGCAGTCAGCGCACATGATCGCCCGCTTGTCGCCGATGCAGGTCCGATCCTTGCCGCCGTTGTGCTTGCAATCGCGGCATTTGAATAGGTAGTCACCTGGCGCGCGCAAGATTGACGGAGCGGATCGCTCGAATTTTCGCCGACGTTCAGCGCCCGCATCGACCGGGTGATCGATTAGGCTGGCTACTTCCGGTATTGGCCCTTCGGCGACCTCGTCATAGGGAGCTATGCGGGAAACTGGGTGATGACGGACTGAGATAGGCGGCGTATCGAGGCGGGTGTCGAAGCCTGCCAGAACCTCTCAAGGAGAGCGATACGCCATGAACGAGACTAGCAACATTGTCCCGCTCCGTCAGCCCGACGAGATCGACGATCCACTGACCAATATCCTGCGTGCTGGTGCGCGGCAGCTTCTGGCGCAGGCCGTCGAGGTCGAAGTCGAGACCTTTCTTGCCACGATGAAGGATTTGAAGCTTGCCGACGGACGCGCCCGTGTCGTGCGGCATGGTTACGGCCCGGTGCGAACGATTGCGACGGGCATCGGTCCGGTCGAGGTCGCGCGGGCGAAGATTCGCGACCGTGGGGCGGCCGGCGATAGTGAGCGGATCCGGTTCGGCTCGGCGATCCTGCCGCTGTGGGCACGGCGGACCAGAAGCCTGGATGCGCTGTTGCCGATTCTGTACCTGCGCGGCATCTCGANCGGCGATTTCCAGGAGGCGCTGACGGCCTTGCTGGGCAAGGACGCACCGAACCTGTCGCCCGCGGTGATTTCCGGGCTGACCGCGGAGTGGCAAGGCGAGTACGAGCGCTGGCAGAGGCGCGATTTGTCGGCGCGACGATACGTGTATGTGTGGGCCGATGGCGTCTTCCTGCAGGCCCGCATGGAAGACCACGGCGAGTGCATGCTGGTGCTGATCGGCGCGACGCCGGAAGGCAAGAAGGAACTGATCGGCTTCCAGGTCGGCGTGCGGGAGAGCGCGCGGAGCTGGCGTGAGCTCCTGATCGACGTCAAGCGGCGCGGGTTGCAGATCGCCCCGGAAATTGCCGTCGGCGACGGCGCGCTCGGCTTCTGAAAGGCGCTCGACGAGGTCTGTCCCGGCACAAGGCACCAGCGATGCTGGGTGCACAAGACCGTGAACGTCCTGGACAAGGTCCCGCTCTCGGTGCAGGCCACCATGAAGAAGGATCTGCGCGAGGTCTACTGGGCGCCGAACCGGGCGTCCGCCGAAGCGGCGATCGACGTTTTCGCCGAGAAATACCGCGCCAAATACGGCCGGGCGGTCGAATGTCTGGTCAAGGATCGCGACGCCCTGCTGGCCTTCTACGACTTTCCTGCCGAGCATTGGGATCACTTGCGGACGACCAACCCCATCGAAAGCGTGTTCGCCACCGTGCGGCACCGGACGGTGCACACCAAGGGCTCGTTGTCGCCAACCACCGCCAGGCTGATGGTGTTCAAACTGGTGATCGCCGCATCAAAGACCTGGCGGCGGCTCAAAGGCACAAATCAGTTGCCGAAGGTCATCGCAGGTGTCAGATTCAACGACGGCATCGAGGTCATCCAAATGCCGGCAAACCACGCCGCCTGATCACCTCATCACCCAAAATTCCGCATAGCTCCGTCATAGGCTCCAATGTCCGGTTTGCGCCATAACCTGCCGATCCTCCGATTTCGCTCGTGCGGTCGAAGCCGAAGTACGCCATTGGCGCGAGGGATCAGTTCTCAGAGACAACCCGACTGCTACCGGCTACGCGATGTCGCAATTCGCGTTCACGGGTACGATAGTCAGCACCATATCGTATGAAATCCTAGTTTGGGATGAGAAATCGTGGGCTAAAAATGGCCGGAAGCGACTGGAACCGCCGGCCACGCCCTGACAATCCGCGCAGATTCTTGGAATGCCAACGTTGGTATTCGTGTTGGTACCGAGATTTCGCCGTCATAAAATGCCAAATGAAATCAATAACTTGTCTGTCCAATTCGGCGCCGGCCAGGGACAGATTGCGGCGCCGGAAGTGCAGGACAATTCCAGCATCTGGTTGGCGGCAAATGCGATCGGAATCAAACCGCGGGACCGCAGGAATCGAACTGCAACGCAACAGGCCGACACCTTCTAGGTGCGCGATGCAGCCGCCTGCAATGGGTAAACTTCTTAAGCGATTTTGTAGGTGACCAGCTAGTCACGTGAATCTAAAGTTCGCCACATAAGGTCTGCTGGGCTTTATGGCAGAAGCGTTTGACCGAGGCCAGAATCTGGTCTGCGGACTTGGTCCATTTGAAGGGCTTCGGGTTTCTGTTGTGCAGGTCGATGAAGGTACGGATGTCGGTCTCGAGCTGCCTGACGGAGGTGTGGACACCTCGCTGGATCTGCTTTCTGGTGAGTTCAGCGAACCAGCGCTCGACCTGATTGATCCATGACGCGGACGTCGGCGTAAAATGAACATGATAGTGAGGTCGACGTGCGAGCCACGCTTTGATCTTGGGTGTCTTGTGGGTGGCGTAATTATCCATGACGATATGGACATCGAGCCCTTCAGGAACTTGGGCATCGACTTCTTTTAAAAACTTCAAGAACTTGACTGCGCGGTGGCGCTTGTAGCATTTGCCAATGACAAACCCGGAAGCGACGTCGAGCGCGGCAAAAAGCGTGGTCGTGCCATGCCGCACGTAGCTGTGCGTGCGACGTTCCGGTACGCCAGGCATCATCGGCAAGACCGGTTGCTCGCGATCGAGTGCCTGAATCTGGCTTTTCTCATCGATGCTGAGGACAAGGGCTCGGTTCGGCGGGGATAGGTAAAGGCCGACGATATCGCGCACCTTGTCGACGAACAGTGGATCGCTCGACAGCTTGAACGTCTGGCTGCGGTGCGGCTGCAAGCCGAACGCTGCCCACATTCGGCGGATCGTGGTGTGGGAAAAGCCGGTTTCCGCAGCCATCGAGCGGATCGACCAGTGCGTCGCATCGGCCGGCGTCGTACGCAACGTCCGCTCGATCACGGCAGCGACCTGATCGTCGTTGATGGTGCGAGGGCGGCCAGGGCGGGCCTCGTCAAGCAGGCCATCACAGCGGTCCTTCAAGAATCGGCGGCGCCACTTGCCAACGGTATGTTCGTGGAGGCCGAGTTCCGCAGCTACAGACTTGCTTGGCAAGCCATCCGCACATCGCAGGATCGCGCGGCATCGCTCAGACAGCGACCGGGCAACACGATGACGACGAACTTGCCTCTCCAAGTACGCCCGCTCCTGCGGATTCAGCATTAACGGCGCAATCGGCCGGCCTCGCTCACCTGCATTAGCCACTCGCACTCTCCTCTGTAGAGATTCGAACTATCAACTAATGTGACGAACTTGCGTTCCAGATGACTAGGGACCCCGATGCGATGGTCCGTCCTCCGAAAGGAGAGTTGTGCAATCGGACCAGTTTCGCACTAGAAACGGCATCAACGAAGCGCAACGAACGCGATCGAAATCGAACGAAAACGTAGGAAATTCAACGAAGCTGATCGCTATTCTGCCGCTCATAACAGTCTGCGCGCGGCTTCGAGTGCCGGCCGATGATAACGAAATCAATGGCGAGACAGGGACTCGTTTGGGCCGAGATGGACTTTCGCCCCAAATACGCGGGTTGAAGACCCGACCGGCAGGCTGCCCTCCTTTTCCTTTCCTGTCGCATCCGATCGTACGATGAGCTCATAGCGTTCATTCCGTTTTGGCCTCGCCTGAGCATGATGTTCGGATGATCAACGCTTCCGGCATTCGCCCGATAGGTAACAGAACAAAGGCGTTTGCCGCGGCTATGGCGACGTCGCAGAGCTCGCCGGCGAAGCACTGATCGATGGGCGACGTATGCTGGTGGCCGCAAACAGGGAGACGATGAGGTGACGGTGTTCGCCATCATAGCCGCCATCCTTGACCTCGAGCTGCAGGAATGTGCTGTCTTCTCGATCGCCCGCGTCGTCGGCGACACCGCGGCGCTCGCCAACGAAAGCCTCACGGCACCGCTCAATGTCGAAATGATCGAGCAGGAGCCCGGCTCCCGATGACTAACTCGCCGCGCGAGTTATCCGCGGAAAGGCCTGGCGCGGCCGCTTTGGCCGTTGCGCACGCCCTTGCATTACTGCACGCAAGGCAGGATCATGCGGCCGAGCTCGTCCGCCGGGCCGAGCTGGAGGCAACCGCAAATGATCCGCGCAGCCATTTACGCCCGCTTCTCGTCCGATCGGCAGAACGATAGATCTGTCGACGATCAGATCGCGTCCTGCCGCGAGCTCTGCGCCCGCGAAGGCTTTACGGTCGTGCTGACCTTCTGCGATCGCGAGATCTCCGGCGCCTCGACCGTCAATCGTCCCGGCTTCCAGGACTTGATGCGAGCAGCCGAAGCGCGCCGCTTCGATGTCATCATCGCCGAGGACGTCGATCGCATTTCGCGCGACCAGGGCGATTGGCATACCGCACGCAAGCGGCTCGACTTCCTCGGCATTGCGATCCACACGGCGAGCGGCAAGGTGGGCAAGCTCGATGGCGCCCTGCGCGCGCTCATGGGCGAGATGTTTCTCGAGAACCGGGTTGTCCACACCCGCCGCGGCCTCGAGAGCGTGATCGGCGACGGCCGCCACGCCGGGGGCCGCGCCTACGGCTATCGGGCGATCGCAGGCAAACCAGGCGAGCTCGAGATCGACCAGGCCGAAGCCGAGATCGTGCGGAGAATCTTCTGCGAGTTTGTCGAGGGCAAGACGCCGCGCGAGATCGCCGCGGGCCTCAATGCCGACGGTGTCAGACCGCCCCGCGGCAACAATTGGAACGCGTCGACGATCAACGGCAATGCCGCACGCGGCCATGGTATGCTGATCAACGAGCTCTATGCGGGCCGCATCGTCTGGAACAAGGTCCGCATGATCAAGGATCCTGCCACCGGAAGGCGCGTGCCACGCCCGAACCGCAAGACCAATATCGTAGCGTCGACGCGCCGCACTTGGCGATCGTTGAGGACGCGACGTTCAAGGCCGCACAGGTGATCAAGGCTGGCCGCAGTCACCAGGGCGCCTCGCAATCGCGCAAGGCTGTCCGGCCCTTGTCAGGCCTGCTGCGCTGTGGATTCTGCGGCGCCGGTATGTCGGCGATCGGCGCGCAGAGGAAGGGGAAGCCTCACCGCATGCAGTGCTCGGCATTCCGCGAGAGCGGCGTCTGCAGCAACGGCCGCAAGGTTTCGCGCCCAGCGATCGAGACCCTGGTGTTTGAAGGCTTGCGCGAGGAGCTCGCCAATCCCGAGGCAATCGCCGAATATGTCCGCACCTACAACTCCGAGCGCCGGCGCTTGGCCAAGGAGAGTGGCGATCGCGAGAAGCATCTGCAGCGCCGCAACGGCGAGCTCGACCGCGAGATCGATCGCCTGATCACGAACATTGCGAAGGGCGCGGATTTCGACACCTACAACCCGAAGGTCAATGAGCTCGCGGCCGAACGGAAGCGTGTCAAGGCCGAGCTCGCACAGATCGCGGCCGCTTCCGAGATCGTCACCGTGCACCCGGCGGCGATCGAGCGCTATCTCGCCGACATCAGGCGCCTAGCCGAGGTCGCCGCAGAGGCTGCGGAACTCGACGAGCCCGTGCTCGTCGCAACGCTGCGCCAGCTGGTCCAAGCCGTCATCGTTCATGCGCCGCCGGGGACCGACGAACTCGCAATCGAGATCAAGGCATCCTTGTCGGAATTGACGTTGCCGGGACCGCTGCTGAAACGTTCGAGCGGGGGGGTGACCGTTGGTAGCGGGGGCACGCTACCAACCCCACATTTGCGGGAGCATTCGTTCTCGGTTGCGATCAGCGCAGCTGCGCGAAGGCGCGGTGGAGGCGCCTTTCCACCTCCGACACTAACGGTCGTCGACACTTGTCTGCCCTGAAATTCGTGCCGTGCACATCCGCCGACCTACGCGGCCCTATCCACTCGAGGCCTACAATTGATACGTTTCAACTATCGTCAATCACCTCCCTCAACGGACAAGCGCCGAACGCGAAGATTACAAAAAGATGATCGCATTCTCCACGTGCGACCAAACTATACTGAGTGATACGGTCTTTCGGCATGCAGCGTCTTGAGGTGGCAGCCTTCCTTTAGCTGCAGTTGAACCGCGAACAGCAGTGCGCTTCTGTTGATCGAAGGCTTCATGACCATTCAGCTTTCGCAGACCGCTTGGCAATACGCCAGGGATAATCGGAGCACGTGCTTGGTTTCATCGCCTGAATGTTCTCTGGCGGGGCGATTCAATGGCCTCGCCGAGGTCTGAACGAATGCGCGCGCTGGCGTGGCGTCGCAGCCGCTTGATCCGCTCGATACTCCGGAATGTGTGACTACGAAGTCAACGAAGCGTGTCAAAGCTTCGCCGTTGCCCGGCTGAATCATTTGTGAGATGATTTATGCGAAAACCAGCGCCAACATCTTTGGAGAGTATAGGACCTGATACCCCACTGAGGCTGTCTGTGGCGGCCGCAATCGCATTTCCGGACCGGAGCATTTCGGAAAGCAGCTTGAGACGAGAGGCCAAGCGGGGGCGACTTACGGTCGAGATTATTGCTGGTAAAGCGTTTACGACGCTCAATGAGATTGAAAGGATGCGTGGCCGATGCCGCGTAGAAGTAAAGGTGCCCGTCTCCACCTCAGACCAGCCCGCTACGAGGCCGGAAAGCTCACTCACGCGGCCACCTGGATCATCCGAGACGGCACTAAGTACCAAGGCACAGGATGCCTTGAACATGAAATTGGAAGGGCTGAGCAAGCGCTCAGAAACTACATCAGCGGCAAATACTCGCCGCAGCGAAAAGAGCGCGACATAGATTCAATACCGATCGCGGATGTGCTTTCCATCTTCATCGACGATCGGCCAGACCTGTTCGTAGAGAATGCAGATGCCAAAAAGTACGTTTCCCGCATGAAGCGGCTGTGTGACTTCTGGGGCACGCTAATGCTGGGCGACGTCAATAAGGCCAAATGCAACGAGTACGTGAAGAAACGTGGAAACAATGGCGGTTCGAGGCGTGATCTGGAGGATCTTCGGGCTGCGATTGAACATCATGCTGATGAGGGATATCACCGCGGACTCGTCAAGGTAAAGCTGCCGAAGAAAGGTCCGCCACGCGATGCGTGGTTGACACGCGAACAGGCCGCTAAGCTGCTTTGGATCTGTTGGCGAGCTCGAGAGATCCAAACTGTGCATCGTGGTCCCATGAAGGGCCAGAAAGTCCAGACGGACAAGCGCCCGTTGCGCCATCTCGCGCGGTTCATCATTATCGGCCTCTATAGCGGAACGCGTGCGGGCGCCATTGCGTCCGCTTCACCGATTGCGGCCATTGGCCGGTCATTTGTCGATCTGGAGCGTGGGGTCTACTACCGGCGCCGGCAAGGTCAGCAGGAAACGAACAAACGTCAGCCTCCAATGCCGATCCCGCCTCGTCTGTTGGCACACCTGCGACGCTGGCATGCCCGCGGCATCATCAAGCGACATTTTGTCGAATTCAACGGGCAGCCGGTGACCTCGGTCAAGACAGCTTTCAAACGCGCCGTGAAGCTGGCAAACTTGGGCAAGAACATCTCGCCTCACACGCTGCGCCACACCGCCGCAACCTGGTTGATGCAAAACGGCACCGATCCCTGGCAGGGCGCCGGGTATTTAGGAATGTCCGTTGAGACGCTGCTGAAGGTATATGGTCACCATCACCCGGACTATCTATCCGACGCCGTTGAGAAGATGACGGCTAAACCGAAGCGACGATCTACCGCCACAGCTTCGCCACAGAAACGGAGCGAACAAACGAAAACGAACGTGATAAAGATGCCTGCAAAATAAGGGGTTTTGCGCGCTCCGAAGCACCTTTCCGGCGCTCATAACGGTCTGGTTGCAGGTTCGAGTCCTGCCGGGCCCACCAGTGAAATCAATGATGGTGTACTCGAGGACATCCGTCGAGCAGTTGATGGCGAATTTGGAACGCCGGCGCCAGCAAACGCGCTTCGGGTGAGCGCATCATACTGGCGACCACGCGCATCCGCACGGGCACGACGCCCTGGGGCGCCGTGTCGCCGTTCCTAGAACGCCTTTTTCGTCTCCGGCCGGTGCTTGTTCGTCGGCACAAAACCCGACGGCTTTGCTTCGCGCGGCTGGCGCACCCAGACTTCGCGATTCGGATGCAGGCCGCCGCCGCGGGTGGCAGGAACGGCGGTGAGCCGTGCGCGGTGCAGCAGGCGGGTGTCCGCGTCGCCGCAATTCGGGTGGATGCCGTCGTTATCAGCCACCACCTTGTCCCATGCAGCTTTGCGCTGCCTGAGAACGGCAGGATCCGACAGCTCCGTGCAGTTGAGCTCGTTCTTGTTCAAGTCCGCGACGATCTCGTCGCCGTCCTGAACGAGGGCGATCGGTCCGCCAAGGGCCGCTTCGGGGCCGACATGGCCGATGACAAGGCCGACCGATCCGCCGGAGAACCGCGCATCGGTCATCAGCGCCACCACGATTCCCCGCTCGCGACACAGCGTGGTGATGCGCGAGGTCGGGTCAAGCATCTCCGGCATGCCCGGAGCGCCGCTCGGCCCCTCGTAGCGCACGATGATCATGTCGTTGTTCTGGAATCGCTCGGGCGTCTTGTCGAGCGCGTCAAGCAGGTCCTGCTCGCCTTCGAACACACGTGCCTTGCCGCGGAACAGATTGTTTTCCAGTCCGCCTTCGACGCCGGCAAGCTTCAGGATCGCCGAGAATTCCGGCGACAAATTGCCACCGAGAACCCGCAGGCCTCCAGTCGGCTTATAAGGCTTGGCGATGGGATAGATCACGCTGCCATCGACGGCCTTGGTGCCGAGGCGCTTGACCTGCTGCGCCAGCGTTTCGCCCGTGCAGGTCATCACGTCGCCGTTGAGAAGCCCGGCCTCCAGCAATTCGCGCACGATCACCTGCACGCCGCCAACCTGGTCGATGTCGACCATCGAATACTTGCCGTACGGGCGGGCATCGGTGAGGACCGGAACGACATACTGCGACAGATGATTGAACTCGGCCGGCGTCATCACCTCTTTCCAGAAGTCCGCAAAGCCTGCGGCGCGCGCGATCTCCGGCGCATGCAGGGTGACGTTGGTCGAACCGCCGACCGCCATTGCGACGATGACGGCGTTTCGGATGGAATCGCGAACCACGATGTCGCGTGGCTTCAGGTCCTTCGCGATCATTTGCGCGAGGTAGTCGACTAGCTGGTCCGGGAATTCCTTGAGACGGCGGGGATCGTCAGACGGTGGCGCCACCATGTGCAGCGGCTGCATGCCGACGACACCGATAAATGTCTGCATGGTATTGTAGGTGAACATGCCGCCGCAGCTACCGTATCCAGGGCAGGCATGACAGGCGATGTGATCGCGGTACTCGGCGTCCGGGTTGCCGGCGACCTGATAGGCGCTGACGATGTCGAGTTTCTCGCCGGTGTTCGGGTCGGTACCGGGATGGATCGGCCCATCCGACATGATGATCGCGGGCTGATTGTGCTCGAGGAGAGCGGCCAGCGTGCCGACCGGCGGCTTGTCACAGGCTACGACGGCTATGGTGCCGGCGAGACCGGTCGCGCTCAGATGCTCACAGAGCGCATCGTGAGTGACTTCACGCCCGATCAGCGAATAGCGCATTTCGCGGGTGCCATTGCGGATGCCGTCCGACGTCGCGATCGTGTATTCTGGCTGGACCAGGCGCAGCTTCAACTGGCCCGCGCCCTTGCCAATGCGGCTCTTGAGACTGTCGTGGATGGCATCGACCTTCGCCGTCACGCCCATGTAGCACTGGCTGTCGCCTTTGGTGCCGACCACGCCAACCGACGGCTCGTGGATCAAATCCGGATCGGTGCCAAGCTCTCGCGCAATCCCGATGGTTTGGGTGGAGCGGCCTGGATGCCGGTCGATGATGACGGCTTTCGATTCTGTCACGGCGAGATTCCTTCCAAGCAAACGGCTCTTTTTGATCGACAAATAGCGGGGTGCACCGGTGCGCGGGGATACGACCAAATTCCCTATAGCGGCGGCGGGCCGAATACGAGATTGATCGCGGTCGGCCCGTTCCAGGGCATACCCCCCGAAGATCGCCGACACAAGGATTGTTAAACCGTCTTGCGTTGAGCAACGACTGGCTGTGGCGGGAGGAATCGAGCCTCCGAACGGCGGAATTAAGATCAACTTGAATGATGCATCACGAACAAAAATAAACCTTGGGTATACCTAACTGCGGCCGCTGCATCGTTAGCCACCTGGATGCGGCAGATTAGACCATCGGGAGACACGGCCACCGAGCAGGCCAAGCTGGCGGGCCAGGATCGTGGTTCGGATCGTGTGATGCTGCTGTGGTGGGCCGCCTGGAATCACGCCGCTGGAAATGGCGCTGCAGATTGGCGCGACTTGGCTCGACGGCATGCCGAGCTGGCTCTTCAACTATCTCGATATCGAGCTGAATCTGCATCACGTTCTGAACGAACCAGGATCTTTCGATCTGGATCTGTGTCGGCGGCGTTGGCGCCGGCGGGTCGTCGCGAGGGCTTGCGCGGCTCAACCGGGCTGCGCTGGTTGTCTTGGCTCGCGATGAACAGCCCATGTACTAGGAACCTTTAAGCACACGGCAGGTTGATCGGCCGAGTAGGACAAGTGACGTGTCAAATTCTAGATACTTACACCCGGAGGAGTTATGGCCAAGCGAGCGACATCCCGGCGGACGCGACAACCGAAGAAGCTGAGCGACCTTTTTCACGAGACCCTCAAGGACATCTATTTTACCGAAAACAAGATCATCAAGACCTTGCCGAAAATGGCGAAAGCAGCGCACTCAAGGCAGCTTGCGAACGCCTTCAACAAGCATCTACGCGAGACCCAGGGACAGGTGAAGCGGCTGGATCAGATCTTCCGGATGCTTGGCAAGCCGGCCCGCGGCAAAACATGCGAGGCCATCAATGGCATCACCGATGAAGGCGCTGAGATCATGCGCGACTTCAAGGGAATGCCAGCACTCGATGCCGGGCTTTTGGCCGCAGCGCAGGCGGTAGAGCACTACGAAATTTCCCGCTACGGGACCCTGCGGACTTGGGCGGAAGAACTTGGCATGGCGGATGCGGCGAAGCTGCTGCAGGCCACCCTTGCCGAGGAGGAGGCGACCGATCAAGCGCTGACAGAACTGGCCACTTCGGTGATCAATCTCGAAGCCGAGGAAGAGGAGGTTTCGGAAGCGGCCTAAAGCGCGATGGGGCATTGGCACGCGATCACGGGCGATTGGAACTAACTAGCCAGCCCGCCGATTGGACCGTTTTCAGGATTTGCCATGTCAAAGAGCGACACACTTCGGTATGGCGCGCCGGGCGATAGCGCGGTTCACCTCTGCGTTGACATGCAGAGAATGTTTGCGGAGGGCACCGAGTGGAAGATGCCCTGGCTTGAACGCGTCCTGCCAAACATCGTCGCGATCACGTCCGCTCACCCCGAGAGAACCATCTTCACCCGCTTCATTCCCGCCCGGAAGCCCGGGCATGGCGTCGGCATGTGGCGGCAGTACTATGAGCGCTGGGCGTCGATGACCATCGATCAGATCGGCCCCGACATGGTTGGCCTCGTCCCAGACCTTGCGACGTTTGTTCCTCCCGCCAAAGTCTTCGATAAGCATGTCTATTCGCCATGGACCGGCAGCGACCTGCACGAGCAGTTGCGCGGCGCCGACGTAGATACGGTCATCATAACCGGCGGCGAGACTGACGTCTGCGTTCTGAGCACCATGCTCGGAGCGGTCGACTGGGGCTTCCGCGTCATCCTCGTCCAGGACGCGCTTTGCAGTTCGGCTGACGAGACCCACGACGCGATGATGAATATCTACATGAACCGGTTCGGAGAGCAGGTCGAAACGATCACGATGGAGACGCTTCTTGAGAGCTGGCAGGCACGCAGCCATGCTAGGGCCGAGACACCAACGGAGGGCGGTCGATAGCTAAGGAATCGTTATGGCGTCCTCAAAGAGCAGACAGATAAGTTTGTCGGCGCGACAAGCTTTGTCAGCCTCCCGGCCAGGGGCCCGACGCACCTGACCGCGCGAGATAACAGGAAGATGAGATGACGAACCTTTTTAAGCTTCCGACCTGGGCCGGCGATGACCAAATCTTTGCAGTGATCGAGACTCCTCGCGGAAGCACCTGCAAGCTTGACTTCGATCCGAAGCTGCGCGTCTTTACGCTCGCCAAGCCTCTGATGGCCGGTCTGAGCTATCCGTACGATTGGGGCTTTGTCCCATCGACCAAGGCGCAGGACGGTGATCCGCTCGACGTCCTAGTGATTCACGATGCGCAATCCTACCCCGGCGTGGTCTTGCGGTGCAGACCGATAGGGATTCTCGAAGTCGAACAGAAAGGCAAGAGCAAGACGGAGAGAAACGATCGCCTGTTCGCGGTGCCCGACCGCACTCCGCTCGAGACCGACCTGAAGGACATCCGCGATCTTCCCTCTCGAGCGCACCAGGAGCTTCAGCAGTTCTTTCTCGCAACGAATGCGCTTGAGGAAAAGGAGCTTGAGTTCCTGGGCTGGCGCGGCCCCAACCAGGCCGTCAAGACCATCAAGCGGCTGTCCACATAAGGGCAAAGCGAGCGGCGAGGCGCGCCGTGTCCTGTCGCGACCGAGGGTCAACGCCGGAATTTAGGCGCACGGGAGTTCAGCGGGAGGAACATCGGCCCATAAAGGGGGCGGCATGCGCGCCGATCGACCGGGCCGTAACTGAGCAGAGATTATGCGAGTCCCCGACTACGGTCGCAACCTATGTTAAGTGGGCTCTGGGCGCGTCGCACCCCGCGCGATCATGGCGTCGACACCGGAGCCCGCTTCCTCTCGGCAGGAGTTGCTTGGTCAGCGAGAGGTGGCGAAGCCAAGGGCAGCACCATCATTGAACTGGTGGCAATTACCTGCGCTGCAGCGCAAAAGGTCGGCCTCGCCCTTTGGGCGGGGCACGCTAACCCGCTACCCCCTGTCGAGAACAGGTGCGCTTGAGGCTTCTGAGCGACACCTCCTCAGCCCGATGAGCAAGATGCATGGCTTACTTGCCATCAGGGTGGGTCAAAGTCATCTCATCAGCGGTCTCGTTCCTTCTTGCGATCAGCTCATGTATCGCGCGGCGTCCCACCTCGGTAAGGCCGGCAAGAGTTTGGTTGCCGTTCTTGGCGCATTCAATGATCTTCTCTGCAACGAACTTCCTTGTTTCATGCTCTGGTAGTCCGATAGGCAGGAATCTGCATGCCCTCTCCAGCGCCAGGTCCATTGCGGCGATCGTCTTCTGACTAAATTCCTCGCTGAGCATCATTTCTTCCCCTTACCTTCGGCATTAGCGACCGCCTCGCAATAGCCTGTGCCAGCGCGACCTGGCGGTACAATCACACATGTTAAGTGAGGTCAGCCTTTGCAGCGGCACTAGCCCTGATCGGCTGCGGGCCCGAACAGATCGGCTGTCAGCGGCACAGCGGACAGCGATGGATGGCCGCCATTGTCGGAGAATCAATCCAATTTTATCGCAGCCTTGCGCAGGGTCTTTACATAGTTGAATTTCCCCTGGCAGCCCGATGCTAAGCTCTCAATATGAGCAATAAACGAAAGCGCAATCGGTCCAAGCCGATCGGCTCATTGCATGAGCGACTGATCAGCTCAGCGCAACGGGCTCGGACGCGCGCCAGAAATCTGTCTCCGGGCGCCGAGCGGGACAAGCTTCTCCGCCAGGCGCGGCAAATCGAACAAGCTGCTGAGCTGGACGTAGCTCTAAGTTTGGGCGCACCAAAATGAAAGACATGCAGGCGCACCTGGAGAGGCTTCGGAATGAAGCCGAGGAGTGCGAGTTAATCAGCAAGCTGGCGACCAATGGGACGAAGAAAGCATTATTTGCCAAGCTCGCTGAACACCACCGAGCGCTGGTCAAGGAAGTGGAAGAAGCGGTAGCGTCCTGTTCCCCAAGTCCAAGTGATGATCGGGTTGCATCCGAACGAGGGGGATCCCCAGACGCCTGAAAATCAGCGGGGCGGATTGTGATCGACAATGGTCTTTGATGCTCCACTGGGTGCAGGCTGCATCAGGAGCGGTGTGCAGCCTTCCGGCTTTTCCGGCCCGCAACGTTCCAGCGCGATCACCGCGAACGAAATAGCCATTATGGCGCGTTTTGCGCCGCATCATCAGGTCTGACAGGAACCTTCCGAACCCGCCTGCGCTTATCAAGCGATCAAGGAGGATTGAAATGAACCAGCTGATCTATCTGGTTGGCCTGATCGTCGTCATACTGGCCATCCTTTCGTTTTTCGGTCTGCGCTGAGGGATTCGACCATGACGATCGAGGCTGCCGCGCTCGTCGAAGACGGAGTGCCGACGTTTACTGATGATGTCAGATATCTGCGCTGGACGCCGATTATCGCAGGCGCGTTAGTCGCCGCGGCGTTTGCCTTCACCCTGGTGACCTTTGGCGTCACCATCGGTCTCGGGATCAGCTCGACTTCACCAACTTGGCGAGATGCATCTGCCGCCCTGTCGCTGCTATCAGGCCTCTTTCTGATTCTGCAGGCGATCGTCAGTTTCGGCCTCGGCGGCTACATTGCCGGTCGGACGCGCGGCGACATTGGTGCTGTCCGCGATGACATTAGCGCTGGCCCCAATTCGGAGGAAACGCGCGATGGTCTTCATGGCCTGACGGCTTGGGCACTCGCCGTTCTAATCGGGGCCGGATTGACGGCGATCGTGAGCGCAGCAGCAATCAATCGCGCATCTCCATCGTTTGCAATGGAAAACAGGACCTCAGCCGAACCACTTCTGAGCTACGAGCTCGATCGGCTTCTCCGCCAACCGCGTCGACCTCCGAACGTCGATATGAGCGTCGAACGTGCCGAGGCCGGCCGGATACTCATGACTTCGTCGAGCCACGGCGGGGTAAATGGTGATGACCGGACCTATCTGATTCAGCAGGTCCAGACACTTACGGGTCTTTCCGCGGGCGACGCCGAGCGGCGAGCCGATCAGGCGATTGCGAGTTCGAAGACGGCGATTGCTCATGCGCGTCGCAGCACAATCATCCTGGCATTTTCACTGGCAGTCGCCGCCCTGCTCGGAGCCGTCAGCGCCTGGGCGGCAGCTGTTGCTGGCGGTCGACACCGTGACGGCGCGCCGCTTCCGGAATGGATGGCCATTGCCGACAGGTTCGAGCCAAGAATCAGCGCGCGATAGGCGCGGCTGCTCCTCAACCAGCCCCAGCCGATACGATCAAACGCCCCTGCCGCAGCCAACCGAGAGGAACAACACCCTCCTCTGCGGGTTGATGCGCACCTTCAGTCGGCAACCATGGCGCCGCTGAAATCCGGAAGGACCAAAATCATGACGCGTGCAATCATCGTGCTGGGCTGCGTTCTGCTGGCAGGCCCAGCTCTTGCTCAATCCGCCGGCGAGAAGACCGGCGTCAATTCAATGCTGGGTGTTGCGCCGACCACGGCCGACTTCGTCAAGGAGGTCGCAATCAGCGACATGTTCGAAATCGAATCGAGCAAGCTCGCCGAACAAAAGGGCAATGCGCGGGAGAAATCCTTTGCCCAGCGGATGGTAACCGACCACTCAAAGACCTCAGCCGAGCTGAAGCAACTGGTCACCAGCGGCAAGGTCAAGGCGGAGGTGCCCGCGGCGCTCGACAGTTCGCACCAGAGCAAGCTCAACAAGCTGAAGGATGTGTCCGGCAAGGATTTCAGCTCGGACTACGATTCCTACCAGGTCAGCGCTCACAAGGACGCGGTGTCGCTTTTCGAGCGCTATGCCAAGGGTGGCGACAATGCCGATCTGAAAGACTGGGCCGGCAAAACGTTGCCCGCGCTGCAGCATCACCTTGATATGGCCCAAGAGCTCGACAAGGCACCAAGCGTCGGTCAGTCCAGCAAGTAGATGCACAAACTCAATGATGCCGGTAGATCCGCCGGCATCTTTTTATTTGAGATGACCGCCTCGGGCTAATGCCGCAAATGGAACCCCGTTCAAGACCCAGCGTTAGGCACTGGCTGAAAGGTCGACGTGCTCATGATGCGAGCTGCCGCAATCGCAACTGTTGCGATATTGCTCGCCGGAGTCCCGGCGCAGGCGCGCGTTAACGTGAGTGAAATGGCGGGGTGGAAGCCGTGCCACCGCCGAATGGATCTCTTCCGCTATCGCTGCTCCTGCAAGGCGAAAAAGACATCGAGCCGTTGCGGGAGTGGCTGGGCGCGACGCCATCCGTCTGGGTGCTTGGTGGTCAGCCTGGATCCGAGGGATGCGGTGGCCGATGCGCTAACAATGAAGCACGAGCAAATCGGTAGCGACGGGGAGTTGGTCCGCAACAGTCACTTCCTGCGCACGAACGCCGCTGCTATACGCGAGTTGACCAACGCCTTCGGGTTTCATTTCCGCTACGACAGTGAACACGATCAGTTTGCGCATCCCCTCGCCGCTTTCGTGGTCACCCCGGATGGCCGCGTCGTCCGCGGCCTTTCGGCACTTGCGCTGGATGCCGCGAGCCTGCGCCTTGCTCTGGTCGATGCCGGTCGGGACAGGTTGGGTCGGTTGCCGATCACATTGGCCTGATCTGTTACGGCTTCGATCCCGTGAGTGGCACCTATACGCTCGCTGTTGGGCGGCTGCTCGCCGGCACGGCCCTCATGACGATCATCGGGCTGGCCGCCCTGATCCTGCTTCTCCTTCGGCGCGAACATGTTGCACCGTCGCGTTGATCCAACGCGCGCGCTCAGACAGCATGGCATCAAACATCCAAAGCAGAAGCGCCCCGACAAAGACCAGCGCGGCCGCCAGCATCACCGCCGTGGTTAGCGGCGCGACGTGGTCGATCGCGGGCAGGATCAGAATGGCGGCCTCCAGCACGCGCATCAGCAGCGTCAGCGCGCACAATCCCAAAAGCCAGCGCCGATCGGCGCGATCTCGCCTATTCCGCCTTCTTCGGGCGACGCTCGCTGGCCAATCCGTGGAACGCGCCGGGACTGGAATGGCAGACACCCTCGCCGCCACCGGAATTTAACTTTGAGGTGCAGCCGGTCGTCACGCGTGCGCCGTACCAGTATTCCTCCGACTTCAAGGCAGAACCACAAAATGCCTGAGACCCGCTCGTTTGCGCCGCAGTTCATTTCCGTTGAGCATCGTGATCACACCGCCGAACTCGGCATGTGGGTCTTCATCGCGACCGAGGTGCTTCTGTTCGGCGGCCTCGTGCTTTCCTATTTCGTCTACCGGCACGCCTATCCCGCAAGTTTCCTGGCTGCGGGGCGCCACACCGATCTTCTGATCGGCACGGCCAATACGGCGATCCTGCTCACATCGAGCTTTCTGGTCGCTTGGGCGGTGTAGTCTGGATCTTCTTGTTTGCTCTCATCTATCTTCCCGGGAGATCGGTCTCGTGATGCCTTCGCGCCCTTCAATTCCGCTGCTCGCCGCTTGGCTCGTGCTGCTTGCTCTGCTCGCGCTCACGGTCAGCCTGTCTTACGTCCCGCTCGGGAACGGCAACGCGATGGTCGCGCTCAGCATCGCCGCTCTGAAGGCCTCGGTCGTTGCTGCCGTATTCATGGAACTCTGGCACCGCGGGCCACGAACCCTGATCTTTGCGGCTGCCGGACTGTTCTGGCTGGCAATCCTGCTGTGGCTCGGACTAATGGACTTCCTGACCCGGACCTAAGGCTGGCTGCGGCCCGGATTCATGGCGGCAATGCAGAAGTGGCCTGCCCCGGCCGCAATGCATTCCATAGCTCGTGAGCCGACCGGACCGGCCAAGGACCCAATTCCTCGTAGATACGTTAATCATAATGCGCGGACAAAAATGAAGGCCGGGCATGGAAACCCTCGAGGCATATCTCCACAGAAAGCACGAAGAGCTCAACTTGCTGAACCGCTTCCTCAGCACTCCTCTGTCGTTGCACCATCCCGCCTCGGTCGCTGAGGTCATTGAACGGAAATTTCAACTGGCCGCTGCCCTGAAGGCTGAGCATGCGCTGCACGATTGGGCGCTCACGGAGACTGCATGGGCGTATCCCGATCGGCTGCGCGCGGGACCATTCGAATTCAGCTATGGCTACCAGCGCGCCGACCTGGACGTACGGGGCCCGTCGTTTTATCAATTCGACGACGCGGCAGCCAATGAGACGATCTATACCTCCTCGGGGATGGCCGCGATATCGGCGCTGCTGCTGGCATCGGCACAAATGATGCCAGAGGCAGACATCTTGGTACTACCTGGCTCTTATAGTGAAACCCTGGAGCTGATCGAAAGTCATGCCCGCCATTTGCGGCCGATGCTGCTGAAAAGCTCACCTGGCGAGGTCGCGTCTCGGGCGCGACGATTGCGGGTGCTTCTCTTGGACTCATGTGCACCCGCGGCCGCATTCGAGACGACGCTTCGCGGCGCAAACCCGCGCCTTGATCTCATCGTTTTCGACACAACCTGCTTCTCGAGCGGCTCGGGGCGCATCCGCCGCGTCCTGAATTGGGCGCATCGCTGGGAAATTCCGATCGTGCTTGTACGCAGCCACACCAAGCTCGACTCCCTTGGGTTGGAATACGGCCGGCTCGGCTCCGCCGTCTTTGTCGCCTGCGAAGCGCACCGTGTGCATCAGGCACAACTGGAGGCGCTTGCGAGGGAGATGCGAAAAGCCGTTCGACTGTTCGGCGGCGCAGCGTTGCCGGCGCATTTCCCGCCCTATGTCGGAACGAGAGCCTATCGGGATCTCACCGATAAGCGCGTCTCAGCAATCTTGCGGAACAGCAGAAGGACTGCGCGCTATTTTGCATCCACGCTCGCCGGCTCGTCGGGAGAACTTCATTTTGGCCACGGGCTGTATGTGACGCTCACGCCAAAGCGGATGCTTGATGAGAGGCAAACGAGGCAAATGGCAGCGGATTTGTGCGGCGACCTCAGGAAGGCCGGGTTGCCGTTGCGTCACGCAGGAAGCTTTGGTTTCGATTTCGGTGCAGCGGAGTGGTTCCACGACAAGATACGCACTCGCTACCTCGTCAGAATCGCGATCCCCGACTTGCCTACATCAATTTGGGATCGCGTCGCGCAAGCCGTGGCCCAATGGTGGTCAGCGCATGAGGAGCAACCGTTTCGCTCTGCAGGATTGCCCATAGGGGCATTCCGATAGCGCCTTTCACTTGAAAAGGCGGCAATGCCGGTGCCCGTCAGAGCTCAGTGCATGGCGTCAGCGATCACTTCCGCGACGTGCTTCGTAGCAGTCGCAATCCCTCAAGATCGTCGCTCGAGACCGGCTCCTCGAACCAGGTCACACCGAGCGAGGCGAACTGCCTGGCGAATTCGAGCGCCTGCTTACGCCGGTAGGCGTTGGCATCGACGTAAAGCTCCGCGGAGCCGACCGCCGCTTTCGCCGCCCGGATGCGAGCCAGATCATGCTCGGGCGCCGTTCCGACCTTCATCTTGACGAATCGGCAGCCGTCTCTTTCTACCCAGTCGCTCAACTGCTCGCACAGGCGCCCCTCGGAATAGGAGGTGAAGCCACCGCTGCCATAGATCGGCACTTCGGCCCGTTCACGTCCGAGGAGATCTGCCAGCGGCATTTTCAACAGGCGCGCTTTCAAATCCCACAGCGCCACGTCGACGGCCGAAATTGCCCACGCACACACGCCGCGCCAACCAATGTTGCGCACCGCCGTCACCATGGCAAGCCAGAGCGCCGGAATCGCCAGCGCATTCTGCTCGCGCAAGGTCGACGCGAGTTTGTTATTCACGATCTCGGCGGTAGCTGCGCTGCCATAGCTGTAGCCAACGCCGGTCACACCTCCGGCGTCGACCTCGACCAGCCTGAGCGTCGTAGCCGACCAGGCGATCGTACCGTCTGCTTCCGGCGCATCCGTCGGAATGCGATACGACCGTGCTGCCAGACGCCTGATCCTTGTCTCTTCGCCCATCGCTCCGACTCAAATGATTTCGCGGACCACATCCGAGCCGATGGTCAGTGCGATCTTGCCCTTCGCCGGCGTGCCGCGAACGAGCGATTCGGCCAAATGCGTGATCTGCGTCAAAGTCGCCTTCGGCGGCATCGGCGGTTCGTGCGGATCGACCACCGCTTCGATCAATGCCGGGCCGCGCGTGCTCAGCGCCTCGCGCAGCACCTCGCCGCACTGCGCCGGATCGTCGACACTGAACGCGCTCACACCAAAGCCGCGCGCCACCGCTGCAAAGTCGATCGGCTGCAGATCGCAGACGTATTCCGGATTGCCCAGGAACACCATCTGCTCCCATTTGATCTGCCCGAGGGAGTTGTTCTTGATAACCACGATCTTTACGTCGAGGCCGTATTTCACGCAGGTGGCAAGCTCGCCCATCAGCATGGTGAGACCGCCGTCGCCAACAAACGCCACAACCTGCCTGCCCGGGAAAGCCACCGCAGCCGCAATCGCATAGGGCAAGCCGCACGCCATGGTCGCGAGATTGCCGGAGCACGAGAACATCATATTGCCGCGCATGACCAGGTGTCGGGCTATCCAGGTGGTGATTGTTCCGGAATCGGTTGCCACGATCGCATCATCGGAAAGAAGCTTGTTGAGCTCGTACGCAACGCGCTCAGGTTTCATCGGCTTTTGGCTATTGGTGCCGCGCTGGCTCATCAACGCGTTCCATTCCTTCATCCCCTCCTGGGTCTGTTGCAGGAACGAACGATCGTCACGATAATCAAGCCGCCGCAGCAGAGCCTGAAGTACCTTGCCGGTATCACCCACCAGGCCTGCCTCGACCGGATACCGCAGCCCGATCCGCTGCGGATCGACATCGATCTGGACGGCGCGCGCCTGACCCGGCTTTGGATAAAATTCGATGTAGGGGAACGTGCTGCCGGCAATCAGAAGCGTGTCACAGCTTTCCAGCGCTTCCTGCGCGGGTTTGGTTCCGAGAAGGCCAATGCCGCCGGCCGAATACGGACTGTCGTCGTGGATCACCCCCTTGCCAAGAAGTGGCTTGATGACCGGCGCCCCGAGGCGCTCCGCTACAGCGAGAACCTCGTTGCGCGCATCGAGCGCTCCGCGGCCTGCAAGAATGGCTGTCTTCTTGCCGACCTTAAGGATCTCGGATGCTTTGGCGAGTTGCTCGTCGCTTGCGGTCTGCGCCGAGCGGGCCATCAGGTCCGAAACATGGTTTGGCACGTTGCGTTCCGATCTTTTGCCGGCGCTTACAGGCTGCGATTGCATGTCAACCGGAATGGTCACATGGGCGACACCGTGGTAGGCAAGCGCGGTCCGGCAGGCCAGTTCCACGATATTCTGGACGTGGTGTGGACCCATCACGCGGCTGTTGTAGACACACACGTCCATAAAGAGCTTGTCGAGTTCCACGTCCTGCTGCGTGAACGTGTGGAGCAGATCGTGAAATTGCAGACCCGTGATGGCCAACACTGATTGTCCATCGAGCTTGGCATCGTAGAGACCATTAAGAAGATGGATGCCACCCGGGCCTGATGTTGCAAGGCATACGCCGAGCCGGCCCGTCCACTTCGCGTAGGCGCAGGCGTTGAAGGCCGCGGCTTCTTCATGACGGACCTGGACGAACTTGATCCGGTCCTGGCGCGTGCGCAGGGCCTCGATAATGCCATTGATGCCATCACCCGGAAGCCCGAAGACGGTATCGACACCCCAGTCGAGCAGCGTCTCGACCAGGACATCTGATGCGGTGGAGGATGCCATGGATACGTCCGATAAGGTTGTAACGTCGTCCCTTTGCGAAGAACAAGCGGGCTCCGGGCCCGTTCCTATAAGCCCGCGATTTTCAGGAACTTCTTCGCCGGACGCGCGGTTGGTCTGATGTGAGATCAGCATGCGTCATAAGCCCGGCCCACCCGGAGAGACTGATCCATAAGTGAGACACGGTTCGCACATGTCTGGTGAGCTTCGAAACTGTAAAGTCGTAATCACTGGCGCCTCCGCGGGCGTGGGCCGAGCCGCCGCGCATCGTTTTGCCCGAGCCGGCGCTCGCGTCGGATTGATTGCGCGCGATGCCGACGCACTGAATGACGTGAAGGGCGAACTCGAGGAGCTTGGGGGCGCTGGTTTCGTCACGTCGGCTGACGTCTCAAATCGGATGAGCTCTTCGCAGCGGCAGACTCCATTGTGCGGCAATTTGAACCGATCGATGTGTGGATCAACGATGCGATGGTCACCGTCTTTTCGCCCGTGTGGAAACGTCAAGAGCTTGAGCGTTATCGCGCTTCTCAGGACAGTATCCCTGCTCCGGCCCTTCGAATTGGCAAGCCTTTCTCCCGTCGCGCCACCACGCAATGGTGCGCTCGCAATTGTGCATGTTCACTAATTCGCTGATCGAATCGGGGACCGCAATCAGCAGCGCGCAAACTAGGGCGTGAACTCTTTACGTTATGAGCACGCGCCCTAGTTCGGATTTAAGCCAACAAGCGGTCAGTAGTCCCAGAAAACCGGTACCCAACGAAACGCGTCGTCGTCCACCGCGACCCGACCGACAGACGGGAATGGCAGGTGAGTGGCCACCAGCATCTCGCCGGTCGCAGCCAGCTCCCGCAAAAGACGGACCCGAACGCGCGCCGCCTCCTCGGGGTCATGTTCGAAGCCGTTGTGCCAGTCGGGCTGGTCGAACCCGACCGCGAACACGGCGTCGCCGGCAAACGTCAGGGCGTCGCCGCCGGACGCCAGGCGGACCACGCTGTGCCCGGGGGTGTGGCCGCCGGTGCGGCGGACGACCACGCCCGGAGCCACCTCGTGCTCCTCATCGAACTGACGCAGATGGTTGTGGTACTGGTTGACGAACCGCTTGGCCGCCGACCGAAGCGCGTCCGGGAACCCCGGCGGCATGGCGGTGTGGGAGAAATCGGGTGACTCCCAGAATTTGACCTCGGCGGCAGCCACGTGAATCTGCAGGTCCGGACGCAGCCTCTCCTTCACGCCCTCGACGAGCAGCCCGCCAACGTGATCCATATGCATGTGGGTCAGCACCACGTCGGTCACGGACGCGAGATCGATGCCGGCGGCGTCCAGTCGCTTGACCAACTGCCCGGCCCGCGGCAAGTGCAAGTCCGGGTCGCCCCCTAGTCCAGCATCGATGAGGATGGTCCGACCGCCGCTACGCACCACGACCGCGTTCAGCGCCCAGTCGAAAGCGTCCGGCGGCAGGAACATGTTGTTCAGCCAGGCCGCCCGGATGGCCGGGTCGGCGTTGTGTCCTAACATTTTGGTGGGCAGCGGTAGTACCCCATCGCTGACCACCAGCACGTCAATCTCGCCGACCTTCAGCGCGTAGCGCGACGGAACCAATTCGTCGGGCTTCGATCTAACGGGGTGTGCGGTAATATCTAGGCTCATGTTTGTCTCCTGCTGAGTGTTGTGGATCATCTGATTCATCTCCTGCGTTCGATCTTGGTGCTCGATCCTGGGCGGGCCACGCTTCCCGCGCGGGAAGGGCTTCAATGCTGGTTGGGTGTTCAGAGATCGGTGACACGCTCGGGGTCGGCCGACGCCAGAGCAGCGGCGCGCTCCGCGCGCGGCGGATAGATCCAGACGGTGTTGATCTCCCGCTTGGTCTTCTTTGCCTCGTCGCCAACCATCTCGACCTTGCGGTCCCAGCCGCGCGTGAAGAGCGCGCCGGCTTCTCCGAGGTCGAGACAGGTGACGTATACCTTCTGGTGGTACGGCATAGTCGGAACTCCCAACAGTTCAGCGGCGGCATTGTTGCCCGCAAAGGCACCCATCCGCGTAGCGTGCTGGCACGACATCAGCGCATAGTTGCCGACGTCGTCGCACGCTGCGCGAGCGGCATCGCCTGTGGCGAAGACACCGGGCACCGACAGCACGCGCAGATCGCGGTCGACCAGCAGCCGGCCGAAATTGTCGCGCTCGGCGGAGATCTGCGTGGTCAATGGAGCCGCACGCATGCCGGCAGCCCAGATCACGGTCCCGCATTCGATGCGTTCGCCGTTCGAAAGCGTGACCCCGGATTTGTCCAGCTCGGCGACGCCGACGCCGAACCGACCCTCCACGCCGAGTTTGCGCAATGCCTCCTCTATGAGGGGCCTAGGGCCTTCGCCCATGTCGGGAGCGATCGCGCTGTTCCTATCGACGATGATGACGCGCGGCCTGGCATCTTTGCCGAGAATCCCGCGAAGCCGCGCGGGCATCTCCGTTGCCGCCTCAATGCCGGTGAACCCGCCGCCGGCGACGACGACAGTGTCGCGCCCGTTCTTTGCCGGCCGATCGGCCAGACTGTGCAGATGCCGGTCGAGGGCCATCGCATCCTCGAGTTGGTCGACGCTGAAGCCATGTTCGGCAAGGCCCGGAATATTCGGACGGAACAGCCGGCTGCCGGTGGCGACGACCAGCCGATCGTAAGAGAGGTTCTTCTTCGCACCTTTTGCGGTGGCGATTTCCACCGTGCGAGACTTGGTGTCGACCGTCTTTGCGCTGCCTTGCACGTAGACGACATCGATGGCTTCGAGGACCTCCAGCAGAGGCGCGGTCAGCGTCTCTGGCTTCGGCTCGTAAAGTCGCGGGCGAATGACCAGCCTCGGGTCCGGCGCGATCAGCGCGATCTCGAGTTCTTCAGGTGAAGCGCCCCTGATGTCGCGCAGCCGGGCAGCGGAAAGCGCTGCGTACATGCCGGCGAAGCCGGCGCCTATGATGACAAGTCGCATGTGACCTACTCCTGTGGTTTGAGTTTTTCCGACGCAAGAAACCGGAGACGCTAGGACGCGATGAACGAGAGCAACTCGGCGTTGACGAGGTCGGCATGGGTCGTGCACATGCCGATTTACCGAAGGAGGTGTGCAGCCGCCCCCGAGCGATTGAGGTAATTGCAGAGGAATTGCTGCTAACGCGCGCGCCGTCTCCAATTGCTCGGAGTTTCGCCGGTCAAACGCCTGAACGCCGCCGCGAAGGCTGTTTGAGAGGCGTAGCCAAGTGCCGCTGCGACCGAGACGATCGACGCGTCGGTGTCGCGAAGCATGTTCATTGCCTGCTCGAGCCGGTGTTGGCGCAGCCAGGCGTGAGGTGAAAGTCCGGTGCTTTCCTTGAAGGCACGGCAGAAGTGAAAGCGCGACAGGCCGGCATCTGCAGCCAGTGCAGCCAGTGAGACGTCGGCATCGCTGTCCGAGCGCAAGCGTTCGATGGCACGGAGCAGGACCTTCGGCGAAAGCCCGCCCAAGGTCGGCCGGAACGTGTTTGGCGAGCCGGTGTGCGCGACCAGGATGCGCGTGGCCAGGAGGTCTGTCAGTTGATGCCTGAACAACCTATCCAGAGCTGCATTGCCCTCCAGGACGTCGGCCGCGCTCAAGAGCAATCGGGATGTAATCGGGTCGGGATGCGCCGTTCGCTCCAGAAGATCGACCGATGTGGCAGTATCGGCTTCGTGTGCAACGCGATCGAGCGTTGTGTGCGGAAGATAGAGCTGAACGACATCGACAGATTTCGGAATATCCCACCGGGAGCTTGATCCGGCCGGAATGATTATCACAACCCCAGGACGAAACGTTCCAATCGTAACCGATCTTCCTGACCGCCGCTCCATGCGTTGAATCGAGCCGTTGTAAGCCATGATGACGTGATCGGTCATGGGCTGGACGACGTCGTGCAGTGGTTCGTGTTTCCAGTGGGCGATTCCGCCACCGGAGGGGTCCAACGCCATACGGAGCGGAGCCGTGTTGAGAACACGCGCCATTTCCGCATCGGCAGAATGCCGGTCGGCGGTGGGCTGGGTGCCCTGGCGCGCTTCAGATTCGACCGGCGGATCCTCCTGCGAGGGATCGCGCAAGATAGACTTGCTCATGATTTCATGCTCGCATGATATAGGCACGTGAAGAGCGTTCGTCGCTCGTGCTTCTCACTGGCTAAGCCTTCTCAACCAGTCCTCGAAACGCACCGAGCCGAGCCAGGGGTTGTTGCCCGGCATAAGAGACCGATCGTTTAGTTCCGCGCCGAAATAGCGGGCGTGGATGTCGGCGACGACCTTGCGGCGGTCCTTCGTCGCCGTCAGGTAACGCCGGCCGAATTCATCGAGGCTGAATCGCTCCGGACCGGCCAGTTCGACCACGCCGTTAATTGGAGCTGCGAGCGTGACATCGGCCAGCGCATCGGCAACGTCGTCCGATGCCACGGGCTGAAACAAAGCGGGCGACAGCCTGACGATTTGTCCATCCGTGGAGGAATCGACGACCGCGCCCACGAACTCGAAGAACTGCGTCGCGCGCAGGATCGTGTAGGGAATTTTCGAAGCTCTGATCAGATTTTCTTGCGCTAGCTTGGCACGGAAGTAACCGCATTCCGGAAGCCGGTCTGCCCCGACAATGGACAGCCCGACATGGAGACGCACGCCGGCGGCAGACTCAGCCGCGAGCAAATTGCGACCCGAAGTTTCGAAGAAACTCAGAACCGCGTCGTCCTCGAACGAGGGAGAGTTCGCGACGTCGACGACAATTTCCGCGCCGGAAAGTGCATTATCGAGGCCCTCGCTCGTTATCGTGTTGACGCCCGTGCCGAGAGCTGCTGGAATCGCTTCGTGGCCCTTCCGACGCAGCTTGCTCGCAAGCTTCGTTCCGATGAGGCCGGTGCCGCCAACAACAACAATCTTCATGACGCTCCTCAATTTGGTGGCCACCAATGGCCCTGCTCCTGATGAGAATGCGCCCCTACGGCCGGAAAGGCCTTGTAGGCGTCTTGAATTGCGGTTGAATTTTGCTTGGCTTCTTGTCCAAGGGGAGCGCGGAAGTGCTGTTCTCGTTTGAAGATTATTGCCTGGACCCCGACCGGCGCGAACTCAAGCGAGGCTCCGAGCTCATAGCCATCGGACCGAAGGTGTTCGATCTGCTCCTCTTTCTGGTCCAGAACCGGGATCAGGTCGTAACAAGAGACGATCTGCTGCAGGCCGTGTGGGAAGGACGGATCGTCTCCGAGTCGACGCTGACGAGCCACATCAATGCGGTGCGCAAGGCGATCGGCGACACCGGCAAGGAGCAGCGCCTGATCCGGACGGTTGCACGCAGGGGCATCCGCTTCGTCGGCAGGATCGCCGAAGAAAAATTGCCCGCGAACGCTTTGATCATGGACTCAAGTAACGCGGGCGAAAGGCTCGGACCCATTCTGACCCTGCCGGATTCCCCATCGATCGCGGTCCTGCCATTTCGGAACCTCAGTGGCGACGTCGAGCAGGACTATTTTGCCGATGGCATCGTCGAGGACATCATCACCGCCTTGTCGCGCATTCGCTGGCTGTTCGTGATCGCCCGTAACTCGAGCTTCACTTACAAAGACAAGACGGTAGACGAGAAGCAGGTGGGCCGCGAGCTTGGCGTGCGTTACGTCGTCGAAGGCAGCGTGCGCCAGTCCGAAAACCGGATTCGTATCACGGGCCAGCTCGTGGATGCGGCGACAGGCACCCATCTTTGGGCCGAGAGATTCGAAGGGACGCTTGACGACATCTTTGAACTTCAGGATCAGATCGCAACCAGCATCGTCGGAGCGATCGCCTCGCAGCTCGAGCGGGCGGAGATCGATCGTGCGAGGCGGAAGCCGACCGGCAGCCTCAGTGCCTACGACAACTATTTGCGTGCCATGCCTCATTTGCATCGGGGCACGCGGGAGGCAATCAACGAGGCGCTGCCGCTGTTCTACAAGGCCATGCAGCTCGATCCGGAGTTTGCCTCTGCCCACGCAATGGCGGCCTGGTGTCATTTCTGGCGAAAGGTAAATGGCTGGATGACCGACCGGGCGCAGGAAATCGCGGAAGGCGTTCGACTGGCCCGCCTTGCGGTGGAATTGGGCAAGGACGACGCTGTCGCGCTCACCAGGGGCGGACATGCCCTTGCCCATCTCGCTGGCGACGTGGAGGGCGCGATCACGCTGGTCGACAAGGCGCTGGTGCTCAATCCGAACCTGGCGTCGGCCTGGTTCCTGGGAGGCTTTCTCAGAGCGGAGCGCGGTGACCCCGATGCCGCGATCGAGTTCTTTACGCGCGCGATGCGTTTCAGCCCGCTGGATCCGGAGATGTTCCGGATGCAGGCAGGCATGGCCCTATCTCATTTATTTGCAGGGCGGTTTGACATGGCCTCATCCTGGGCCGAACAATCCTTCAGGCAATTGCCCAGCTTTTTGATGGCAGCGGCCATCATCGCTGCAAGTCACGCGCTCGCTGGTCGGACCGAGCAGGCGCACATCGCGGTCGAACATTTGCAGAAGCTGGATCCCACGTTTCGTGCCACTTGCCTCACAGACTGGCTTCCGATCCGGCGGCCGGAGCATCTCGTCCGGTTCGAAACCGGCCTGCGGCTGGCAGGCCTGCCGGCGTGACCTCCCTTCGGGCTCTAGCAGGATTCGTCATCGCTATAGAGCAAAAACAGCTTGAACAGGTCACTTCCGCTTCTCCTGCAATGGCGGAAACCCTTCAACGCTCATCAACGACCTTTGTGACGAATGTCCACGGGCCGCACCAGTTTCGCACCAGAAACAACGACGCCAAAACGCAACGAGCGCGAATGAAAACGGACCAAAATCAACGAATATGGTCGATATCCCGTCGCTGCCTTTGCCGACCAGCGCAGCAACAGGATCAAGGCGTCCGGCCTGACCGTATCGAAAACATTCAGGTGGCCAGGTTTTGTTATTACCTTGAGCGAGGCAGAACCTGGTTCGCCTCGCACGGTTTCATGGCTTCTGATCCTCCGCTCCGATCGCCGCCAACGCGGCGCGGGCTACTTCGACGTCTTGAGCACCGGTGCCTGATCCCACGCCGACCGCACCGAGACATTGGCCCGCTATAATGATTGGCAGTCCACCTTCGAGATTGGTGAGCCGGCCCCCACCTGCAATGGCAAGCTTGATCTCATTGGCCGGATCGAGTCGCGACGTCGGTTGACGATGCGAAGCCGCGGTGATGGCCTTGGACATCGAGGTCTCCCGAGACAGCAGTTTGGCGCCATCCATCCGGACAAAGGCCAGAAGATTACCGCCGTCATCGACGATCGAAATGTTCTGCGGTGCGTTAAGCTCTTCCGCTTTGGCTATGGCACCGGCCAACGCCTTGAGCGCGCCGTCATGTGTCAATTTGAGAGAGGGTTTGGTCATCGCCATTTTCGATAGCTCCGGTATCATGCCTTATACGGCTCGATGAAGCATGCGGAGGCATGCTCCAGACGAAGGTCTCAATCATCCATCCGTTGGAAACGTGTCTCGCAAAGACGGACGCAGCGACATGGTTTCGAACCAAACGGCCAGCGCCGGCCGCGTTGTGCGCCAGTCGAATGACGCGAACCGGAAATCCAGATAGCCAAGCGCGCAGGCGATGGTGAGGCTGCCGATGCTGATGCGTGCGCCGAATTCAGCGACCGTGTTTTCCATCTGGTCGAGTGCTGCGGCGATCTTGGTCATCTGGCCGTCTATCCAGTCGGCCGATCGATGCTCATCACTTCTGCAGGTGTTCTCGTAGCGTGTCAGCAGAGCGGCATCGAGGAGGCCGTCACCGAGGGCCTGTTCGGTGAGGACCTGCCAACGTTGCGGCCCGCGCGGAAACAACGAGCCATTTCCGAGGTCATCGAGATACTCGCAGATCACCCGGCTGTCGAATAGCAGCGTTCCGTCCGCCAGTTTTGCGGCCGGGACCTTGGCGAGCGGATTGAAAATGGCGATCCGCTCATCGCGTTTCAACGGATGCGCGGCGCTTGGCAACCGCACGATGCGATCAGCAATGCCGAGTTCGATCGCGCAGGCCATGACCTTGCGGACATAAGGCGATGTCGGCGCATAAAGCAGTTCGATGGCATCACTCATGACCGTCTCCCGTCGGCAGAAGCAACACCTTGCCGATGTTCTCGTTGGCTTCCAGAATGCGATGGGCTTGTGCGGCGTCACTGAGCGGCAATTGCCGCCAGATCAGCGGCCTCACCACGCCAGACGCGACCAGCGGCAGCACCTCGGCGCGGAGCGCGGCGGCGATCGCCGTCTTCTCCTCGTCCGACTTCGGTCGCAGCGTCGACGATGTCAGATACAACCCCTTCCGCATCACCAGCCCGAGATCAATCGGGACAACGCCACCCTGCATGAAGGACAGGCTGATATGGCGTCCATCCGGCGCCAGCACGTCGAGATTACGTGCAACGTAAGAACCGCCGACGATATCGAGCACGACATCGACGCCGCGCTCGCCGGTGACACCGCGCGCTGCGGAAACGAAATCGTCGGTGCGATAATTGATCGCGGTCGCGCCCAGCGCTTCGACTGCCTTCTTCTTGGCGTCGCTGCCGACCGTCGCGATGGCCGTAGCGCCGCGAGCGATGGCCATGCGTATCGCAATCGTACCGACGCCGCTGGCGCCGCCGTGCACCAGTACGGCCTCCCCCTTCGACAGCCGGCCGCGCTCGAACAGATTGTGCCAGACGGTGAAGAGCGCCTCGGGCAGGGCTGCCGCCTCTTCCATCGTCAGGCCCTCGGGGACAGCGAGACAATGCGATGCCTTGGCAAGGCAATAGCGCGCATAACCGCCGCCCTTGACCAGCGCCATAACCGCCTGACCGCGCAAGCCGGCGTCGCCATCGACAACGCGCCCTGCAACTTCGAGCCCGAGCACATCGGTAACACCTGCCGGCAACGGGACGGCGCCGCTTCGCTGCATCAGATCGGGGCGATTGACGCCGGCTGCGGCAACCTCGATCAGGATTTCGCCGGCACCGGGCACGGGCACGGGTCGCGCGACCTGCATCAGCACGTCGGGACCACCCGCCTGCGTTGCGATGATGGCCTGCATGGTGGACGTCATTGTCAAAACTCCGTTGTTCATTCCCGCATCCAGTCTGCACGCGGCCGGCCTAGCAGAATGGCCAGCCTGTCGATCATCGCGCCCGCCGCTGCGAGTTCATCAAAACCGATCCATTCGTCGGCCTTGTGCCCGCGCGCCATATCGCCGGGTCCGCAAACCAGCGTCGGGATGCCCGCTTCCGCGTAGAGGCCAGCCTCGGTGCCGAATGCCACTGTCGTTGCGGGACGCGTATCGCTTGCAAGTCGCGCAACCAGACGTGCCGCAGGCGCATCGGCGCTGGTATCCAGGCCGGGATAGGCCGACAGTTCTTCGGAGATAATGTCGGCCTCTGGCGCGCTGTCACGAAGTCGGTCACGCTCGTGCGCAACCAACTCATCGATCCGTGCAAGGATTTCGCCAGTGTCACGGCCCGGCATGGTGCGGATCTCATATTCCAGCGTGGCGCGTTCCGGCACGAGATTGACCATGCTGCCGCCATGCAGCGATCCAACATGAATGGTGGTGAATGGCGGGTCGAAGGCCGCATCGCCGCCGCGTGCGATCTCCTGATCGGCGAAACCGCGCAACGCATGAGCGATCGCCACCGCGGAATCGACGGCATTGGCCGCGCGATGCGGCATCGCCGAGTGGCCGGTGCGCCCGATCACCGTCAAGCGACGCGCCACCTTGCCCTTGTGCGCGCGAACGACGCGCATCGCGGTCGGCTCTCCGACGATGGCGAGCGCCGGCCGCGCGACGGACTGCATCAGCGCACGCACCAGATCCGGCGCGCCACGACATCCGACTTCCTCGTCATAGGAAAACGCCAGATGCACCGGAACGGCCTGAGCCGCCGCCTTGAGACGCGGCACGGCGGAGAGAACGACAGCCAGAAAGCCCTTCATGTCAGTCGCGCCGCGACCATAGACGCGCTGATCACGGATGACCCCGGCAAATGGCGGCACGGTCCAGGCCTGCCCCTCCACCGGCACAACGTCCGTATGTGCCGACAGAACGACACCAGCTCGGTCCGCCGGACCAATGGTCGCGAGCAGCGACGCCTTGCGTCCGTCAGGCGACGGCACGCGACACGCCGGCACGTCCGATGACGTAAGTATCCGCTCGATATAATTGATGATATCGAGATTGGAATTCGAGCTTATACTTTCAATACTGATTAGCTCGCAAAGTATTTGAGCTATCTCTTCGATCATCTATACTACCATTACTTTTACGAATACGGGAGCATCACGATGACCTATTCTATCTCGGCGCGTTGTCCGGAGACCGGCGCATTCGGCATCGCCATCACGTCGTCCAGTATCGCGGTGCCGGCGCGCTGCGCGTGGGTCGGGCCTCTGGGCCTCGTGGTGTCGCAGAATGTGACCGACCCGGCGCTCGGCCCGACCGGTCTTGCGCTGCTGCGTCAGGGCCTCGGTGCCGCTGCCGTTCTCAACAGCCTCACACTCGGCACACCGCAGCCAGCATGGCGACAGGTCGGCGTGATCGATCGTTACGGTCAGGTGGCCTGGCATTCCGGCGCTCAGGCATTGGCCACGGCGGCAGTTGCCGAAGGCGCTGGCTGCCTCGCGCTCGGCAATCTGCTCGCCGACGACAAGGTGCCCAGCACAATGATTGCGCGGTTCGAGGCGACCGCTGGCCAGCCACTGGCGGAGCGGTTGATGTCGGCGCTGGAAGCCGGCCTCGACGCCGGCGGTGAGACTGACGACGAGCATGCGGCGGGTCTGCATGTCGCTCACATCTTCGACTGGCCGGTCGTCGACCTGCGTATCGACTGGCACGACGCGCCGATCGGCGAGTTGCGCGCGCTGTGGGAACGCTATCGGCCGCAGCAGAAAGACTATGTCGCACGCGCGAAGAATCCGGGCGCGTCGCCGTCGTTCTAGACCCAGAAGCCTCACGGCGCCTCGCCGGGCGGAAACGCCACGATGTCGTCGGAGCCGATCGACAATCCGATCTCGGCTCCGACCGGACAGGACGACAGCGCCGCAATACCCGGCGACCGCAGCAAAATATGATCGCGCGCGCTACCTGGCGCGTCGATATAGAGATCGACATGGCCGCCCTGGAACACCTGCGTCGTCACAGTGCCAGGCAGCGATCCCGATGCCCCTCGCGACGTCACGGAAAGATGTTCCGGCCGTACGAAGACATCCACAGAACCGCCAATCGATACTTCCGCAAGTGATGCTGCAGGAACGCTCGCGCGCACATCACCAATCGAAACCACCGCGGCATCGCCGTTCCGCTCGACGAGCCGACCGTTGAGTACGTTGGCATCACCCACGAAGGACGCGACGAAGCGGTCGGCCGGACGACGATAGATATCGTCAGGCGCGGCGATCTGGCGGATGCGTCCGGCCGACATCACCGCGATGCGATCCGACATCGACAGGGCCTCGCCCTGGTCATGGGTAACAAAGATCGTGGTGACGCCGAGCTCACGCTGAATCTGCTTGAGCTCGACCTGCATCGAACCACGCAGATTCTTGTCGAGCGCCGAGAACGGCTCATCCAGCAGCAACACCTTCGGCCTGATCACGAGCGCACGCGCGAGCGCAACACGCTGCTGCTGACCGCCCGACAATTGCCGGGGCTTGCGGTCTGAGAAACCCGAGAGCTTGACCAGCGCCAGCGCTTCGTCGACACGGCGCGCCATCTCCTTCTTGTCGACGCCGCGGGTCTTCAGTCCATAAGCGACGTTCATCGCGACGCTCATATGCGGAAACAGCGCATAATTTTGAAACACGATGCCGATCTCGCGCATGTGCGCCGGCGTTTCGGTGACCAGGGCGTCCTCAATAAAGATCTCGCCGCTGTCCGCTTCGAGGAAGCCCGCAACAAGATTGAGCAGCGTGGTCTTTCCGCAACCGGACGGTCCCAGCAAGGTCATGAACTCGCTCGACCCGATCTTCAGCCAGGCCTCATGCAACGCGATGGAATCGCCGAAGCGCTTGGTGACGCCGTCGAGCTGCACGGCCGGACGGATTTTGTCGTTTCCGGCGACTGACGTATTGGCAGCCATCTGATTAGTGCGCATCAACATTCAGGATTTTTCCGAGGCCCAGGAAGGAATTGGCGATCGTGAGCAAGGTCGCGGTCACGACGATGTAGATGACCGACAGGGCGGCCAGTGTGGGATCCGCGAATTCGCGGACGTAATTGTACATGGCGACCGGCAGCGTCTGCGTGGCCTGACTGCTGACGAACAGAGTCGCCGTGAATTCGTTGAACGATAGAATTGCTGCGAATAGCCAGCCGCTTAGCAAGCCCGGAATCAAAAGCGGGATCGTCACGGTGAACAGGATCCGCAGCGGCGTGGCGCCAAGGCTGGATGCCGCCAGTTCGAGCCGGATGTCGAGATTCTCCAGCGAGATGTAAGTGCTACGCATCACGAAAGGCAGCACCATGACCACATGGGCGAAGATGACAAGTGGAAAGCCGCGCCCGACATTGGTCTGCGAGGCTAGGATGAGAACGCCGAGGCCGATCGTGTAGTGCGGGATGATCAGCGGCGACAGCAAAATGCCTTCGAGAAGATTCCTGAGTCTGAATTTGTAGCGGTGAATGGCGAAGGCGAAGGCCGAGCCGACCACCAGCGCGATGCTCGACGCCCACACCGTCACCGTCAAGCCATTCCAGAAGCCCTTGGCGAAATCGGGATAAGAGAACGCGCGCCAGAACCAACGCAGCGACCATGATTGCGGGGGAAACAACAAGATCGCACGGTCGTTGAAGGCCGAAACCGCCACTACGATGCCTGGCAGCAGCACGAACAGGAGAATGGCGGCGATGAGGATGCGTCCCGACCATCGAAGCAGCAGGGTGCCGGGAGAGCGCTTCATGTCGTGCCTGCCATACGTTCGAGTGGGCTCGCGGCTTTCTTCAGCAAGGCGATCACGGCCAGCGACAATGCGAGGCCAATGATGGAGAGACTGGCAGCGAAGGGGAAATTGAAGGACGAGAAGCCGAGCTGATAGATCAGCGTCGACACCGTACTGACACGCCCGCCGCCGATCAGTTGCGGAGTCGCGAAAGCACTGAACGTCCACGCGAAGGCCGTGGAGAAACCAGCGACGATTCCGGGCATCGACAGCGGCAGGGTAATGGTGAGGAAAACGCGGACCGGACCGGCGCCGAGACTTTCGGCGGCCTTCTCGTAGTTGCGGTCGATGTGCGAGAGCGCTGCGGCCAGCATGATCACCATGATCGGCATGGTCACATGGACCAGCGCAGCGACCACGCCGCCAGCGGTGAACATCATCTGCATCGGACGATCCAGCAGGCCAAGCTGGAGCAGCAGCGTATTCAGAAAGCCCTTGTTACCGAGCACGATCATCCACGAATAGGTCCGTACCACCTCGCCGAGAAACAGCGGCGTGACCGATACGACCAGAATGAAGGAGCGCAGCGCCGAACTATTGGTGCGCACCAGCGCATAAGCCAGCGGATAGGCCAGAATCAGCGTGAACACCGCAGTCTCGAAACACAACAACACTGTATTCCAGAATGCCAAAGCATAGAGCGGCCGCAGCATGGCCGCGAAATTCTGCAACGTGAACCCACCGACCTCGAGCGAGCCGGGAATATAGGCCCGGACGCTATACTGAAAGACGGCCAGCATCGCCGCAATCAGGCCCACAGCGACGAGGCCGGCCGGCGAAACGAACCAACCCAGAAACGGACGTGTGTTCATGGACAAACTCGATGCGGGCAAACTCAAAGCGATGGACCGCGATCCGGCGGTATCAGCCGGATCGCGACCAGGACCATGTTATGGAGCCATAATGTTCTCGGTGAACCACTTGCGCCAGGTACCGGTCTTTTCGGCGCGCAGCTTGGCGTCGATCACCAGGGTCTGTTTCGCCCACTGATCCGGCGTGGAGAAAACGCCGGTCAGAGAGGCGATCTCGGGCTTGAGCTTGGCATTGTCGACCACCGGGCTGCCCTTCTTCAGTTCGGCGATCTTGGCCTGAATTTCTGGATCGAGGGCGATGTTCATGAACTTGTAGGCCAGCTCCGCCTTGGTCGAACCCTTGGTGATGGCCATGGTGTCGACACCGAGCACCGCGCCTTCCTTCGGGATCACGAGCTTGATCGGCACGCCCTGGTTCTGCATGTAATAGGCATTCATCGACAGCACGACCTGGACTGGCGTCTCACCGGTGGCGAATAGCTGCTGGCTGTTGGCGTCATTGGTGTAGAATGCCTTGTAGTTCGGCTTCAGCGCCTTCATCTTGGCTTCGCCGACTTCCCAATTCGCTGCATCACCGCCCGACAGCTTGGCCGCAACGACTATCACATGGCTCGGGTCGAAATCGGGCGACGAGATCATGCCCTTGAGTGCAGGATTCCACAGGCCTTCCCAGCTCTCGAAGCTGACGCCCTTGGGTAGCCGGTCAGGCAAATAGCCGATGGTGTAGACATAGGCCCAGGCGCCGATGTGGTACGGGCTGATCCTGGCCTGCTCGACCAGATGGCCGGCATTCGGAATCTTCGCCATGTCGAGCTTCTCGAACAGATTGTCGTTGGCATAGAGCCAGCCGACATGGGCCGTCGTGAAGGTGACGTCGCTCTCTGGCTTGGCTGCGGCAAGCTTGGCCTGATTCAGCCGGTCGATCGTGCCGCCGGTGATGTATTCGACCTTGACGCCGGTCTCGGCGGTAAACTTCTGCGCGATCGCCTCATCGATCAAATCGCGGAAACTTCCGCCCCAGGTGCTGACGACCAGCTTCTCCTGGGCGGATGCCTGCGCGCCGATCGCGAGCGTCGACAGCAACATCAATGCAGTAAACTTCAAGGCGCGCTTCATCTCGGAACCTCACAAGAATTATGACCCCAAGAGAAAAGCAAACGCCATGCCAAACGAGCGAATTCAGCAATATTTTCAAGTATTTCCAGCGCAAGAAGCTCCATTGACCTTTCATTCGAAAGATCTGATTTCAGAATGATCGTAGCTATACTTCGGCGTCGAAGATCTAGGTCGGAATTTCCGCAATGATGTCGATTTCCATCAGGTATTCGGGCTTGGCTAGCCCCTGAACGATAATTCCGGTCGAAACCGGATAGACGCCCTTCAACCACTTGCCGACGACCCGGTAGACCGGCTCGCGATAGGCGCGATCGGTGATGTAGATGACGATCTTCACCACGTCCTGCAGACTCGAACCTGCCTCTTCAAGCAGCACCTTGGCGCAAAACATGGCATTTTCAGTCTGCGCAGCGGCATCGCCGATGCCGATGATCTTGCCGTCGAGATCCATCGCCGTCTGGCCACGCACATAAACGGTGTTGTTGGCACGCACCACCATGCAGACATCGTTGTCGAGGCTCTGCTCGGGATAGGCATCTTTGGTATTGAATTTGCGGAAACGCTGATGGGTCATGAACCAAATCCTCAGGCGGCAGCGAGACGACGGAATGTGCGATCGCAGAAGAGCAAAGGACGCGCAGCTTGCTTGCGGACATTCAGCACCTCGCCGGTGACGATGCGGTGCGAGCCGAAATCGAATAGGCTGGCCACGCGGCAATCGAAATTGCATAACGCGCCATCAAGCGCTGGCGCTCCGGTGAGCAGTTCTGACCATTCGCCGGCGAGAAAGCGGTTGTCACGCAATTCGGGGATCAGCCCGGCGAAGCTGTTGGCGACACGCTCCTGCGCATCGGACAAAACATTGGCGACGAACACGCCGTTGGCGAGCAGCAGAGCGAGGCCGCGATTGTCGCGGTGAACGCTGAACACCACCGACGGCGGCTCCATCGATAGCGAGCACAACGACGAGACCGTGACGCCGGCCCGGCCCGCCTCACCATCCGTCGTCACCACCGCGACGCCCGACGCGGTCGTCCGCATCGCGTCGCGAAATTCATCGACGGCGACGACGTCGTGCGACGCGCGGCTCACGATTGTCCCCCGTCGATACGGTCCGAGAGACCCGCCGACTTCTTCACGAAGTCGAGCGGTCCGGCGAAGTCGAAGCTGTTGTAGACGGCCGCCAGGTGATTGAAGTGCGGCGCCTGCGCGAACTGCACGAAGGTCAGGCGGTGTCCGGCATAGTCGGAGTTCAGCAGATCGCGCGCGAAAGCGAGCAGCTTGCGGCGATCGTCGGCCTGCCACTGCTCATTGAGCGAATAGAACTTGTTCAGCCACTTACCGCTACCCTCGGCCTCAAACGCATCGGCATTCGGCGTGATGCAGATCTGGCCGCCGCACAGCTCGCGGGCGATGTGCATCATCGCCGGAAGCTGCGAACAGGCGAACACGCGGCCGGCATAGAGCATCGATTGCTGCGGCATCAGAAGACCGCCGGGGCTCTTCTCCGCCATAGCGATCGAGGCGGTGAGATGCGCGTTGATGCCTTCGCGATAGCAAACGAGATCGGCGAGCTTCTCACGCACCGATTGCAGTTTGTCCAGACCGGTCTGCTTGGCATTCCACATCGCCGCGCCGATCATCATGTCAGCCGTGTAGAGCAGCCGCAGCACATAGGGGAATGCCGAATAACGGTGCAGTGTCGAGCGCACGAACTGCGCCGCACGGGTATGACGATAGAAGAATACGTCCTCCCACGGGATCAGAACGTCGTCGAACACAACCAGCGCCTCGACTTCGTCGAAGCGGTTGGAGAGCGGATAATCCTTGGCGCTGCTGCGATTGGCGAAGCCGGAGCGGCAAATATGCTTGACGCCCGGCGCGCCCATCTTGACGATGCAGCCCACCGCGTAGTCGGACAACTTTTCATTCGCCCAGGCACCGACGGTCGGCTTCAGATAGGCCTGATCGGCATAGGGGGCCGCGGTTTCATATTTCGCGCCGCGAATGATGATGCCCGCATCGGTCTCGCGGGTAACGTGAACCATCAGGTCGGGATCCTGCTGCTGCGGCGGCAGCGAGCGATCGCCCTTCGGGTCGGTATTGGCCGAGACGTGGAAGATGTCCTTCTCGATCACGGCGCGGATATGCCGGTCGATATTGGGGGCGAAGCGCGAATCAATCTCGGCCAGCACGTCGCGCCCGTCGGTGAGCGACCACATCTCGCCGATCGTCTCGTCGCCGACGCGAGTAACGACGCCACCGATGTCCTTCATGACATGGTCGACAGCCCTGATCTTGTCGTGCCAGTCTTTCTGTTCCGTCGGCGGCCGGTAGAAGATCGAATACTTCTCGTTGCCTTCGACATAGGTCAGATCGCCGCTGTAGCGCTCTTCCCGCGCCATGTCGTACATGCGGGCCTTGATATCGATGATCGGCTTCAGCGCGGGATGAGTGGTCACATCGTTGACGCGCTCGCCATCGACCCAGACCTCGCGACCATCGCGAATGCCCTGTTTGTACTCTTCACCCGTTCGGATCATTAATCGGCTCCTGTTCGACTGGACGACAAGGTGCCGGAGGCCCTATCATAAGAAAAATATTTTTATGTTTGGAGATGCATAGGAAAATGCGATGAGGTTTTCGCTCCGGGCGCTGAGTTACGTTGTTGAGACAGCCGACGCGGGCAGCGTGACGGAGGCGGCCAAGCGCCTGAACGTCTCTCAGCCCTCGATCTCCGCTGCGCTGAGCCAGATGGAGGCGGAACTCGGTATCCAGATCTTCATCCGTCACCTCGCGAAGGGTGTGACGCTCTCACCGGCCGGCCAGCGGCTGGTGAATGACGCGAGGCTGCTGCTCAACCATGCTCGCGATTTTGCCAAAAGTGCCCAATCGCTTGGCAGTACCCTGCATGGCGAGATCGTGGTCGGCAGCTTCCTGACGCTTGCGACGCGCTTCATGCCTGGGCTGCTGGCCGGCTTTCGCACGCGCCAGCCAGGCATCTCGGTGAAACTGGAGGAAGGCGACCAGCAGGAGATCATCGACGGTCTGATCTCTGGGCGGACGGAATTAGCGCTGTCCTATTCCTTTGCCGTCCCCGATGAAATCGTCGGCGAAAAGTTCTGCGAATTGCCGCCTTATATCGTCCTGTCGGCCAGTCATCCTTTGGCGACCCGGTCTTCGATCAGCCTGACCGAGATGTGCGACGAACCGTTCATCCTGCTGGATCTGCCGCATTCCCGCGATTACTTCTCCAGCCTGTTCACGGCATCGGGGATCGAACCGCGCATCTCGTTCCGGACCCGGTCATTCGAATTGATCCGCGGACTGATCGGGCATGGCCAAGGATATTCGATTCATAACGCCGTTCCGCGCACCACCATCGGCTATGATGGCAGCCGCGTCGCGGTGGTGCCCATCACCGAGAAACTTCCGCCGACGCATGTCATGGCGCTCCGCCTGAAGCGCCACGCGCTGCGGCCGGCGGTGCAGACATTTGCCGACTACGCGCGCGAGGCCTTTGCCGTTGGCGGCCAGTTCGCGCCGGGCTCAATAGCCCCGTCGAGGATCGACACGGCTTAGCAGTTCCTGCCCGGCCCGAAGCCGGCGCACATTCTCGCCGATCTGCCGTGCAGCCGACCGCGGCAGCGCCACCGATGCAAGATGCGGCGTCACCAGAACATTGTCCATTGCCCACAAAGGACTCTCCGGTGACAATGGTTCGGAGGCAAAGACGTCCAGCGTCGCTTCCGCGATATGAGCCGAACGAAGCGCTTCGATCAAAGCCGGCTCATCGACGATGCTGCCGCGCGAGACATTGATGAAGACGGCGCCCGGCTTCATCTGCGCCAGCCGTTCGGCATCGAGAAGGCCGCGGGTCTGCGGCGTCTGGGGCAGCATGCAGACCAGGATGTCGCTATCGCCCAGAATGTCCGGCAATGCGGCCAGGCCGGCAGAGGTCTCGATGCCATCCACCGACTTCAGCGTGTTGGACCAGCCGCGCACCCGATAACCCTGCCGCGCGCATTCCAACGCCGCCGTCAGCCCGAGCTCACCGAGACCAAGCACGCCGACCGTGATGGTCTCAGGATCGCGCGGATGAATGTAGTGCCAACGATGCTCGCGTTGAGCGCGCTCGAAGGCCGGGATATCGCGCGCATGACGCGTCACGGCGAATAGCACATAGCCGGCCATCATCCGCGCCATCTTCGGATCGGACAAGCGGGTGATCGGCACATCCGGCAGATCATCGCGCCCGACCAGCGCATCCACGCCGGCGCCGAGATTGACCACGAGCCCGAGATTTGGGTAGCGGGCGAAAAAGCCATGCGGCGGCTTCCACACCAGCGCCTGCCTGACCTTGAGGGGATCTGCGATGTCGTCTGCCTGGCGCAGATCGATACCCTCTGCGGCAAGCGCATCACGCCACATCTCGAAGTCATCGAAGGCGCTGTAGAACGCCATGACTTCCGATGTCATCGGGCGGCCTTTTCGGCGATCAGGCGCGACACCGCCGTCAATGCCAGTTCATAGCCAAGCGCGCCCAACCCTGCGATCACGCCCGTCGCCGCTCGCGAAACGTAGGAGTGGTGACGAAACGGCTCGCGCTTCCAGATATTGCTCATATGCGCCTCGATGATCGGGCCCTCGAAAGCGAGCAAGGCATCGAGGATCGGGACGGAGGAATAAGTCAGCCCAGCGGCATTGATGACGATGCCCTCGGCCTTCTCCCTCGCCTCCTGGATCCAGTCCACCAAAACGCCCTCGTGATTTGACTGACGGAAATCGACGGTCAGGCCAAGTGATGCCGCGTGATCTTCACAGCGCTTCTTGATGGCGACGAAACTCTCCCGGCCATAGGTTCCATTTTTATCGAGCCCGTAGAGATTCGCATTGGGACCATTCAGGAAATAAACCGTGGCAGAGGTCATAACCGCGCTTTCTCATCTGTCGCAGGGAGATCGGTATCGCTCAGGGCAAACATGACGCCGGCCGCCGCGCGCGAGCAAAAGCTTAGAGAGCCTTTCCTCGCAGCAGAAATCAAAAGAAACTATGCGCTTCGACGGATTTCAGTATGGCACCAGGATTGATCTTCTTCGCAGCGACCAGCTGACGGCGAAGCCGTCACCAAACACCAATACTGCCGCGGCGCAGCACGAGACGACCAATTGACGGCGCTCGCGGCCTCGAGCTGCCAGCTTTGGTTCGCCTTCGGCTAGTGCATTGGGGCGTGCTTGACGGAATCCTTGATCCCGCGCCAGATCTTCGCGCACCAATTGCTGACATTCCGAATCAGGACTTTCTTCAAATCCAACTCTCTCTATAGCCTTTGTTGCCACCTGTCAGAAGCAAGAGTTGGGCCACCAGCCCAGCGACTTGATCGCCGCTGATGAAGCTCGGTCGGCCGTACGGCTGGGCTATAGTGTCCCGAATCTGAAGTTCTACGGCCTCCAAATCAACTCGAAGACGGCGGACTGTCCTTATTGTTTGAGGAGGACGAACGCTTCTGCGCTTACAATGTGCCAGCCAAGGCCAAAATGCCTTGAACTTCTGGTTCAGGACACTACGGCGCCCGTCTTGGCGGCCCGACCGACGCGCGGGGAATGAATTCGCTTGGCACCAGCACTTGATGGGCCTCCTGCACGTCGCGGTTCCGGATTCGATCGAGAAGCATGCCGGCGGCAATCCGGCCGATTTCTCCTTGATCCCATCCGATGACGGCAGTCGGCGGCGTGACGAGCTCCGCGAGCTCGGAATGGCCGGACGCGATGACCGAGACATCCTCGGGAATCCTTAAGCCCCTTCCCCGCACCGCGCGCAGCACGCCCGAGAGCATGTCGATGCCGCCGGAGATCACCGCGGTCGGCGGATTGCGTTGGCCGAGCAGCGCCGAGGTGATACGGAATCCTGCACCGGGCAAGAAACTGCCTGCCTGGATCAGAGACAGATCTGGTTGCAGGCCGCGCGCCGCATAAGCCTCCTGATAACCGCGGATGCGTTCACTTGCCGGATACAGCCCGCGCTCACCTGTAATCAGTGCCACGCGGCGATGGCCCAGATCGAGCAAATGACTGACAGCGGCACGCATGCCGCCTGCGTGATCCGCCATGACCGCGTCCGCCCACGGCTGTTGGGCACGATCGATCAGCACGATGGGGATATCGAGCCCGCGCAGGAATGCTTCAAACTCGCCTTCGATCGGCGTGTAAGGGCCCATCATGACACCGTCGGCCTGTCGGCTTGACAGGCGGCTGAGCAGTTCGCGCTCGCGCTCCTCCCGGCCTTCCGAGTTGGAGATCACCAACGAGAACCCCTCGTCGTCGAGCACGTCGTGCGCGGCCTTCACGAAGCCGGCGAGCTGCGGGATATTGATCTCACGCAGGATGCAGCCGATCGTGTGCGTCGAGCGTATCCGCATGCTGCGCGCCACCGCATTCGGCGCATAGCCGAGTTCGTCGATCGCGCGCTGGACCTTTCGGCGGACATCGGGACGAACCGTGGCATTGGCATTCAGGACACGCGAAACAGTGCCCGTCGAAACGCCGGCCGCGGTCGCGACATCGCGGATCGTCAGCTTACTTCCGCGGCCCACCATCTGCCGATTTGTCATCGTGTCCACCTGAGGTCGGAACCCATTTTAGCGCATGCGGCGCTGAAGTGAATTCCGCGGCCTCAACCATCGGACGCACCGATCAGATCTCGAAGGCCCACTGCTCCGCGGCCAAAGTATATTGTCCGCCCTCGCGTCGCATATGGCCAAAGCCGGGAAAATGCAAATGCATTCCGCCGATCAGCATGTCGTCAGTCACCACCATGTCGAAAATCATTTGGCGCGCCTTGGCCGCGGAGTCGGGGTCGGTGTCGAACTCCATGGTGACGTGCGGAAGCGCCACCTGGATTTCGGGCACATGTACGGTGTCGCCCCACACAACCATCGACCGGCCGCCGGAGGAGACGACGTAAGCGGTGTGGCCGGGCGTATGACCGGGGATCGGAATTGCGGTGACGCCCGGCAGCACCTCGCCATTGCGGAAAGTGCGGACGCGATCGGCAGCCATATAGGGCTTGAGTTGAGTCCGGCCGGCCTCAAAATAGCGGCGGCGGGGTCGCTCCGCGGCCTTCGCCATCGCCTCGTCGTTGAACCAGTGATTGATCTCATTTTCATGCACGATGACCTCGGCATTGGGGAACAGTCTCGTGCCAGTCGCCGCATCGGTCAGGCCGTTGGAATGGTCGGGATGAACATGTGTGAGCAGCACGCCATCGACGGAGGCCGGCTCGATGCCCGCAGCCACGAGGTTGTCGGGCAGGCGACCGCAGGTCGGTCCCATCAGATCGGCGGAGCCGCAATCGATCAGGTAGGTCCGGCCGTTCACTCGCAACGCGAAAGCATTCACTGAAATGCGCGGCGGCGAGATCCGGTGATCGCGGGCGAGAATGGCCTTGGTCTCCTGCTCCGGAATGTTGCGGAAGATCGAGTACCCCATGTCGACGTAACCGTCACTTAAGCCCGTGACTAGTACCTCTCCCAGTCTGCGGTGGTAGACGCCAGCGACTTGCGTCTCGGGAAACCTGCTCATCGGACACTCTCCTGCCAAAGTCGCGCGATCACGGCAGGATCGTCGCGTCTGTGATGCCAGCTTCGGCCGACGCGAAGCCCGGCCTTCGACCAAAGTCGAACTTCCATGAGCGCGTAAGCCCAGGTGACCGCGAAAACGTCAATCACCGGTGCGCCGGCGATCTCGCGCAGGCCATGACGAACGAGAAGCTCGGCAAGCACGCCTTCGGCCGGAATGATCACATCGGCGCCGCGCGCGACCAGGCGTTCGGCTGCGGCAGCAAAATTGCCGATCACAGGCGCAGGGTCGGCATAGGCGGCGGCCAGCGCCGGCTCATCAAGCGGCGGATCAAGAGCGACGACATCGAGCACACGTGCGGCAAGCCCATGCTTGTCGACCGCAACCTTCGTCATCCATTGCACGGCCGGCGCATTTGACACCAGCGCCAAGTAGCGTCCGAGCGAGCAACCGACGAGAAGGCCGCTCTCCGTGAGCGAGGCGACAGGAATGTCGACGGCGGAACGGATCTCACGCAAGAACGGCTCGCTGAAAGAGCCGATCACGAACGCCGCGTAACCCTCCCGCTCCGCCTTGATTGCATTATCGATCACTTGGCCGAGAATGCGGTGATAGGCATAGGCATTGCCGAGCACCGCCGTGGCCGACGCTCCGCGATAGCTCCCCGAGGGAAGGCCATGCACGACAAGCTCCGCATCGTCACCGAGGATTTCCGCCGCATGCGCTTCCAGCGCCCGCTTGTAGACCGCCAAATGGTCGAGTTCGTTGACCGACTGATGCCAGATGCGGGGCTTGGTGCCTCCGCCGGATCCTGCTGTTGTCATGCGTCGGTCCGGTCGCCTGTCAGGCGCAGCGAGCGCAACGAGCCGATCTCTTCCAGGCGCCAGAGCTGCTCGAACAAGTCGCTCGCGTGGGCGCGGCTGAACACGCGCGTCGTACAATCCAGGAACTTTTCCCTCAGCTCCTCGCGCGTGAGCGGCATCTGCCAACTGCCCTTGGCATGCACGACCGGCGTGTGTTCCAACACCTCGCCTGAAGTGAGCACAACGCTCACCTGGTCCGATGGCGCAAAAGGCTGGTCGCCGGGCATGATCTCATCGGTCGTCGTGCAGCGCACCTTTGCGAAGGTGGCACCGACATCCGGCCGTGTGACGAATTCATCGGTCAATTCGGCAAGACCGACCCGGCGCGCGATGAGTGCGGCGGCCATCGCGAATTCCATGCTGAACTTTGCTTCCAGCCCCGTCTGCGGATTGCTGTTGCGCAACATCAGCTTTTGCGTGACGCCGGTATGAACCCGGATCTCGCTGACTTCGGATGGGTTCAGCTTGTGCAGGTCGACGAGGCCGAGCATCGCGTCGATCGAGCGATGCGTGGCGTAGCAGGTCGGATAGCGCTTCACATTGATTCCAAGCTCGGCCAGCCGCCAGCACCTGCCGATGTCGAGCGTGCCGTCCTCGATCCTTGGGGTGCCGGACGGAGAATGGGCGCGCAGGAACCCGGTTCGGTGTTCCAGCACATCCAGCGAAGCGGTGAATCCCTGGTCCGCCAGCCGTGCAGCGAGCACGCCCGATTGCGCGGTGCGGCCGGCGTGCAGCGATTTCGTCATCGTGCCGAAATTGGCGACAAGGCCTGAGGCCAGCGAGGCGGCGATGGCCACGGCGTGCGCTGTTTTCTCGGGACCAAGCCCGCGCAGCCGGGCGCATGCTGCGGCAGTTGCGAGCGCGCCCATCACCGCGGTCGGATGGAAGCCGCGTTCGTGCAGGTGCCCCGGTTCGAGATCTGCGAGCTGGGCCCATAGCTCATAGCCCGCGACATAGGCGGCGACCGCATCGGCACCACTCGAATCAAGCGACCAGCCTTCGGCAAGTATGGCTGGAACGAGCACCGCGCTCGGATGACCGGCAAGCGCCACATCGTCATAGTCGAGCACATGCGCCGCGACGCCATTGACGAGTGCGGCATCTGACGCCGCGAGGTTGCGGCCCGAGGGAAGTTCAGGCACCCCGTCGTTCTGTGTGGACGGTGCGAGCATGGCCGAGACGATGCGGACGGGTTGCTCGGCGGCGCCTGCAATCATAACGCCGACACAATCGATGATGCCGGTGCGAGCGGCCTCCTTGCACCGATCGGGCAAGTCTGCCGGCCTCAGGCCCGCGACGAAATTTGCTGTCTCGCGTGTGATATCAAGCATGGTCGCCTCCTCAATAGGATCGGGGAAGACCGAGCACGTGCTGCGCCACATAGGCGAGCACCATGTTGGTCGAGATCGGGGCCGTCTGGTAAAGTCTAACCTCGCGCCACTTGCGCTCGACGTCGTATTCCTGCGCAAAGGCGAAGCCGCCATGGGTCTGGAACGTCGTATCGGCCGCCTTCCACGTCGCTTCGGAGGCAAGCAGCTTGGCGATATTGGCATCGGCACCGCAGGGGCGGCCGGCCTGGAAGAGCGCCGCGGCGCGGCGGCACATCATGTCGGCCGCCTCAAGCTCGGCGTAGGCGCGCGCCAGCGGAAACTGAACACCCTGGTTCTGTCCGATGGGGCGGCCGAACACGCTGCGCTGATTGGCGTAGGCGACGCCCTTGTTGAGCAGCCAGCGCCCATCGCCGACGCATTCGGAAGCGACCAGGATGCGCTCGGCGTTCATGCCGTCGAGGATGTAGCGAAAGCCCTGTCCCTCCTCGCCGATCAAATTCTCCACCGGGACTCGCAGGTTCTCGATAAAGACTTCGGTGGTGTTGTGGTTGATCATCGCCTTGATCGGGCGGATCTCGACGCCATTGCCCTTGGCCTCGCGCAAATCAACGAGGAACACCGAAAGTCCCTCGGTACGACGCTTCGCCTGATCGAGCGGCGTGGTGCGTGCAAGCAGCAGCATGAGGTCGGAATAGAGCGCGCGCGAGGTCCAGATCTTCTGGCCATTGATGACGTAGACGTCGCCCTGGCGCTCCGCCCGTGTCTTGAGCTGGGTGGTGTCGGAGCCGGTATTGGGCTCGGTGACGCCAAAGGCCTGCAGCCGCAACTTTCCAGCGGCAATATCCGGAAGATAGCTGCGCTTTTGCTTCTCGCTGCCGTGACGCAACAGCGTGCCCATGATGTACATCTGCGCATGCGCTGGGCTCGCCGTACAGCCATTGGCATTGATCTCTTCGAGGATCACAGCAGCCGCGCGCAGCGGCAGGCCCGAGCCGCCGTATTCCTCCGGAATGAGGGCGCCGAGGAAGCCGGCCTCGGTCAGAGCGGCGACGAATTCGGCCGGATAGCCGCTGCGCTCATCGAGCGCGCGCCAGTATTCGCCGGGGAATCTTTCGCAGATTTTTCGGACCGTGCTGCGCAGCTCCGGAAAATCCTCGCCCACGACAACGGTGACTTCGGCCTCAGCCTGATGGGAAGTGTCGTGATAGTTCATGCAGTATCCTTTCAGACGGCAACCCTGGCAGGCGTGCGATAGGTCTTCGGCAATCCAGCGCGAGCGATGGCGCCGGAGAACCGTTCGCCCGGCAACCAGCTTTCGACCTCCCTGCGCAATGCAATCAGCGCTTCGACATCGGCGCCGGTATCGAAGCCGAGTTGCTCCAGCAGGAACACGGTGTCTTCGGTATCGATGTTGCCGGTCGCGCCGGGCGCGAAGGGACAGCCGCCAAGTCCCGCGAGCGATGCATCGAAGGCACGAACGCCGGCTTCGAGCGCGGCGGTGACGTTGGCGAGGCCGAGGCCCCGGGTATCGTGGAAATGACAGGCAACCGGAACGCGGCCGATAGCGGCGATCACCGCCTTCATCAACCGGCGGACCTGGCCCGGATCACCGTAGCCGACGGTGTCGGCGACGATGATCTCATCGGCTCCCATTTCGGCAAGCCGCACCGCGATCTCGACGACCCGCGCCTCCGACACCGATCCGGAAATGGTGCAACCGAAGGCCGTGGCAATCCCGGCGCCGAGCGCAATGCGCGCGCCGGCGTGTTGATCACGCGCTGCGACGATGCGGGCAAAATCCTGCAGCGACTCCTCGGTGCTGCGACGGACATTGGCGAGGTTGTGCTCCTCGCTCGCGGACAGCACATAGTTGACCTGCGCCAGATCCAGCGCCAATGCGCGCTCCGCACCGCGCAGGTTCGGCACCAGCACCGAAGGCCGGCAGCCGGTAATCGCGGTCGCGCCGCGCGCCACCTCCTCCGCATCGGCAAACTGAGGGATCACCTTTGGCGGCACGAAGGACGTCACCTCGATATCGTTGATGCCCGCCTCGACCATGCCCCGACACCAGGCGAGCTTGCGCGCACTTGGCAGGATCGCCTTCACGAGCTGCAATCCATCCCTCGGCCCAACCTCGCGAACATGAGCTCTCTCACGCATCTCGCGCCTCCATTACTTGCCGTGAAAGTTCGGCTTGCGACGCTCGTTGAACGCGAGGACGCCTTCGCGACGGTCCGACGTCGGAACCAGCCGGTTGTAGGCCTCGATTTCGAAAGCAAGACCGTCCGCAAGCGACATCTGCAGGCCGCGGTGGATCGCCTGCTTGGCCTGGCGCACCGAGATCGGACCATTGCCGGCGATCCGCTCGGCGATGGCCAGCGTTGCTGTCAGCAATTCGTCGGGCGGCAGCACGCGATTGACCAGTCCCCAGCGCTCCGCCTCCTCGGCCGAGAACGGCAGGCCGGAGAGGATGACTTCCTTGGCGCGACGTTCGCCGACAGCGCGCGGCAGGTTCTGCGTGCCGCCTGCCCCGGGCATGATGCCGAGCGTCACCTCCGTCAGCGCAAAGCGTGCGTTGGTCGCGGCGTAGACGAAATCGGCTGCGGCTGCGATCTCGCAACCCCCGCCATATGCGGCGCCGTTCACCGCTGCAATGACCGGAATCGGGCAAGCCAGGATCGCGCGCAGCATGCGCTCGAACACGAGATGCTGGGCCTGCCATGCATCATCCGTCATGCCGTTACGCTGCTTGAGATCACCGCCGGCGCAAAACGCCTTCGCGCCGCTGCCGGTCAGAACCGCGACGCGGAGTCCTTCGAGATCGACGGTCAGCCCTTCGAACAGCTCCGTCAGGTCGAGGCCCATCTGGGTGTTCATGGCATTGGCGGCGTCGGGCCGGTTCAAGGTAACCAGCAGGATGTGATTGTCCCGCCGTTCCGCCGTGATGGTTTCGAAATCACTTCGCATTGGCGGTCTCCCTGCTGGCGGATGTCCGAAGGATAGCGTTGTGCTGACCGAGTGTCGGAGCCGGCGTGCGCGCCCGAGGGCGGGCCCCGTTGAACGCGAGGGGAATGCCGACCAGGTCGATGTCGTCGTCATCGCAACGCACCGTCATGTCGAGCGCGCGGGTCTGCGGATGCTTGGCGACCTCATCAATGCCAAGCAGCGGCGCATTGGGCACCCCGGCGTCGTCAAGCAGCTTGCCGAGCGCCTCACCCGAATATCGCTGAACCGCGGCTCCAATCTGCGGCAAGAGCCGCTCGCGGTTGACGACGCGCGCCGCATTCGTGGCGAAGGCCGGATCGGACGCAAGCGCATCGAGCCCCAATGCACTGCAGAGCTTGCGGAACAGATTGTCATTGCCGGCGGCAATCATCAGCCAGCCATCGGATGCCTCGAAAGCCTGATAGGGCACGATCTCCGCCGTGCCCGAGCCGTAGGGCTTGCGCACTTCGCCGGATGCCGCGTAACCGGCGAGCGGCACGGTCATCCAGGCAAGGCCGGTCTCGTACAGCGACGTCGAGACAATCCGTCCTTCGGCGCCGCTCTTGCGCGCAACCAGCGAGGCGAGCAAGCCGATCACGGCCCACATGCCCGAGCCCATGTCGATCAGGGAAACGCCGACCCGCACCGGTGGCCGACCGCCCTCGCCCGTGACACTCATGATCCCCGTGCTGGCCTGCGCGAGCGGATCGTAACCCGGCTTGCTCGCGAGCGGCCCCTTGCTGCCGAACGCCCCAATGTCACACCAGATCAGCGCAGGCTTCTCGGCACGCAACGCCTCGGCCGTGAGCCCGAACTTGCTGAGAATGCCGGGCCGCAGATTCTGGATCACGGCGTCGGCTTGCGACAGAATGAGTGACTTCAACTCGCGGCATTCACGCGCATCGCTGAAGTCGATCGTGACGTCCTCCTTGCCGCGGTTGAGGCAATGGAAGGCGCTGGCGGTCTCGTTCCAGAACGGAGGCCCCCAGCCGCGCGCATAGTCGCCGCTCTTCGGGTTCTCGACTTTGATCACGCGCGCGCCGAGATCGGCCAGGATCAGCCCGGCGTAAGGCGCGGCCACGCTGTGACCGAGCTCCACGACGGTGATGCCTTTCAGCGGCTTGTCGATCTCGGCCATTGCGTTCTCCTCGATGGGATGCAGCATCCCCGTTTCGCCATCATCATTCCGTCCAAGCTTTCCGCCCCCACGCCTCAGGACTTGTCCATCGCGTTGTCCGCCACGAGCACCGCGCCGTTGACGAAGCTCGCCCGGTCCGACAGCGCGAACACGATCAGATTGGCGAGCTCTTGTGGCGTGCCCCAGCGCGTGTTGCGCATCGAATTGTTCTCCGACCAGCGCCGCCGTTCGGCCTCCCCTTCCTCGGCGCTGAGATTGCGCTTGGCGAGCTCGCGCTCCCATTTCGCGAACCGTTCCGGCGTGTTGACGAAGCCCGGAACCACGCAGTTGATGCGGATATTGTGTGGCCCGAATTCGTTGGCCATAATCTTGGAGAACCTGATCTCGGCCGACTTGGCCGGCCCGGTACAGGACGACAGGAAAGGCGGCATCGTCACCATGATGCCGGTCTCGCCCGAGACGTTGACGATGCTGCCGCCTTTCTGCTGGATCATGACGGGAATGATGCGCTGGCAGATGCGGAACTGGGCGAAGAAGTTGATCGCCATGCCGTATTGCAATTCCTCGTCGGTCACTTCGAGGAAGGGCTTGTAGGTGCCGGTGCCGGCATTGTTGACGAGGATATCGATGCGGCCGAGACGGTCGCGGGCGACCATCGGCAGTTGCTCGATCTGCTTCAAATCAGTCACGTCGAGCGACAAGGTCTCGACCTTCGCGCCCGTGGTCTTCTCAATGTCGGCGCGCGCCTCGGCGAGCGCGTCCTCGCGCCGTGCGCAGATGAGCACCTTGACGCCCTCTTCGGCCAGCAGCCGGCACGTCTCGAGTCCGATACCCTTGCTGCCGCCGGTGACGATGGCTGTCTTGCCTTCCAATCCGAGTTTCATCTGTTTTCTCCCTGAAACGAGGTGACACGATCGAGCAACGCGCGGATCGGCATCGCTCCGCCATTGCGCGCAGAGGCGAAGACCTCCGCGGCCAGCCGGCTTGCGGCGCCGGATGGAAATCCCGATCGCGCCATGCGGGCTTCGAACACTTCGGTAGCGCGCGCCTCATCCTGGAAGACCAATGTCCTGGGCGCTTCGCGCGCGGTGCGGCGATAGCGGCCGCCGTCATCCGTCTCGACCTCGACGGTTGCATCAAGATGTGTCCCGACATCGTCAGGCAGCACTGTCGTCTTCTCGACCAGTGCCAGGATCTCCGGATCCCGCTGGTGTTCGGCGCCCATCTCGTAGTCGAGCCGGCCGTAGCGGAGCATGGCGGCGACCGCGAAGGCGGTGCTGGCCTGCGTCTGAACGATGCTCGTAAATGGTCCCTTGAACGATGTTCCGGGATACTCGGTGTAGGGACGCCAGATCGTCACCGTGATCCGCCTGGTGAGCGCAAGGTCGATGCCGTCGCGGTTTAGCAGGCTGGCTGCAATCACAGCGGACATGTTATCGCCGAGCGTGGCGAACGGTTTGGCCATGACGCCGATCATCGTCGCGGGATCGGGATTTTTCAGCCAGGTCTCGGGCGTGCGGTCGAGGCCACCAAGTGAGCGCAGAAAACCCTTCGGCCCTTCCAGCGCATCGGGTGCACCCTGCACGCCGCGCGCGGCGAGGCCAGCGGCGATGAACCCGCCGTGAGCGGCGCGCCCATTCTGCACACGCCATTCGTCGGATCCGCAGCGCACCGGCTCAAGCGTACCTCCTGTCGTGGAAGCCGCAATCGCGACCGCGCTCGTGGCTTTCGACGGGTCGAGACCAAGCGCTGCGGCACCGGCGGCGGCCGCGGCTATGGTGCCAAAGGTCGGACTGGTGCGCACGCCTCGCCCGATCAGACCGCGCGCAACGCTCTCGCCGGCGCCGAGCCATTTCAGCGTGGCATATCCGGCCGTGAGCGCATTGAGGACGACCCGCAACGGCGCGTCGCGCGCCTCGCCCAAGCACACGACGACCGGCGAGATCAACGATCCTGGATGGGTCCATGAATCGTGGTTGGTATCGTCCTGGAAATGCGCATGGACGGCAATGCCATTGGCAAGCACCGCTTCGGACAGTGGTACGTGTTTGCCGCTGGCCCAGATCCGCGCACTTCGCGAGCTAGGTGCGACATCCGTCGTCATCGCCCGCGCTGCCGTGGCCGTCGGTTCGTCCCGTGACGCCAAAGCAAGTCCAAGTGAATCGAGCAGGCAGATCGCCGCCTTCACCGCGATCTCGGCCGCGAGTTCTGCTTCAGCCGCCGACGCGACAAAGGCGCCAAGACGCGTTGTTGCATTGATTTGAGCCATTACAGATACTCCTCGGCCAACGCGACATCGCGTATTTCGGCCACCGAGCCACTTCGCCTGATCTCGCCGCCGCGCATCACATAGCCGCGCGTCGCAAGCTTGAGCGCCGGCCGCGCCATTTGCTCGGTCATGAGGATCGTGGTGCCACGCGCCTGCATGTGGCGGATCGCCTCGCTGATCCGCGCGATCCACACCGGCGCAAGGCCGAGGAAAGGCTCATCCAGCAGCAGCAGCTTGGGAAACGAACTCATCGCCCGGGCCAGAGCCACGATCTGCTGCTGGCCGCCGGACAACTGTCCCGCCGGCTGGGCCGCGCGTTCCCGCAGCATCGGAAAGAGGCCGCAGAGCCAGTCCCAGGCTTCGCGTTGTGCGGCACGGCCTCGCCCGCAGGCACCGCTCAGAACGTTGTCGGCGACCGACATGGTCGGAAATACGCGGCGGCCTTCCGGCGAATAACCCATGCCGGCCCGCGCCCTGCCATCGCATGCGAGCGCGCTGATGTCCCGGCCTGCAAAACGCACCGTGCCGCGCGCAGCGCCGGCAAGACCGATGACGGCATTGATCAGGCTTGATTTGCCTGCTCCGTTGGCACCCACCAGCAGGACTGTTTCGCCCTCCGCAACTTCGATCGAGACCCCCCGCAGCGCCGTGATGCCGCCATAGCGGACTTCGAGATTTTGTACCGCGAGCATCATGCTTCTGCCTCGTCCATCGTCCCGAGATAAGCGTCGATGACGTCCTTGCGCGACAGCACTTCTGTTGGCGAGCCCTCGGCCAGCACGCGGCCGGAATCCAGCACCAGGATCTTCGGGCAGAGCCTGCGCACCAGATCCATGTCGTGCTCGACGATCAGAACGCCGCACCCCAACTCCGTTACGGCATGACGGACGAAGGCATCGATACGCAGGCGCTCGCGCCGTTCAAGACCGGCGGCCGGTTCATCCAGCAGCAGCACTTTCGGCCGCACCGCGCAGGCAAGCACGAGGCCGAGCATCTTCTGCAATCCGTAAGGCAGCTTGTCGCTTTGCTCGTCGAGGTGTGCGGCAAGCTCGAATTCATCGATCAGCGGCGTGATGGCTTGCCACGCGTGCTCTCCGCCATTGCTGAAGCGCACCGCGCGCGAGATATTCTCGCGCACCGTGGCCGTGCGGAACGTATTGGTCTGCTGAAAGCTGCGCACGATCCCCGCGCGGCTCACGGCATGGAGTGGCTTTCCAGTCATGTCGCGGCCGCCGAGCAGGACGCGGCCGCTGGTTGGCGGAAGCATGCCGCAGATCACGTTGATCAAGGTGGTCTTGCCGGCACCGTTGGGGCCAATCACGCCGAGCACCTCTCCGGGCGAGATCGAGAAGCTCACGTCGTTGAAGACGTGCAGTCCGCCGAAACGCTTGCAGATGTCGGTGACCTCGAGACGCATCGATGAGTTCGCGATGCCAACGACAGATTCGCGTCGGTCGAGCCGCGGTCCCATGACACCAAGGACATCGCCCGGGGGCATTACAAACCCTTCGCCGAAACGGCTCTCGGTTCGTGCCGCTTCTCTGGGAAGCGGCTCTCTGCTCCTCGTCATGGCTGCGACTCCGTGGCGGCCGGGGCCCCCAGGGCGCCGGAGCCAGGGTTGATGGTGGATCGGCGGAGAACGCGCGAACTTAAGAACAGGAGAAACCGAGACACGGTGCCAACGATGCCCTCTCGCGCCGCCAGCACCACGACCACGATGAGGAATCCGAACAGGAGCTGGGAAAATTCACCGCGCAGCGCAAAGATTTCTCCTGCCCAGATCAGCAAGGCCCCGCCGACGAGCGGCCCGAGCATGGTGCTCTTGCCACCGATGATCGTGTAGGCGATGTAGTTCACCGATGAGAGTGGACTGAACGAGGTCGGATGCGCGGTGAGCAGCATGTTGACCAACGCAAAGCCAGCGAGCCCGGAGACACCGCCCGCGATCGCAAAGCCGAATGCCTTGTGGTGCCAGACGACGAGCCCGAGAGATTGCGCCAGCAACTCGTTCTCTTCGATCGCCGCAAAATGCTGACGCAAGCGGCGAGTGACCGCGGCCGTGATCAGCGCACCGGCGAGCGCCAGGCCGGTCGTGACCAAGAGCACCGCACGATTATCGCCGAGTTCGATCCCGAAGAAGGTCACGGCGGGCATGCCGACCAGACCGTTGGCTCCTCCAGTCCAGCCCGGCATCTCGAACAGCACGAGCTGTGTGATCTCGGTGAGGACGAAGGTGACCAGCACGAAGTAGACGCCTGTGAGACGGAGCACCAGCGCACCCAGCGGCAAAGCAAACAGCGCCGGCACCACGAAACTGGCAATGCCGAGCAGCAGAACATCCGTGACGCCATGGCGGAGACCGAGGATCGCCGCGGTATAGCCTCCGATCGCCATGAACGTGGGCACTGCAAAGGTCATCAGGTTCATGCGCAGCATGATGTAAACGCTGAGCGCAGCGGTGACCCCAATCAGGATCTGATTGGCCAGCGAGTAGACTGCGGGGTTCTGGCTGATCCAGGGGATGAAGGCAGCGGCGATGATGACAACGCTTGCCGTCTCGGCAATGGAGCCGCTGCGCGCGGCGCCAAGATCAATGCTTGCCATGGCTCACGCTCCACGTACTCGATGGCCGAACAGGCCGGACGGCCTGACCACCAACATGATGAGGACGAGCACGAACAATGCGAGAGCGCCCTTCGATCCTCCGAGATAGACCGCCGAGAACGCTTCCACCATGCCGACGAGAAAGGCCGCAACCGTTGCACCGCCAATGCTTCCGAGACCACCAAGAATGACAATGAGGAACGATGTCGCCAGCACGGGATCGCCGACATGCGGTGCAAGCGAGAGGATAGGCGTGACCAGCGCGCCGGTGAGACCCGCAAGCCCGGTGGCCAGCGCGAACGCTGTCGGAAACAAAAGCTTTGGACGCAGTCCCTGCGCCGTGGCGACGGAGCGGTCGTCAGCGAGCGCACGCAAGGCGCGGCCGAAGTCGGTGTAGTAAATCAGGGCATAGATCGACAGGATACCCACCAGGCAGACGGCAAGGACCACGAGATTCTCGATCGGGACGTAGAAGCCGTGCCCGCGCAGGACGCCCGTCAGGGGAAAGCTGAATGCAGGCGACTGCGGTCCAAAGATCACCAGAAGGCCGCTCGACATCATCAAATAGAGACCGAGCGTCAGCATCAGTGTCGCCAAGTGATCGTCGATCACGTGATCGAGGACGAAACGCTCGAAGAGATAACCCAGCGCCGTCGTGCCGAGCGCGGCGGCGATCACTGCCAGCGCATAGGGCAGACCAAGATAGGTCACCGCCGAATAAGCGAGATAGCCTCCGAGCACGTAGAATCCGCCATGGGCGAAATTGACCACGCCGAGAATGCCGAAGATCAGGGTGAAGCCGAGGGCGAGCAGCGCATACTGCGCGCCCAGGCTGATGCCGATGAGGCCGGTGGCGACGATGCCTTCCACAGGAACTCCGCTACTTGCCCGTGGCCGCTTCGACCGGAACGATCGGCTGCAATTTTCCGTCAGTGACCAATCCCACGCCGAAGGGGAACGATAGCTCATGGTTGATGCCGAAGAATTCCTTGCCGATCCAATGTCCTGAACCGACATTTGGATCGTCCACGGGCAATGCACGGAGAGCCTGAGCCACCTTTTCGGTGTCGGTGATCGTACCCGCTTTCGCGATCGCCTTTAGGACCATGCGAGTGCCGGACACCCACTGGAAAAACAAATTGTTCTCAGGCCGCTCGGTGCCGAACAGCTTCTTGTATTCGTCGGCGATCAGTTGGACCTTCTCGTCGACCAGAACCGGCTCGTACCAATAGAAGTCCTTCAGCACGGGGTCGCCGCCGGCAACCCGCGAGATCTCGCCATAGCCTGGGCCACCGAGGCGCCCGATCGGTCCTTCGAACCCGGCTTGGCGCAATTGCTTGACCATGATGCCGGCGTCGCCGGGCGGCGAGGACGCGAGATCCACGGCCTCCGGTTTTGCGTTCATGATGCGCGTCACGATCGGCGCAAAATTGGTGGTGCCGCGCTGGTAGTACTCCTCAGTCGCAGCGATACCGTTCTTCTTGTAGGCGTCCGCATCGACGCTTGCGATATCCGTGCCCCCCTGGTCGTTCGGAGCAACGAGGACAACGCTCTTGATGCCGAATTTCTGCTTGGCGATCTTGATGATCGGATCGGCCCATCCCGACGGACCAGGGCCGACATGGAACACCAACGGCCATTGCGGACCCAGCGCATCCTTGGCGTAGCCATTGCCCATCACCAGCATCGAATTGCGTTTGGCGATGGGCTTCAGCCCGGTGAGTTCGGGTGAACCGATGGGACCGATGATAAATTTTACGCCCTGCCCCGCGAGCGTATTTGCTGCCGCGGCGGCGCCCTCTGCGGTGTATTTGCTATCGATCGCAACGACACTGACTTGACAGGGCGCGCCGTCGATCTTGACCAGGCCGTCGCGATTGGCCTCCGCAGCGGCGAACTCCGCCGCGCCCTTGAGGGCGAGTCCCCACTGCGCAGCCGGCCCGGAAAGCACACCGACGACGCCCAGTTTGAGCTCCGGTCCGGCGGCGAGCGCGGACGGCCCGCACACGACACTCGAAGCGCTGATTGCGGCGCCGGCCAACAGCAAGTCACGACGCGTTATCTTCATTTCCACCCTCCGATATGGATCGTTTCATTTATTTTTGCTTGTTTTTCTGCCAGCGCGTGTTGCGAGGCGCGCGACACTTAGCTTCGCGCAGTCGCGTCACCCCACCAGAGGATGGACGCAACATTCAAACAATATATTGATTTTGCTTTGTAATTATTCCAGCTTGGCCGCTTGAGCGAAGTCTGCACCCAGCCCGAGCGTCGGCGTCCCTTCCCTCTGATTGTTCTTTCAGCACTTGGTTAGAGACTATGTGCCGTTATGGACGGCCTGTCAATGAAACGATTTAACAAAACCATGAGGGTTGGCTCACCGGTGGCATAACGTCGATTATTGGCCGCGCGTATCTTTCGAGCGTCGCGATGTTTATTGCGGTCGCCTAAGCCGCCTTGCACCTAGAGGCGCCCAACGCCTCTAACACGTCCAAGCAACTTCGTTGCTGCGGGGCGGATCTGCCCCAACCCGCGTGCAGGTCAGCGCAGCGCAACTGCAGGCAAATGCCAGCGCGCAGCGAAGCTCGTTCGCGTTGGTGTCCCTCAGTCCGCTCCTGCCGAGTCTACCCTGCTTATGCAGCGCAAACAGCAGCGCGGCCTGAAAGCTGTCGCCTGCGCCGATCGTGTCCACGACGGTGATCGCGGGTGACCCGACTTCGATGGCACCGGCCGCCGAATGCCAGGCCTGGGCTCCCTTCGTTCCGCGCGTGACGACAAACAGGCTGCCGCCTCCAGCCAGGAACTCTTCCGCCTTCGCTGCGTAAGCCTCTTTCCCGTAGAGATAGTCGAAGTCAACGTCCGACATGCGAACGATGTCCGCGCTGTCGACAAACCCGTCCATGCGCGCGAGATAGGCTGTCTTGTCCTTGACCAGATTGGGCCTGCAGTTCGGGTCGAACGAAATCGTCGCCGATGATTTGGCATCGGCGACCATCGCGGCGGTTTCCGCGGCTCCCCTCTCGTTGACCAGCGTCGTTGAGCCGATGTGGACGGCCTCGATCGTCTCGAACGGAATTTTGCCGTGCGAATAGGTCCATTCCCGGGTGGCCGTCTCCGCGTCATAAAACGCATATTGCGACTCGCCCGCGACCATTCGGACGAAAGCAAGCGTGGTCTGGCGATCGCTGCGGGTGGCATAGCGAAGGTCGACGCCGGATGCGGCGGCGTGGTCGGCGATCATGCGGCCGAACAGATCGGTCGAGACGCCACCGACAAAGCCGGTCGGCGCGCCAAGCCGCGCCAGTCCGACCGCAACGTTGAGGCAAGACCCGCCGACTGCCGGTCGTACCGCTTCGTGACCGTCTGCGGTCGTAACCGGCACAAAATCGATCAGCGCATCGCCACAGCTCAGCAGCATCGTTCGCGACCTTTCGAGATGATCTCAAAACCGCGCATCGCCTCACGGCTTCCGCGATCAAGCCCGCGCAACAACCTGTAGACCTCGCGCTTTCGGCGGTGGAATTCTTCCATGCCCGGCGCGGCCGGCTCGGTCAGGCGACCGAGCGCCGACATCGCGGCCATGGTCTCGCCGAGCGAGGCATAGGCGCCGGCAGCGACGGCGCCGAGCATGGCCGCGCCGAGCAGAACCGGCTCCGCCGTTTGCGGTAGTGCCACCGTGAGGCCGGTCGTATCGGCCATGATCTGCCGCACCAGCGGGCTCCTTCCTGCGCCGCCGCCCATGACGATCAGCTTGCTGTTGACCCCCTGCGCCTTGAAGGCATCGATGACGTCGGCGAGGCCATAGGCGAGCCCGCACAACCCCGCCACGAACAGACGCTCCATCGCGCAGATATCCGTATCGAGATCGAGGCCGGCAATGACGGCGCGTGTATCGGGATCGGCATAAGGCGAGCGGTTGCCGAGGAATTCCGGCAGCACATGAAGGTCGCGCGCCAGCAGCGCCGCCCTGCTCGCCTGCCCAGCACGGGCCATGATCCGCTCCTCGAGGATCTGGATGATCTCCACGCCGTTGCGCCTTGCCGCGTCGCTTGCCTCGATGTAGGCGGGATGGGAGCGGATCAAATAATCGATCGCAGCACCCGCCGCCGATTGTCCGCCTTCGTTGAGCCAGAAGCCGGGCACCATGCCCGAGTAATACGGTCCCCACACGCCGGGTACAAAACAGGGATCGACCGTTGTCGCCATGATGCAGGCGGAGGTCCCCATGATGTAGGCGAGGCGATCGCAGACATCGACTTCAGCACCCGATGCGTCCCGGCCGCCGATCGCGCCGAGCCCGCCGGCGTGCGCATCGATCAACGAGGCGCCGACCGGCGTCCCCGGTCTCAGCCCGAAATCTCGTGCCGCCTGTTCGGTCAGGCCAAGCCCCAGCCGCGTTCCAGGAGCGACGATCTCGGTGCCGATCCTGCGATATTCGTCCTCGACGAATTCCTGCAAGCCCACGCGCTGAAAATATGGCGCGCTCCAACGCCCTTCATGCGCGAGGTAGTTCCACTTGCAGGTCACCGTGCAGGTCGAGCGCGCGAGCGACCCTGTCGCGCGCCACGAGAGGAAGTCGGCCAGGTCGAAGAAATGCCCGGCGCGATCAAAACTGTCGCGCAAGTGCCGCTTCAGCCAGAGCAGCTTCGGCATCTCCATCTCGGGCGAGATGGAGCCGCCGACATAGCGCAGCACCTCATCCTGCTTATCGTTGATCAGCCGCGCTTCCTCGATCGCGCGATGATCCATCCAGACGATGACATTGCGCTGCTTGTCGCCGGATGTACTCACCGTCAGCGGTCCGCCATGCCGATCGAGGGCGACCAGCGAGCAGGTCGCGTCGAAGCCAATGCCCTTCACGAGCTCCGGCGATATCGCGGCTACTGCCATCGCGCTGCGGACGGCCGAGACGCTGGCCGCCCAGATGTCTGACGACGACTGCTCTACAATGTCGCCTGCCTCGTGCCAGACCGCGATCGGGTGTTTTGCAGTTGCGAGCAGGACTCCGTTTTCGTCGAAGATGCCCGCGCGCGTGCTGGAGGTTCCGACGTCGATGCCGATGAAGGCTTGCCGCATGTTCGCTCCCGTCAGTTTTGACGCAAGCTTACCAGCAAGTATAGCCACCATCGACAAGAACGATGCTTCCGGTCATGAGGCTGGCCGCTTCCGATGACAGGAACAGGACCACAGAGGCGATCTCCTCCACCTGCCCCATCCGCGCCATCGGGGTGCCGCCGATCCAGGCGTCGTACATGCGGCGGTTGTCCTTCACGAATGCGTTCAGGGGCGTCTCGATGTAGGTCGGCGCCACCGCGTTGACGCGCACGCCGCGCGCGCCCCATTCGGCTGCGAGCGATTTGGTCAGATGGTGCACCGCAGCCTTGGAGGCGTTGTAGTAGCACTGCTCCTGCGGCTTATTGACGATGAAACCGGACATCGAGCCGATATTGACGATATTGCCCGTCCGCGCCTGAAGCATGTGCTTGCCGAAGGCGCGGCAGCACCAGAAGGTGCCGTTGAGATTGACGTCGATGACATTCAGCCAGTGCTCGTCGGTCACGGTTTCGGCCGGAGTCTCGCTGCGCGCGATGCCGGCATTGTTGACGAGGACATCGACCCGGCCGTAGCGAGCGACGAGTTCGTCGGCAATCTCGGTAACGCGCCGTGAATCCGTCACGTCCACGACCGCGACCTCGGCCTGATAGCCCTTCCCGCTCAAATAGGCACCCGCTTCGCCGGCTACCGCCGCATCGCGATCGGCAATCACAACCCTCGCGCCGGCCTCGGCCAGCGCCTCGGCACAGGCGAGGCCGATCCCCTGCCCGCCCCCGGTTACGACTGCGGTCTTGCCGGGTAGTTTGAATTTTTCCAGATACATCTTGGTCTTCCTGTTAAGCCCGCAGCGATTTTCCGCTTTCATCGAACCGATGCAGGCGGCCGGGATCCGGCGACAGCAGGACACGGTCGCCGGCGCTCAAATCGAGCTCGCCAACGTGGCGCGCGGTGAGTGTTCCGATTGCGCCAGCGTCGACATAGAGAAAGGTGTCGCTGCCGAGATGCTCGGCGACCATGATGCTTCCCGGCCATCCCTCGCCGTCGCGCGCGATTTTCAGGTGCTCGGGGCGAACGCCAATGGTGGCCGCGTCATGGCGGCCTGCGACCTCGCCGGAGATGAAGTTCATTTTCGGCGAGCCGATGAAGCCGGCGACGAACAGATTGGCCGGCTTTTCGTAGAGTTCGAGCGGCGTCCCGTATTGCTCGATCTTGCCGCCATTGAGCACCACAATCTTGTCCGCCATTGTCATCGCCTCCACCTGGTCGTGCGTGACATAGATGGCCGTCGTGCCAAGCTGCTTCTGCAGCCGCGTGACCTCCAGGCGCATCTGCACGCGCAGCGCGGCGTCGAGATTTGACAGCGGCTCGTCGAACAGAAACGCCTTCGGCTCACGGACGATGGCCCGCCCGATCGCGACGCGCTGGCGCTGGCCCCCCGACAATTCGCGCGGCTTCCTGTCGAGATACGGCGTCAGATTAAGGGTTGCTGCCGCGGCCTCCACCTTCCGGTTGATCTCGGCTTTCGGCAGACCCGCCATCTTCAGGCCGAAGGCGATGTTGCCGCGCACGCTCATATGCGGATAGAGCGCATAGGATTGGAAGACCATCGACAAGCCGCGCTTGGCAGGCGGAACGTCAACGACGTTCTTGCCGTCGATCAGGATATTGCCGCCGCTGACGTCCTCGAGCCCGGCGATCAGGCGGAGAAGAGTGGTCTTGCCGCAGCCGGAGGGGCCGACGAAAACGACAAAGGAACCATCCGAGATATCCAGATCGGCGCCCTTGATGATGTGAACGGGCCCGAACGATTTCTGGACATTCTGAAGCGTGATCTGACCCATGGCTCCAGCCTTTCCGTTTTACTTGACCGCGCCAAAAGTCAGGCCGCGGACGAGCTGGCGCTGGCTGAACCAGCCGAGCACCAGGATCGGCGCGATCGCGAGCGTGGAAGCGGCCGAGAGCTTGGCCCAGAACAGCCCCTCGGGACTCGAATAGGACGCGATGAACACGGTCAGCGGCGCGGCCTGCAGCGTCGAGAGGTTCAACGTCCAGAACGCCTCGTTCCAGGCGAGGATCAAATTCAAGAGCAACGTTGATGCAAGCCCCGGTACGGCCATCGGCGTCAGCACATAGACGAGTTCGCGGCTGATCGTTGCTCCGTCCATGCGTGCGGCTTCGAGGATGTCCTTCGGGATTTCCTTGAAATAGGTAAACAGCATCCAGATCACGATCGGCAGATTGCCGAGGCAGAGGATGAAGACGAGACCAGTCAAAGTATCGAGCAAGCCGAAATCGCGGTAGATCAGATAGATCGGCACCAGCACGCCGACCGGCGGCATCATCTTTGTCGATAGCATCCAGAGCAGCACATCCTTGGTGCGTTTGGTCGGCGAGAACGCCATCGACCACGCGGCGGGAATCGCAATCAGCAGCGCGATCAGCGTCGAGCCGCCTGCCACAATGATGGAGTTGAGCGCATGATGGACATAGTCGCTGCGCTCCTGCACGGCGGCATAATTTTCCGTGGTCCAGTGAAAGAACAGGAATTTTGGCGGTATGGCGAAGGCGTCGAGTTCGGTCTTGAAGCTCGCCAACACCATCCACAGGATCGGGAAGAAGATCAGGAAGCCGACCAGCCACGCCGCAATGGTCGAGACCGCCACATGCCTGCTTGTTGCCATCCGCGCCATGCGTCAGGCCTCCAAATTCCGGCCGACGATCCTGACCAGGAAGAAAGCCACGATGTTGGCGATTACCACTGCCACCAACCCGCCCGCCGAGGCACCGCCGACATCATACTGGATCAGCGCCTGCGAATAGATCAGGAAGGCGATGTTGGTGGTCTGCAATCCCGGCCCTCCGCCGGTGGTGACGAAGATCTCGGCGAACACGGTCAGAAGGAAAATCGTCTCGATCAGGATCACGACAGTGATCGGTCGGGCCAGATGCGGCAGCGTGATGTAGATGAAGGTCGACAGCGCGCCGGCGCCGTCCATCTCAGCCGCCTCCTTCTGCTCCTCATCGAGAGATTGCAGCGCTGTCAGAAGGATCAGCGTTGCAAACGGCAGCCATTGCCAGGAGACGATCAGGATGATTGCGAATAGCGGCACGTCGTTGAACCAGTCGATCGATGGCGCGCCGAACAGCTTTGCGATCCAGGCGAACAGGCCAGACACCGGATGCATCAGAAGGTTCTTCCAGATCAGGGCGCTGACCGTCGGCATCACGAAGAATGGCGCGATCACCATCAGCCGCACGATGTTGCGGCCGATGACCGGCTGGTCGAGCAACAGCGCGAGCGGAATTCCAAGCAGGATGGTCAGTCCAAGCACGGACCCGACCAGAACCAGTGTGTTCTGCAGCGAAGCGAGGAAAGCCGGATCGGTCAGGAAATAGCGAAAATTCTCAAAGCCGACGAACTGCGCGGATTCGGAGTCGAGCAGATTGTAACGCAGCAGCGAGAAATAGATCGTCAGCGCCAAGGGGACGATCATCCAGATGAACAGCAGCGCGACCGCTGGCGTCAGCAGCATCCGTGCGAGCAGTTGCGTTTGTCGGGTCCCGGTTCCCGTTTCCGTCGACTGCAAAGCCGGTGCAGCCATCCGGTGCAAGCTGCCGGATGGCTGCGAAGGGCTTAGCTCGGGAGTCTGAGCCAAGGGAGCCACCTATTTGATGTAGCCGGCGCGCTTCATTTCCCGCTCCGTCGACGCCTGCGCCGCCGACAACGCCGCGTCCACGCTGGTCGAGCCCGACAGCGCCGCGGAGAACTGCTGGCCGACCGAGGTGCCGATGCCCTGGAATTCCGGGATCGCCGCATACTGCACGCCAACGTAAGGCACCGGTTGCACCGTCGGCTTGTTCGGATCGGCGGCATCGATCGACGCCAGCGTCAATTTGGCGAACGGCGCGACTTTCAGGTAGTCAGGGTTCTGGTATAGCGACGTTCGCGTACCCGGCGGCACGTTGGCCCACCCCTCCTTCGACGCAACCAGTTTTGCGTAGTCCTTGCCGGTCGCCCAGGCGATGAACTTTTCTGCGGCCTCGACCTTCTTGGAGCCGGCGGGAATCGCGAGGTTCCAGGCCCACAGCCAGTTCGCGTTCTTGCCAAGCCCGGCGTTCGGCGCGAGCGCAAAGCCGACCTTGTCGGCGACCGTGGAGTCCTTTGGATTGGTCACAAACGACGCCGCAACCGTTGCGTCGATCCACATCGCGCATTTGCCGGCATTGAACAGCGCCAGGTTTTCGTTGAAGCCGTTCGAACTGGCGCCGGGAGGCCCCGCCTCCTTCATCAGATCGACATAGGTTGCCAGTGTCTTCTTCCATTCGGGCTTGTCGAACTGCGGCACCCACTTCTCGTCGAACCAGCGTGCACCGTAGGAATTGGCCATGGCGGTGAGAAACGCCATGTTCTCACCCCAGCCGGCCTTGCCACGCAGGCAGATGCCGTAAACGCCGGCCTCCTTATCGGTCAGCTTCTTGGCCGCACTGATCACGAAATCCCAGCTCGGATTTTCCGGCATGGTAAGCCCGGCCTTCTGGAACAGGTCGGTGCGATACATGGTCATCGAGCTTTCGCCATAGAACGGCGCCGCATAAAGCTTGCCGGAGACGGACACCGCGTCCTTGATCCTCGGCAAGAGATCGGCGACGTCGTAATCGGCACCGAGCTTGTCGAGCGGCACCAGCCAGTTCTTCTTGGCCCAGATCGGCACCTCATAGGTGCCGATGGTCAGGACGTCGAACTGGCCGCCCTTGGTCGCGATATCGGTGGTGACGCGCTGGCGCAGCACGTTCTCCTCAAGCGTCACCCATTTGACCGTGATGTCCGGATTCTTGCTGGTGAAGTCGCTCGTCAATCCCTGCATGCGGATCATGTCGCCGTTGTTGACGGTGGCAATCGTCAGGGCGGTCTGGGCGAGTGAGGGAGTTGAGAGCAAGAGCGCAGCCGCGCCCAGAAGGGCGCCATGGACGTTTTTCACGGTAACCTCCCATCATCGCGTTTGAGCATATGCCCACGCGTTGGGCGTATGTTCACATCAACGTTTCAGCTTGTCAAGCTGACGCACGCGATCCGGCTGCCCGCAGCGCCGGAGAGAAAATCCGTTTTGTTCAGGAAGGCACGACGATCGTGCCGCCGCTATCGATCGAGGATAGCCCGGGCCGTTGCTTCGTCGGTGATGAGACCGTTGACGAGGCGCCCAATCAGCGCGGCGCTAATCGCCGGAACCTTGGCCTGCCCGATCGCCGCGGCGATCGTAGTGGTCCGCGCCGGCACCTGCGGGGGGATACTGGTCAACCGCTTGTTCGTGCCCCCCTTGATGAGCCGGCCCTTGGCGTCATAGGCCCAACCCGTGACTTCGCCGATGGCGCCAAGCCGCATCATCTCGAACAGCTCTTCGCGGCTGACGAAGCCGTCAACATGCACCTGGGCCTTCTGGTCCATCTGACCGATGCCGATGAGACGCAGGTCGGCTCTCGCAGCAATCGCCTGGATCTTGGCGATTGGCTCGATCCGGTTCATGCGGTTGCGCTCGTCTTCCGTCGACATCAGGAATGGCAGAGGCATCGGATAGTGGCGGGCACCGGTGCGATCGGCAAGGCGTCCCACCGTATCGAAGAAACTCGCCGAGCCGTCCGCCGAGATGTTTCCGACCAGCGAGACGATCTGGTGATTCGGCCGCTCGATCGGCGTGACTCGCTCCACTGCAGCGCGCACCGCGCGCCCGGTGCCCAATGCGACAATGACCGGGGTTTCCAGGCGCAGGGTCGAGTCCAGCAGGTTGGCGCAACGTTCCGCGATGCCGGCAGTGGAATGCGGCGATGCCGGGTCCGACGGCACCACCTCGCAGTGAACGAGATCGAAGCGATCCTTGAGCTTCGACGCCAGTTCCATGCATGCGGCGATAGGATGTTCGAGGCGGAAGGTGATCAGGCGTTCTGCGAGGCAAAGCGATACCAGACGCTGCGCGGACGCGCGCGAGACCTGCAGCATCTTGGCGATCTCATCCTGCGTATGGCCGGCGATGAAATAGAGCCAGCCGGCGCGCGCGGCGTCGTCAAGACGGGATTTCTCGTTCTCCAGTGCTGCCATGAAAGCCCGCTATCTTTCGTCCCAGAAGTCCGCCATCCGGTCAAAGACACGATCTGCGCCGGCATCGCGCAGCTTGCTATGCTGATCGCCAGACTGGTAGTGACTGCCACCGATAAAGCCCCATACGGTCATGCCGGCGGCCTTTGCTGCGGTCACGCCGCTTACACTGTCTTCGATGACAAGCGTGCGCTGGGGCGCGGCGCGCATCTGCGCAGCCGCATAGAGAAAAAGGTCGGGGGCCGGCTTGCCGCGCGCCACCATCTGCGCCGTGTACACCCTGTCGCCGAAATGCGGCGCCAGACCGGTCAATGCCAGCGAAAGCGATACCCGGTCGAGATCGCTGGACGATGCAACACAAAACGGCATTTGCAGGCTGGAGATCAATGACCCCACTCCAAGGACAGGCCGCAGCGAACGCCTGAACCGTTGCAGCACCCGCGCCTTCAACGCGACCAGAAAGTTCTCGGGAACGAGGCGTTGGTCCGCCTGGTAGTGTTGCAGGATGGCCGTCGTGCTGCGGCCAAGAAACAGTTCGAGGGCATCGTCCCTGCTGAGCTCGATGCCGAATTCGCCAAGGACCTCTGACAGGCACTGACAGCTCAATATCTCGCTATCCACGAGGACGCCGTCGCAGTCGAAGATGACCAGATCAGGCTGCAGGAGGCTGGGTTTCATCCCACAATAGGATCATATGCTCATCAGTTGAGCAATAGCCCAACGATCCATCTGAGGCGGCACAGCAATGTGTCCGCTCCGGGATAGAGTTCAAGCAGCCGGATCCTTTTCGCAAACCCTGCTCGACTTGCCCTGTTACCCCAAAGCGCACGTGACTCGCTTACCGCGCCGTTGACTGTGAAGCACAACGCCAGGAGCGCGGCGACCGCCAGATCGGCGGGCGCAACCACGCGTGGCAGATCGTAAGCAGGATACCCCGAGGCCGAGCTCTAGAATCCGAATAGTTTTGCCGGATTGTGAACAAGGATCTTTTCCAAGGTCGTCTCGTCAGGCGCATACTTGTACATGAGTTCGAGAAGATCGGCGTCGTTGGGCGGCTGCACGACCGAAACCGGATGCGGCCAGTCGGTGGCCCAGATGCAGCGGTCCGGCGCGGCCTCGATATAGGTGCGCGCGATGGGAATGACATCTTCCCAGGGCGGACCGGCCTTCGAGGTCTTCTCCCCGAGCGACAGCATGACCCAGAAATTGCCCTTCGACAGCAGCTCAAGCATCTTCTGCAGATTCGGATCGTTCTTGCCGCGGGTCGGGTCGGGACGCGCCATGTGATCGATCAGCACCGGCACGTCGAGCGATTGGTACTTCTCGACGCTGGAGATGATGCCGTCCTTCTCCGGCTGGATCTTGACGTACCAGCCGAGCTCGCGGATGCGCGCGATCGCCCGCGCAAAATCCTTGTCCGACAGCACGGCCCCTAGTTCCTGCCGGAAACTGAAGCGCGCGCCGCGGACCCCTGCCTCATGCAACTTGGCGAGGTAGGCATCATCGGCTTCGGCGAACACCAGCGCGTTGGCACAGCCGCGATAGTTCGGGCCCATTGCCGCGAGACCATCGAGCACGACAGTGTGGTCCGCGCCATAGGTCGTGGTCTGCACGATCACGCCGCGCTCGATCCCGAGCGCCTTGTGCACCCGCAGCGCCGCCTCCCACGTTGCGGTCGGCATCTGATAGGCAGCGCCCGGACGTACCGGATATTTCTCCAGCGGCCCCAGCACGTGAAACTGGCTGTCGACAGTCTTTGGCGGCGGCAGTTTCGAAGGCCGGCGCGGATTTGGATCGAAGGGCAAGTAGGTCGGCACGGCAAACTCCTTAGTCAATCACGGCGGTGAAATCGCACTGAACCAGCGCACCGCCTTCCATGTCCATCGGCAGCGCATGACGCGCGGGGCGTGAGTGCTCGTCGGGAAACATCTTCAGCCACTCGGCGTTGACAGGCCCGCGCTGCGAACGGTCCTTGAGCCAGACCGTCATCTTGATGATGTCGTCGGTGCTGCCACCGGCGGCCTCGACGGTCGCCTTCATATGCGCGAACATGTTGGCGCATTGCGCCTCCAGGCTCTCCGGCATCGCTCCGGTCGCGGGATCGCGGCCGAGGATAACGCCGGACATCACGAGATTGCCGATGCGAGAGGCGTTCGGGATCGGATTGGCGTGCTTAAAGCCGCCGATGTGGACGCTTCTGCGCCGTGCTTGACCGGTCATCGCTTTCCCTCTGCTGGTCTGGTTCAGACAAATTGGCAGGACACCGAGCCGAATGGTCCGTAATCGGCGTGGAAGGTATCTCCGCGGCGGATATCGACCGGTCGCGTGAACGATCCGGCGAGCACGACTTCGCCGGCACCCAATTGCTCGTCATGCGGTGCCAGGCGATTGGCGAGCCAGGCGATGCCGTTGGCCGGATGGTTGAGCACGCCGGCGGCAAGTCCGGTCTCCTCGACCTGTCCATTGCGGAACAGCAGCGCGCCGATCCAGCGTAGATCCGCCTCGAGCGGCCGGAACGGACGGCCGCCGAGCACGAGAGCGGCATTGGCGGCATTGTCCGAAATCGTGTCCATGACCTTACGGGTCTGGCCGGTCTGGGGATCGACGCGATGCATGCGGGTCTCGAGGATTTCGAGCGCGGGCGTCACGTAATCGGTGGCGTTGAGCACGTCGAAGATGGAGCAGTCCGGGCCGCGCAGCGGCGCCTTCAGCACGAAGGCAAGCTCGACCTCGATCCGCGGCGCATGGAAGCGATCGAACGGAATCGCGCTCGCATCCGGATAGAACATGTCGGCGAACAGCACGCCATAATCGGGTTCGGCGATGCCGACCGCATTCTGCATCGCTTTCGAGGTCAGGCCGATCTTGTGGCCCTTGATGACGCGGCCACGATCGAGCTGCAGACGCGTCCAGGCGCGCTGGATCGCATAGGCATCCTCGATCGTGAGATCCGGATGCTCGCGCGTGAACATGGTGATGAGTGTCTTGGTCCGTTCGGCCTCGTCAAGCCGCTCTGCGAGGTGCCGGATGATGGAGGGATCGAGCATGGCGCTATTGCTCCGCAACCACCGCGTTGCGCAGCACGCCGATCCGCGACGACTCCACCTCGACCACATCACCGGGTTTGAGCCAACGCGGCGGATCGAACCGGGCGCCGGCGCCGGTCGGCGTACCGGTCGCGATCATGTCGCCGGGCTTCAGGGTCGCAAATGTGGAGAGATAGGCGATCAGGAAATCGAACGGGAACATCAGCCGCTCGGTACTGTCCTGCTGCCTGACCTCGCCATTGACGCGGGTGATAATGTCGTGCGGTCCTCGCGGATCGCATTCATCCGACGTCACAATCCAGGGGCCGATGCTGCCGGAGCGATCGAAATTCTTGCCCTGCGTGACGTTGAACTTGCCATGATGCAGCCAGTCTCGCACACTGCCCTCGTTGCACAGCGTCATGCCGAAGATATGCGAGAAGGCGTCTTCACGCGCGATGTGCCGACCCTGCTTGCCGATCACGATGACCAGTTCGCCCTCATAGTCGAGTTGGTCGGAGACTTTCGGCTTCTCGATCCCCTGCCCCGATCCGACCACCGACGAGGAATTGCGTACGAACAGGCTCGGATATTTCGGCAGGTCCGAGTTGTCCTTGTATTCGGCGTTGCGGTCCTTGTAGTTCACGCCAATGCACCAGAACTTTTCCGGCGCCAATACTGGCGGCAGCAGCGTCAATTCGTCCAGCGCATGATCGGGACGCTGGCCGGCCGAAGCCTGTCGGGCCGACGAAAGGCCATCGCGCGCGATCAGCGTCTTCAGATCGGGAAATTCTGCGCCGATCCGTACCGTCAGATCGACGACCCCACTGTCATCAGCCACACCATAATGTGGCTGGCCATTCACGAGATAGCTCAATAGTCGCATCGCATGCTTTCCTTCGGCGAGAGTTTCACGCGGTCTGACCGCTACGCTGGGCACCGGCGGCCGCCAGTTCGCGCCCGCGCGTCTCGGGCAAGGACAGGGTCATCGCCAGGAAGATGACGATGGCGGGCACGGCGATCATCATGCCGAACGCAAGCTGGCCACCGAACCAACCGGCCGCCAGCGGAACGACGATCGGCGCAAAGCTGCCGATGCCGCGGCCCGCCATGTAGATGAAGGATACCGCGGTCGAGCGCACTTCGATCGGATAGATTTCCGACAGCCAGGTGCCGACCACGCCGAGCGCCGAGTTGCCGATCACGAAGGCGATGTAAACCCAGAACATCGGGAAGCCAAACAGACTGCCGGCGAACCTGTCATGCGCAAAGACATAGAGGCCGCAGGCCATCGCGCCCCACGCAAGACCCGGCAACAGCGCGCCGAACCGCCGGCCGAAGGCGTCGTTGAGCAGGCCCATGCTGATATACGAGCAGCCGCCGACGACGGAGGCGATCACCGAGATGTTGCGCACGACTTCAGGCGGTGCACCGAGCGACTTCTGCATCAGTGTCGGCATGAAGACGACGATCCCGTAGTAGCAGAACATGTAGGCCATCATCCACGCCAGGCACATCAGCGAGATCGGCAGCAACCGGCCCCGGAACATCAGCAGCATCGTATTGGTGGTCTTGACCTTTCGCTCGACCAAGCCGCTCTTGCGCGCGCGATCGAACTGCAGCCACGCCTTGGATTCCGGCATGAAGAAGCGGATGAAGATCATCAGCAGGATCGGCGAGCCACCGGTCAGGAGCGCAATACGCCATCCCCATTCCACGCTGAACGACGTGGTGGCCCAGACCCCGATGATCGAGGCGCCGGCGCTCGCGACGACCGCGCTGCCCTGGATGAAGGCGCTGCCGATGCCGCGGCGATCCTTGTTCCAGGCCTCATTGAACAGCACCATGCCGGCGCCCCATTCGCCGCCGAGCCCGATGCCGGTGATGAAGCGGAGCAATGCCAGGCTCCAATAGTCCCAGGCGAACGCCGATGCGATCGACCCGGCGGCGAACACGCCGAGCGTGAGCTGCAGTGCCTGCTTGCGACCAATGCGGTCGCCGAGCCAGCCGAATAGCGCTCCGCCGATCACCGACCCGATCAAGGTCAGGCTCGTCACGCTCGCGACCTGGGTCAGCGAAATGCCTAGCGACGACTGTATCGAGCTCATCAGGAACGGCATGATGAGCACGTCGTAGAGATCGAGCGCAAAGCCCAGCATGCAGGAGAAGATGATCGCGGCGCGCTCGCCGGTCGTGTAGCTGCCGATTGCGGAAAGCGAGGATTGTTCGGTCATATCTGTCTTACTGGTATACGATCTCAATCGGTCGACTTCGGTGCCTGGAACACGGCGCGCAGGGTGACGATCTCTCCGAGCCGGGCATAACGTGGGCCTGCGATACGCGCGATCGGATCAAGCGCCTCGGTTTCCACCTTGCCGTTGTTCACGAGCCCATCCCGGAGATGGAACATCAGGACCTCGCCGACAATCAGCCGGCTGCGAGCCTCGCCGAATTCGAGACATTGGTGAAACCGGCATTCCATGGCGACCGGCGGCGCGGCGAGCCGCGGCACCTTGATGCGTTCGCTCGGCACGGTCTCGAGCTTGAGCAATTCGACTTCGCTCACCTCGGGCGGATGCTCGACCGAACTCTCATGCAATGCCGTCATCAGCGGCGAGTCGGCGATGTGAATGACGTATTCTTCGGCATCGAGAATATTATGCGCGGTGTCCTTGTAGACGCCGGCCTTGCGGCCGATGCTGATGGCGAGCATCGGCGGCTTCTGCGAGACAAAGGTGAAGGCGCTGAAGGGGGCGAGATTGAGCACACCTTTGCGCGACATGCTGGTCACCCAGGCGATCGGCCGCGGCACGACGATGCCGGTCATCAGCCGGTAGATGCGTTCCGCGCCGAGTTCTGAGGGGTCAATCTGCATGCTGCCTCGAAGCTTGACTGGCGTATGCGCGCCGGCCTCAATCGGCCCGGATGTTCGCCTTGCGGACGATGGGAATCCACTTGGCGTCTTCGCGTGTCAAATAGGCCGTGAACTCCACAGGTGACATCGCGACGGCCTCGGCGCCGAGCTTGTCGAATTTCTCGACGACCGCGGGATCCTTCAGGATCTCCGCCATGGTGTCGTGCAGCTTCGTTACGATCGCGTCAGGCGTACCGGCCGGCGCGAACAGGCCGGTGAAGGTCTGCGCATCGAAATCCTTGTAGCCGAGTTCGGCGAAGGTCGGCACGTCGGGCATCGAGGCGAGGCGATGCGCGCTGGTGACTGCAAGCACACGGACCGCGCCGCTCTTGACGAAGGGCAGCGCGACGGAAACCTGGTCGAACGCAAACTGCACCTGCCCGCCGATCAAGTCATTGGTCGCCGGCGCGTTGCCACGGTAATGCACTGTGACCCATTGCAGGCCGAGCTCCGATTGCGCCAGTTCGCTGAGCAAATGATTGGTCGTCCCCGCCCCCGGGGAGGCCATGGTGAGCTTGCCCGGCTCGCGGCGCGCTAGGTCAAGAAATTCCTTCAGCGTCTTTGCCTGAACGGAGGGATGAACCTCGAGCACCAAGGGCGTCATCGAGATGGTCGTGATCGGGAGGAAATCCCGTTTCCAGACATAGGCCTCGCGCTTGTTGATCTCGGGGGCGAACAGCACCGGGCCGTTGGCGCCGATGAACAGCGTATAACCATCCTTCGCCGATTTCGCGAACGCCTCGCCCGCGATCAGGCCACCGGCGCCGGACTTGTTCTCGACGATGAAGGCCTGCCCGAGCCGTTGCTGCAGCTTGTCAGCCACGATGCGGGCAGCGCTGTCGACATTGCCGCCGGCGGGATATGGCACGATCAAGCGGACATTGCGCTCCGGCCATGTCTGGGCCGCGACCGGTCCAATGGCCATCGCCGCGACGGCCGCGACCACAACAGCGAGAAACCTCATGTGACATCCTCCCAAAGCCGCGGCGGATGAGGTCTCCACCCTGTTCTCGTTGAGTGTCCGATCGGGATCGTCTAGCCGACGCCTCGATGCGATGCGAGATCATTCGGCGAGCGGGCTTTACTTGTCGACGGCTTTGCGCCAATTCTGTCCACATTATGGACAGCAAGCCATGACCACGGAACCGAGGCAAGGTGCCCAGGCGATCCGGCGAGCGCTGATGGTGCTGCGCATCCTCGCCGCTGGCAGGGAGAGCGGAGTACCGCTTACCGAAGTGGTGCAGGCGACCGGGCTGACGCGGCCGACGGTGCACCGGATCGTTCACGTGCTGATCGAGGAAGGCATCGTCGAACGGCACGAGAAGACCGGCCGCTATGCGATCGGCGGACAGGTGCCGGAATTGGCGCTGGCGCGCCCCTCGCGTTCACCCCTGCTTGCCGCAGCGGACGATATCCTGGCGCGAACCTCGCAGCGGGTCGGCGACACATTGTTCCTGACGGTACGTACCGGCAATGATACGCTATGCGTCGATCGCAGGATCGGCTTCTATCCGATCCAGGTGCTGTCGATCGAAGTCGGCGCCAGACGTCCGCTCGGCGTCAGCAGTGCAGGTGTTGCGATTCTTGCCGCGATGCCGATGCCCGACGCACGCAAGATCGTGACTGCCAATGAAGTGCGGTTTGCCGGGTATCGCACCAGCGTGGCGACGGTGCTTTCACAAATCGCCTTGGCCAAGCGCAGAGGCTATAATCTGCGCGAGGCCGGTCTGGTGCAGGGAACGAAATCGCTGTCCACCTGGATCAAGACCCCCGATCGCCAGCCGGCCGCGGCGATCACCGTATCAGCCGTTCGCACGAGACTCGGACCACGCCGAGAGCAAGAAGTCGCCGAGATTTTGCTGGAGGCGGCACTCGCGATCGAGAAGAAAATTGAGTCTCTCCCTTAGAGGAACTTGACCAGACTCATCTGGTAAAGCATCGATGTCGTTTGATAAGACGCCTGCAGTGCAGTCTGCAGTGCCAGGATTTTGGTCGCGACTTCGTCGTCATTGATGCCTTCGATCGAATCCAGCATCGTTTGGGCCATCGCCTTGGTCTGAACCTGCCGATCGGTAGCCGCTTTGATCGAGCCCTGCGCGCCGGCGAAGTCGGCCTGGATATTTTCAATCGTGGTCCCCGGCACCGTCGCCAAACTGTTTGCGACGCGCTGGTTGAGCGCAGTAACCTGGGCATTCGCATAGGGATCCGTTGCCGACGTGGTTACGGCCGCAAACACTGCCACTGTCTGCAGTTGCGACCGCAATGCCGGTTCGTCGGCTCTGGCGCCATACTGCACCGTGATGGATGTATCGATCTGGGCTACCGCCGATCCGCGCGCCGGTCCGTTCGCCGCAGTATTCTGTTCGCCGTTGTACCAGATCACGGTGTTGTCGGGAGTGCCGGCCACAAGCGTGGTGGCCGACGCAAGCGGCGTCGTCCCGACGCGCAGCGGAGGTTGATCGAAAAAGTTCTCACCGGCTTCCATCGCCGACGCCGCCACCATCGGACCGTTCGCCAAATTCTTCATCGAGGTCCCGAGCGCCGTGTTCAGGTTGGCCGCGGTCGCAGTGGTATCGGCACCAATCAGGAAGCTGTTGGCGGCAAGCGGCGTGGTGTTCGATGCCGTCATGACGATATCTTCCTTGGTGCCATCGGGCATGGTGAAGGTGAACTTGACCTGGTCACCCGGCTTCGGATTGGTCGCGCCAAGATCGACCGACATGGACTTCTGCACCGGTGTCGCCGGTGGCGCCGGCGGAACAGTCGCGGGCAGGTCGACGGGCTGGGTGACAGTAGCGCCCGTTATATTTGTGGATACGCCGGTGAGCTTGATCCCGAACGGCTGCGCCTGCTGCGGAGGCGCCGGTGTTGCATCCTCCTCGGTGAGAACAACTGAAGTTGCCGGCGCACCGACGGCACTGCCGACGCGACCGTTCTGATTGACACCGAGATCAGCGATCTTTCGCTCGGCGATGACCTGCTTCAGTCCGGCTACCTGCGCGCCACGACCGTTCATGATCTCATCGGCCGATGCCACAGGGGCGGTATCCGTAGCACGGCCGGAAAACAGATAGCGATCGCCTGACTTCGCGTTGAGCATGTCGACTGAATCGGTGAAGTCGAGCAATGCGGTCTTCTGCCCCGAGGTATGACCCGCATCGTCGAGATCCGAGCTTGCGCTGACGGCGGCGCCCTTCACTTCCGACCCGATCTTCACCAACTGCTGCAGTGAAAGGTTAGTGACACCAATGCGCGTGTTCAGATTGGTCGCAGTATCGGAATAGGCTCCTATCCCTGTGATCTGCGCGCGTAGCGCGATCGCAAGACTGCGACCACTACCCTGCCCCGCGTAAGTATTGGAGATCTTGCCGGACGCGAGTTGCTGCGTCAGCGTATCAAGCTGACTGCGCAAATCGAGAATGCCCGAGCCGATGTAGGATGTGCGTTGACTAACCCCGGATATCGTCATGGCTGCCTCACAATACCTGCATCAGAGTTTTGTACATGTCGTTGACCGCCGACATCACGCGCGCGTTTGCCGAATAAGCATTCTGTAACGACAAGAGATGCGCCATCTCTTCATCCATGTTCACGCCCGAGGACGTCGACATCTTCTGCTGGAGCGTGCTGAGCACGACGTTCTGACCATCGGCAAGCTGCTTCGCCGCGTCGGCATCCGCCCCCTGCTGACTGGTGAATTGCCGCATGAAGCTGAGCAGCGTGCCCTTGAACGGTGCGCTCGCACTACCAACCCCGCTCTGCGCACCGAACGTGTAACTCGCGTTGCTTAGCTGATTGAGGATGAACGAGGGCCGTGTGGTGTCTCCTGCGGGCGTCGAACTCCCGTACGTCACGAGCTTGGCAGGATCATTGATCAGCGCGCTGTTGACGGTCAGGCGTCCCGCAAGACCCGTTATCTGAGATCCGGACGCGCTGATCGCACCGCTGTAAGGTGCCCCGCTATCAGTGAAGAGGGCGATCTGCGGGCTGCCATCGTTCAACGCATTCGGGTTCTTGGTGACCGTAACCGAAGCGCTATCGATCCGGGCGAAAGCGGGATTGCTCAGAACGCTCAGCGATGTGCTTGTTCCGCTGAATGTGACGCTGCCGCCCAGTGCAGCATTGAGCTGATCGAGCACCGACGAGAACGATCCGGAGAAATCGATCCCGATCACCTGATCATTCGGATTCGCGGTCGTATCGTTCGACAACGGCAGCACGCCGGGGTCATCAACGCGCACGAAGGAGATTTCGCGCTGCTGATTGGTCGCCGCATCAGTGTAAGTGAGATGGATGACGTTGCCGGATTTCATGCCCGAGATATCGAGCGCAAACCCCGAAGGCGTTCCGGCCGGGACTGGCGAGCCCGTTATCGGCGTGCCCGCTGTTGTCTGATCGGACAACGCGCTCGACAGCGACGCAGCAAACTGGTCGAGCTGGTTCTGTGCCGTGACTAACGTCTTGTCTCGTAGCTCGGTATAAGCCGCGATCTTGCCCGATTTGATCGCACCGGTAGCCGTGAGATCGATCGATGCGCCGCTGCCCGGAAACTCAAGTACGACGGAGCCAAGCTGGCTCTGATTGGGATCGCTGCTCCACGTCGTATTTGCACCAACGGTGGCCTGAGCATTGAACGACAGGGTCGCGGCTTCGTTACCCACGAGCTGGATGCCGGAGCCGGTAAAAACCGTGACCTGGTTGACGCTATTGGTCGTGACACGGATGTCCATCAGCTCTGAAAGCTGATTCACATATTGATCGCGTTGATCGAGCAATGCGGCGGTCGACGCATCGGTAGACGTGCCGCCGGATGGATTAGCCATCAATTTGTTGTTGATTGACGCTATCTGCTTGAGCAGATTGTTCGCCGTCGTGACCGAGTCCTTGATGCCGGTCTCTGCGGTCCCGCGCAAGGTTTGAATACCTTGCGTCATCGAGTTCAGTTGTTGCGTCAGCGTCGACGCCGCGTTGAGAACGCCTATTCGGGCCGACTGGCTGTCAGCGCTGGTATTGAGCGCCTGCAGCGCCGTCGTGAGGTTGTTAAATGCGCTCTCCAGCGTTCCGATTGAACCCGGATCTCCATAGAGGCTTTGCAGTTGCTGCAGAACGTTCGAGCGAAGCGAGGCGTACGACGCGCCCGACGTTTCCGTGCGCAACTGCGCCTGGATATATTGATCCAGTTCACGATTGATCCCGGCGACGACAACGTTGCTGCCATGCGCACCGGCATAGGACGTGACCTGGTCGACCGTCTTGCGAACGTAGCCGGGCGTTTCCGCATTGGCGACGTTCGACGAGACCAGCGAAATCGCCGCCTGATTGGCGCGAAGGCCGGACATGGCGATGGCGAGGGCGTCATTCAGACTCATGACAAGACTGCTCTCAAGCGGTTACGTGCGCGCCCGGTGTCAATTACCGCATCACGTTGAGGAGATCCTGGACCATCGTGTTCGTTGTCGTGATCACCTTGGTGTTCGCCGAATAGGCCTGCTGCGTCACGATCAATTTCGTGAATTCGTCGGCGATATCCGTGTTCGACGATTCCAGCGACGAGCCCGAAATGCTCCCGCCTTTCCCATAGAGCGCGTCTCCGGATTCGTTGGTCACTTCAAAGGCGCCGCCGTCGACACGCTTCAGGAAGTTGGCGCCGTTGAAGGTAGCAATGGAGACCTCCGCAAGATCGATGGTGCGGCCGTTCGAGTAGGTGCCGACGACACGTCCCTCGTCGCTGACCGACACGCTTTGCAGTTGACCCGCGGCGTAACCGTCCTGCTGCAGTTGGTTCACCTGCACGTTGCCATTGGTGTCCGCAAACGACGTTAGTCCGCCGGTGCCAAATGCCATTGTGACGTTACCGAGGCTGGTCCCATCCACGGTAAGCCCGGACAGCGTGATCTGACTGACCACCGGCTGCATCTGTCCGTTCGGACCAAACTTGAAGTCCGTTCCGACGTTCTGCCAGGCAACGGTGTTTCCGGTCGCGTTGGAATTGACCTGGTAGAAGAGATTCCAGGTGTCCGTCCCACCCATGGTGGACGATTCGACTTTGGCCCATCGGAACTGCAGGTTCACCGGAGCGCCATTGCCGTCATACACGGTCCTCGCGCCCCCGCTGATCGACTCATCCAGAAAGGCTTGCTTGTCGCTGCCAATGACGACGCCGGTGCCGGCTGTCCCGCCGCCGGCGCGCATCCCTACAACGGTGCCCGAGAAGCCCAGCGCTTGAAACGCTGCGACAGCCGATGCGGATGAACCTGCGGCCAGGCTGAAGTCATTTGCCGTACCCGTATTCAAGGTGATTGCGCCGGTGCTCGACACGCTGGACGCCGGTGATGGCGAAGCATTGCCTGTGAGACCGTCAATTGTGGTTAAAAGGCTTCCAACCGTCGCGGTGGAGAGATCGACAAAGGTAGTGCCGGCGACAGGCGCGGGCGCGGCTCCAGTATAGAATGAGATGGTGTCGGTTGTCGTGACACCGCCCGTGGTGGTCTTCAGCACCAGAGTGTTACCGCTGGCAAAGCCCGCCGTGAGCGAATCCGTGCCCGCCGCACTCACGAGGGACGTTGCTGCGGAAATAGGTTTCGCGATCGTCTCGAGGTTGTTCCGCGCATTACCGGTCACGGGTGTGTTGGCAAACGGCGTCGCGGCCGTTCCAAGGGTTCGTGGATTGGATATAAAATCGGCAGGCCTCAGCAATTCCGAGCCTGGCACTGACGCTTGGCGCTTGGCTGTCAGCGGGGTGCTGGCGAGATTGGCGCGATAGTCGATCTTGGTGGTTGCTTGCGACGGCAGGAAATCGTTCTGGAACCTCAGGACTTCCGGCGTACTTCCGGCGGGATTTCCGGTCGTCGGATCAATCTTCACGCCCTCGAGATAATAGCCGGCACCGTTAACGAGGTATCCGTTTTGGTCCAGCGTAAAGTCGCCGCGCCTTGTGTACCGGTTGACGCCGTCGAATATCGGCTGGTTGTCGGACATGCTGCCCGGCTTTTGCACGGCGAAGAAGCCGTCGCCGTTGATCGCCATGTAGGTGGAGACCGAAGCCGACTGAACGGAGCCGGCAATCGTGTTGGTGCTGCGCGAGTTCGCAACCACGCTTCCGGCGAGCTGTGCGTTCGTGCCAGTGTCTGGAATGAGATCAAGGAAGCTGGTGTCGATCCGCTTGAAGCCGGTCGTCTGCGAGTTCGCGATGTTACCGGAAATGTTTTCCAGCGCGTACGAGTTTGCCCGCAGTCCGGCGACGGACGTGGTCAGGGCGCCGAAGATACCCATTACATCATCTCCAATTGGATCCGGGCGGCCGCCGGGATGTTTTGGGTGTCATGGCCGCAACCGCTGCGATCGTTGCAAGCCGCCTGCCAACGAAAAAGCACAATGAAGTCAGATAGATAAATCTGCGAGATACCGGCGAAGCCGGATCAAAATTGCCGGACCGAGCAACTTTTGCCGACCTGTTCGCGTGTCGTGAATGCGACGTCCCTTGCCGGGGATGTCATATTCCCGAGGTCAATTGACTGTAGCGAAGCCGAGCGAGTCGCGGACGGCCGGCTCAATGCGTTCTGGCGTCCACGGCGGATCGAACGTCATCTCGACATCGACCGAGCCGACGCCCGGCACCTCCGCGACACAGCTCGTCACGCCTTCTTGCAGGAAACCGGTCGCGGGGCATCCCGGGGTGGTCGCCGTCATTGTGATGCGGACGGCGTCTCCGACGACCGAGATGTCATAGACGAAGCCGAGATCGACGATGTTGTGACCGAGCTCGGGATCGATCACGACACGCAGCGCGTCCCGAATCCGGCTGGCGAGTTCGCTTGTCATGACGGAGCCCTCACCGTCAGTTCGTAGGTCGCGCCGTCAGGCGTGAACCCGCCGAGCCAGCGATATCCACGCTTCTCGAGCTGCGGGAACAGAAAGACGGGCTCGCGGCGCAGCAGCGCGGAAAGAGTCTCGCCGGGACCCAGTTTCTCGGCGGCCGCAAGGATCCGGACCATAGGCTCAGGAGGATCGAGATCGCGATTGTCGAGCTTCACGGCGGGCTCCGGCCAATTGTCGAAGCTCGGCGTTCCGCTCGGAGCGGCCGTGTTCTCCGTCGCCTCCGCCGGCGTGAACAGAACTTCCCATTCGCCGCCGTCGAGCGCGCGCTCGGAATGCATGAACCCTCTCTCTGCCATCACGGCGAATAGCGGGATCGGCTTGAACGTGGCGTAAAGGCGGAGCCCCTTCCCTGGCTCCAGGCGTTCGATTGCGGCCATGATGACCGAGAACGGCTCGCCGCCGGTGCGCAGGATCGGACGGACATCTACGTCGATGTATTCGGTCATGCTTCTTCCCTCCGTTTCGTTTTAGTTCTTGCAAACAGCAGATGGGGCGCGCGGGCGCCGCCCGGAAAGCGCAGCGGGTTCGCGACATCAGCGAGCTGCCGTGTCCGGATCACTTCGCGAACGATGCCGATAACTCCGGCCGTCATCGCCATCGCAGCCGCTTGGAATCCCGACGGTTGGTCGACCAGCAGCATCAGCGTTCCGGTCCAGACGGCCGCGTAGTAGATCACGAACCACTTCGATGCCCTCCGCTCTGCGACGAGGTCCTGAACGCGGGGAGTCGGAGTTCGTCCCATCACCGGACCATAGGTCTCGAGCCAGGTCAGGAAAGCTACGATCTTGTAGAGTTTGGCGAGGACCAGGCCCGACAGCCAGCCGAAGACAGCGAGGAAGACGAACGCTCCGACATGCGCGGTAAAGTCGCCGGTCACGACAAGCGCTGCACCCAGAAGCGCAGTTGCCGCCAGGCTCGCGAAAGACAGCGTCGCCATCCGCGTGTTGAGCTCGAGCTGGCGCCGCTTGCGAGCGCGGAAGATTGCGAACACGTCGCGCCCGTATAGGGCCGCAGTCACGAGGCCAAGGACGGCAGCTATCGATAGCGCGACATTCAGTCCGGCAAAGACCTCGATCGCGAGCACACCACCGACCACTGTGACGGCGATCGCGAGCCCGCCGGCCAATAGCGTCGTGCCGCTTTTCCGGTCGTCGACGTCAGGCGAAAGCATGAACATGGACAACAGTCGGTAACTGACGCCCATCGCCGTCATCGTCAGCCAGCCGCCAAGACCGGCGATCGCGTGCAACGGCACGCCGCCAGCCAGAATCGATTGCCCGGCCGATCCCGCCCACCCCGCCAGCGCGAACGCGAACATCGCGCCGAAGGCGACGGTGACACAGAGCGAGGCCAAGCCAACGAGGACAAAGCGAGCCGGCCCCACCGGCCGCAGCCATGCGGTCAGCCCGAGATCGACGACGATCAGCCCGAATCCAGCGATCAGCAGGACTGCGCCGAGCGGAAGCAGCCACAGCCAGGCCGGCAGCCGACCACCCAATGCCAGGAAGCCCGCGAGCAGCGAGGCGAGACCGGCGGTCAGAAGACCCAGAGCAGGCAAAGCCCACTTCTCCGAGAACAGCGGCTTCGCCACGAGCACAGGCACGAACTGGAACAGCGCGCCACACATTGCGAGGCTCAGCCATCCGATGCAGACCACGTGCACGAGGACGAGCGTGTCCGGCGATGCCAGATCGGCCGCGGGAAAACCGACGCCCGCAACCATCAACGCCAGCGCGACGAACAGCCAGGCGATCGCCATCGCGAAGTAGCTCATCGTCCATCGTGATATGCTGGCGCCGATCATCGTGATCTCGGAAACTTCTCTGCATCGTCGCTTGATGGCGGTAACCGTAGGTCGCCGCGATCACAGGCTCTTTGTCGGAGCACAAATTGCAGTGTCCTTCACGTAGGTGTTTGATCCCCGACAAAGATCGCAACGCCCCTGATCTGCAATATTGGATGCGTCATCAACGGAGGACGCGATGCGGATTTTCGAAAGATTGCGACGACGCAGCCGAAGAGATCGCGTGATCGAACGCAAACTTTTCGAGGCCATCACCGACGATATTCTACGGAAGCTCGAGGACCGAACGTCGATCCTGATTTTCCCCGAAAGCAAGGCTGCCTGCTGTCCGGTCGAAGAGAAGGTGCGTCAGTAGGTCCGGCTTTGCGCTATATCAATGCGCCTGAGGCCTTTCGCAATGAGGATTGCGATCTTGAACCCGACCGTGCACGCACGGACGGGTTTCTGGCGCTGCGTTTCTCGTGCCGGCGAGTCCGGCGTCTGTTACGACGTTTGGATGGACGAGGCGGTACTCGTCCATCCGGCTCAGAAGCGAAGCTGGGGCCGATCAACCGTCACTTGGACGCGGTCTTGCCGGCTTCGAGTTTGTCGAAGAGCGTCGCAAACACCTGCTTTGCCTTGCCGCTCTGTGGGACCGCCTTGGCCTGATCGACGTTGCCGGGCGTTCCGACCACGATCATGGCGACCATGCCCATGCCGTAGTGAGGCAGACATTTCACGCCGTAGACACCCTCCTTGTCGAACTTGACGGCGATATCTTCGCTGTTCTTGCCGACGAAGGGCGTTGCGCCGTCGGGAAGCATGCCCTTGATGGACTCGGCGTTGTGGCCCTTGTCGGTGGACAGAAACTTCACCGTGTCGCCGGGCGCGATCTTCACGAAGGACGGCTCGAATACCATCACACCTTCGGCCCCCCTGTTCAGGAGCTTGACTTCCACGTCCGCCGCCTGGGCGCTTCCGGCCAGGATTAGAACCGCCGCAGCGCCCGCCAATATCACAATTTGTCTCATGCTTTCCATTTCCTGAAACTTGCGCCCGAACTCCACCGGGCTCCCGCGTGTCAGATATCCCCGCCTCGCCCCGCCCAGGTTGCGCCAGCTCAACTTCGTCGTAGAATCCCGGGCTAAGAACCTGACGAGCCGTTGAGGCTTGCATCGGCCGCGGATAGTCCCCGCGGCATATTGGAACGAGGATATTCATGGCCGCAGTCGACCGCTCGCTGGTCGCGAACCTGCCGATGTTCGCCGGGCTTACGCCGACCGAACAGGACGAACTGCTGCGCGAGGCGCGCTCGATTCGATACTCGAAGGGAGCCGCGGTGTTCGACCAGGGCGCGGAAGCGGATCGCTTCTTCGTTTTGCTTCATGGACATCTTCGCGTCGAGAAGACCACATCGCAGGGGCAGCAGTCCGTGGCCCGCTACGTCTCGGCCGGCGAGCTCTTCGGCGTCGCGCAGGCCATGAACCTGACGCACTATCCGGCAACGGCCGTCGCCGCCGTGGACAGCATCGCGCTCGCCTGGCCCTCATCGTCCTGGCACCGGCTGATCGTCAAATATCCAAGCCTCGCCAGCACCGCGCTTCAGACTGTGGGGAGCCGTCTTCAAGATACGCAGGCACGCGTCATGGAGATGTCGAGCGAGCAGGTCGAGCAGCGCGTCGCCCATGCGCTGCTGCGCCTCGCCAAACAGGCTGGCAAGAAAGTCGATGCCGGTGTCGAGATCGACTTCCCGATCAGCCGGCAGGACGTCGCCGAGATGACCGGAACGACGCTGCATACGGTCAGCCGGATTCTCAGCGCATGGGAGCAGCAGGGCCTGGTCGAGGGTGGCAGGCAGCGCATCGTTCTGCGCGACACACATCGGCTGCATAGTCTCGCCGAAGGCGAAGAAGCCGTTCGGGCAAACAAGCGCGCGCCTTAAGCCGCTCTCGCCGTAAGCTTCGACACGAAGACGTCGGTGTCTACGCCGTGTTCGCCGCATGCTTCTTCGATCGAGTGGAAAGCGCCGATCGGACAGCCGACACAGAGCATCCTGAAGTCGAGAAAGACACCTATCGCGAGCGGCCATCGACGCATCACGTCGTCGACCATCATATCCGCGGTAGGCACTGCGTTCGATTTCATGTCGCTACCTTAACGTGTCAGCCCTCAGTTCTCTTTGATCATCCGCAAATTCTCAAGCAGATCGCTTCGTCGAACAAATCGACATCTCCTTGTTCCAGCGCAACGTGCTTGGCGACCAGATCGCACATGATGCACGCATCGAATTAGGACGAATGAAGCGATGGAGTGCATCATGCTGACGAGAAGGACCGCCCTGATGGGAGCCGCGATCGCGGCGCTGATGATAAGTGCGCCGGCGTTGGCTGCCGACGACCTCAAGCTGCCGCGCGAACGAGTCGAGCTGGTCGCGCCGCCCTTCGTGCATCCGCACGAACAGGCGACCAAGGCCGGACCGAAGATCGTGGAGTTCAAGCTTACGGTCCAGGAGAAGGAAGTCGTGGTCGACGACGCCGGCACCAAGTTTCATGCGATGACCTTCAATGGCTCGATGCCGGGCCCGATGATGGTGGTGCACGAAGGCGACTACATGGAGCTGACGCTGGTCAATCCCGCAACCAATTCCATGCCGCACAACATCGACCTTCACTCGTCGACCGGAGCGTTGGGCGGTGGCGCGCTGACCAAGGTCAATCCGGGCGAACAGGCGGTACTGCGCTGGAAGGCGACCCGTCCGGGCGTCTTCGTCTATCACTGCGCTCCGGAGGGCATGGTCCCATGGCACGTGGTCTCCGGCATGCATGGCACAGTGATGGTGCTGCCGCGTGATGGATTGAAGGACCGTGACGGCAAGCCGCTGCACTACGACAAGATCTTCTACATCGGCGAAAACGACCTCTACATACCGAAGGACGCAAACGGCAAGTACAAGACCTACGACACGGTCGGCGAGTCCTATGCTGATACCACGGAGGTGATGCGCAAGCTGATCCCGACGCACGTGGTCTTCAACGGGCGGGTCGGTGCGCTGACCGGCAAGAATGCATTGACCGCGAAGGTCGGCGAAACCGTGATGATCGTGCATTCGCAGGCCAACCGCGACACTCGTCCGCACCTGATCGGCGGGCACGGCGACTATGTCTGGGAGACCGGCAAGTTCAACAACCCGCCGGAGAAGGATCTCGAGACCTGGCTGGTGCGCGGCGGTTCGGCGGCAGCCGCGCTGTATACCTTCCGTCAGCCCGGCGTGTACGCCTATCTCAACCACAACTTGATCGAGGCCTTCGAACTCGGAGCCGCCGCGCACATCAAGGTGGAAGGCAAATGGAGCGATGACCTCATGAAGCAGGTCTCTCCTCCCGGCCCGATCCCGGCCGACAAGCTCGGCGCCGCCGACCCGGTAACCCTAAGCCGGTAGGTGGAGCTGAAGGAACGGCCCGCGGTCCCTACCCGCGGGCCGTTTCACCAATCGGAGGCGACATCATGCTCATCCTGATGAAAATGAAGACGGCCATGCTCGCCGGCGCGCTGACCGCGCCGATCCTGGCGACCGTGTTCTCGCCCGCGCCTCCGCAAGATGACAACGGAACCGTACGCCTCTCTCCCGCTTCCTTCAGCTATCGGGCTGCCGGCGATTTCTCGCGGGATGACAGACCGGTCGAAGGACCCCTGCGCAAACTCCGCCTGCCTGCTGATCTCATCGTCATGAAGCGGCAGGTCACGGTCGCCGAGTACGTGCGCTGCGTCGACGACGGAGCCTGTCCAAAGGTGTCGGTCCCCAACGGCTCCCTGGACGTGCCCGTCGTCGGCGTCAGTTGGCACGACGCCTCGGCCTATGCCGCATGGCTGTCGCGCAGGACCGGTGTTACCCATCGCCTGCCGACCGACGAGGAGTGGACATTCGCGGCCGCCGAGAAGGCGCGCGACGAAGCGTTGCCGCTGGTCGACCCCGCGGATCCGGCGCAGGCCTGGATCGCCCGATATGAAGCCGAATCCGCCCGCTCCAAGCCCGCCGAAAAGGCCGCGCAGCCCGGCGGCACGTTCGGCACGAACAGCAACGGACTGGACGACGTGGCCGGCAATGTTTGGGAGTGGACGGATAGCTGCTTCGTCCGCGCCTCGCTCGACGACAGAGGCGAGCGGATCACCAACACGAATTGTGGGGTCCGCGTCGTGGAGGGAGCCCACCGCGCCTACATGACCGACTTCATCCGTGATCCCAAGTCCGGCGGATGCGCCGTCGGCATTCCGCCGACCAATCTCGGCTTCAGGCTGGTCGTCGAGCCTTCCAGCTCGGTCACTGCTGCGATCTCCCGGAATGTGGCGAAGCTGCTGCCGCGAACCTGAGCGGCCGAATCTTCACCTCTCCGCTTGCGGGAGAGGGAGCGCAGCCTTACCGGGGCTACCTCTCAACCTGATATGCGATTGAGCTAGAACAAAGTCATTCCCCCACGGGTCCGATAGATCATGCGGAGACGAAGGAGGAAGGCAGATGCGATCCGACTTGGCGCAATCCTACGGGCAGGACCGGCTGCCGCGCTACACCAGCTATCCGACGGCCCCGCATTTTTCACCTGCGATCGGCGAAGTCGATTATCGGCAGTGGCTCAAATCGATACCCATTCGCCAGCCGGCGTCACTCTATCTCCACGTCCCGTTCTGCCGAGCCATGTGCTGGTACTGCGGATGTCATACATCCGTAAGCAAGCGTGACGAGCCGATTGCGATCTACGCGTCGGGCCTGCGCACGGAGGCACTCCTTGTCGCCGAGACGATTGGACAAAGGCTGCCGCTCTCCCATATCCACTTCGGCGGCGGCACTCCGACAATCATGTCGCCGGAGACCTTCGCGGACCTCATCGGTGCCTTGCGCTATTCGTTCTTCGTGCTGCCGGAAGCCGAGATCGCCGTCGAGATCGATCCCCGCACGCTGACCGAGCCGATGGCGGAGGCGCTGGGCTATTGCGGCGTCAACCGTGCAAGCCTTGGCGTCCAAAGCTTCGATCCGGCCGTGCAGCGCGCCATCAATCGGCACCAGAGCCATGAGCAGACCGCCGCGTCCGTCGAGCGGCTGCGCCGGGCCGGTGTTCGCAGGCTCAACTTCGACCTGCTCTACGGCCTGCCGCTGCAGACGGTGGATTCCTGCCTGGACACGGTTGCAAAATGTGTCGAGCTGCGTCCGGATCGCTTCTCGGTGTTCGGCTACGCGCACATTCCCTCCTTCAAGAAGCACCAGCGCAAGATTGCTGAGGAGTCCTTGCCTGACAGCATCGAGCGGCATCTTCAGTCCGAAACGATCGCGCAGGCGTTGCTCGATGCGGGCTACATGCGCATCGGCCTCGATCACTTCGCCCTTCCCACCGACAATCTTGCCGTGGCGAGACGCGAAGGCAGGTTGCGGCGGAATTTCCAGGGCTACACCGACGATTCGGCCGACACCCTCATTGGCCTCGGCGCCAGCGCCATCGGCCGCATGCCGCAAGGTTTCGTGCAGAACGCCGTGCCGACGCGTGACTATCTTGCGCGCATCGTCGAGGACCGGCTCGCCACGGTCAAGGGCTACGCCTTCACCGAGGAAGACCGCTTCCGCGCCGACATCATCGAGCGGATCATGTGCGATCTTGCGGTTGACCTCCCCAAGGTATCGCGGCTGCACGGCCGTGATCCACAGTCAGCTATCGTCGATCGGTCGCGGATCGAGAGCCTCATCGCCGATGGCGCTGTGACGATGTTCGGTGACCGCCTCGCGGTCAACGATGGCGCCGAATTCCTGGTCCGCAGCGTCGCCTCAGCATTCGACGCGCATCTTCCACGATCTGTGGCCACACACAGTCGCGCGGTTTAGAATTGCCAAGGCAAGAGCGTGTTGAGATCAGGTCGCGTTGGCGCCACGTCGGAAGTGCTTCACCTCTCCCTACGGGAGAGGTGAAGGGCGCAGCGCCGGGTGAGGGGTTACGGTTCCTCGATGGAGTTCATCCCCCTCACCCGGATCGCATCTCACGATGCGATCCGACCTCTCCCCGATGGGGAGAGGTAAGCACTGGGTCACGCCGATTCGAACAAATCATCACGCTCCGGTTATTGCGTCAGCTGCCGGTAGAGCGCCGGCAAGGCGGCTGGCAGGCGTCGGATGTTGCCGACGATCGCAAAGCCGCTTCGCCCGAACAGCGTCGGAAAATAGCTCTGGGCGGTCGCATCGATCGTAACGCCGAAGACTGCGGCGCCGAGCCGGCGCGCCTCCTGGACGGCCTTGCGGGTGTCTTCGATAGCGAAGCGCCCCTCATAATGGTCGACGTCGTTCGGCTTGCCGTCGGTGAGAACGATCAGCAATTTCTTTCGCTGCGGCTGCGCCGCAAGTTCCGACGCGGCGTGGCGCACCGCCGCGCCGATGCGAGTGTAGTATCCGGGCTTGAGTGCCCCGATGCGCCGCTCGACCTGCGCACTCATCGGCTCTCCGAACGCTTTGACCGTCTCGAGCCGCACCCAGGAGCGACGGCGCGAGGTGAAGGTCAGGATGCTGTGGTGATCGCCGCAGGCCGACAATCCGTGAGCCAGGACAAGCAACGCCTCCTTCTCCACGTCCAGAACGCGGTACCCATCGACCCAGGCGTCGGTCGAGAGCGATACGTCGACGAGCAGCGTCACCGCCAGATCGTGACCTTGCGGCCGCATCGCGAGGTGAACGCGATCGAGCGTGCCGCTGCCGGCGCGGAGATCGCAACGCGCACGGACCAGCGCGTCGATGTCGAGATCGTGCCCGTCGGGCTGTGCCCGCGCGAGCTCGTGGCGAGGCCGCAGCGCATCGAACTGGCGCCGCACTTGGCGGATGCGGCGGCGCGTGGCCTGGTCGGCCGCCCAGCTTTCGCCGGTCTGGCTCGCATGCGCCGTCAACACGCGGCAGTGGTCCTGCAGATAGATGCGGCCGCGATAATCCCATTCCGGGTACAGCCGCTCGCCGTCGAGCCGCGAGGGGTCGACCGCTTCCGGCGGCAGGTCGAGATCGAACCTCAGCTTCGTCGCAGGTTTTCCGCTACGCCGCCCGATCGATAGTTCTTCCAGATCGTCGGCCGCCTTGCGCGCGTTCTCGTCCTCGGTATCGTCGGAGGGGCGATCAACGTTCACCATCTCCGCCATGGCCAGGATCTTCTCGAAGCGGTTGAGGATGAACGGATCCCTCTTGTCGGCTCCGTTCTCCCGCTCGCGGGTCGCAAAGCGCTTTCGCGAGTCCGGCGCATCCGCCTGGGCGTCGTGCGAGACATCATCCTGATCCTGAGATATCTGGGCGAGGTCGCGGGTCCAGCAATCGCCCCACAACGGGCATGGCAGCACCGGACGATATCCGGGCGGCGCCCGTTCCGGCAGCGCGTTCTCGCCGATCAGCGAAAACCACAGATCCCCTCGTGGCGGCGCCGCGGCGCCCAGCAGCGCGAGCACGATCTGTTCGACCTCGCGCTCCACGCGAGGCAATGGCCGCTGCGGCCGACCGGATGCCACCGCCGCCGCAAGTCGTGTGTAGGAGCCGGCCAGTCCCGGAAAACGGGCGGCGATCATGGCGGCCGCGGCACGGGCGCGACGTAGGATGAGGAGATCGCGCCGCAGCGGATCGGTCTCGTCTATCGGCGCCAGCGGCACGGTGGCAAACCAGGCAGCGAGCCAACGATACAGTGCCGCGTTCAGGTCGCGATCCGGAAACAGAGCGATGCGCTCGGGCAGAAACACGGTCGCCGCGTCCCGTCCGGGATGGGCAAGGGATTCGTCACCGAGGCCAATTCGCTGCCTCCAGGCGAGCCGGTGCCCGGATTTGCGGGCGCCCGCGCCGGCGAGCGCGACGCCCGCCTCGCCGCCGAGCGCGCGGAACATGACGGCGATCTGTCCCTGCATCTCGGAGAGTGCGACCGCGTGATCGGCGTGAACCGGATAGGACGCGGTCGCGCCGACCAGGCGATGCCACGCACGGCCGACGGTCTCCTCCAGCTCGAGAAAATCCAGCATCGACGCTCACCTATCCAATGACGGCCCGTGCGACCTCCACCAGCGCGGCCTTGACGTCGCTATCATCAGTCAACGGCTCAATCATGCCGGCGAGGACGGCCTCGGTGACGGAAAGACCGGCCGCGACGAGGGCGGCGGAGTAGACGATGAGGCGCGTCGAGACACCCTCCTCCAGGTCATGTCCCTTGAGCGCGCGCAGACGTCCGGCGAGCTGCACCAGCGCCCGCACGCGATCCGGCGGAAGCCCGCTTTCCGCCGATACGACGGCGATCTCCTGCTCCGGCGGCAGAAAGTCGAACTCGATGGCAACGAAGCGTTGCCGTGTCGACGGCTTCAATACCTTCAGCAGACTCTGGTAGCCGGGATTGTAGGAGACGACCAGCATGAAGCCTGGCGGCGCGACAAGCTCCTCGCCGGTGCGCTCCAGCGGAAGGATCCGGCGGTCGTCCGTCAATGGATGCAGCACCACCGTCACGTCCTTGCGGGCTTCCACCACCTCGTCGAGATAGCAGATGCCGCCTTCGCGCATCGCCCGGGTCAGGGGACCGTCCGTCCAGACCGTGTCGCCGCCCTTGAGCAGGTAGCGGCCGGTGAGATCGGCCGCGGTGAGGTCATCGTGGCAGGCGACGGTATGCAAGGGGATCCCGAGGCGTGCGGCCATGTGGGCCACGAACCGGGTCTTGCCGCAGCCGGTCGGGCCTTTCAGCAGCACCGGCAGGCGGTGACGCCACGCGTGCTCGAACAGCGCGCACTCGTTTCCGCTCGGCACATAAGCTGGAATCTCCGAAGCGGGGCCTGCCACAGCCTGAAAGACGGATTTCATGATGGTTCTCCGGGACATCGAGGGAATGGCGGCCGCGACGCGCGCGGCCGCCGCGTTGCTTTACTCGGCGGGCTGCAGCGCTCCGCCGGCGAAGGACCGCTTCTCACGTCCGGGCACCAGCACGGCCCAGACGAACATCAGCGCGGAGATCGCGACGAACACGCCGGAGCCGAGACGGATCCAGTAGAACATTGCGAGCTGGTCCTGCACTTCCATGTAGCTCTGGCCGAGCACGCGCTGCAGATGGACCTGGACGATGCCGGCGAAGGTCAGCGCGAAGGTCATCGTCAGCATCGCCGTGCACATGATCCAGCAGCTTGCCATGCTGAGCCACTGGTTGTACGGCGCGCGTCCGCGTATCTCCGGGATCGCGTAGGCCATCACCGCGAGGTTCAGCATCACATAGGCGCCGAAGAACGCGAGATGCCCGTGTGCGGCGGTCACCTGGGTGCCGTGCGTGTAATAGTTCACCGAGGACAGGGTGTGCAGGAAGCCCCACACGCCGGCGCCGAGGAACGCCATCACCGAGCAGCCGACGGACCACAACAGCGCCGCGCGGTTCGGATGCTTGCGTCCGGCCTTCCAGGTCATCTGCACGGTGAAGATCACCATGGTGAAGAAGGGCGCGACCTCCAGCGTCGAGAACAGCGAGCCGATCCACTGCCAGTATCCCGGCGCGCCGATCCAGTAGAAGTGGTGGCCGGTGCCGAGGATGCCCGAGAACAGCGCCAGGCCGATGATGACGTAGAGCCACTTCTCGACCACCTCGCGGTCGATGCCGTTGAGCTTGATCATCAGGAAGGCGAGCACGGAGGCCATGATCAGCTCCCAGACGCCCTCGACCCACAGGTGCACGATGTACCACCAGTACATCTTATCGACCGCGAGATTTGCCGGATTGTAGAATGCGAACAGGAAGAAGATCGCAACGCCCCACAGGCCGAACAACAGGATGTTCGTCACCGTGGTCTTGCGCCCCTTGAGCGCCGTCATCGTCACGTTGAACAGGAACATCAGGCAGACGACGACGATGCCGACCTTGATGATGAAGGGCTGCTCGAGGAATTCACGCCCCTCATGGTAGTGGAAGAGATAGCCGACGACCGCGGCGCCCGCGGCGCCGAAGAACATCCAGAACTGGATCTTGGCGAGCAGCGGACTGAAGAGCTCGGTCTCGGTCTCCTCCGGCAGCAGGTAGTAGGTCGCGCCCATGAACCCCATCAGCGACCACACGATCAACGCGTTGGTGTGTATCATCCTGACGATATTGAAGGGCAGGAGGACCGAAAGCGTGTTCGGCAGGACGTAAATCGTGCCGGCGAGCAGGCCGAAGATGACCTGGGCGAGGAAAAGCGTCAGCGCGCCGTAGAAATACAGCATCGCGACTTTTTGGGTCTGGTATTTCATCGAAAAGCTCTCTTGTTGAAGGGCTGTCGGGACGCGGTGCTCATCCGGCCTTGTTGGGTGGCCAGTCCTGGCGCTTGATGGTGCTGGTCCATTGCAGGAAGTCGGCGAGATCGTTTAGCTCCTGATCGGTCAGGTTGAATTGCGGCATCTGCCGCCGGCCCGGCGCGCCTGACGGCTGCGACTGCATCCACGACTTCAGGATGTCCCTTGCCGCGGCCGGATCTTCCTTGCCGCCCCAACGATCCCACACGTTGCCGACCTCAGGCGCGAAATAGGCGCCCTCGCCGAGCAGCGTGTGGCAGTTGATGCAAGAGTTCTTCTCCCAGACATGTTTGCCGCGCGCGACCGAATCCGTCAGCGTCGAGGCGTTGGTCGAGGTGTTCACCATGTAGTAGTGGCTGTGGGCCGTCAGGCCGAGAAAGATCGCAAAGAAGAAGGCGGATCCCCCGTAGAAGACGTTCCGGGCAGCCGTTTTCGTGAGGCGTTCAGCCATCACCTATCCTTTCCCGTTGTGAGTGGTGCGAGCGCCCGGCCAATCTACGCAGCAGTCCCGTCGGTTCTTTGTGCTGGAGCAACCAGCGCCACATTCGACGCCTCAGATCAGCAATCTCGCGACGGAGGCCGCCCAGGCGAACGATGCGACGGCGAGCACCCAAGCGGTGATCAGTCCGCGCCAGATCGCGGGCACGGAGCGAAGTCCGAGGAAGTCGAGCAGGATCCATCGCCCCTTCAGGGCCGCGAGCCCGAGCACGACGATATTGCCGAGCCATGCAATCGGCACGCTTCGGGAAGCGATCAGCGTCGCGATCGCGAGGCCGATCAGGAGGATCAGGGTCGTTTCGAGCGGATGACGGGCCATCATTTCAGCGCACCAGATAGATGATCGGAAACATCAGGATCCAGACCAGGTCGACCATGTGCCAGAACGACGTTCCGGTCTCGACCGCGCCCCCTTCCGCACCGCGCTGAACCACTGCCAGGATCACCATGCCGAGCACGACGTGCAGCAGGTGGAAGCCGGTCAGCAGGAAGTACAGCGTGAAGAACGTGCTGGTCTCCAGTCCCGCACCGGCCGCGATCTCGCCTGCATATTCGAGCAGCTTGATCGCAACGAATGCGCCTCCGAGCACGATCGCAAGCCCCAGCCAGCGACGGCACGCCGCCGCTGCACATGCGCGAGCAGCTGCCGCTCCACGTGCGGCGGCCCACCCGCTGGTCACCAGAACCAAGGTGTTGAGCGCCGCGAGGCCCGGATCAAGGACGGCCTGGCCGGAGGCGAAGATGGCAGGATTGACGGCGCGGGCGACGGCGAATGCGCCGAGCAGCAGGCCGAAGACCGCAAGCTCGCTGAAGATCAGCACCCAGATCATGGGGTCGCCGGGGAGTTCAGCCAGCAGGCCGCTTTCCTGCACTTCGCAATCTTGAGCCGACATGGATCCTCCGGGCGGGGTTCTGCCTCGGATCGCTATCGGTGACGGGAGCCGCGATCTTTGTCCCCGGACAAAGACGGGGACAGCCTGCCGCGTAGGGTCCGGTCAGCACGGTCGCGCGAAGGCGGACGGCGTCAAATTGCAGGTAATCGGAGTTGGAACCATGAGCGACGCGCAGGTCGGCCTCGTCACCGCGACGCCTCTGATCATGATCTTCGCCGGCGCGCTGCGAGTCATGGGCGTCCTGTCGACCACCGCAACGGTCTCAGCGATTGCACTGTCGGCCGCAATCGCCGCGTTGCTTTTCTTGACCCAGTAGCCGGTCTCCGAACGGTCATCCAATCGGCGGCCGCAGGGTATGCCAGTCAGTCGTCGACTGGAACGCATGGGCTGCGCGAGCAAGCACATCCTCAGAAAGATGCGGGCCGACCAACTGCATGCTCAGCGGCATCCGATCCGACGCCATACCCATGGGGAGCGTGATCGTCGGACTCCCGCTGAAGTCGAACACCGCGGTGAAGCGCAGGATGCTCAAGAGCACGTTCGGATCGGCGCCGTATTCACTCATCTTCGCAAGGCTCGGAATCGGCACCGGCATCGTCGGAATGAGCAAAAGATCGATATCCCCAAACAACGCTGCCAGGCTGCCGCAGAACTTGAGGCGCTCATGATGAATAGCCGCGATTTCGACACCGCTGACCGACCTGCCCTGCTCGATCAACTGCGCAAGGTCCGGACCGTATTCCGATCTGCGTGATGGATAGGTCTCCAGGTGCGCTTCCGCCGTCTCGACCGAGCACATCGGGATCCATAGGCTGACGAGTTTCTCGTAGGAGGGAAATCGAACCCCACGGATTTCGGCACCGAGCTCCGCCAGCGTGCGTTCGGCTTCGAGCAACGCCGCCACCACTTGCGGGTCGATTCCGTCCTGCGTGTATTTGCGATCCACGCCAATCCTGAGGCCGCGTACGCCATCGCCGATTCGGGCCAGATAATTCGGAACGGGAGCCTGCAGAGCCGTCGGGTCGTTGACATCCGCGCCTGCGATCACGCCGAGCATCGCTGCGGCGTCCGCAGCGCTTCGACACATCGGCCCGACATGGTCGAGCGAGTCCGCCAGCGGGAAAACGCCGTATCGACTGACCCGACCCCATGTCGGCTTGATTCCGGTCAATCCGCAGGTCGCCGATGGAAACCTGATCGAACCGCCGGTATCGCTTCCGATCGATCCGTAGCAGAGCCCAGCAGAGGTGGCGACACCCGATCCGGTCGACGAGGAGCCGACCCAGTAATCCGCATTCCAGGGATTGAGCGGGGCCTGATCATCAGGATGATGGCTCGTATAGGCGCCTTCCGTCATCTTGAGCTTTCCGAGCGTGACCGCGCCGGCGCGCTCGAGCCGATCAACGATCGTCGCATTGAAGGACGGCACGAACGTCGCATGAACCTTGGTGCCGCCCGCCGTCGGCGCAAATGTCGTGTAGCACAGGTCCTTCAGACCGATCGGAACGCCATGAAGCGGGCCGCGCCAAATGCCCTTGGCGATCTCGCTGTCATGCTTCCTTGCCTGCGCCATGGCCCGCTCCGCGAGGACGACGGCATATCCGTGCAAGCCTCCATCGAGCTTGTCGATACGGTTCAACGTTGCTTCAGTAACCTCTGAAGGCAACAGCTCCTTGCGGCGAAACAGTTCGGACAGTTCAGATATGGACTTGTAGTGCAGTTGATCCGCAGACATGTCGAGTTCCTGTTGTCATCGGGAATGCGCTCGCGCCGGCGCTATATGCTTCGTCATCGAGCGCAAGGATGTCGCGTTCAAACTCCGCCTAGAACTGGACACCTCGTGTCAAGGCACCGTCCACGACAAGGTTCGTTCCCGTGATGAAGCTGGCGGCCCGGCTCGCAAGGAACACGGCGGCATTCGCCATCTCCTGCGGCGTGCCCATCCGTCCTGTCGGATTGAGCGCCAGCGCACTCTTGTACAGTTCGGGATTGCTGTCCTTGATCATGTTCCAGACACCGCCCTCGAAATAGGTGTTGCCCGGAGACACAGAATTGGCCCGTATGCCCTTCCCGGCAAGTTGGTAGGCCAAGCCCTGCGTATAGTGGATGATCGCCGCCTTGAAAGTGCCGTAGGGGCCGCTCGCAAAATCGACCTCGCGTCCCGACACGCTGGAGATCGTCACGATCGCAGGAGCGCCGCTCTTTTCCAGATATGGCATCGCGGCATTCACTAGGCGGACCGTTCCCATCATGTCGGTGGAGAATTCCTTCTCCCAGCTTTCCTCGTCCTGCCCTATGGAAAGGGCGCTGACATTGGCGACGACGACATCAATGCCGCCGAGCTTCGATGCCATGTTGCTCACCCAGGCCTTGAGTGCCGCACCATTGGATACATCGACCGAACCGCCAAACGCCGCAACGCCCTTTGCCTTGAGGGCGGCGACCGTGCTGTCCACGTCCGCCTGATTGCGCGCGCAAATTCCGACATTGGCGCCCTCAGCGGCGAAGGTCTCGGCGATCGCCCTGCCGATGCCCTTGGTGCTGCCCGTGACGAGAACGTTGGCTCCTTTAAGACCTAAATCCATGTTCGTCTCCTTCCCTGATCATTTTGATTTCAAACGACCCGTTCATGAACAACAAGGCGTGTTGCTGGAAGAAAGCGGCCAGCCTCATAACAGCAGTTGCGCGCGGACATTGTCTGCGTTGACGTCCTCGCCGGCCAGCGATCGCGTGATCTTGCCTTTTTCCATGATGTAGCAGCGCTCGGCGATCTCCAGGATCGTATCCAGGTTCTGCTCGACGAAAACGATCGTCATTCCCAGCTCAGCCCGGAACGATTTCAGCGCGTCGCAAATGTGCTGCACGATCGACGGCTGGATACCCTCGGACGGCTCGTCTAGGATCATCAAGGTCGGATTTCCGATCAGAGCCCGGCCGATCGCAAGTTGCTGTTGCTCGCCTCCGGACATGGTGCCGGCAACCTGCCGCCGGCGCTCCTTCAATCGTGGAAAATACTCATAGACGAGCTCCGGCAGCTTCTTGCCCTCTGGTCCGCCGATCAGTTCGCCGACCTGCAGGTTTTCCTCGACGCTCATCTGCGGAAACACATCCCGTCCCTGCGGGATGTAACCGAAGCCGGCGCGCGCCCGGGCGTCGGCCTGCAACTGGGTCACATCCTCACCTAAGAAGGTGATCGTGCCGCGCCACGTCTCCAGAAGCCCGATCAGGCACCGCATCAGCGTCGACTTGCCGACGCCGTTCCGGCCGATCACGCCGACGATCTCGCCGCGGGACACCGACATGCTCACGCCCTGCAGGATCGGCGTGGCGCCGTAGCCCGCCCAGAGTTCCGATACGTCCAGAATCCGATCAGTGGGCATGCGTCTTACCAAGGTAGATTTCAGCGACCTTCTCGTCCTGAATGATCGTCTCGAGACCGCCTCGCGCGAAGATCTTGCCGAGATGCAGCACGGTCACGCGTTGCGCAATCTGCCGCACAAATGCCATGTCGTGCTCGACGACGAGAATCGTCATGCCCTCAGCATTGAACGACTTGATGAGCTCCCCGGTCTTGAATGTCTCCTCCGGCGACATGCCGGCGGTCGGCTCGTCCAGCAATAATAGCTGCGGCTGCAGCGCCAGCGCCATGCCGATCTCGAGCCATTGCTGCTGGCCGTGCGAAAGCGTTCCGGCCAATTTGCCGCTCTCCGGCGCCAGATCGAGCAGCGCGAGCAGCCGCTCTTCCTCGACGTCGCGTTCCGCGCCTGAGAAGCGCGCCTGCAGCGCGATCTGAATATTCTGCCGCACCGGCAGTTCCTTGAACACGCTCGGCGCCTGCATCTTGATGCTCAGGCCCCGCTGCACACGCGCAAAGGGGCGTTCGTCGGTGATATCGATGGAGTCGAAGAAGATGCTGCCTTTGGTCGGCGGATAGAGGCCGACGATCAGCTTGAACAGCGTGCTCTTGCCGGCGCCGTTGGGGCCGATCAGGCAATGAACCTCCCCGGCATTGATAGTCAGATCGACGTCGGAGACGGCCGTCAATCCGCCAAAGCGTTTGGTCACGCCCTTCACATCGACAAGCGCCATGTCAGGCCTCATCCGATTGCAGGCGACCGGTGTCCGCCAGAGTGGAATTCGCGTCACGCCGCCGGCGCCCGGTCCAGCGATCGACTACAAGCTTGCCGACACCGAGCACGAAGCCCTGCGGCGCCAGCATCACGGTGGCGAGCAGAAGCGTGCCCATCAGCACGAGCGCGGCCTGCTGGCTATAGACGGTGATGGTCTGGAAGCCGAACAGCAGCAGGAACGAGCCGACCAGCGTCGCCGTCAGATCGCTTCGTCCGGAGAATGCGACCCACACGATCGGCATGGCGGCGGCCGGCAACCCGATGCTCGACGGGGTGATGAACTGCCCCCAGGACGTATAAAGGGCGCCGCTGAGGCCCGCGAGCCCGCTTCCGATGACGAATGTAAGCAATTGATACTTGCGGACGTCGTAGCCGAGCATCTCGGCGCGCTGCGGGTTCTCGCGCGTCGCAACGATCACGTTGCCGATGCGCGAGTTCACCAGCATGCGCAGCGCGATGTAGACGATCACGATCAGCGCGACCATGACGTAGTACAGCGCGGATCCCTCGATGTAGAAATCGCCGATTGTGAGCGGATCCATGCCCTTCATGCCGTTGAAGCCGTTCAGCCGCGCAGTGCCGATGTGCCATTCCGGCCCGGCCGTCTGTCCAAGGAAGAACGCCAGCACCAGCGTCGCCGACAGCGTCACGATGCCGAAGAAGATGCCGCTGATGCCGCCCCAGATCATGAAGTAACCGAGGATTCCTGCCGCGATCATCGCGATGATCACCGACAGCATCAGCGCTGCGATCGTCGTCGAACCTCCGCCCATGTTGATGGCCAATACGCCATAGGCATAACCGGAGATGCCGAAGAAGAATGTCTGGCCGAACGACAGCATGCCGCCATAGCCCCACATCAGGCAGAGGCCGAGCGCCATGAAAACCCAGATCAGGAAATAGGAGAAGTTGCCGACATCGTAGGAGTCCGCGAAGACCGGATAGATCAACGCGGCTGCCAGCACGGCGAGAAAGCAGGACCAGAACGTCCATCCACGTCCCAAGGTCTGCGGACCATCAAGCAGTTTGAACATCACACCCCCGCTTAGCGTCCGCGACGGACCAGCACGCTGGAAAGGCCTTCGGGCAAGACACGGATGATCAGGATCACTGCAAACAACATGCCGATCTGGCCGATGATCTGCCCATAGCTTGCATTCAGGGCCATTCGAATCATCGCCAGGAACACGGCGGCCGGCGCGGTACCAAGCAGGACATTTGCTCCGCCGACCACGACGGTGACGAAACTCTCCACCACGAACGTAGCACCCATCGTCGGAATCAGCGTCATCGTCGGCGCGTAAAGCGCACCGCAAAGGCCGGCGAGCCCGGCGCCGATGCCGAAACTGATTGCGTAGATCCGCCCGGTGCGCGCACCCAACGCCTTTGCCATCGCGGCATTCTGCATCGTCGCGCGCGCCATCACGCCGAATCGTGTCTTCATGAAGATCACATAGAGACCGATCAGCACAGCGACCGCACACGCGAACAGCACGAGTCGATAGGTCGAGAATGTGTAGCCGCCGATCGCAAAGCTGCCCTCCGGCGTGCCGATCCCCGTGACCGACGATCCCACGATCAGCAGCATCGATTGCGTGACGATCAGGCTGAGTCCCCAGGTGGCGAGCAAGGAATCCAGCGGTCTCTTATATAGCCGACGAACAATGAGGTATTCGACGGCAACCCCGATCAATCCAGCCGTCACCGCGGCAAGCCCCTGCGCAATGGCAAGCGGCACGCCGAGCTTCACAAGTCCGACCGTCACATAGGCCCCGCACATGATGAACTCGCCATGCGCCATGTTGATGACGCCCATCATGCCGAACACGATCGCAAGTCCTGCCGCCGAGAGGATCAGAAACGCGAAGACGTCGGCGAATTGGTAAAATACCGAGAATAGTTCAGCCGACATCGTCGGTCTCCCGCTCCTTCGTCATGGACGCCGCAGCGATGCGGCGTCCGCGCAATCCAAAGTCATGATCCGATGAGTGGCGTCACGACTTGTTGGGCAAATGACTCGGCGTGTACTGGTCCTTGTCATTCTTCTTGGTGAGGTCGCATCCGATGTCGCCAAGCCAGTACGGCTTGATCGTTCCGTAGTCCTTCACGACGGTCACCTCATGTTGAGGACCGACGGAGATCAGACGCATGCGGTGAGAAGTGTGCTGGCTCTTCGGGTCGATGCAGACCTTGCCTTCGGGTGCATCGATGCAGGCCTCACCAGTTGCGATCACCTTGCGCATGTCCTCGAGCTTGGTCGATTTCCCCTTTTCGACCAGCGCCTTGTACATGTAGAGCGCGTTGTAGGCGTTGTAGCCCATGTCGTTGATGTAGAGTTCATCGGGGAACTTCGCGTGCCAGCGCTTCTTGAAGTCGTTGGCTTCGGGCGTATCGATCTCCTCGAACCAGTTCGCGGTCGCATGCATGTTGTTGAGCGCCGGCGGCTTGAACCGCTTGTGCTCGAAGCCGAGCATGACCTTGATCGACGAGCCCATCGGCAAATTGAGCTTTGCCGCGGCGGCCTGCTCGAAGAACGAGTCCTGGGCGGCGCCGACATTGATGGTCAGGAGCCAATCCGGCTTCGCCTTCTGGATATTCTGGATTGTCTGCGCGAACTGGGAAACGCCGAGCGGAATGAATTCCTCTCCGACGACTTCGCCGCCGAGATCCTTCATGATCTTGCGGTTCCACTCCGCCGAGATCTGTCCGAAATTGTAGTCGGCGGCGATGACGTAGACCTTCTTGCCGAACTTCTCGACCATCCAGGGGATCAGCGTCGAGAACTGCTGCTCGGGGACCGCCCCCATGCTGATCATGCTCGCGTCGCAGACGCCGCCTTCGTACTGGTTGGTGTAGAAATACGGCGTGGTCGTCCGATCGATGATCGGCCGGACGGCCTCGCGTGAAGCGGACGTGATGCCTCCGATCAGCACATCGACCTTGTCGCGACTGAGCAGACGCCGTGCGAACTCCTGATAGCGGGCATTGTCGCCCTGTGGATCGAGATGGATGAGTTCGATCTGCCGCCCGAGGATGCCGCCGCTCTTGTTGATTTCCTCGACCGCAAGCTGCGAGCCATGGAGTTTCGGCATGCCCATGAATGCCAGATCGCCGGAGACGTCCTCGAGCAGACCGACCTTCAACGGCGGCTCGGCTGCCTGCGCGGCACCGAACGCCGCCGCCCCAAGCGCGACGCCGAGAACAGCAGTCCTGAGCAGATGTCGTGATTGCATTGAAACGTCCCCTTGTTGAAAAGCGGCTGAAATTTACGCCTTGAGGTAGGTTTTCAGGATCGATGCACCCATCGTGTATTTCGGGTCGACCATGTTGCCGAGCCGCATGCGTCCGGCCTGGCTGAGCAGCATGTACGCGTCGATCTCGTCGAAGCCGTAGTCCGCGCTCATCCATCGCGTGAGTTCGCGATAGGCGATGCGGGCCGCATCCTCGAGCGGGCGTGCGCTGCCGATGGTCATGATGAAGTCGCGCGTCTCCAGACGCGGCCAGGCAAAGCTCCAGTTCTTGATCAGATCGATCTGGAGCGTCACCGTCGCACGCTGTTCGAGCGCAACGCCGGAGAGTTCGCCATCGCCCTGTGTTGCATGGCAGTCGCCGACGTAAAGAAGCCCGCCCTCGGCATGCACGGGCAAATAAAGAACGGCCCCGGGTGCGACATCGGGCAGGTCCATGTTGCCGCCATGATAGTCCGGCTGCAACGAGGAGATTGCCTCGATCTCGGGCGAGACACCAATCGTGCCGATGAACGGCTCATAGGGCAGTGTGATCTTGTCGTTCCAGCGCACGCCGCTCCTGTCGACATGCAGCTTGCGGACGCGCTCAGGCAGCGGTGGATTGAGCATCGCTGTCGAGCTCGTCCCGACAAGCCCGCCGAACTCAGGGATGATGCAGGTCGTTCCGGCCGGCTGCTCGCCGCGAGTCTCAACGTCGTGGATATAGACGGCAAGGCAATCGCCCTTCTTGGCGCCCTTCACCGCGATCGGCCCGCATTGCGGGTTGAGGTAGGGAAAGTTCAGTTTCGCCGTCGGACTGTCGCTCTCGCTCGTAAGCACGCCGCCGAACGCGTCCTCGGTCTCGACGACAACGACCTCTCCCGGATCGATCGACAGCGTCGGCTTCGCATAGGGTCCGTAGACGTAGTGAAAGCCCCCCTGCTGCTCGATCGTCAAACTACGTTTCGTGCCGGCCACTCCCTTGGCGAGGCCGCGCTTCGACATGATGGAACTCTGCAACCAGTCTTCTGCTGTCATGCGAACGGCTCCTTGGATCAGAGAGCGGGATGATGCTTGTGCCAATCGGTGACGCGCTGGAACGCGTCACCCGCATGGACAAGACCCGCTTCATCGAAGTGGCGGCCGACAAACTGAAAGGCGACTGGGCCGCCGTTCGGGGCGAAGCCGCCCGGAAGCGTAATGGTCGGGCTTCCGGTCATGTCGAACGGACAGGTGAAGCGCAGCAATCCGGCGATCAGGGAAGCGTCTTCGCCGAGCGTTGCCATCGTCGCGAGCGTGGGTGCGGCAAAGGCTTGGGCCGGCACAGCGATGAGATCGACCGTCTCAAACAACCGTCGCACCGCGCCGCGAAACGCTTCGCGCCGCAGCACGATCTTCTGATAGTCGGTGCCGGACTGCTGCAGGCCGAGATCGAGCAGCCCCGCAAGCGCGGGACCGTATTCGCCCTTGCGCGAAGGGTAGGTCGCCTCGTGCGCAACCGCTGCCTCGATGCCGCAAAGCGGAAACCAGTCGTCGACAATGGCCTTGGTATCCGGAAAGGCGATCTCGCTGATTTCTGCGCCGAGGTCCACCGCGACCCGCAAAGCTTCACTGAGGACCTTGCTTGCGGCCTCATCGGTGCCTTCGCTGGTCCAGCGCCGATCGACACCGATCGCAACGCCCCGCAGACTGCCGGACAGGCCGGCAAGATAGTCCGGCACGGCCAGCGGCACGGCGGTGGTGTCCTTGGCGTCCTCGCCCGCGATCGCGCCGAGCATGGCACCGCAATCGACCGCGCTGCGCGTCATTGGCCCGATATGATCCAGCGTCGCCGCGAGTTCGAACGCGCCATAGCGACTGACGCGCCCCCAGGTCGGCTTCAGCCCGGTGATGCCATTGGCTGCGGATGGAAAGCGGATCGAGCCGCCGGTGTCGGTGCCGAGCGAGCCGAAGCAGAGGCCGGCTGCGGTGGCGGAACCCGAACCGCTCGACGACGCTCCCGACCACAAATCGGCATTCCACGGATTTTTCGGCGGATCGATCTTCGGATGATGATCGGCGTAGGCACCTTCAGTCTGCTGCAGCTTGCCGAGGATGATCGCGCCCGCCTCCTTCAGCCGTGCGACAACCGTGGCATCCTCGCTCGGACGGAAGTCGCGATGGATGGTCATGCCGTGTGCGGCCGGTGCGCCCTTGACCCAGCAAAGATCCTTGATCGCAACTGGTACGCCGTGCAGCGGCCCCTTGACCTTGCCGGAGGAAATTTCCTTTTCCGCAACGGCCGCTTCCGCAAGCGCGGAATCAGCCATGACATAGGCGTAACTCTTGAGCTTGGGATCGAGCCGATCAATCCGTTCAAGCATCGCCTTTGTCACTTCGACAGGCGACAGCTTCTTCGCCTGTATCTGCTGCCCAACCTCGACCAACCCGAGATAGCAAATATCTGTCGTCGCCATCGCCTTTTGTTCCTCGCTCGTCGCTTCCCAGGCGCATCAGGCCGATCGTCGCGCGCGCGCCATCGGCCTGGCGACACGCATGTTTCGCCAGTTTCTTGTACGGCAAAAGAAAAAAGCCATCCGCCCCTCCGGAATGAGGTGACGAATGGCTCAAATGCCGCTGCTATGGTCTATCGCATGGGCTCAAGATCGAACGGAGCAGTCGCCGCTGGGATCAGGACGTCATCGGCCTGACCGAAGCAAATTAAGGTTCGACAGTAAGCCCGGCAGTCAAAAATTCTAGGTTCGCGCCTAGCGCATTGTCAACGAGGGAGGTTGCACAAATTTCGCGAGCGTCATGCGCAGTAAATCGGCAAGACCTCTTGCACCGATATCGGCGATGATGATTTCCTCAGGGCTCCGTCTCGTCGAAAGCCATTAATGACAAAGCCGTCGGTTCCAGTTGGCATCATATGTTCGCAGTCCGGGCCCTATCAGGCCATGGGGCGCGAGATATTGAAGAGCGCCCTGATGGCGGTCGACGAGATCAACAATCACCCTGACTTTGATTTCTCGCTCACCGCGCATGTCCGCGATCCCCGCGGGGTCATTTCGGAATACCACACGGTTTGCGATGACCTCATTCGCAATGCCGGCGTCGAGCATATCATCGGCTGCTACACCTCGGCCTCGCGCAAGCAAGTGCTGCCGATCGTCGAGCGAACCGATCGCCTGCTCTGGTACCCTGCCCGTTACGAAGGGTTCGAATGCTCCGACAACGTCATCTATGTCGGCGCGTCGCCCAACCATAATGTGCTGCCGCTCGTGCGCTACGTGCTCGACAATTTGTCACGACACATCTTCTGCGTCGGATCCAACTATGTCTGGACCTGGGAGACCAATCGCGTCACCCGCGAACTGGTAACAGCGGCGCAGGGAAGCATCCTTGCCGAACGGCTGCTCGAGCTCGGCGAAAGCGCAGTCGGGCACATCGTCGACGAAATCGTCCGCCGCAAGCCGCCCGTCGTCTTCAATACGCTCGTCGGCAGTTCGAGCTACGATTTCATCCGTGCCTTTCATGCCGCTACCACGGCTGCCGGTCTCGAGATTCCGATGCTGAGTTGCAGCCTCTGCGAGCCGGAGCTCAAGATAGTCGGACCCGCATCCGCCGGATGCATCACGTCGTCAGCCTATTTCGAGAGCATCCGCCTGCCCGAGAACCTCGCCTTCGTGCAGCGCTGGAAGGCGCGTCATGGCGAAGCCAGCAGCCCCTCCGTCGATGGACAATCCGCCTATGTCGCGGTGTATCTCTTGGCGCGCGCGCTGCATCGGGCCGGGACGTCTAACATTGGTGAAGTGCGGCGCGCGGCCGCCGGCTATCGCTACAATTCGCCGCAGGGACCGGTCTGGATCGATGGTGCCAATAACCATTGCGTCCTTACACCACGCCTGGCCGTCTCGAATGCGCAGGGACAGTTCGACATCTTCTGGGAGTCCGACGCACCGGTTAAGCCGGATCCCTATTTGACGCAGCTCGACATCGCCGCCGGACCCGTGCGTGAGAAGTCAAGGGACGGAACGTCGCCGAGTGCGCTTCATTTGCGGGTTGTGAAATGAGCAAACCGTCTTCGTTTTCCCTCCGCGGCCGCAAGGCCCTCGTCGCCATCAAGGACGAGCGCGACCTGTCGATCGTCAGGCGCCAGTTCGAACGTCTGGGAATCGACGTCCTGACATGGGAGCAAGGAAGCGCTCTCGCGTGTCAGTCGGATGTGACGCTGATCGACGATGAATTCCTGCCGCTGACCTCGCCGACGCAGCGGGCCTTGCTCGGACAATGTCCTGTCATCGCCCTGCTCGGCACGGAGACTCCAAGCCGGCTGAAGCTGGTGCTGGAACTCGACCCGGCGTCATTTCTGGTCAAGCCGCTGCGCTCAGCCGGCATCTACGCCGCACTGGTGATGGCGTTCGAGCGGGCCGAGCGCACCAACGAATTGAAGCAACAAGTCCTCAAGCTGGAAGAACGCCTGCGCTCGCGCCGCGTCGTATTGGCTGCCGTCCTTCAGGTGATGCACACGCACTCCGTTGCCGAACCTGCCGCTTTTGCGCTGATCCGGCGAGCTGCCATGGAGCAGCGCAAAACCATCGAGCAGATGTCGGCTGAGATCGCCGCGAACGGGAGCCTACCCCGCGCGACCGGATAGAAACCCGCCTAACCATTCAAGCCGTGGCGTCGCTCCTGTGCATAGCGCACCAGCGCGGCGAAGCGGTAGATGCCGTGGACGAACTTGCCATAGGGCATGGTGATGAACAGCGCGAACACGGCGCCGAGATGCAGCGCGAGCAGCGGCCCCATCGCCGGCGTCGCGCGCAGCAAGAGGAGCGCCATGCCGGTGATACCCGTCAGGAACAGCATGGCAATGAATCCGACATCCATGCCATAGCTGGTATCATCAAGCAGCGCGGGATCACGCTGAGCTTTCGCGAGCAGCAGCCCGATCGGCCCGACGATCAGACCGATGCCGCCGAGCGAGCCGAGCACGACCGGCAGGTCCCACCACGCATACGGCGCCTCGCGTCCCAGAAGATAGTGATAGAGCGTGGCGACCGACGTCGCAGCAAAGCACAGCAGGAAGCCGTAGAAAGTGAAATGATGATAGAGCTTGCGCCGATCGGTCGGACGGTCGTCCTCATTGTAGCAACCGACGCCGCCACCATGGAGATAGCGCAGCTCGCCGGCATCGCGGATCGCCTGGAAGATCGAGCCGCCGTCGGCGCGCCCACCGATCGGTTCGCCAATATTGCGCCAGAATGCGCGCACGCCCATGACGAGGGCCAGGATCGCATAGAGAAAAGCCGCGCTAAACAGCGCCGCCATCGTGTTATGAGGCATCAGTTTATAGAAGGCGCCAGGGCCGGTATGGATGCCGAAAAGCACATTCGGATCGTTGAAGGCGGCAAAGCCGAGGATGAAGGCGGCCATGCTGAAGGCGGCAATCAGGCTGATGACGAGCCCATTGCGTTCGAATGCGCCGGACAGCGCGCGGGGCCAGGCGTAGGCAGCATAGGATTCGGCGCGCGCCGCCGCCAGCGTCTTCGGCACATTGACGTTGAACTCATGCGGCGGCGAGAACTGGCAGTCGACATAGCAGGCGCCGCAGGCGTGACAGAGATTGGCGAGATAGTTGAGGTCGCCGTCGGAGAACGACCGGCGCATCTCCATCGCGGGGAAGACCGCGCACAGCCCCTCGCAATAGCGACACGAATTGCAGACCGTCATTAGACGATCGGCTTCCTGCAAGATCCTAGTTCCGTGCATTCTTTGCCGCTTCCCGTCCTGCGATCCGGCCGAACACGCTACCTATGGTCATGCCGATGCCGGCGGCATAGCCGCGTCCCAGCACATTGCCGGCCATGATCTCGCCGGCGGCGAACATGTTGGCGGAAGGTTTGCCATCCTTCATCAGCATCCGCGCCTGCTTGTTCACGCGCGTGCCGAGATAGGTGAAGGTGATGCCGGGCCGCACCGGATAGGCGAGATAAGGCGGCGTCTCGATCCGGCGCGCCCAATGCGTCTTCGGCGGCACGATGCCTTCGGTGCGGCAATCATCGAGGATGGTGTGATCGAAGGTGCCGGGCCGCACCGCGGCGTTGAACTCGGTGATGGTCTTTTCCAGCGCCGCCGGATCAAGCTCGAGCTTGCCGGCAAGCTCGGCGATCGTGTCGCCCGCGATCGGCGGGAACAGCGTCGGCATGAAGCTGGTCACGACTGTCGAATCGAAAATGATGTGGGCGATCTGGTCGGGCTGTGCGGCGACCAGCCGGCCCCAGATCGCATAGCGCTTCGGCCAGATGTCCTCGCCTTCGTCGTAGAAGCGCTCGGCGTGTTTGTTGACGACGATGCCGAACACGACGGAGTCATGGCGTGTGATGATGCCGCCGTCAAATTTCGGCGCGCGGGCGTCGATCGCCACCGCGTGGCACTGCGTGGGATCGCCGACCTGGTGCACGCCCTTGGCCAGCAGCATCTTCAGGATCGAGCCGCGATTATAGGGCGTGCCGCGGATCAGGAAGTTGTCGGCGGCCTCGCCCCAATATTCCCTGAGCCATTCGATGTTGGCCTCGAAACCGCCGGCGGCGGCCACCAGCGTTGAGGCGCTTACCTCCGTTGTGCCGTCGATCGGCCGCCTCAGTTCGGCCGAGAGGAACATGCCGTCCTCGACCTTGATATCGACGACTTCGGCATCATAGCGGATGTCGACGCCAAGCCGTTCCGCGGTGAGATAGAGCGCGTTCAGCATCGCGCGTCCGCCGCCGAGGAAGAACGAATTGGTGCGGCCAAGGCTGAGCGTGCCGCCGAGCGAGGGCTGCCAGCGCACCCCCTGTTCCACGATCCAGTTCAGGATGTCCTTGGACTCGCGGATCATGAACCTGGCGAGGTCCTCGTCGGTCTCCCCGCCGGTCACGCGCAAGAGATCGTCCCAGAACTCCTCCTCGGTATAGGGACCGGTGAGGATTTCGGTCGCCGCGTCATGGGCGCAGCGCATGTTGCGGGTGTGGCGGGTATTGCCGCCGCGGTAGAACTTTGGCGCCCCCTCCAGCACCAGCACGGAAGCGCCCGCACGGCGCGCGCTGATCGCCGCGCACATGGCCGCGTTGCCGCCACCGATCACCAGCACGTCGTATTTGCTGCTCATTCCCTCTGCCCAACCGAAAGGCCATTTTCGGCGCTTTCCGGGATGCCTGCACCATTGTCCATTTCTGTATACAAAGATATACATAAGCACCGCAAGCGCCGTCTTTGCATGGGATTGATGCGCTTTGCGACCGGAGACAGGATGGCAAAGCGGCCAAACAAGGCGATCGGATCGATTTCGCGCGGTTCCGGCGTTCAGCTCGGGGAAGCCGTGTTCCGCTCATTGTGCGAGGCGCTGAAGGCGGGAGCCTATCGGGCCGGAGACCGGCTGCGGGAAGAAGAGGTGGCACAGCGGCTGAAGGTCAGCCGCACGCCGGTACGCGAGGCACTGGGTCGGCTTGCGGCGCGCGGTTTCGTGGCGCCGGCGGGCGGACGGGGGCTGATCGTCCGCAGCCTCGATATCGGCGAGGTGCTCGAGCTTTATACCATGCGCGAGATCCTGGAAGGCTCGGCCGCCCGGCTCGCCGCCGAACACGCCTCGCAGCCCGAGATCGATGCCCTGACCGACATCGAGCAGGCCTTTGCGGAACACCTGGACGATCCAGTCGAGATGGCAGAGCTCAACCGCGCCTTCCATGAAGCGATCTGCCGCGCTGCCCGCAATCGCTATCTCGATAACGCCTCCAGGGAGCTGCAGGATTGGATTGCGCTGCTCGGCCCCACCACGTTCTCCGTGGCCGGCCGCCCATCGACCAGCCGCAGGGAACATCGCGCCATCATCAGCGCTATCGCGGCCCGCGACGGCGACAAGGCGGAGAAGCTGGCGCGCACCCATATCCGGGAAGCGCTGCGCTGCCGCCTGAAACTTCTGCAGAAGCAATAGCGCACGCTGCGCGCTATTTCCTTGCCCGCCGCTGCGTACGCGCCGTCCCCTCGAGCGGTGGGGTGGCGCGGTCCAGGAGCTCGGTCGGGCCGCCGAGCGAGTGCGTCAGCCGCGCCGCCGCTTGCGACAGCAGCGATGACATCGTCTTGATACTGTCCTTGATGAAGCGCGGCTTGGGGCCGGACAGCGACAGCGCGCCGACGAGCTTGCCGTTCGGCCCGAACACGGGACAGGCAATGCCGGCACAGTCCGGGTCGCGCTCGCCGAACGAAACCGCAATGCCGCCCTTCCTGATGGGATCGTAGGCCTCGCCGCTCTCGCCATCGAACGCCAGGATGACTCGTCCTGCGGCGCCGCGGTCGAGCGGCAGCAGCATGCCGGCCTCGACGCGGTCGAGCGTCGAGTGCTGGGAATCGATGCGAAACACGCACAAGCGGCGCTTGCCGTCATGTCGGACGTGGAACGACGGACTTTCCGTGCCCGCGGCCACCAGTTGCCGCAGGACCGGCATCACCTGGTCATGCAGATTATTGGCGCGCTGATAGATCGCGCCTAATCGGAACGGCGTCGGCCCGAGATGGTAGCGGCCGTCGGTCAGCTGCACGAGATAGCCGAATTCCTGCAGCGAGGTCATCAGCCGCAGCAGCGTGCTCTTGTACATTCCGGTGTGCCGCGACAGCTCGGCGAGACTCATCGGCTCCGGCTTTTCCTCGAACGCCCCCAGGATGGTGAGCGCACGGTCAACGGCGGCAACGCCGGGCGAACGCATGGTGCTTCCTATTTGGAGAAGCCGGCGGGATCGATCAGCTTTGCGATGACTGGAAAATACGCATCCCCCATCCCCTTGTCGATCGTCTCCTCGAAAATGCTGCGCAGGAGCGCTGCGCCCCGCAGGTTCAGGCCGGCCTGGCCACCCAGCTCAAGCGCATAGGTCAGATCCTTCAGTGCATATTCGGTCGAGAATGCCCGCAGCGGGAATTCCTTCGCCACGATCGCCTTCATGCCGTGATTGCGGAGCGCAAAACTGTCCGCCGACCCCTTGGACAGGGTTTCCAGCAGCAGCTTTGGTTCGACGCCGCTGTGGCTCGCGACGGCGACAGCTTCTGCCAATGCATTGACCGTCTCGAACAGCACCATGTTGTTCAGGATCTTCGTCACCTGGCCGGCGCCGGTGCCGCCGCAGAGCGTGACGTCGGTGGCGAAATGCCGGATCAGCGGCTCGACCTTGGCAAACGCGTCGGCCGTCGCGCCGACCATCACGCTGAGCGTGCCGTCCTGCGCTGCCTGGCGAGTGCGCGCGATCGGCGCGTCGATCCACAGCGCGCTCTTCTCCGCCAGCCGCCGCGCAAACTCGCGGGTCATGCCGACTTCGGAGGTACCGAGGTCGATCACGGTCTGACCGCTTCGGATCGATTGCGCGATGCCGCCCTCGAAAGCCGATGACACATGCTTCGCGCTCGGCAGGCAGATGAAGGTGATCTCGCTGCCGCTGACAACATCGGCAATCGACCCGGCGGCCACACCGCCATCGGCGACGATCCGGGCCAGCGGCTCCGCCGAAAGGTCGAACGCCAGCACCTTCCGTCCACTCTTGCGCACCAGATTGCGGCAGATCGGCTCGCCCATGACGCCAAGACCGATGAACCCGATTGTCCCTGTCATGCAGGCATTCTCCTCACACTTTGGGGCGGCGCCCCGCCCGTCTCGATAACTTCACTTGACCAGCGGACAGCCGCCTTCGCTCATGGGCCGGAACACCTCTTCGCCAGGCCTCGAGCTGACGATTCGGTAGTAATCGTACTTGTACTTCGATTCTTCCGGCTTCTTCACCTGCACGAGATACATGGTGTGCAGCACCCGTCCATCAGGACGAATCGCGACATCCTTGTTGTACATGTCGTTGACCTTCATCTCGTGCATCTTGGCGGCAACGGCGGTCGCATCCGTCGTTCCGGCCGCCTTCACCGCGGCGAGATAGTGGTGGACGCCGCTATAGACGCCGGCCTGGACCATGCTAGCGACCTTGCCATCCATCAACGCCGCATAGCGCTTCGACCAGGCACGGGTGTCATCGTTGAGGTCCCAGTAGAAGGAGGTCGTCACTTGCAGGCCTTGCGTCGCCTTCAGCCCGAGCGAGTTGACGTCGGTAATGAAGACAAGGAGACCCGCCAGCTTCTGCCCGCCTTCGACGATGCCGAACTCGCCGGCCTGCTTGATCGCGGTCTGCACGTCCGCGCCCGAGGTCGCAAGCCCGACGACATCGGCCTTCGAGCCTTGCGCCTGCAGCAGGAACGAGGCGAAATCCGCCGTGCCGAGCGGGTGCGCGGCCGAACCGATCACCTTGCCGCCGGCGGCCTCGATGAACTTGGTGGCGTCGCGCTGCAAAGCATGGCCGAACGCATAGTCTGCCGTGACGAAATACCAGGTCTTGCCGCCGGCGCGCGTGATCGCATCGCTGGTCAGCTTCGACAGCGCATAGGTATCGTAATTGAAGTGAAAGCTGATCGGCGAGCAGGACTTTCCGGTGAAGTCGGACGAGCCTGGGCCGCTGATCACGAAAATCTTGTTCTTCTGCCGCGCGATTTCGAGGATGGCAAAGCCGGCGGACGATGCGGCACCATCGGCGATCATGTCGACGCCTTCATTGTCGAACCATTTGCGCGCGGTAGCGGAGGCAATGTCCGGCTTGTTCTGGTGATCGGCGGTGATGATCTCGATCTTCTTGCCGAGGATTTCGTTGCCGAAATCCTCCGCCGCGAGCTTCGCCGCGGCCACCGAGCCGCGGCCGCCATTGTCGGCGAACACACCGGATTGGTCGTTGAGCACGCCGATTCGAATGACGTTATCGGCTGCCGACGCGACACTCACCTGTGCGGCCAGCACGGCCGCGATTATCAAACGCAACTTCATCAATACGCTCCCTACCTAATTCAAGTATTCTGCCTGCTCACGATGTCCTGCAGCACTGGAGCGATATAGGCCCGGAACTGCGCCGGATTCTCGCTCATCGGGAAATGGCCAAGCCGCTCCATGATCGTGGCCTTTGCGCCAGGAATGCTCGCGGCCGTGCGCAGCGTGTCCTCCGGCGTGCAGGAAAAATCGTATTCGCCGGTCAAGAGATAGAGCGGGCACTCCCGCACATCGATCTGTCCGACGCGGCCGCGCAGATCGCCGTCGACCCGGTAGAAATAGAGATCGCCCTTGAAGATGCCGGGACCGCCCTGCTTGTAGCCCCAAAGGGTCTCGTCGCGCGCGACCACTGGACCGTTCGGCGAGATCAGGCCCGAGACCAGCGCAGCGCATAATTCGCCGCCATGGACATCGGGCCGGTTCAGCCACGCCGTGTCGTACCAGGGTTGCTGGAAGTCGGCGGCTTCGAGTCCGATCAGCGCGCGAAACTCGCTGGCATGCGATATCGCAAGATTGAGGACGATACGCCCGCCGATCGAGCAGCCCATCACCACCGGCCGATCGAGCCTCAGCGCGTTGCAGAACGCGCGGATGGTGGCGGTGTAGGTCGCCGTCGTCAGCCTGTACTCGTCGCCATATTGACTGTCCGGCGGGTTCGACTTGCCGTGCCAGGGCATATCAAACGCGATGATGCGGAATCGCTTCGTGAACTCTTCGTCGACCAGCAAATGGCGCCATTGCCGCGCATCGGAGCCGGCGGTGTGCAGGCAGACCAGGGGAATACCGGTGCCATTCTCCTCGAAATAGATGCGGTTGATCTCGCCATCGATCTCGACATGGACGTAGCGTCCGACGATCGGTTCGACAAAGCCGCTCATGGCGCGCTCACCAATCCGCTGCGACGTGGCAGCGCCAGGAGATCCTTGAAGTACTGCAGGTGCGACATGAAGGGATGCAGATCGCCTTCCAGTGTCGCCTCCCCGCGCTTGGTAAGCGCGAGCAGATCGTGCCAGCCCGGCGTCGGCACCGCCTGCCAATAGGCGCGATACGCGGCCGGCGTCGCGCGATAGGCGAAGCGCCAGGACCGCATCAGCACCGGCGCGGGAGTCATATCGAGGATGCGCCCGCCGCAAATGGTCACATGAAAGGGCTGCACCGTGGGTCCGAGCAGACACTCCACGTCAAGCAGCCGGCCGCGGCCGATCAGCTTCTCGTCGCGCGACAGCAACTCTGGAATGGTCTTGAACGCATCGACCAACTGATTGTCGAACGCAACAGTTGGCCGGTCGGTCGATGCCGCATCAGGGTTCACGCTCGATTCCTCCGGGCCCGCTCGTTCTGCGGAGCAGAACGATGTTCTATTTTTCTGTAACCCGTTTACACGCACTTCCTGGCTGAACTCAAGGGGGTTCGGCCGCGGTTGGCAGTCGAGCCAGCGCCAAAGGTATCTTCTCCGCGCGATCCGAGGGAGCGCGGGCATCACCACAATGGCGGCGGGATGATCCGTGCCCGCCTAACGCGCCGGGGAGATTCTCTGTAATGAGGCGGCGATGTCAGCGCGGTTGATCGCGGGAAGACGTCGAATGCAAGCGCGTCGACCGTCGCTGCTGGCGCCAATGATATATTTCGATCGAGGCCGGAGCGCTCAATGCGCGCCAAGGCAGCCGTCTAACGGTAAAATCACCGGCGTTGCGGCGTTTCGTCGTCCTGCTGTGAGCTGGCTTCATCCGCCGCCGGGAATATGGCGTCGTAGATCGCACGCGCTTCCCGGATAAGCCGGGCCCGCTCGAGCTCAGACTTTGGAACAAATCGAACGACCTCACCCATATGCGGCTCCAAGCCAGATTGGGGCAGTTCCCCGTTGGATGACAACTATCATTTCAAATAGATTGTAAATCCTGTCTGGATCCGCATCCCATCTGTCCCGATGCGGGCATAAAATGATCGTGAAATCGCGTGAGAGAAGGAACCGAAGGTCCCCGACCATTTCCTCGAAACGGTGACGACCGCCGAACTGATCGCTGCTTTGTCGACGACTTCTGATTCAAAGGAGACAGTTCAATGACCGCTCGCATCGAGACACCCGTCGCAGTCGCGGCGGAGCAAACGAATCCCGAGATCGTCAACCAGGACAGGCGCAAGTTGCTGACTGCGACCGCGATGGGAATCGCTGTCGCAGGCGCGGCCAGCCTGTTTCCCGCCTATCCGGCGCCGGCTGACACAAGCGATGCGATCCGGCCGTTCCGCGTCAACGTCCCCGAAGAAGACCTCGTTGAGCTTCGCCGGCGGATCGTAGCGACGCGCTGGCCCGACCGGGAGACGGTCAATGACCAGTCGCAGGGCATCCAACTCGGCAACCTCAAGCCGCTCGTCGAATATTGGGGCAAAGGCTACGACTGGCGAAAGGCGGAAGCGAAGCTGAACTCTCTGCCCCAGTTCATGACCGAGATCGACGGCCTCGATATTTATTTTATTCACGTCCGCTCCAGGCATCCCAATGCGCTACCGGTCATCATCACCCATGGCTGGCCGGGCTCGGTGTTCGAGAACCTCAAGGTCATCGGTCCGCTCACGGATCCGACTGCCCACGGCGGACGCGCGCAGGACGCCTTCGACGTGATCATCCCTTCGATGCCGGGCTTCGGCTTCTCCGGCAAGCCGATCGACACCGGGTGGGGTCCCGACCGCATCGCGCGAAGCTGGGCGGAACTGATGCAGCGCCTTGGCTATACGAAATACGTCGCGCAGGGCGGCGACTGGGGCTCGCCCGTGTCGAGCGCGATGGCGCGCCTGGCGCCGGCAGGCCTGCTCGGCGTCCACATCAACCTGCCGGCGGTCGTGCCATCAGAGATTGCCGCGGTGATCGCCGCCGGTGGGCCGGCGCCGGAGGGACTGTCCGAGAAGGAACGCGCGGCGTTCGACGCGCTCAGCGCGGCAGCCAAAAAAGGCAACAGGTCGTACGCGGTGATCATGGGCGCGCGGCCCCAGACCATCGGCTACGCCTTGGCGGACTCTCCCACAGGTCTCGCAGCATGGATGCTCGGCCATCCCGGCTTCACGAATTGGACCTACGACAACAGCGATCCAGAAAAGTCGCCTGACGAGGTGCTCGACGACATCACGCTTTACTGGCTGACGAACAGCGCAACGTCGGCGGCGCGGATCTATTGGGAATACGGCGGTGGGCGCAGCCCTGTGCTGGCGGCCGGAGAAAAGACTTCCGAGATCTCGCTGCCGGTTGCCATCACGGTATTTCCGGGGGAAAGCTATCAAGCCCCGGAGACCTGGGCCCGACGCGCCTATCGCAACCTCATCTATTTCCACGAGGTCGAGAAGGGCGGCCACTTCGCGGCCTGGGAGCAGCCGGAGCTCTTCAGCGCGGAGATCCGAGCCGCGTTCAGGCCGCTGCGATAGTCGATATATGAACGGGCACGCCAACCGACGACCAACATCAGGGAGATATCCATGACGGGTGCAACCGAAGGCGCGAGCGTGCGGGTCGACATGAAGCTGGAGATCCTCGTCATTCCCGTTTCGGATGTCGACCGCGCGAAGCAGTTCTACGCGAACCTTGGCTGGAGGCTCGATGCCGACTTCGCCGCGGGTGACTGGCGCGTGATCCAGTTCACGCCGCCTGGCTCGCCCTGTTCAGTCATCTTCGGCAAGAACGTCACCGCGGCGGCGCCCGGCTCCGCGCAAGGCCTCTATCTGGTCGTCTCCGACATCGAGGCCGCCCGCAACGATCTGCTCAGTCGCGGCGTCAAGGTCAGCGAGGCCTTCCACGGCGGCGGCGACGTGCACACTGGCACTGACGAACCCTATCTATTTGGTCGGCTGCGGGTCAGCGGCCCCGATCCCGAGCGTGGCAGCTACCAGTCGTTTGTCTCCTTCAGCGATCCTGATGGCAACGGCTGGCTGCTCCAGGAAATAACCGCGCGTTTGCCGGGACGCGTGGACACGGACGGCACGACATTCGCCTCGCGTACCGATCTCGCGAGCGCGCTCCGGCGTGCGGCGGCCGCGCATGGCGAGCACGAGAAGCGGAATGGCGGCCAGCGCGATGAGAACTGGCCTGACTGGTACGCCGAGTACATCGTCAATGAACAGGCCGGCAAGCCGTTGCCGTCATAGCAACGGCGTTGCCCGCAGCGCGTCGGCCAGTCGCCGCTTCACGAAGCAGAGCGGCGACTGGACGCGGAGTAGCTGCGCTGCCCTCAGGCCCGCTGCGGCATCGCCACGGGCAAGTCGTGCTGCACCACGGGCTCGTCGGCGGCGATATCCTCCCGATAGGTCTCGGGCCCGATCCACACCGCGATCACCGTACACAGCGACAGGAACATCGCGTAGCAGGCGACCGGCCACCAACTGCCATAGGCCGCGACCAGCGCCGTTGCGACGAACGGCGCCGGACCGCCCGCAAGCAGCGAGCCAAGCTCGCGCGCAAACGCGAATCCGGCAAAGCGCCGCTGCGGCGGGAACAGCTCGGCGAAGTAAGCCGCTTGCGGTCCGAACATCGCGGCCGTCACCACGGCCCGTGCCAGGATGAAGGCCACCGCGATCCAGATCCACTCCTTGGTGCCGACCATCCAGAAGAACGGGAACGCCAGCGCCACGCCGGCGAGCGCGCCAAACATGTAGACCGGCCGCCGTCCGATGCGATCGGACAGCGCCGCAAAGCCGAGGATCGCGAACAGTTCGACGGTGAATGCGAGCATCAGCGCGCTCAGCGCCTCCGATTTCGGGACGCCCACGGTGGTGATGACGTAGCTGAGGCCGAACACCGGGAAGAAATAGCCGAGCCCGTTCTCGGCCATCCGCGCGCCGAGCACGACCAGGAAGTTGCGCGGATGCTGGCGCAGCGCCTCCATGGCCGGGTTGCGCTCGACCTTGCCGCGCGCGACGACGGCCTCGGTATAGACAGGCGTTTCCGTCACGCGCAGGCGCACGAAGATGCCGACCAGGATCAACAGGAAGCTCGCCAGGAACGGCAGGCGCCAGCCCCAGCTCAACATCGCCTCGCGCGGCAGCATGGTCACCAGCGCAAAGGCGCCTGCGGCAAGCAGATTGCCGACGGATACGCCAAGCGGCGCGAAGCCGCCCCAGAAGCCGCGATGCCTCGCCGGCGCGTTCTCCACCAGATAGATCACCGCCCCGCCATATTCAGCGCCGGCGCCAAGGCCCTGCACCACGCGCATTGCGACCAGCAGCAATGGCGCCCAGATCCCGATCTGATTGTAGGTCGGCAGCAGCCCGATCGCGGTAGTGCCGACGCCGATCATCAGCAGCGTCGCGACCAGCACCGGCTTGCGGCCATAGCGATCACCCATGATGCCGAAAATGATGCCGCCCAACGGGCGCACCACGAAGCCGACACCGAAGGTCAGGAATGCCAGCAGCGTTCCGACGACGGGATCGCTCTTGGGAAAGAACAGCTCGCCGAACACCAGCGCAGCCGCCGTGCCATAGAGGAAGAAGTCATACCATTCGAGCGCGGAGCCGACGCTCGCAGCAAGGATCACACGTAAACGCGATTGGCCGGCGCCGCCGGCCTTGAGCTCGGTCATTGGTTTCCATCCCTGTTGATTTGTTTTTGGTCGTCGCAAGCGCGAAGCCCACGGGAGTTGCTCCCCGCGGGCTTCGTCAGATTTCTTTCAGGCAGCGCGCGTGAAGTAGCTCTTTTTCGACGCGGACTGCGTTTCGTAGATCGAGCCTTGGCGCTTCGGCGGCGGCAGCGGCATGCGCACGGGAACGCTGGTCATGCGCGGCGCGACCACCGAGCCGCCGGCGAGCAGACGGCTGTCGAACTCGGCAAAGTCCTTCACGCCGGCCAGCGGCCAGGCATCGCTTGCCGCAACCTCATAGAGCAGCAGGTTGCGCGGGCGGTTCGAGGTGTTGGTCGCCGAGCCGTGCAGCGCGCGCACGTGATGGAACGACATGCTGCCGGCCTTGCCGATGCAGGGCACCGCACGCTTGATCTCGTCCTGAATCACATCAGGGTCGATCAGGCCGGCGAAGCAACCGTCCTCACCATGATGATCCCACATGGTGTCGCCGACATGCGACCCGGGCGTCACCAGCATGGGACCGTTCTCCAGATCGCAGTCGTCGAGCAGCACGCCGATCGCAAGGATGTCGTCATTGGTGTGGGGATAGAACGCCCAGTCCTGATGCCACTCGACCGGCGAGCCGTACTGCGCGGATTTCATGTTGAGCTTGGAGCCATGCAGGCGCAGGCCAGGGCCGATCAGCTTGGTAAGGATGGAGATGACCGGCTCGCTGCGCACGATCTGATCGAAGATCGGGTGCACCTTGTGCGGCGCCTTGATGCGGCGGACCCTCGGGTTCTCTTGGGTGTGGCCGGGTTCGAGGTCATAGACGTCGGTGTGCTCGGTGACATCAGCGGCACCGGCGACCAGTTCAGCCAGCACGGTGCGGACCCGCGCCAGAGTATCCTTATCGAGCACCTCGGGGACGACGATCACCCCGTCGCGCCGGTAGGCCTGGACCACTTCGTCTGAAATCATACGGCGGTTCCTCCTTTTGTTATGCTAGCGCTACCATGGCCGAATGTTAGCGCTATCATATGCAATGCTAGCGCTGTCACTATGGATGCGCAATCCGGAATCGTGCAGATTCACCGCCACCATGGGTTCCAACCTGACCGAGACCGAAATCAGTTCCGACGAGGCGGCTCCGACGCTGTCGGCGGTGGCGAAACGCGCCGGCGTCTCATCGATCACGGTGAGCCGGGTGGTCCGATTGCCGGACTTGGTCGCCCCGGAAACCCGCGCCCGGGTCGAGAAGGCGATGCGGGAACTCGGCTACGTGCCCAACCTGGTCGCCGGAGCGCTTGCGAGCGCGAAGACCAATTCGGTCGGCGTGCTGGTGCCGACGATCGCGAACTCGATCTTTGCCGACACCGTGCAGGGCCTCTCCGACAAGCTCGAACCGCTCGACTATTCCGTGATCCTCGCGCAGTCGCGCTACGACGCCGCGCGCGAGGACCGCATGCTCGCGGCGCTGCTGTCGCGGCGGCCGGAAGCAATCATCATGGTCGGCTCGCCCGCAACCGAGGACGGCAAGCGCCTGCTGCGTCACGCGCGGATTCCGATCGTCGAAACCTGGGAGCTGCCGATCGATCCGATCGATGCCGTTGCCGGTTTCGACAATTACGAGGCCGGCGTCGCGGTCGCGCGGCACTTCATCGCGCAGGGCCGTCAGCATCTCGCCTTCATCGGCGGCGACGACCCGCGCGGCACGCGGCGATGGCTCGGCTTTGAGGACCACGCACTGGCGCACGGGTTACAACCGCCGCGCCGGCTGATCCTCGAACGCAACGCGTCCGGCAGTGTCGCCGCGCATGCGAACTTGCCTGGTGTCGATGCCGTGTTCGCGGCCAACGACGCCCATGCCATCGGCTTCATGGCCGGCCTGCGCAAGGCCGGGCTGCTGCGCGACGGCCCGGCCGCGGCGCAGCCGGTCGCGGTCGTCGGCCTCGGCGATCTCGAGATGGGACGGCTGATCTCGCCGAGTCTGAGCACCATCAGCGTCCATGGCGATGCGATCGGCCGCACCGCGGCGACACTGACGCTCGAGCGCGGCGGCGAGCGCCGGATCGATCTCGGCTTCGAGCTCGTGCTGCGCGACAGCGGCTAACGCGCGATCCGCGATCGTGATCGCGCTGAAGACTTTGGAATGCGCTGCTCGCGCAACGCATCGGCTGACAGACAAACCACTTCGGAAATCTGCATGAGCTGTCTGGCGAGAGGACTGGTCTTGCGCCAGACCATTCCGATGGTTCGCGAGGGTTGCGGGTCCTTGAAACGGGCGATCGACACCGATGCCGAGCGTGTCTCCACCCCCACGGCCATTTCCGGAATCAAGGTGACGCCGATGCCGGCGCCGACCATCTGAACGAGCGTGGACAGCGAGCTTGCTTCCAGCACCTCGCGTGGCGGCGATGATTTCATGTTGCAGAACGACAGCGCCTGTTCGCGAAAGCAATGTCCCTCTTCCAGCAGGAGAAGCTTCATTTCGCGCAGCGCTTCGCTGCTCGGCACCGGCGTTCCCTCATCCTCGCCCGGCCGCACCAGCAGGAAATTTTCCGTGAACAGCGCGACCTCGGTCAACGAAGGTTCCGACACCGGCAGGGCGACAATGGCCGTGTCGAGCCGGCCTTCCGCCAGCTCCTTGATCAGCTTCGGCGTCACCGTTTCGCGGACGTGAATGTCGAGCTCGGGATGCATCTGCGTGAGATTGCCGATCACCTTGGGCAGCAGATAGGGAGCAATCGTGGGAATCATGCCGATGCGCAAGCGCCCGACGAGCTGGTCCCGCGACGCCCGTGCGAAGTCCCCGAGTTCATCGACCGAGCGCAGGATTTCGCGGACGCGCTGGGCGAGTTCTTCGCCGAACTTCGTCAGCACGACCTGCCGGGCGCTGCGCTCGAGCAGCACGCCGCCGAGCGCCTCTTCCAATTCCTTGATCTGCATGGAGAGCGCCGGCTGCGTGATGGCGCATGCCTCCGCCGCACGCCCGAAATGGCCGTGACGCGCCAGCGCGTCAAAATAACGAAGCTGTCGCAGGGTAAACTGGATCATCAGAATATCTTATCGGTACAATCACGAAAGTCAATTTCACCTGATGATAACGGTCGTTTAGAGTCGTTTGAGACCGACCAGAAACTGCCAACCAGACCCGACCACAAACTGCCGAAGGAGGCGATGATGGATGACAAGACAAAATGCCCGGTCGCGGGCGGAAAACACGGATTTACCAACCGTGACTGGTGGCCAGGCCACTTGGACGTCCAGGTCCTGCACCGGAATTCCGACCTGTCCGATCCGATGGACGCGGAGTTCGACTATGCCAAGGAATTCAAGACGCTCGACCTGAACGCGGTCATCAAGGACCTGACCGCCCTGATGACGGACTCCCAGGAATGGTGGCCCGCCGACTTCGGCCACTACGGCGGCCTGATGATCCGCATGGCCTGGCACAGCGCGGGCACTTACCGCATTACAGACGGCCGCGGCGGCGCCGGCGCCGGTCAGCAGCGTTTCGCCCCGCTCAACAGCTGGCCAGATAACGCCAACCTCGACAAGGCCCGCCGCCTGCTCTGGCCGATCAAGCAGAAATACGGCCGCAAGATCTCCTGGGCCGACCTGATGGTTCTTGCCGGCAACGTCGCGCTGGAATCGATGGGCTTCAAGACGTTTGGTTTCGCGGGTGGCCGCGTCGACGTCTGGGAGCCGGAAGAACTGTACTGGGGTCCGGAAGGCACCTGGCTCGGCGACGAGCGCTACAGCGGCGAGCGCCAGCTGGCCGAGCCGCTCGGCGCGGTGCAGATGGGCCTCATCTACGTCAATCCGGAAGGCCCGAACGGCAAGCCGGACCCGGTCGCCGCGGCGCACGACATCCGCGAGACCTTCTTCCGGATGGCGATGAACGACGAGGAAACCGTTGCGCTGATCGCCGGTGGCCACACCTTCGGAAAGACCCACGGCGCCGGCGATCCGTCGCTCGTCGGTTCGGAGCCGGAAGCTGGTGCGCTGGAGGATCAAGGCCTCGGCTGGAAGAGCAAATTCGGCACTGGTATCGGCGCTGATGCGATCACCGGAGGCCCCGAGGTGATCTGGAGCCAGACCCCGGTGCAGTGGAGCAACTACTTCTTCGAGAACCTGTTCAAGTACGAATGGGAGTTGGTGAAAAGCCCGGCCGGTGCCTGGCAGTGGCAGGCCAAGGGAGCCGAAGCTATCATTCCAGATCCCTTCGACAAGTCGAAGAAGCGTCTGCCGACTATGCTGACCACCGACCTGTCGCTGCGCATGGATCCGGCCTACGAGAAGATCTCGCGCCGCTTCTATGAGAACCCGGACCAGTTCGCGGACGCCTTCGCCCGCGCCTGGTTCAAGCTCACCCACCGCGACATGGGTCCGATCGTGCGCTATCTCGGCCCGCTGGTGCCGAAGGAAACGCTGATCTGGCAGGACCCGATCCCGGCCGTGGATCATCCGCTGATCGACGACAAGGATGTCGAAGCGCTGAAGGCGAAGATCCTCGCCTCCGGCCTGTCGGTGCAGCAGCTGGTCTCGACCGCATGGGCCTCGGCGTCCACTTTCCGCGGCTCGGACAAGCGCGGCGGCGCCAACGGCGCGCGCATCCGCTTGAGCCCGCAGAAGGACTGGGAGGCGAACGAGCCGGCGCAGCTCAAGAGCGTGCTGCAGAAGCTCGAAGCCATCCAGAGCGAGTTCAACGGATCGCAGAAGGGCGGCAAGAAGGTCTCGCTCGCCGACCTGATCGTGCTCGCCGGCAGCGCCGCGGTGGAGAAGGCCGCCAAGGACGGCGGCACCGACGTGAAGGTCCCCTTCGCGCCCGGACGCATGGACGCCTCGCAGGAGCAGACCGATGTCGCCTCCTTCGCCCCGCTCGAGCCGCGGGCCGATGGCTTCCGCAACTACATCGGCAAAAAGCATCAGTTCATGCAGCCCGAGGAAGCCCTGGTGGACCGCGCGCAACTGCTGCGGCTCACCGCGCCGGAGATGACGGTCCTGCTCGGTGGACTGCGCGTCCTCGGCGCCAATGTCGGCCAGTCGAAGCATGGTGTCCTCACCACCAAGCCCGGCACGCTGACCAACGACTTCTTCCTCAACTTGCTCGACATGCGCACGCAGTGGAGTGACGTCGGGAATGGCGTCTACGAGGGCCGCGACCGCAAGAGCAACGAGCTGAAGTGGACCGGGACCCGCGTCGACCTGATCTTCGGTTCGCACTCGCAGCTCCGCGCGATCGGCGAAGTCTATGCCTGCACCGACTCGAAGGAGAAGTTCGTGAAGGACTTCGTGGCGGCCTGGACCAAGGTGATGAACCTCGATCGCTACGACCTCAGAGCGGCCGCTTGAGGCCTTAAAGGCTGTCACAAGCGATAAATTAGAAATCGGAGAGGGCGGCGTTTCAAAGCGATTGAAACGCCGCCCTCTTTGCGTTCACCGTCCGCACAGCAATCCCACACCAGAGCTCGCTGCGGCGCAGCATGCAAAATGAGACTGCCCGTCAAGCCGCGCGGCACGGAGACGTCCGCGCTGCGTCCGCCATCGGTTAGCCTTCACCCAACAACCAGACGTCGCGGCCGTCGCAAACACGCGGGCCGCATGCAAGACGCTGCAAAATGAGAGGAGGAGAGCGATGTTGAGAGGCAGTGTGGGACTGATCGCGCTAGGCAGCCTGTTGCTTTCAGGCGCCGCAGTCGCGCAGGAGAAGATCAAGGTCGGCGTCACCGCAACCCTCGAAGGCACCTACACCGTGCTCGGCGAGGACGGCATCCGCGGTTTCCAGACCGCGCTCAACACGCTCGGCAAGAAGGTCGGCGACAAGGAGCTCGAATTCGTCATCGCCTCGACGGATGCGACGCCCGATTCCGCGGTGCGCGCCGTGCGCAAGCTGATCGAGCAGGACAAGGTGCAGATCCTGCTCTCGCCGCTCTCCGGCGACGAAGGCATCGCGGTGAAGAATTTTGCCAAGTCACGTCCCGAGCTGACCTTCGTCAACGCCGCGTCCGGTGCGCAGGAGACGACCTATGTCGATCCGGCTCCGAACTTCTTCCGCTACAACATGGACGGCGCGCAGTGGCAGGTCGGTCTCGGCAAATACGCCTATGACACCAAGGGCTATCGCAAGATCGCGACCGTCGGTGAGGATTACTCCTTCATCTACACTCAGGTGTTCGGTCTCGTGCTTGAATTCTGCGGCGCCGGGGGACAGGTCACGAACCGGCAATGGGTGCCGCTCGGCACCAAGGACTTCGCCTCGGTGATCGCCGCTCTGCCCGACGATGTCGATGCGATCTATCTCGGCCTCGGCGGTGCCGATGCCGTCAACTTCCTCAACCAGTATCAGCAGGCCGGCGGCAAGGCGCATCTGATGGGCGGCTCGATCATGATCGACCAGACCATCCTGTCCTCCAAGGGCAACGCCAAGAACGCGTTGATCGGCACCATCGCCGCGAGCGGCCAAGCCGACACCTGGGAGGATCCCGGCTGGCAGAAATTCGTGAAAGCCTATCAGGACTCCTTCCCGCCGAACAAGCGCTTCCCGAGCCCTTCGCTGCTCGCCACCAATTATTACGGCTCGACCATGGCGCTGATCCTGGCGCTGCGTGAGGTCAATGGCGACCTCAGCAATAACCAGGCAAAGCTCAAGGACGCGCTGGCCAAGATCGAGCTCGACGCGCCCAACGGCAAGATCAAGCTCGATTCCAACCGGCAGGCAATCGGCACCAATTTCGTGACCGAGGTGGTGGATGACGGCAAGGGCGCCCTGTTCAGCAAGGTCGTGAAGGTGATCCCGAACGTGAACCAGACGCTCGGTTACGATCCGGCGGTGTTCGCCAAGATCGGCCTGCCGAGCCGCACCATTCCGGAATGCAAGAAGTACTGACCTAATTTTTGCAGGTGCGAACTGACCGTCGGCGACGGGAGCGAGGCGTCGTTGCGCTTGCGTTCTCTTCCCGGATGTTGAACGCTGGTTGCAAAAGACAAGAACATCCCGCGGGAGGGAGGGCATGAGCAAAGCGCTTGCCGTCTTCCACGGCCGGTTCGGTCGCGCGACGGTCTATCAGTTGAACCGTCCCTTCAACGTGCATGCGCACCGCGAAGGACATCTGATCTTCCATGTCGGCGGCACACCGGCGCAGATCGACGTCTGCGATCAGCGCCGGCTCCTCACCGAGGATTCCGTCGTCGCAGTCAACCCGTGGGAGCCGCACAACTTCCTGCCGGCGGACATGGACAGGGGCGCGATCTTCTTCGTGCTTTATGTCAACGCGGAATGGTTTGCGCCCGACACGCCGTGCACGCAGGGCCTGCGCTTCGGCCGCACTCATTTCAAGCGCAGCGACACGCTCGACCGGCTGATCCGCCACACCGCGGCGCTTGTGTGCGGTGCCCCCTCGCTCAAGAGCCTCGATGGCGAATTGCGGCGCCTGATCGATCTCAGCTACGAGGAAAGCTGGCGGCAAACCGAAGCCCGGCAGGAAATTCGCACGACTGCGGCGATCACCGATTTTCGCATCCGCAAATCCGTCAAACTATTGTCCGAAAGCCCCGGCGCCGAGATCGAATTGGATTCGATCGCCCGCGCCTCCGGCCTGTCGCGGCCGCACTTCTATCGCTTGTTCCGCACCCAGACCGGCGTCACGCCGCACCTCTATCGCAATACGGTGATGATGGAGCAGGCGCTGGACGCGCTGGTCGCCACCGAAGCGCCGATCGCCGATATCGGCTACGATCTCGGCTTCTCCTCGCAAAGCGGCTTCACCCGCTTCTTCGCCGCCAATGTCGGCATGGCCCCGACCGACTACCGCCGCGCCGCCAAGGTGCTGCGCCCCTGATAAAAGATACTCCCGGTCAAATCCGCCCGCTCGGCCCGCACTAGGATGCGGACAACGCGATCCGAAAAAGACGATCGCGAGCCTTGAGGGAACGCACGTCGATGGCACGGTTCATCGAACGCCATCCGGCATGGGCGCTGATCGCGATCATCGCGGTCGCGCTCCTGCTGTGGCTGGTCTTCGCGGTCTGGCCGCCGGGCCTGGAGCAGGCGATCGGCCGCAAGCGCGTCTTCCTCAACGCCATCTTCAACGGCATCACGCTCGGCGGGCTTTATTTCCTGGTGGCGAGCGGCTTCACGCTGATCTTCGGCTTGATGCGCAACGTCAACCTCGCGCATGGCTCGCTCTACCTGTTCGGCGGCTATGTCGGCTACGCCATCAGCGCCTGGACCGGCTCCTGGATATTGAGCTTCGCCGTTGCTTTCCTCGCGGTCGGCCTCGTCGGCGTGCTCCTGCAGATCCTGGTGTTCCGCCGCATGGAGGGGCAGGACCTGCGGCAAACCATGGTGACGATCGGGCTTGCGATCGTGTTCGCGGATTTGATGCTGTGGGTGTTCGGCGGCGATTTCTACCAGATCCCGACGCCGAGCTGGCTGATCGGCCCGGTGCAGCTTCCGTTCATCACCGCGGTCAAATCCTCCGGCGAGCCGGTCTATCTGCAATATCCGATGGTGCGGCTCGCGATCTTCGCCGCTTCCGTCGCGATCGGCATCGCGATGTGGCTGGCGCTGAACCGCACGCGGATCGGCATGATCGTGCGGGCGGGAGTCGATGATCGCGACATATTGGCCGCGACAGGCGTCCAGATCCAGGCCGTGTTCGTGCTGGTGTTCGCGCTCGGCGCTGGACTTGCCGGCATTGCCGGCGTGGTCGGCGGCACCTTCCAGTCGATCTCGCCGGGCGAGGATACGCGCTTCCTGCTCGCCTCGCTCGTGGTCGTGATCGTCGGCGGCATGGGATCGATCCCGGGCGCAGCGCTCGGCGCTGTCATCATCGGCCTCGCCGAGCAGCTCGGCTCCGTCTACATCCCGACCTACGCCATCGTCGTGACCTTCCTGATCATGGTCCTGGTCCTGGCGCTGCGGCCGCAGGGCCTGCTGGCGAGGCGATGACATGTCGTTGACGCAGCTTCATGCACCAGCGACTGTGGTGGAACGTCCGAAGTTCCCTGCCTGGCCCGAACTCAACAACCCCGCTGCCTGGCTGGTCGCGCTGATCCTCGTGATCATGCCGCTGATCGCGAACGGCTTCTTCCTGATCGAGATCTTCGGCACCTCGCTGATCCTCGGCATCATCGCGCTCAGCCTGATGTTCCTCGCCGGCTATGGCGGCATGGTCAGCCTGATGCAGCTCACCATTGCGGGCTTCGCCGGCTACATGGTCGCGGTGTTCGGCGTCAGCGGCAACGCCAATATCAGCCTCGGCTGGCCGTGGTGGCTGGCGACGCCGATGGCGCTCGTGCTGGCGACGATCTTCGGCACGCTCGGCGGCGCGCTCGCAGTCCGGACCGAGGGCATCTACACCATCATGATCACGCTCGCGATCGGCGCGGCGTTCTACTATTTCACCAACCAGAACTGGGCCATCTTCAACGGCCACACCGGCATCAACACGGTCGCCACGCCGCAGTTCTGGGGCGTCGACTGGCGCTCCGATATCCCGTTCTACTACCTGATCCTCGCCGTCGCCGCGCTCTGCTATTTCGCGGTCCAATATGTCGCGCGCGCCCCATTCGGGCTGGCGCTGCAAGGCGTGCGCGACAATTCCCGACGGATGGCGGCACTCGGCTTCAACGTCAACGCGCACCGCGTCGCGGCCTATGCGTTCGCATCCTTCATTGCCGGGCTCGGCGGCGTATTGCAGGTCTGGAACTACCGGCAGATCTCGCCCGGCTCGGTCGGCGTCGAACGCTGCATCGACATCCTGATCATCGCCGTGGTCGGCGGCATCACCCGGCCGGTCGGCCCCTTCATCGGCGCGCTCATCTTCGTCATCCTGCGCACCTTCGCGCTCGATGTCCTGATCAAATTCGGACTCGACGGCAATCGCTTCCGCCTTCTGATCGGGCTCGGCTTCCTCGCCATCGTGTTCTGGTCGTCGGATGGCGTGATCGGCCTTTGGGAGCGCTGGCGCCGCCGCCAGACACGAACCTCAAGCAGCACCGCTGGACGCCGCCATGGATAGCGTCGCCCATCGCCTCTCCGCGGTCGGCGCCGGCGCCGCGCTGGAATTGCGCGGCGTGACGCGATTGTTCGGTGCGCTGGCCGCACTCACCGACGTGACGATGACGGTGCGCCCCGGCGAGCGGCGCGCGGTGCTCGGATCCAACGGCGCCGGCAAGACCACGCTGTTCAACTGCATCACTGGCGATTTCCCGCCCTCGTCCGGCACCATCCGCTTCTTCGGCGAGGACGTCACCCGCTTTCCGCCCTATGAGCGGATCCGCCGCGGCCTGCGCCGTACCTACCAGATATCGGCGCTGTTCCCGGGCCTCACCGTGCAGGACAATGTCTACCTCGCCTGCCGCGGCGTCTCGCGCGGACGCTTCTCCTTCCTGCGTCCGGGAGCGAACGATGCGCTGATGCATGCGACGGAGACGCTGGTGCAGGCGGTCCACCTCACCGCCGTGAAAGACCAGCGCGTCGCCGAGCTCGCCCATGGCCAGCAGCGCCAGCTCGAAATCGCGCTCGCACTCGCCGGCGCGCCGCGCTTCATCCTGTTCGACGAGCCGGCGGCGGGCCTGTCGCCGGCGGAACGGCTCGAACTGATCGAGATCCTGACCTCGTTGCCTGCGCATATCGGCTACATCATCATCGAGCACGACATGGATGTCGCGCTGCGCGTCGTCGAAAGCGTCACGATGATGCACAACGGCCGCATCTTCAAGGAGGGCCTGCCGCGCGAGATCGAGTCCGATCCCGAAGTGCAGGAGCTCTATCTCGGAGGCGGCCATGAATAATGCCCGCCGCGCCGCGCCCGCCTTGGAGGTCAGAGGCCTCGACGTCTATTACGGCCATTCGCATGCGCTGCAGGGCGTCGACCTCACGCTGGATTCCGGCGTGTTCTCGGTGGTCGGCCGCAACGGCATGGGCAAGACCACGCTGTGCAAGACCATCATGGGCCTGGTGCGAGCCAGCGGCGGCTCGGTGCGCGTTCGCGGCGAGGACGTCACGCACATGAGCCCGGCCCGGATCGCGCGGCTCGGCGTCGGCTATGTGCCGCAGGGCCGGCGTCTGTGGCGCTCGCTCAGCGTCGACGAGCATTTGCAGCTCGCCGGCGGGATGCGCCGCGGCCCGTGGACGATCGAGCGGATCTACGACACCTTCCCCCGCCTAGCCGAGCGCAAGGATCATGGCGGCAGCCAGCTCTCCGGCGGCGAGCAGCAGATGCTCGCGATCTCGCGCGCGCTGCTGACCAATCCGCATCTGTTGATCATGGACGAGCCAACCGAGGGCTTGGCGCCGGTGATCGTCGCGCAGGTCGAGGAGATGCTGGTCCGGCTCGGCGAAGACGGCGACATGTCGGTGCTGGTGATCGAGCAGAACATCGGCGTGGCGACGGCGGTCTCCAAGAACGTCGCCATCATGGTCAACGGCCGCATCAACCGCATCATCGATTCCGTGCGGCTCGCCGCCGACCGCGAGTTGCAGCAGCGCCTGCTCGGCGTCGGGCTCCATGGCGATGTTGCAGCCGATATCGACGCCGGCCCCGCAAAGCCCGAGCCGGACGCCGCGCCGCAGCCTGCACGTGCCAAGGGCCCGGTCCGCATCTACATCTCCAACCCCACGCCGCCGACGCGCTGGTCGCAGCCGGTGCCGATCGCCCGCATCGAGGCCGCCGCGCGAACGCATTCGGCCGGCGTCACACGGCTCGAAGAGAGCACCCGGCAGCGACGCGAACCTGCGGCCACCGTGCAGACCGCGGGCCCGCCGGCCGTGCTGGTCGTCGGTACGCTCGACACCAAGGGACCGGAGCTCCGCTTCATCCGCGACATCATCGCGGCAAGCGGGCTGCGCACCCGCCTGGTCGACGTCTCCACCAGCGGCAAGCACACGACCTGCGACGTCTCCGCCCAGGAGATCGCGCTGAACCATGGCCGCGGCGGATCGGGCGTGTTCGGCGCCGATCGCGGCGCCTCGGTCAACGCGATGGCGGACGCTTTCGCGAAATGGCTGCGCCGGCAGGGCAACGTCGCCGGCATCATCTCGGCCGGCGGCTCCGGCGGCGCCTCGCTGGTCGCACCCGCGATGCGCGCCCTGCCCATCGGCGTGCCCAAGATCATCATCTCCTCCGTCGCCTCGGGCGACGTCGGCCCCTATGTCGGGCCGGCCGACATCATGATGATGTATTCGGTGACCGACGTCCAAGGTCTCAACTCGATCTCGCGCGCGGTGCTGTCCAACGGCGCCAATGCGCTGGCCGGCATGGTCAAAGCGCGTCTCGACGAGCGCAGCGCCCGCCAGCGCGACACCGGCAGCAGTCTTCCCGCCGTCGGCATCACCATGTTCGGCGTGACCACGCCTGCGGTGCAGAAGATCGCGGCCGCGTTGAAGGACGATTTCGAGTGTCTGGTGTTCCACGCCACAGGCGTCGGCGGCCGCTCGATGGAGAAGCTCGTCGATTCCGGACAGCTCGCCGCCGTCATCGATCTGACAACCACAGAGATTTGCGATCTCCTGATGGGCGGCGTCTTCCCAGCCACCGACGATCGCTTCGGGGCGATCATCCGCAGCCGCGTGCCCTATGTCGGTTCGGTCGGCGCGCTCGACATGGTCAATTTCGGCGCGCCCGACACCATTCCGGAGCGCTACCGCCGGCGCAAATTCCACGTCCACAACCCGCAGGTCACGTTGATGCGGACGACAGTGGAAGAGAACGAGCGCATGGGCCGCTGGATCGGCGAACGGCTGAACCAGATGGATGGGCCCGTGCGCTTCTTCCTGCCCGAGGGCGGCGTCTCCGCGCTCGATGCGTCGGGCCAGCCGTTCTGGGATCCTGACGCCGACGCGGCGCTGTTCCGCGCACTGGAGCGGACGGTGCGCCAGACCGGCAACCGCCAGCTCATTCGCATCAGGCGCAACATCAACGATCCCGAATTTGCGGCTGCGATCGTAGCCGCGTTCCGTCCTCTGCTCGGACGCGCCGGTGGACGGCGGAGAGTGGCGAGGTGACCCATGGCCAGGTTTGAACGCGCGGCGCTGTTGAAGAGGTTTCGCGACATGGCGGCCAGGGGCGAGCCGATCGTCGGCGGCGGCGCCGGCACTGGCCTTTCCGCCAAATGCGAGGAAGCCGGCGGGGTCGACCTGATCGTGATCTACAATTCCGGGCGCTACCGCATGGCCGGCCGCGGCTCGCTCGCCGGGCTAATGCCTTACGGCGACGCCAACGCAATAGTGCTGGAGATGGCGGGCGAAGTGCTGCCAGTCGTGACCAACACGCCGGTGCTCGCCGGCGTCAACGGCACCGACCCGTTCCGCGACATTGACCTGTTCCTGGACCAGCTCAAAGCGCTTGGATTCTCCGGCGTGCAGAACTTTCCGACCGTCGGCCTGATCGATGGGATATTCCGCGCCAATCTCGAGGAAACCGGCATGTCCTATGCGCTGGAGATCGAGATGATTGCCAAGGCGCATGACAAGGACATGCTGACGACGCCTTACGTCTTCAGCGAGACCGAAGCGGCGGCGATGGCGATTGCCGGCGCCGATATCATCGTCTGCCATCTCGGCCTGACCACCGGCGGCTCGATCGGGGCGCAGACCGCGCTCAAGCTCGAGGACTGCCCGGCCCGCATCGATGCCTGGGCCGAGGCCGCCCTCAGCGTCAATCCGCACATCCTGGTGCTCGCGCATGGCGGTCCGATCGCGGACCCCGCCGACGCCGATTTCATCATGAAGAAGACCCGCAAATGCCACGGCTTCTATGGCGCCTCCTCGATGGAGCGCCTGCCGGTCGAGCGGGCGCTCACGGATCAGGTACGCAAGTTCAAGGCGATCGGCGCCCGGTAGCGCCGAGCAAGGGAGGTTAGGATGTCAGGGATTCTCATCGGCGAATTGATCCTCTGGCTCATCGTGGCGATCATCGCGATCGTCGTCATCGTCTACATCGTCAACTGGCTCTATCACCGCTCGTCGAAGGAAGTGTCCTTTGTCCGCACCGGCTTCCTCGGCGAACGCGTCGTGATCAATGGTGGCGCCTTCGTGCTGCCCTTCATCCACGACTACACGCCCGTCAACATGAACGTGCTGCCGATGGGGATCGTACGCTCCAGACAGGACGCCGTTATCACCCGCGACCGCATGCGCGTCGATATCGAGGCGGACTTTTACGTCCGCGTGCAGCCGACCCGCGAAGCTGTCTCGATCGCGGCCGCCACGCTCGGCCGCCGCACCATGGAGCCGGAACAGCTCCATACGCTGCTCTCCGGCAAGTTCGTCTCCGCCATCCGCTCGGTCGCCTCCGAAATGACCATGGAGCAGATGCACGAGCAGCGCGGCGACTATGTCGCCCGCGTCAAGGCTGCCGCTGCCGAAGCGCTCGCCCAGAACGGCCTCGAGCTCGAATCCGTCGCGATCACCGATCTCGACCAGACCGACCTCGAGTTCTTCAATCCCTCCAACCGTTTCGATGCCGAAGGTCTCACCCGCCTGATGGAGGACATCGAGGCCAAGCGCAAACTGCGTAACGACATCGAGCAGGACTCGATGATCAAGATCCGCTCCCGCAATCTGGAGGCCGAGAGGCAGGCTCTCGAGATCGAGCGCGAGAGCGAGACCGCGCGGCTGGAACAGGAGCGCGACATCGAGATGCGCCGCGCCCTGCAGCGCACCGAAGTGGCGCGCGAACGCGCGCTGCGCGAGACCGAGGCCGAGCAGGCCCAGATCACCGCGCGCGAGGCGATCGAAAAGGCCCGGATCGCCAACGAGCAGGCGATCACGGAGGCCCGCATCGCCTCCGAACGCGAGACCCGGCAGAAGGAGATCGAACGTACGCGCGCGGTCGAGGAACGGGAGCTTTTGGCCCGCGAGGAGATCGAGAAAGCCCGGATCGCCAATCAGCGCTCGGTCGACACCGCGCGGATCGCCTCCGAGCGCGAGGTGCGCCAGCGTGAGATCGAGCGCATGCGCACCGTGGAGGAGGCCGAGATCGCGGCGCGCGAAGCGATCGAGAAGGCCCGCATCCAGCAGGATCGCGTCGTCACCGATGCCCGTATCGCCAATGAGGAAGAGACCCGGCGCCGCGAAATCGAGCGCACGCGCACGGTCGAGGAAGCCGAGATCGCTGCGAAGGAGGCGACCGAGAAGGCGCGCATCACCCAGACCATGACCGTCAATGTCGAGCGCATCGCCTCCGACGAACGTACCCGCGCGCTGGAGATCCAGCAGGTCCGCACCATCCAGGAAGCCGAGATCGAAGCGCAGCGCGCCGTGGAAGCCGCGCGCATTGCCCGCGAGCGCACCCTTGCCGCCGAGCGGATCGCCGCCGAGCAGAATACGCGGCAATTGGAGATCGAACGCAACCGAGCGCTTGATGTCGCCGGCATCGCCGCGCGCGAAACCACCGAGGCCTCCCGTATCGCCCAGGAAGAACGCATCCGTTCGCTGGAGATTGCGCGCAACCGCGCCGTGGAAGAAGCCGACATCGCCTCGCGCGAGGCCATCGAGGCCGCGCGCATCGCGCAGGAGAAGGCCGTTGCCGCCGAGCGCATTCAGGCCGAGCGAGAGACGCGCGCCCTCGAGATTGCGCGCACCGAAGCGATCGAGGCAGCCGACCTCAAGCGGCGCGACGCAATCGAGCGCCAGCGGATTGGGGTGGAGCTTGCGCTGGAATCCGAGCGGATCGCCTCCTCCAGGACCCGCGAGGTGCTCAATATCGACCAGAAGAAGACGATCGAGATCGCCGACGAGGAGCGCGTGATCGCGCTTGCGGCCAAACGCTCCGAGCGCATCGATGCCGACCGCCAGGTCAGGCAGGCGGAGATTGTGGCGCGGAAGGAGGTCGAAACCACCGACGTCTCGCGCGAGCAGGCGCTGGAGGCGGCACGGCTCGAACGCCGCCGCGCCATCGAGCAGCTCGAGGTCGCGCGCGTCCAGTCGCTGCAGGAGGCCGAGATCGCCTCCCGCGAGGAGGTCGAGCGGGCCCGCATTGCCTCCGACCGCGGCCTCGACGAGGCCCGCATCGGCCGCGAGCGCGATCTACGGCGGCTCGAAGTCAATCGCGAGAAGGACGTCGAGACCGCTTTGATGGAGAAGGCGATCGCCCTTTATCAGAAATCTCTGGAAGAGTCGGCGGCCAAGGTGGCGGCCGAGGACGCGCGGGTGCGCGCCACCGAAGCCGCCGAGCGCGTCGTCACCGCGCGTGAGAGTGAGATCGCACGCCGCCGCAAGACGGTGGAGGTGCTGCTCGCCGAGAAGCAGGCCGAGGAGACGCGCATCGCGGCCGAGGCCGAGCGGGTGCGCGCCGCCGTGGAAGCAGAAGCGCAGCGGCTGCTCAACGAGGCCGAGAACGTGCTCACCGATCAGGCTCGCTACTCGCTGTTCCGCCGAAAACTGCTTGACCGCATCGAGGGCATCGTGCGCGAGAGCGTCAAGCCGATGGAGAAGATCGAGGGCATCCGCATCCTCCAGGTCGATGGGCTGAACGGCAACGGCAATGGCAATGGCTCGTCGCGCAGCGCTACCGACGAGGTGATCGACTCCGCGCTGCGCTACCGGGTGCAGGCGCCCCTGATCGACTCCATCCTTTCCGACATCGGCGTCGAGGGCGGCAGCCTTGCCAAGATGCCCGGCCTGATCCGCGAGGCCCGCGACATGCAGGGCATCAAGGATTCCACGACCCGCAAGAGCGGTGAAGCCAAGCCGCCCGCAAGTCCCGCCACGGGCGAGCCACGCCCGCCGCGCAAGAAGGAGTGAGCACGCGCCATGGCCAGGGTCTATGTCTCCACCGTCGTCAACGCCCGCAACGATCGCGTCTGGGCCCGCGTGCGCGACTTCAACGGCCTGCCGAACTGGCATCCGGCGATCGCCGAGAGCCGCATCGAAGGCGGCGAGCCCGCCGACAAGATCGGATGTGTGCGTGATTTCCGCCTGCGCAACGGCGACCGCATCCGCGAGAAGCTGCTCGGACTATCGGACTACGACATGTTCTGCACCTACTCGATCCTGGAATCGCCGATGGGGGTGGAGAACTATGTCGCGACGCTGCGGCTGACGCCGGTCACCGATGGCGACCAGACCTTCCTCGAATGGACCGCCGAGTTCGACTGCATGCCCGAGCGCGAGGCCGAACTCGTCGGCAATATCGGTGGCGGCGTCTTTCAGGGCGGCTTCGATGCCCTCAAGCGCGCCTTCGGAGGCTAGCGCGATGCGATTGAGTCCGCCCGCTGTCGCGACGATCACCCACCTCTCCCCATCGGGAAGAGGTCGGATCGCATCGCAAGATGCGATCCGGGTGAGGGGGAGCGCTCTCTCGAGGGACGTGAGCCCCCTCACCCGGCGCTTCGCGCCGACCTCTCCCCTGTGGGGAGAGGTGACATGGATCGGAGGCTAGCGTGCCGCATATCGTCAAGAGCACGATCATCGATGCGCCGACCGAGGCGGTGTGGGGCGTGCTCCGCGATTTCAACGGCCACGACCGCTGGCATCCGGCAGTCGCGACCAGCACGATCGAGCGCGCGCATGGCGCCGACAAGATCGGCTGCATCAGGCGCTTCAAGCTCAAGGACGGCTCGGAGCTGCGCGAGCAGTTGCTGGCGCTGTCCGACCTCGAGCAGTCCTTCAGCTACTGCCTGCTCGATACGCCGATCCCGATGTTCAACTATGTGGCGCATGTCCGCCTGCTGCCCGTCACCGACGGCGACCGCACCTTCTGGCACTGGGAATCGCGGTTCACGACGCGGCTGGAGGACAGCGCCAGCATCACGCAGATGGTTTCCGAAGAGATCTACCAGGCCGGCTTCGACGCCATTCGCCGGCACCTGAAGGAGGCTGCATGAGTGCGGAGGAATGCCCATGGCCGTCACGGTAAGGACGTTTGCCAGCACCGGCGAGGCCGCGGCGGCGCTGTCATCCGATCGCGGCGCACGGTATTTCGGCGGCGGCACGCTGGTGATGCGCGCGCTGAACGAGGGCGACATCTCGATCTCCACCATCGTGCGCGCCAGCGACCATGCGCTGACGCGGATCGATGCGACCGGCTCCCGCGTCACCATCGGCGCCGGTGTCACCTTCGCCCGCATCCTCGCCGAGTGCGGTCTCAGCTTCCTGCACGCCGCAGCCCGCTCGATCGGCGGCCCGGCGGTACGCAACATGGGCACGGTCGGCGGCAATCTGTTCGCCGCGACCCCATATGGCGACTTCACCGTCGCGCTGCTCGCGCTCGACGCTATGGTTTCCGTGCAGGGCGGCCTCGGCAGCCGCGACGTGCCGATCGAGGAATTTTTGCAGACACGCGAGCGGCAGACCGGCACGCTCGTGCTCGCGGTCTCCTTTCAGAAGCCTGCGAGCGCGGACGCGTTCCGCTACCGCAAGATCGCCCGCATCAAGCCGAAGGGCGGCGCCGTGATCACGCTCGCAGCGCATCTGCCTGTCAGCAGCGGCCGCATCGTCGGCGCACGCATCGCGCTCGGCTCGATGGCGCCGACACAGATTCGCGCCCGTGCCGCCGAGCGGGCGCTGGAGGGGCGCACGCTCGATGGGGCAACGATCAGCGCCGCCGCCGCGGCCGCCATTGAGGGCACTTCGCCCGCCGACAATGCGCTCGCCTCCGGCTGGTACCGGCGCGAGATCGTCGGCGTTCATCTCAGACGTTTGCTGTCCGGTCAGGAATAGGATCATCATGGCCAAGACCGCCCTGCAATTCCGACACAACGGCCGCGACGTCGCGATCTTCGTCGACGGCGGCACCAACCTCCTGGTCGCGCTGCGCGAGTTGATCGGCGACATGACGCCGAAATTCGGCTGCGGCCAGGGCGGCTGCGGCGCCTGCAGCGTCCTGATCGACGGCGAATTGCATCTCTCCTGCCTGACGCTGGCCGAGACGGTCGCCGGCCGCTCGGTGGAAACGCTTGATGGCATCAAGGATGGCCCGAGCCTGCATCCGCTGCAGCGCGCATTCGCCGACAATTTTGCCGCCCAGTGCGGCTATTGCACGCCAGGCATCCTGATGGCCGCCAAGGCCTTGCTCGACCGCAACCCGCAGCCGAGCCGCGCCGAGGTCGTCGAAGCGATCTCGGGCAATATCTGCCGCTGCACCGGTTACGAACCCATCATCAATGCCGTGCTCGCCGCCGCCTCGGTCGGCCGTGCCCGCGCTTGAAGGACTTGAGCCATGCTGGAATTGCGCAAGGACATCTTCGCCGACGAACGCGACGACAATCTGAAGGAAATCGGCAAGGGCACGCAGCGGCAGGATATGCTCGGGCATGTCACGGGCACCTCGACCTATTTCGACGATCACAAGCTGCAGGGCATGCTGCATTTGAAGGTGGTTCGCAGCACCCATGCCCATGCGCGGCTGCGCCGCATCGACACCAGCGAGGCCGAGCGCGCGGCGGGCGTGCGCCGGATCATCCGCGGCAGCGACGTGCCGCGCAATCTCAACACCCTGCTCAGCCTGATCAATTTCGGCAAGGACGACGAGCCGTCGCTCGCGGTCGACAAGGTGCGCTACAAGGGCGAGCCGATCGTCGCCATCGTCGCCGACAGCCCGCGCGAGGCCTATGAGGCAATCGCGAAGGTCCGCATCGACTACGAGCCGCTATCGGCCGTGCTCGACGTCGAGGATGCGCTGAAGCCGGGCGCGCCCGTTGTCAACGAGACCTATCCGAAGAACGCGTTCATCTATCACGATATCTACGATCACCAGAAGCTGCGCTTCGGCGACGTCGAGCGCGGCCTCGCCGCGGCCGACCATGTGCTGGAGCAGCGCTACCAGATGTCGCCGATCGAGCACGCGCCGACCGAGACCAACGGCTCGATCGCCGCCCCCGACACCAATGGCCGCTACATCGTCTACACCTCGACCCAGGCGCTGTTCTTCTCGCTCGACACCTGCGCCAAGATCCTCGACGTGCCCTCGAACACCTTCCATTTCATCGGCGGCACCGTGGGCGGCGGGTTCGGCGGCAAGGTCGATACGCTCACCGAGCCGCTCTCCATCCTCGGCGCCATGCTGACCGGGCGTCCGGTGCGCTACGTGTTCGGGCGCGAGGAAGAGATGCAATATGGCCCGCCGCGCGGCGCCGAGCGCATCTACATCAAGGATGGCGTGATGCGCGACGGGCGGATCGTGGCGCGCAAGATCCGCGCCTACTTCGACAGCGGCGCCTATACGCGCCTCTCCAGCTACGCCGCCGTCAAATGCGCCGCGCATCTGCCCGGCCCTTACACGATCCCCAACGTTTACGGCGACGTCTATTGCGTCTTCACCAATCGCACGCCAGCGACCGCGATGCGCGGCTTCGGCGTCACCGCGATGGATTTCGCGATCGAATGCCAGATGGACAAGCTCGCGCATCTCGTCGGTATGGACCCGATGGAGTTCCGCATCCTCAACGCCTATCGCGACGGCGACATGAAGGCGCATCGCCGCGAGGCCAAGAACTGCGCGCTGATCGAATGCGTCCAGGTCGCCGCCGAGAAGGCCAAATGGCCGATCCGCGAGGACTTCAAGCGCGCCTCCTCGCGCAAGGAGGGCGGCGGCAGCCGCGCCGCGATCCCGCCGACGCCACGCGATTCCTACGCGCCGGTCGCGACGCCGTCGCAACAACGGACGACCTATGACCGCGCGCCGGCCGCCTCGCGCGAACCACCACCACCTCCGCCGCCCCCTCCTCCGCGGCCGCAGGCGCCGTCGCATGGCGCCGCCCGCTTCTCCTCCGTCTTCGGCACCAGGAGGCGCTGACCATGACCAGACATCGCGGACGCGGCATCGCGTCGATCAACTACCCGATCGGAATGAATCTCGGCGGCGATCCGAGCCAGGCGCTGGTTCATTCCAATCCCAGCGGCAAGTTCACGGTGGCGCTGTCCTCGATCGATCTCGGTCAGGGCATGAAGTCGGTGACGCGGCAGATCTGCGCGGAGACGCTGGGCGTGCCGGTCGAGGACGTCTATGTCGACACCGCCGATTCCGATACCGGGCCGCACTGCATGGGCTCGTTTGCCTCGCGCGGCACGCATCGCGTCGGCAATGCGGTAATGATGGCCGCACGCGAGGCTCGTGGCGTGATGATGGAAGCGGCCGCCGAAGAGCTGGAAGTCAACGCCGCCGATCTCGAGACCGACGGCCGCGGTAACATCCACGTCAAGGGCGCGCCGCATCGATCCATCTCGACCAAGGACGTGGCGATCGCCGCGCAGTTCAAGCAGGGCAAGACGATCTCCGGCCGCGGCATCTTCCTGGTGCCGCTGTCCGACGTCGATCCTGAAACCGGCGAGATGTCGCCCGCCACATGCTACGCGCATGCCTGCCTGGTCGCCGAGGTCGAGGTCGACGACGAGACCGGCGAAGTCGCGATGGTCCGCATGGACAGCGCCTATGAGCTCGGGCGTGCGCTCAATCCGCGGCTGGTCGAGCAGCAACTGGTCGGCGGCGCCTGGATGGGCATCAGCCACGCGCTTTATGAGACTCCCGAGCCCTATTATCCCGACCCGAGCCACGGGCCGCGCGACTTCGTCGAATATCTGATGCCGGGGCCCGGCGACATCTGTCCGCATGACATCGCGGTCCTGGAACGCCCCGCCGCCGACGGACCGTTCGGCGCCAAGGGCCCGGGCGAGATGTGCGCCAACCCGGTGCTGCCGGCTGTGGCGAACGCGATCTTCAACGCCGTCGGCGTCCGCATCGATGAACTGCCGATTACGCCGGAAAAGGTTCTACGCGCGATCAAGGCGCAGGGCGGCGCGCGGCCGCAGGCGCGGCGCTAAGGTCAGGACACATGCCGGTTCGCAGCAACATCGTCGGCATCGACTCGCCAGAGGCGCTGGAGAAGGCGCTGCGCGCAGCCTACTACCTTGCCGACGACGGCATCGCGACATCAGCCTATCTCTCGCTCGCGCTCGGCAAGCCGCTGCTGCTCGAGGGTGCGCCCGGTGTCGGCAAGACCGAGGCGGCCAAGGCGATCGCCGCCGTGCTGGGGCGCAGATTGATCCGCCTGCAATGCTATGAGGGCATCGATGCCGCGGCCGCGCTCTATGAGTGGAACTATCCGCGCCAGATGCTGGCGATCCGGCAGGCCGGCGACGAGACCATCGACATCTATGGCGAGAGCTTCCTGATCGAACGGCCGATGCTCGCTGCACTGCGCGCGCCTGACTCGACCGTGCTCTTGATCGACGAGATCGATCGCGCCGACCAGGAGTTCGAGGCTTTCCTGCTCGAATTCCTCTCCGACTTCCAGATCTCGATTCCCGAGCGCGGCACGGTGCGCGCGGCAGAACATCCAGTCGTGGTGCTGACATCGAACCGGACGCGCGACCTGCACGAGGCGCTGCGCCGCCGCTGCGTCTATCACTGGATCGACTACCCGACGGCCGAGCGCGAGGCGCGCATCGTCATGATGCGGGCCTCCAGCGTCGCCGAATCCACCGCCCGTGCCGTCGTTGCCGCGGTCGAAAAACTCAGGCGCGAACCGCTGAGCAAGGCGCCCGGCATCGCTGAAGCCGTCGACTGGGCCGAGGCGGCGACGCTCTTGCATAAGGGCGGCGCGCGTTGGCCGGACGCATTCAAGCGCTCGATCGGCGTCGCGCTAAAGGACGAGGAGGACCTGCACTTCATCTCACCCCGACTCGACGCGCTGATAGCGGAGGCTGCAGCGTGACCGACGAATTGCTACTGCCGCGCGCCGCACAAGTGTTCATCTCCTTCGTCGCGCTGCTGCGCCACAACGGCTTCGCCGTCGCGCCGGAACAAACCACCGCCTTCCTCGCCGCGATCGAATTGCTCGGGCCGCGCAGCCTCGAGCACATCCGCCGCGCGGGTCTCGCGACACTCGCGCCGCCGCGGGAACGGCGCGCGACCTATGACCGGCTGTTCGATATCCATTTCCGCGGTGCTGAGGCCATCGAGCGGGCCGAGGGCGAAGACGAAGACATCGTCCGCCTGCAGGAGGAAAGCCGCGGCGAGGACGAACCGCCGCTCGCCGACGAGGCCAACGAATCCGGCCTCGCCGCCGCCCGCACCGAGGCGCTGGTCGAGCGCCGCTTCGTGCACGGCACCACCAGCGACCCATTGCGCCGGCTCGCGCGCGAAGCGTCGCGGCGGCTGCCGCGCCGCCGTGGCCACCGGCGGATGCGGGCGCGCCGCGGCCCCTTCGCCGATATTCGCCGCACCTTGCGCGACAGCGTGCGCAATGACGGCGAGGTGCTGCGTCTCGGACATCTGAAACGCCGCCTGCGCCCGCGCAAGATTCTGCTCCTGATCGACGTCTCGGGCTCGATGAAGGCGCGCACCGAGGAGAACATGAAGCTCGCGCATGGGCTGATGCAGGCCGCCCGCAATGTCGAGGTGTTCACCTTTGGCACCCGGTTGACGCGCGTCACCCGCGCGCTGCGCCTGAAGCGTCGCGAGCAGGCGCTGAACGCAGCCGCACATCTCGTCAGCGACTGGGACGGCGGCACCCGCATCGGCGACGCCTTGCAGGCATTTCTCGCCGTGCCGCGGTTCGGCGGCTACGCGCGCGGCGCCGCCGTGGTCGTGGTCTCCGACGGATTGGAGCGCGGCGACATCTCAGCCTTGTGCGACGCGGTCGCCAAATTGTCGCGGCGCGCCTGGTCGCTGAGCTGGCTGACGCCGCTGGCGAGCGGGCCCGGCTTCCGGCCGCAGACCGAAGCGCTGATCGCGATCGAGCGTTTCGTCGATGACCTCTCCGACGGCGGGTCGAGCGCCGCCGTCATATCGCATCTGTTGTCGCTCGGAGGAAGGAGAGCCGCATGACCGACATTGTCGACGCCCACCACCACATCTGGCGGCAGGCGGATCTCGCCTGGCTGTCCGGCCCGATGCAGCCGCGCATCTTCGGCCCCTATGAGCCGATCCGCCGCGACTATCCGATCCGCGAATATCTCGACGACCTCGTCGGCACCGGCGTGATCCGCTCGGTCTATGTCCAGACCAACTGGCCCACTGAGCGCTTCGAGGACGAGGCGGCCTGGGTGCAGCAGACGGCGGGCGAGCATGGCTGGCCGCATGCCATGGTCGCCTATGCCGACTTCTCCGACAGCGACGTGCGCCCGCAACTCGACCGCCTCGCGCGCTATCCGCTGGTGCGTGGCGTGCGCATGCAACTGCACTGGCATGAAAATCCGCTCTACCGTTTCGCCGCGCGCGCCGATCTCTGCGCCGATCCCGTGATCCGCCGCAACGTCGGCCACCTTGCTGATTATGGCTGGAGTTTTGACCTGCAGGTGTTCGCACCGCAGATGGCGGATGCCGCCGGCCTCGCCGAATCCTGCCCCGACGTGACCTTCATCCTGCAGCACGCCGGCATGCTGGAAGACCTGTCGCCGGAAGGCCGCGCCGCCTGGCGCGCCGGCATGGCAAGGCTCGCACGCTGCCCGAACGTGGTCTCGAAACTTTCGGGGCTCGGCACCTTCATCCATCGCAACGACCTCGCACATATCCGTGGGATCATTGAAGACACCGTCAAACTCTTCGGCGCCGAGCGCTGCCTGTTCGGCTCAAACTTTCCGATCGAGAAACTCTGGACCAGCTACCGCGAACTGATCGCCACCTATCGCGCGGCCACCGTGCAGCTTCGAGGTGAGCAGCGCGACGCCATCTTCAGGGCCACCGCGATGCGCGTCTATCGTATGGGATGAAGGCGCACGAAGTCGCACAAAGCAAGATCAATCGGGAGGGAATGGATGCCGCTGGAAATCAAGATCCTGGACTATGGTGATATCGAACTGGAGTCGAGCTTCCTCGTGCTCGGGCGCGACTGCGGCCGCACCCGGCGCGTGCTGACGCTCGGTTTCCTGATCCTCGGCGGCCCCTATCCTGTCGTGGTCGACACCGGCTATCGCTCCAACCAGATCATGGAGACGCTGGGCATGCGCGGCCTGCAATTCCACGAGAACATGATCGAGAACCAGCTTGCGCGTCACGGCGTACGCATGGGCGACGTGCGCTTCGTCTGCCACACTCATCTCCATATCGACCACGCCGGCAAGGACGATCTGTTTCCGATGAACACGACCGTCGTTCTCAACCGCCGCGAGCTGGAATATTCCGTGTCCGGCCTGATGCATCCGCAATACCCGGCGCCAGACATCAAGCACCTGGTCGACCGCTTGCACACCAAAGGCGCGCTGCGCTTCCTCGATCTCGAGATCACCGGCCCGATCGAACTGATGCCCGGCGTCTATTGCGACGCCGCCAATGCCCACACCGAGGGCTCGATGAACATCCACGTCCACACCGCCGATGGCATCGCCACGATCTGCGGCGACGTGATCTATGATTTCAACGACCAGATCGTAACGCCCTTCAACGAGATCCATGACTGGGAGCCGCGCACCACCGGTAACCATGGCACGACCAAGCGTGCCGAGAAGGCCGCGATCAAGAAACTCCTCAGCAGCTCGCGCTATCTGCTGCCGGTGCATGACCGGCCCGCCAAGATCGAAGGCGGCGCAGTGGTCGGCCGATTGCACGACCAGGTCCCCGGCCCGATCGTGCAGAGCCTGCCGGAGCGCCACTGGTTCCCGGCGTGAGCTCAAGAGGACTTTAGCCGATGACGCACGTCACCCTGCGGCCGGAATTCGAGAACCTGATCGATCCCTATGCGCCGGTCGGCCAGGTGGGCACCGGCTTCGAGTTCACGGAGGGCCCGATCTGGCATCCGACCGATCATTATCTCCTGTTCTCGGATATGCCGGCCGACGTGCGCCGGCGCTGGGATGCGCGGCGCGGCGTGGTCGAGGTCAGGCGCCCCTCGAACAAATGCAACGGCATGACCTATGACGCGGAGCTGAACCTGATCGTCTGCGAGCATGCCACCTCCTCGCTGATCCGCGAGCGGCCGGATGGACGGCGCGACGTGCTCGCTTCGCATTTCGAGAACCAGGAGCTCAACAGCCCGAACGACGTCTGTGTCCATTCGAGCGGCGCGATCTATTTCTCCGATCCATGGTATGGCCGCATGCCGATCTATGGCGTCGAGCGGCCACGCCAGCTCGGCTTCCAGGGCGTCTATCGCGTGCCGCCTGGTGGCGGCGCACCCCGCCTGCTCGTCGACCGCAATTTGTTCGAGCAACCGAACGGACTCTGTTTCTCGCCGGACGAGCGTGTGCTCTACGTCAACGACACCGTGCAGGCGCTGATCCGCGCCTTCGACGTCGAGGCCGACGGCGCGCTCGCCAATCCGCGCGTCTTTGCCAGCAACATCCGTTCCGAGTTCGAGCCCGGCGTGCCCGACGGCATGAAGTGCGACCAGCACGGCAATGTCTGGGTCACCGCGCCCGGCGGCGTCTGGGTCTATTCGCGCAGCGGCGAATTGCTCGGCAAGGTGCGCCTGCCCGAGCTTGTCGCCAATCTCGCCTGGGGCGGCGCAGACTTCCGCACGCTTTATCTGACCGCGACCCATTCGGTCTACGCGATCCCGACCAAGGTCGGCCCGCGCCACGAGCCCTATATGAGCGGCCGGCGCGGTAGCGCTGCTGCGGCTTCTTCGGCGCCCGCCCCTCACCTGACCGATGGCGAGATGCGGCTTGATCCGCAGCGCTGCGCGATGATCATCCAGGATCTGCAGAACGATGTCATCATGGACGGCGGCGCGTTCGCGGAATCAGGCGCGCCGGCGCACGCGCGGCAACAGCGCGTCGTCGACAATGTTCGTCGCCTTGCGGAAGTCGCGCGCTCGCGCGGCGTCGTCATCATCCACGTCTGGTTCATCGTCGAGCCGGGCGGGCCGGGCGTCACGCTGAATGCGCCGCTGTTCGAAGGCCTGGTCGACAGCAAGGCGATGGTGCGCGGCAGTTGGGGCGCGGCGCCGGTGTCCGGACTCGAGCCACGCGCGGGCGATTTCGTCGTCGAGAAGATGCGCATGAGCGCCTGGGAGGGCACGCGGCTGGAAACCATCCTCAAAGCCACCGGCCGCGACATGATCATCAATACCGGCGCCTGGACCAACATGTCGGTCGAGCACACCGCCCGCACCGGCGCCGACAAGGGCTATTTCATCATCGTGCCGGAGGATTGCTGCTCGACCATGAATGCGGATTGGCACAATGCCTCGATCAACTTCGCGCTGCAGAACGTTTCCGTCGTGACCAACGCCGACACCGTTATCAAGGCCCTGGAGTGAGAGGCGCAAGTACGTGCCAAAGCTCCTTCATCTCGCCTGCTCGCCGCGCGCCGATTCGGAATCGGCTGCCGGCGCGCGCGCCTTCCTCGACTATTTTCGGAAAGTGCGGCCGGACTGGGACATCGACCTGATGGACCTCTGGCGAGATCATCTGCCCGAATTCTCCGGCGCGATCCTCGATGCCAAATACGCCCGCCTGAAAGGCCAGGCTTTCACTGATGCCGAGCGTGACGGCTTCGCCGCCGCCGAGCGCATCGCCTTGCGTCTCGCTCTCGCCGACCGCGTGCTGATCTCGACACCGATGTGGAACTTTGGCATTCCTTACAAGCTCAAGCATTGGCTCGACGTCATCATCCAGCCCGGGCTGACGTTCCGTTTCGATCCGTCGCAAGGTTATCTGCCGCTGCTCAAAGACCGGCCGACGCTCGTGATCCTCGCCAGCGGCAGCGACTTCATCACCGGCATGAATCGCGGACGCATCGATATGGCCACGCCCTATTTGCGCGAGGCGCTCCGCTTCATCGGCATCAGCAGCGTGCGTTTCGTGCCGATCGGACCCACCTCCGGCCCGGCCGAACCAATCCGAATCGCGCGCGAGCATGCCCATCGCCGCCTCACCGAGATGGCGGTGAATTTCTGATCAGGCGATCCCGAGGGAATGCACGCCGATCATTCCCGCCAGCACAACGAGCGCGATCGCGCTGAGCCTGTAGCCGATCGCAGGGCCTACCCTGCCGCCAAACCCATGGCGTAGCGAAGTGCCGAGCAGAATCCAGCCGGCGCCAACCGTGACAATCTGGGTCGCCAACGCTGCAAGCCAGGGCAGCAGCTCGACCGGACCGATCGCCGATGGCAGGATCGTGAAGGCAAAGATGATCGCCTTGGGATTCAGCAAGGTGGTGACGAAGACCCGGCCAAAGGTCACCGGCGCGGCGTCGCCCACCTGACGGGCTCCATGACGCCAGAGCATCGCAGCCAGATAGATGAGATAGATCACGACGGCGATCCGAAGGCCGATCCCGAACTCGGGTACCGTCGCGATGACCGGGCCCAGGATGGATCGCAGCAAAACGATGGCGAGCAGGTAACCGCTCAGCTCCGCCGCCAGCAGATGGGCCGAGCGATATGGTCCGACGCCGGCTCCCGATGTAGCAAGCAACGTATTGGTTGGGCCTGGCGTTGCCAGCAGCGACAGCGTGGCCGCGACGAAAGTAACCTTGTCCATTGGCCCATTTATCGGGACTTCGAGCGATGCCGCCTTGATCTCGATCACGAATTGGTCGATCGAGTGTTGACTGGTCGTCAGATACCGATGCGGCTATCCGCGATTTTTCCTAACGATTTCAACGTGATTTGCCGCGTCCAGACCTTCGCACAAAAATAAATCGCTTAACCCGTCGGGCAAATCAGTGATTTAACTCCGCGCGTCTCAGCGCGAATGAGGGGCGGGTCGCGATCGTCACGAACGTTGCGGTGAGATGCGGTGGACGCGATGCGTGCGACTGACGAGCGCAGGTAACGCGGACGGCGAAGTCGTGTGGTCCTGGCGCCCCGACGCTGGCGCTAAGTTTTTCGCGTGAACACGTTTGCGCGAGAGATGACGGTGGCAAGAAAGCCCGGTCACCGGGGAGAGCGCGAAGGAAACCGTTAAAACCACTGCGCAGGGAACGGATTGGCGCTAAAACTCTAAAGAAATCAATTGGGTGGGGCTTTTGTGTCTTTGTTTGTGTCTCAATCCGCTGCGGCCCGTCACCCGATAATTTTGTACGCCTTCGAATGATTTTTTCCCCATCAATGCGCGATGACTCCCCTGTTCCGGTATCCCCTGAGTGTAAGCTTGTGCCATCCTGCGACTCACGTATTGGGGGGCTGGGTGGTGCAATTGCTATTTGCGATGCACCGACCAGCAGGAGGTCAGCGGGACTCCCACCGCTAAATGCAGGGCTAGTGTTCTAGAGCAATAAATGCGTTTCGTACCTGACGGCCCCGACATCCCCAATCCACTAATTCAAAAATGGAGAGACGGGAGCGTTCTTTTTCTAGCTGGGGCGGGCGTCTCCGCTCCGCAACTTCCACTCTTCGAGGGGCTCGCACTTACCGTTTACGAGCTCCTCAACGAGTCTCTGTTCGGGACTCTGAAGGAGGCGAAAAAACGAACGAGCGCGAGGGGCCGCGCCAATGTGCTGGATGCCGCGCGGCTATCGCCAGATCGACGTGTCGAAGCAAATTTGTTCCTCGACAAGCAATTTGACCGTTTTTTTTTCAACACTGGAGAAACGCTACGATCCGGACATCAAAGGTCGAGTAAAGACTCGTCATATTCGTGAGAAGGTCGAAAAAGCCCTGGGCGGCAAACCCCACAGCGGCAGCCATCTTGACCTACTTAGACTCTCGCTTGCGCCAAACCCATCGCGCGATCCATCTCACCCCTTAACCTGTCGGATCGTTACTACGAACTTTGATTTGCTGTTTGAGGACGCTTGGCGGCTTGAGTTCGGAACAGCCCCAGTTTCCTTTGACGCACGGATGGCTCCTAGGCCGGGCGCGCACAATTTTGAAGGAGTTATCCATTTACATGGCGCGCTTAGCGATAGCGGCGCTATCGCCTCGAACTATATTCTTTCGAGCCGCGATTTCGCCCGAGTCTACCTTCGCTCAGGCGTCATCGGCAATTACATCTATGACCTGATAAGACGGTACACACTCGTGCTGATCGGTTACTCGGCCGACGATCCTCCGATGCGCTACTTGATGGATGCGATAGGTGAAGATGCATCCTTATTCGATGACATGAAAACTCCTTACGCGATAACAGATCTTGGTTCGGGCTCAATTGAAGGAATAGAGCAGGCTGTTTGGCGGTCAAAAGAAATAAGCGCCGTCTTCTACCACCGCCGAGCCGGTCCCGCACCGTTCGCTCCACTATGGGAGTCGATCCATATGTGGGCCGATTGGGCGAGAGATCCAACAAACTGGATCGAAACGCAACTCGAAACGCACACTGCGGGTAAGTATCAGGACGCAACGCCGTTTCAACAGGCGTTTGTTCAAGATCTGCTGTCAGTTTTAGATCGCGAAGAGTTGGCCCGCGCCATAGCTTACTTAAATAAGCAAAAAGTTGACTTCAGTTGGATTAACGCTGTGTACGCGGCGATTGAAGCAACGAAAACGGATTTGAGTGCGGCTTGAGCATGCTACACCGGAACTTACCGCATCGAGAGCATTTGCTCTCATTATGGGTACAGGATCGGCTGACTGAGCCGGATACGGTCACATGGGCTATCAACGCACTAGAAAGCATTCATGGAAGCTTCGGTGCGGACACCGTTTCTCTGTTTGAATTCTTAGACTCGCACGCGCGCGAAAAGGATGATCTGACAGAGCAATTCAAGTCATTGTGGCGTCTGCTTGCAATAGTGGCGAGGGAAAGTGTCTATCAGGACAGCATCGCGTCAATTCATAGTCTAAGGTCTAGGCTCGTTGCCCCAGGTGTTCGTGCCCAGGATGTTGAACTGTATCTTGATCTCCTGCGTCCACGGCTCAGAGCTAAGTCGCCTCCGTCCTCGGAACACCCAGCCGAGTACCGTAGCGAGGATCCCGTTCAATGGGTTCACTGGGCTTTTGAGACTTCGCTACAGTATCCAGACCGTACCACCGACTCGCGACTTAGTTCGAATGACATGGCGCCATGGTCGGTCGACCTGCTGGTGAGACTTTTGTCGCGAGCGACCGAAGCGCTTTTCGATGCCTTGAGCTTGGCGCGTGAAGTGGGCTGGCTTAGTGCGGACCGGGACTCTCCCAACGACTCTGTTCTCCGCGTATTTTCTTTAAAGCCGGAGAGCAGGAATGCGATGGATGAGGACGAGCGGGATTTTGATACTGACGACTCAAACAATGACTTCGTTCCGATAGTCAGGCTTATGTCCGCTGCGTTTGAGACCTTAATTGATAGAGACGTGCATGCAGCGAAGAAGGTCTTCGAGTCTTGGGCAGGGCAACCAAGCGGGCTCTTTGTTCGCTTGCAGGCAACGGCAATGTGGCGCACCGAAATTGCAACCGGAAACAGGGTGGGAATGTTCCTTTCGGAGCTGGGCGACGATGCTTTCTGGCGCGTCATCCGTTTTCCGGAAATTGCGACACTGCGCGGTAGGCGTTGGCGAGATATCCCCCCAGTAGAGCGCGAAGCCCTTGGAATTAGAATGATCGCGGGCCCGCCAACAGGCAGGGACGATTTCGAAAATGCGGAAGAAGAAAGTCGAGTTAATCTCTACATTAGAGATCGCGAGCTGGCTCGCATAGTCGACGCAGGGGTTGATGTGCCAACTCTCTTCCGAGAATTGGTTGAAAAGCGCCGGCTTGCTGAGCCAGAATTCCCCTCTCTGGTGCCCACGTTCGAGGTCGGCCTCGCGTCATCGGGTACGTTTTCCGTGCCAGTGGGAAGTCCGGAAAAGTTTAATGACGTTCTGACAAGTGGATTGCTAGAACATCTCGCAAGCTCAGCGGATCGGTTTACATTTCCCAGCGACGCTGAAGCTTTCGCCGAAACCCTGCAGGGAAAGTTTCGTCTGTTGGAAGCGCTATCCGCACCTTCGCTTGAAGAAGATATGGCGGAAATGGGCTGGAATCTCTTGCTGTCCCACAGCCATATAAAGGGCGATAGTCCCGACATTCATCGAAAGCTTATCGAGCAAGTTGCTGCCTTGGCTCTCCAGCTCTCAGCTTCTCTGTTCAAACGCATTGCAGGACGGCTGAGTTATTGGATTGATGCTTGCGATGAAATAAGTCCAAGGTTCGAGGGCTCCGATCCGTTGTGGAGTAAGTTGCTACCCTTCGCGGCTGCGGAGGCTAACTCCAATAGCTTGGCTCCTGGCGATGGTGATAGCTCACTTGATCTTACGTCGGCCGCGCTAAATGAGCCGCTTGGCCACTTGTTGACACTATTCTTGCGGCGCTGCCCAACTGTCAAGCGAGGGGCGGAGCCACCCTCGCTACCAACCGACATGATTGGGCAACTGATGGAGCTCAATGGCCGCGCGGGCGAGTTGCTCGCAAATCGCATGGCCATTCAGATGAATTATTTTGCAATCGCTGACCGGAACTGGCTTGACGACGTTGTGATCGGTCCGATGACAACCGAGGGGGCTGAGAGCGACAGAATTTGGGAGGCCTTTGCAAAGTACAGCCGTGCTCCTTCGCCGGAACTTTGGCGAGAACTGCAATCGACCGCCTTTGAGCGACTCTCCTCAGGTAGACTATCGCCCGACGCCAAACGGCGGCTGGCGGAGATGAATGTTATGATTTGGATTTGGTCCAGGGAGAGAGAGAATCGCTTTCGGGTCGACACGGCGGGCATGCGCACAGCTCTGTCGCTAGCGAATGACGACGTTCGAGGCGCAGCGGCAGGACAATTTGCAAGGATTTTTCAAGCAAAGAACAAAGGGGACGATAGCGATTTGTGGGCAAGCCAAGTCTGGTTGAGACACGGTCTGTCGTTTTTTGAGGATGTATGGCCCTTAGAGCCCGCCCTGCAGTCTGTAAGATCCGCTACCAGCTTTGCTCGCATACCAGCGAGTGTTGGGACAGAGCACTTTTCCGAAGCGGTAAATATTGTTCTACGCCTTCTTCAGCCGTTCGAGGTTTGGGATGTTCGGACAGCTTTCAATATCGACCCAGCTGATCCCGAGACATTCCAGGTCGCAACTCAATTTCCCGACCAGCTCCTAACGCTCCTCTCAACATGTATTAGTGAGCGTCAGCGGCACGTAGTCCATAAACTTGCGGCCGTTCTTGATAGGATCGTCGAGGTCCGTGACGAATTGCAGCGCGACTATCGAATGCGGTTTCTCCGACGACTATCTCAATAGTCAGCGCCTTTGGTCGCCGAGCAAGAACGTTGCCGATCACGTTTTTACGTTGGATGTCATCGCAAGCGTATGGATTACGGTTGCATTCGCCGAACGGAGTGGTCGAAACAGTGATGCCGAAGCGGCACCCATCGATCTGACGGCGTCCGATCCATGTGCAATCTACAACATCACCACCAACCAAGCCGCCATTATCGTCCAGCGGTCGCCCTCGACCTCTAACGATGATGACCATCCGCTGGGGTCACTGGGTCCTGCAGACCACCGACGAACCCGCCAGGATTGGAGGATATTTGGTGCTAGAAAATCCATGGTTGCGGTTACGGGAGGGGCAAGCTCGATCTTACGGAGCACCGAAGGACTCGACGACCTCATTCATGCCAAATCGGCAACGTCATGCACGGTTGCCTGATACCGCGCTTTCGCAAATCGGTGACTTTCGGCTCATCGGGGCCGCCGAGCGTGCAACACCTCTAACGGTGTAGCTTCAGCATTAGTTGGTCTTAAGCCCCTTAGTTGATCTTAAGCCCCTTGACAACCTCAGAGTTCATAATAGGGTTACAACCCTTGCTTGAATATGATGAGCGGATCGATTTTTCGAACAAATTAATTCTTAGTCAATGGGAGAGACGTCATGAGTAGGAGCAATCGCTTCCGGCTGATGCTAGCGTTGAGTGCTATCCTAATGGCCTCACAGATTTCCAGTCCGGCGAACGCGGCGTCAGTGAACTACAGAATGTGCCTCGGCGAATACGAACGCAATTGCCAAGCCCACGACATCTATGAGTATTGCTATTACGACGTTCAAGCATGGGCCAACGCGCATTGCGGCTCATCCGTAATTCAGAATTATAGCACATATGGTGGCAACAAATGTGGTTACAGCCATTACATGATAGTTTGTGACAATCCGAAAGCCGCATCACCATCGGCCTTTAGAAAGCCTCCTGAATAGGAAGAAAGTTTACTCCTCCGGTAGCGTGTCGCCGGATTGAACGGCGCACGCTCCGCTCCCTACAGTTCTATTCTGGACTGGTTTCGGTCAGGCCCCTCGAGGGATTTCAAACCTGTAGCCGAGGAGATGATCATGACAAAATTTGTTGTCGTTGTCCTCTGGTTGCTCACAATTGGATTGAGTTGTGCGACATCACGCGCAGAAGGATCTCCTGCTGATCTTTCCGGTAAATGGGAGAGCGATAGCGGGGCAATCTATTCCTTCTCGCAGATCGATCAAAACATTTCGGCGGTATATGACTTGCCCGACGACGAGCAGCTTGCGTCAGGTATCAAGCCTGGGGACATCGCCTTTTCAGGGACGGTAATCGGAAACATCCTCTCTGGGGTGTTTTATCAGCGCTTTTCTAGCGATGAAACTCCGGCGTGTGCCGCAAATTTCTATCATCCAACGCACCTCTATTTGACTGTATCAGATGATGGGGCTGAGATGGAAGGAGAGCTTCTTCGCACCCACGTTGACGACTCGTGCAAAGCGTATAGGCGTTTTTTTCAGCACTTGATCATTAAGCGGGAACAGACTGGTCCCTCGGGTCCAGCCGACTCCGCGCGCTCATCGCTCGATTAAACTTCAAAGGCCCGCCATGGCGGACAGCACATCATACAATTGGTACACGCAGCCTCCGACCCTGTTGCCTCGGACCGTGTTGCCTCCGACATTGTTAGGCGCTCGCATTTGGGAGCCAAAGGCTGTTCCTCCGCTTTCCAGCGTCGCGAATGACTTAGCAAGCAAGTTCTTGTTCGCTAAAGACGTCACGACTACCGCCCAGCTTGCGGCTGAAATAGCTCAGGGAGTTGCCCCTGGACTGCTTCCATTAGTCAATGCGGCTTTCTTTATTCCTTCAATTACTCCCGACGTCCTCAAACCGCCTTTCACGTATTATTCAGGTGGTTTTGAGCAACCAACATCAATGACCTATACGTATTATGCAATGATAGGGCTCGCAAAGTATCAGCTCTCTCAGACTATGAGCGCGCTGTCTTCGTTGAAGGAGCGATTGAATCTGTCCGGAGACTTTTCTAGGTCGGTCCAACCACCAGAATTAAAAGCTTTGTATGAAGCGGTCGACAAAGCCTTTGGTGCAATAGAGGCAGGTCTCGCCCTGGGCGAGGATAAGGAATCTTGGCTAAAGCTTTCTCAGGACTTGGCGGAGTTTTATAAAAAAATGTATGACGCCATGAAGGCCAGTGAAGAGCTTGGGAATAGCATGTTTAAGGATGGCGAGGCTGAGCCGCCGCAAAGAATCGAGCCGCCCCCAACGGAGTTGGACTATCCAAAATATGATGAGCGTCCGAATGGAGATTTGGACCGCGGCGATGGAGACAGTGGTGCAAGGGATCTCCCCAGCCCTAGTGAAGATAGCGAGTTTGACGCGTAAAGGATTCGCAAGCAGCAGGGAGGGTTAATTGTGGCCCACGAGATTAGTTACCGACGATGGACGACCAAAAAAGCCGAGCTGTGCGCGAAGGGGTATGCCTGGCTCCCAGTTTTGTCTGACGGTGCTGTCACGCTCGACGTCCTGATCGATACTGTTGCTGAGAAGGCTCGGATCTCTGCAAATCCGTACGACCCATACAGAGTGGAACAATTACTTGGTGACGTAAGTCGACTGCTAGACCGAATTTTTTCATATAGAAAAGAAGGGTACGATCTCGATATTGCTGCAACCACTTGGGCACTCGATTATCAGCTCTTTAAAGATCAATTAGACGGTCAAATAGCTCTCGAGCAGCTGGCCTATATTGGCGACCAGAAGAAGATAGAGCGCGATGCTCAAGAAAAGGCGCGTGATGCATTCGGTAGCTCAGGCGATCCTCTAGGGCCTGGATTTAAGGAAGCAGCCGAAGGAAGTCGTCAATCTAGCGAAGTTGCCCTAATGGGCGAAGAAGATAGGCGCGACAAAGTCCAGGCGAAATGGAATAGACTTTCTCAACACCAAGACGATCTGCAAGCACGACACGCGATGCCAGGCGGGTCGTTGAACTTTGGAGATCGCCTCAACAGGCTCCAGAAGCTGTTGAGTGAGGACGTATTCGAGTGCCATCAAAAGGCTATAGCTGCGAATCTGGGCCTCAAGGCCGTCTACGACATCGATGAACCTCTGCCGGCGCCGGGTGTATTGTCCTTTCTTGATGATTTGCTTTCTTGGACTCGAAAGGTGCTTAGGCGATTGGAGATCGATCAGCTGGGAGATGTTGATTTCGAACACATCATCCCTCTAACTGACCCTGCTTGGGACGGTAGCCGTCTGATATCTACGGGAGAATACTCGGCTGCGATGCAGACCGCTGGGAGCGGGATCTTAACTGTGGACCTTACGAATTACTTCGACGCCCTTTTTGGAAAGCTTTGGGTTAGAGGCGTCGCGCTTTCGTTGGGCGTTGACAATCCGGGAGATACTTATCGAAGGGTGTTTCGGGCGACAGGCGAGGTATTTCCGCCTCCAACAAAAGACCTCTTTGACCCCCGGAACGACGCAGCGCGGTCGCCTGTAATTTTGTCGGCGATTGCGCTGGATGATCCCGGTATGGCAGTGAGGATGTATCGGGGGGCAAACATCAACAATTTGAATCCCCGTGGCGTGTGGACCATTATTATAAATAAGAGCTTTAGTGCCGGTGATCAAAAGCCGCATCCACGTGAGCCGAACTCCATTACAGATATCAGGCTTCATCTTCTGCTGACCGGGCGTCCGGACAAATCAGTACCAAAGTGGCACGCACTCAAATTTTGAACTGCTGCTTCAAGAACCGAATGCGTTCGACTTTGCTCATGACAGATAGAGCTGCCGTTGTCGCGCAGATTCACCGTCCGGGTCCCGAACAAAGGCGAGGAGGTCCTGGAGTGCGATGATGTCGAACCGAAGCTCTCTGTCTTGATACGCCGCATGGGTGGTGCCAAAAATCTGCCGCGTCGACCCTTCGTCCCCCGCAAGATACGGTCTCAAGGTGAACTCCGCCCGCGTCTTCGCTCCGATCGCCCAGCAAACAAGCAACCTGACATCCGAAATATGTTTCAATTCTTTGCTAAAGTCGGCGATAAGGCTATCCGAGTCGAACTTGTACTCTAGCACCCAGGGCGGAGACTGGCCCTCCTCAAGCGCGCGTTCGGAGACCCCGAGTGGCTGCTTCTCCGAGTACAATTGTTCTCTCGATGAAACGTCCGCCTGAAAGATGCAGTCGTACTTCTCGCTTTCGGACGTCGCATAGATGCCGAGGCCCTGCAGCAGGCCCAGGCCGAGAAGCTCGTGGAACAATGCCACGACGTCCTGTTCGCTCTGCGGCTCCGACATGATCGAAAGCTTGCGGTCGCCGCTCCTGTACTGGAGCGGGTGCTTCGCCAGATGCTCCTCTTGCTGTTTCTTGAACTCCCAGAGTACGCGCGACGACTGGATGTTTGATATGCCGGTGTCCTCGCGCATTAGTGCGAGATACCGCTTGAATACGTCGACCGCTCGTCTGGCCAGTTCGTCGCCGAGAGTCTTGATCTCCGGCTGGAAGACCTTCCGGCCCATGTCCGGATTACCGTCCGTCAGGTGAATGATGACGTGTGTGTTCGCTTGGTAGCCGATCGTGCTTGTCAGCGGGATTACCGCGAGATCGCCTTGAGGCATGAAATCGGAAGCGAGCTGCAAACCGCCCCTGAGGAGCACAGCATTCGCTCGGACCTTCAGAGAGTCTTTCTGGAAAACAGACCAGCTCTTGGCGGTGCTCACAAAGCAACCATACACAGTGATGTTGTGCTTTTCGACGAGCACTCGCTGATCGTCATCGAGATTGCGGCTGAGGACGGGATCGGCGAGAACTTCCTTGCCTGACCACACCTCATACATAGCGTCGAGTCTGCGGAACTTGTCGTTGAGCCGATTGAGACGTGTACTGGGATCACCTTTGATTTCGGCGACAGCGGCTTCTATCTCTGAAATGCCGGCCACCTTCTGAAGAACCGGCATCTCGTGTGGGTAATAGTACTCAGGATTCTTTCCGACGTAGTGGGTCGCGGTACCAGCCAGGTCAAGGACTTCAACCACCACGGCCGTCTTCTGCTCGCGCCCCGGAGCACTCAGGTAGATCCCACCAAGTGGGGTCTTGATACGCAACACGTCATACCACTGCGTTGCACTTGTCGCGAGAAGCCACGGCAATTGGGGTCTTTGATCTCCGATCAAGATCTCAACGCACGTCCCCGATTTCTCGTTCGCGAGTTCGGCCGGGTTAAACTCAGATGACTCGAACACGGGCCGAGGATATGAGTCCGTGTGGTCTTCAGCCCATTGTCGGCCATTGCGCATCTGGCCGGAGATCGACCCGGCTGCGGTCTTGGTGAACACCCGGATCGCTGAGAACCCGTATGCCAAGAAGGTCGCCCCGACCCCCTTGTGACCACGTGAGACCTTCCTGGCTTTGAACGAGACGTTCGGTCGGAAGCAGAACTTGACCTGGTTTAGATTCATGCCGATGCCGTTGTCGATCACAGCAACGCGGCCACCGCCGACGTCGATCTTGATCCAGAGCTTAGGCTCAAAGTTCTCAACGGCGGCTCGGGCATCCAGGGCATCCAGGGCGTTCTGGAGCATCTCCGAAAAACAATCGAAGTAGCCAGTGTAGCTTTTCAGAATATTGAGGACCTCTCGCTTCACCGCGTCTTGGGCGATGTTCCGTTCGAGGCCGCTCTGGTCCAAATTCACTTCGAGCGGATCGAAACCGTGCAACATCGCGCGAGGATCAGATTTTTCTACAACGGCCAAGGGGCGCTCCCAGTGGAAGGTACTCATTCTATCGGTCGCCTATGTCTGACAGAATATCGCCCTGCGGAAAAGGGCGCTGCCTGCCGTCCGCGAGGTGATCCACGAGGGAGTTGACCGGTGAGGTTAAGATCTGCCTTGAGGCGCAGTCGGGGTTGCGGCCGGTCCACAGACCCATACACAAGGCAAGCACCGGACCGCCAAAAATCCTTGCGAAATCAGCGTCCTGAGTAGATGGCAATCCAGTCCTTATCTCAACATCTGGGGTTGCCCCCGTCCCGTGCGCAGCGGACAGATGGATGATCCACGTCCGCTTTTGCCCCACAACCGCCCGCATGCTGAAGTGGCCTTGTGGGCCAACTCGGACTAGGCGCAGCGTCCGGCTTAGGCCAGCTAAGCGGCGAATAGCGGACATTGCGAGACGCCGCCGAAATCGGGAGCGCTCCTAGCGGCAGAATTGCCCTTCGAAGGCTGCAGCATTCTCGACTGTACGCTGCCATTGCACACGTCGAGCGCGTTCGATGGCAATGTCCCTATGTGCGAGAGCGATCCTGATCGTCTTGTCGATCTCGGCGCCGTCCAGCGTCCGCTTGATCCGCAACGCAATCGACAACGCCATCACGGTATCACCGTGCGGCAACAATAGATCGCGCGCGGCGATATCGCAGTGCCCGATGAAGGCCTCGATCGCTTCTTCGCTACTACAGAATAGCATCGCCAGCTCACGCGCCTGACGGAGATCGTCAGTGGGCACCACAGGCTCGCCGTCTAGCAGCATGCGTTCGGCGGCTCGACCAGCCATCAACTCAATGCACTTGTCGTACACATTCACGAAAATATCGGAGACCACACTGCGATCTTCGCCCAGTCCAGGCATCATCGGCGCGAGCGTTTCGCGAACGCTCGAAGCGTCGCCACGACCATCGGCGAACGCTTCCTTGTGCGAAGCCCCCCAGCAAAGACCTTCATATCCGCTTCCAGGGTTGATCGTCACGCCGTCGACCGGATGACCGAGCAGTCGCGCGCAGATCGCGTGCGCGGCTTCGTGAACGCTGATCCTCAAATCGTCATCCGCCGAGCGGCCGATCGTGACGAGCAATTGGTCATATTCGTCGCGTTCTTCTTCAGCTCGGTCATTCATTGTGAAGCCCCTGCGGTTAGCCCCCCTTGGAGACGAAATGAGCTGGCCGCGTTCCGACGAACCACGCCCACTGCTACGAGCCGCGCAACGCAGCCGGGAGATTGAGTTCGTCATCTTCATTCTCGCGCTTTCGCAAGCCTAAAGGCGCGTCGACGCGCAAGGCGCACCTTTTTAGCGAGGTCATATTCGTGCTGCCGCGCGATCATGCGTGCGCGAATGCGATCAATGGCGCTGCGACGGCCGAGCGGCGGCATAGCATCGAAGATCATTTCCGCAACAGCGCGGGGCGCGCGACCGGTGTCGCCGACCCAACCATCCAGTCGATGGACAATCATGTGCGGTGCGAAGCCGGGCGGTCCTTTGCTCATGGCTAAAAGTCCGGCCCTGCGACCTTGATCGTGCGGCTCTCCGAGGAGCGATCGAGCACAATGAAGTTTTCGGTCGGTTCGCTCGCCACAACGGGGGCGAGGTCCGACGGCGGGGTCACCTTCTCGTCGTCACGGTCGACGATGTCAGGCACTGCTTCGGGCTTCGGCTCATCGCGGGGGATCGCCTGTTGTCCCGCGCGGATCGCGATCGGCATCGTCTTCAAGTCTGCTAGCGCGAAGTTTGCAGCAATTTCGATCTGACCCACGACGTTCTGGACAAAATGCATCAATTGCCCCGTCTCAAAATGCAAGCGACCGATCGCCGACAGCGCATCGGCAAAGGCGCGGGACTGCTTGAGATATTTCGGCAGCTCCGCCTCGATGGCCGTGATCTGAGCGGCGAGCTTTTCGGCCGCGGCAGCCCGCTCGGCAGCATCGCGTTCGGCCGCGAGCTGGCGTTCGGCCTCCACCTGCTGCTGCTTCAGAATGGAGATCGCGTCGTCGATGCCTTCCAGTATCGATGTGGCCGTATCCACAGCCGCTTGCAACTTGTTGAGCTGCCGGTCATCGAGATTGACCGACAGCAGCGCTCCCCGGCGGTCGGAGATGGCCTTGTCGAGCGCCTGCTGCGCCGTGGCCCGCTTGGCCGCGAGCTGCCCGGCCTGCTTGGCGAGCGAGGCGATGTTTGCTTCAAGTTTTTGCACTCTGGTTCTGCCGAATAGTTTCATGCGGCGGAGTCTATGGCAGCGCGCGGGTTTCGCGGAAGGCGCGGCGCTTGGTCAGCTCCAAATCCAGAGTGGATTTTCTTGGGCGCGACCAAGTTTTTGCATTTTTTTGAGATGGATGGATGCGCGTTCGATCCGTGCGCGCATCCCGGGACGGGCTAGAAGTGTGACACAAGTCCATCGATTTGGCTTCGGACACCACAATGTCCGCTTCATCCCAGAAAGCGGGCGTTGGATGCGCCCACGGGCATGGCTGCGATGGGCCACAAACGGACGCATGCACTGCAGCAATAGCAGTACGGCGCACCGGCTTCGAAGGCTCAGAGAGAAGAGATAGAACCGACGACTTCTTTTGTCGTCACAATGGCACTCGCGTGATTCGCGATGTTGAGGTCCAGCGCAGCGTAGTTGGGAAGGGAGGCCGCGCCGCGAGAATACCGCGGCGCGCGTTTCACTTGCGCAGGATCGGGTAGCCTTGCAGGAATTGAAGATCCTGCTTTCGGACCGGCTCGTGGCAGCTCAGGCAGTCTACCTTGTAGTCTCCAGTGACAGTTTTCACCGTCTCGTTGCCGAGGAAGAACGCCCATCCCCAGCCGTCCCCGAAGCGAGCCCCCGAACCGAGCTTGCCCGCGGCGTCCTTGACCATGACGAAACGCCCAATGAGGTCACCGGCGAAGCTCGCAGTTCCGGTTGGCAGCGCTTCTGTCTTGGCGTTCCAGAGGTCCTTCACGAACACCGCGCCGTCCGGGAACTTGCCGTCGTTGAGATAGGCCTCCACGTTCTTTCGCTCGGTGTAGACGGCGTGCAGTTCCTTAGCGCCGTCCTGCGGCTTCTCGGCGAGCACGGAGAAGGTTCCGAGCTGCACCCACTCTGTCCTGTAATTGACAGAAGGAACTCTCAGCACTTGCTCGGCGTCCACTGGCGGGCTTTTCGTCACTTGGGCCTCGGCCGTGGCGGACCCCAGGACGGCCGCCGCCGCGGCAAGCCATATCAACTTGCGCGACATCGATTGCTCTCCTCGTCAGCCCAATTGATCGGTCAGGCACCGCGCCGCCTCGTTAGGCCGGAAAGTCGACCTCGGTGCCAGCGACGTTGTTGAGCGTAATTGACGAAGACGCATATTGTTCCGGTTCTCGCGCGGAACCTGTGGGAAGAAGTGAAGAATCGACTCGCCCAATCTGATCAATTCACATCGATTGAATGGCTAACGAACTCCGGATAGTTCTGGCCTCAGCGGGCACGAGCAGATCCGCTAGCGGCACGTCGCTTAAATCCAGATACACCCCGCGATGTCGCCTTTGGGTCCACGGGCGGAAGTTCAACCCGCCCCGTCCGCAAGACCGGTCTGCCCCCAAAACCGGGCATCGAACCTAGCGATGTCGTATTCGCGTAAGGTCTCACCCCGCCGCGCGCGTCTTCAGGTTCAATTCCTGTGGCTGCGACCAGATCGGCCAAAGCTCCTTCAACCGGTTCTCGGCCTTCTTGCGCGCATAGAGACCGCCACGAAACTTTTCGATGTAGTCGAATAGCCGCTCTGTGCAGATCAACCACGTCGTCAACTTCTCGCCAATCGGCCGGGGGCCTCGCCGGATACTGTCCTCGATCCAATTGAGGACCTGCTGATCGCTGATCTCGCAGACAACGGCCACCCGTTGCACGGTCAGAAGGGCGCCTCTGGCGATCTGGTCGAGCACGTCGCCATGGTTTTCAAGCTGCTCGATACGCTCCGCAAGCCGGACAAGCTCGGCGGCGAGGGCCTTCGGATCAGTCATCAGGCCGCCCCCTTCTTGCCATCGTACCCCGGCGGGAACAGCGGCATGCCGTCGATTTTCACGTCACGCCCCCAGATCGCGGCGAGCACCTCCCTGAACTCGGTGCCGATGATCGGCCCGCTAACGAAGGGCAGCAGCGTGGCGGGATCAATGTCGCGCATGATCGCGTTGGCCTCGCGATAGAGAGCACTGAGCTGTTCAACCAGCTTCATCGCGGCCCGAGAATGCGGCTGCTTCACGTCGAGGGTGGGCAGCGACTTGATCAGCTCGCGCTTCTTGTCGAGTGCCTTGTGCGCCCTCTCCAGCTCATCTGCGATGACACCAAGCCGCGATCGAAGGCGATCATGCCCGACACCTGAGGAGCCGTTGTCGCGGGTCTCATGGGCGGCCAGCGCGTCGGTGATCGTACGCAGGGTATAGCGGGGCTGGCCGCGCTCATGGCCGTCAGGTTTGACGCGCCGCAGCGCGCGGACCAACGTCGCCCGGTCCCTTTCGAGCAGATCGGCGGCCCGGTTGATCGAAAAAAGCCTTTTCATGCTTTCGAACCTTGCTGTTGTAGTCCTAGGAAAGAATTCGTCGCTGGGCATACGGGGCGCGGGGGCGCGACCCGTGGCATGCCCCGGTCCGGGAAGGACCCGAACCGAGGCACCAGCTCGCAGTTAATTGGGCGCCACCACTTGCACGGCTTCTGCTTGAGGCAGTGTATGCAGCAGGCTTTCCGGCTGAATGCGCTCGCCGTCCACTTCAGTTGACGCGACCTTCAACAGGGCGTGCTGCACCTGATCATGCGTCACGGATTCTGGAACGGTCATCCGATAGCTATCGCCGGCGAGGGCGAAAAAGCCGAGCTGGACCATGATCGCAAATTCCGTGGCGAAAACGCCACTCTCGGCAAAGTCGAGATCGACGGCCAGCACCTGCTCTGTCTTGTAGGAATGGAACGGCGGATCCCTCTGCCTCAATGCGCTCAAAGACTCCAGCGCAGCGCATTCGAGATTCGGCTCACACCACCAACACAGAGCGGACGCCGAGTTCTTGAAAGCAGGATCGCGCAACGTCTCGGACCAGAAGGTCTGCGCTTCTGCTACCTTCAGAAGCCAGGAGCCGACGAAGCGGCAGTCGGCCTCGTCCGGCATTTCAAGCAGGATATGCGGGTCGTTATTCAGCATTGCGCTCATGAGTTCTCAATCCTTGGGACCTGGGTGGCCCCGCACATGATGCGTCCCTTCATCATTGCGGGCGCGACGGGAAATCCCGCCGCAGCTGGCTTATCCATGAGGCGGCGACCCCTGACGCGGCTGACGCGGCTGACGCCACTTTCGCTTTGACGCCCCACGCGCGCGCGTAAGCGATAAACCGGAAAACGCGTCAGCACCGTCAGTGCCGTCATCCATCCATCGCCTCATGCGTAACTTCCATCGAACCCCTGTTTCGGGCGGAGGCTAATCCCGAAGAACTCCCGAGCCTTCGCGCCACGGTAAAACTTGAACCCGGCGGCCGTCAGATTGTCCTTGAACGTCGAGGTCGTGCCGGGCTTGTGCCCCGCCGCCTTGGCGTAGTCAGACCACGACCTGAACAGCGAGCTGCTGGACGCCGACCTGTCCATATTGCCGGGCTCGCAAATGCATTCCTCTTCCATCCAATGGCGAAACAGGTCTTGATCGCCGAAGTACTCGGCCGTCGCTTCGATCACGCATTTTGGACGGACCAGCCCGTTCTGCTGCCAGTCGAGACAGCCTTCGATCATCCACTGCAGGATTCCAGGCGCTTCCCGCATCAGCTTCTGCTCAAGCTGGCGATCCGGTGCGGCAGGCTTGAGGATGAACGGTACGATGTTGAAGCGGCGCCTGGCCGCCTCATCGACGTTATGCAGGACTGGCTTGTGATTCCCGATCACGATCAGCTTAAACGTCGGCACGTACGTGAAGAAGTCGCGCCGCATAAAGCGGGCAGTGATCGGATCGCCGCCGGTCAACGACTTGATGCGGGCCTCGGCCCACGCGCGGCCCTCCTCGGTCTCGCTCGCGGTGACCAGGCGTGCACCGGCCAGCATCGCGAGATCTGTCGGATGCTTGTCGCTGGTCGAGGCGGTGAACGTTTCCATCGCCGACGTGACCGAGTAGTCCTTCAAGATCGTCGTGACCGTGTTGAGAAACACAGACTTGCCGTTGCCGCCCGGGCCATACACGAACACCAGAGCATGTTCGCGCGTTACGCCAGTGAGGCAGTAGCCGCAGAACTGCTGCAAAAAGCGAATCAGCTCGACATCGTTGCCTGTCGCCTCGCTGAGAAACTTCAGCCAGAGCGGGCAACCGTCGGCGCTCGGCACCACCAGCGTGGTTTTGGTGATACCATCCTCTTGCGAACTGGGTCGCAATTTGCCCGAGCGTAGATCGACAGTGCCACCCGGCGTGCCAAGCAGCCAAGGATCGCGGTTCCAATATTCCATGGTGACCGCGACCCTGGGGTCGGACTTTGCGAACCGTTCAACGCCGCCAGCGAAACTGGTGGCTTCGATCTTGTATCGCTTGCGATCTTCCTGATTCTCGGCAAGCAGGCGGGCCAGTTCGCGAGCATAGTGAAAAGCAAGGCTGGTGTTGTTGATCTCCCAGTAGAAGCCATTCCAACGGAACCACCTGCCATGATTGTGGCAGTAGCGGAGCTTGTCGCCATGCAGCTCAACGAACTGCTGGGCGGCGCTATCCTCAGTCACGATATCGTTCGGCATCAACCGATGCACGGCGTAGGGAGCGTTCATCCGCGCGCCCTCCAGCAATCGTTGAAGTCGTTACCGATCTTGGGCTCGACGATATTGACCGGACGGCGCAATCCGATATAGCGGCGCGCGCAGCTCTTCACGTCCCGACGGCTGGTCGAATCGTTCTCTTGCAGAATCGTCAACTCGCTCAGACTCTGCAGCACCGGAAAGCACCGCACGGCACCGCTCGATCCCAACGCCCATGCCGGCGTAAAGCCCGCAGCACGCGCCGCCAGCACCGTCTCGACACCTTCGCCAATCGTGAGCGCCGATGACAATTCGGCGTCGAGCTTGATGGCCGCGCCCTTGGCGACGCCAAGCATCTTCCGGTCGATCTTCTTGCCGGTGTAGCGGTCGAGAAACGTGCGGTGGATGCCGCACGGCTCGTTCGTCGTAATGTCGCGCAACAGGCACACCATGGCCGGAAGATATTTCCCTATCTCATACCGCAGCCCGGCGTGAAAGCGGATCACCGTGTACGCGACACTGTCGGGCAGCTCCAGCTCGCGAAATTCGCGCAGGTAACGTTCCGCGAGCGTCCCGCGTGGATCAATGCAATCCGCCCAGATTTTCAACGCCAGCTTTTTGCGGCGCTCCGCATCGTCGCCGGTCGTATCAGGCGGAGGTGCCCTGTCGGTCTGCCAGTCGTTGCTCAGGCCGAGTTTGCTACGCACGTACTCGCGGCAATCCTTCCAGTCGTCGTTGGCGAAGCTATGGACCATGAAGCCGCTGGGCGTGATGCGGATGGCAAGCGAGCGATCCCTGCGCGAGTGCCCGGGGCCGGGCACGTTGCAGGAGTCGCGGCCGGTGACATCGCCGCCAATGATTGCGACGATCTGGCGAACGTTGAACGGGAACGGGTGCGCCTTCATGACAGCACCCCGAGCGGCTCGCTGCCACGAATCAGCGTTGTATCGCGCTCGGCGCCGATACGAGGCGAGGAGAATTTCCCAACCTCGTCACCCCAAGCATCCCAGCCTTCGCGCCGCTCACGCGCGAACAGGTCCGCGCGCCGCAGGTCCGGCGTGCGCTCCGTGATCATGCGATAGAACTCGTCGGGCTTACGGCTGTGCTCACGAGCGATTCCGTCAAAGCAGGACGGCAGCGTGAATTTGCCAGGCTTGCCGAGCGTGCCCAGCAGGATGGGCTCGTGCATGGTCCGCGCCCAGAATCCGCAGCCCATACGCACCTTGCCGTTGCGCGTGACCTTGCGCCAGGCAATCTCGGTCTTGAAGGTAACACCCCACGCCTGCATGACCGCGACCGCCTGATCAAGCATCGCACCGGTCGCCCAGAGCAAGATAACCGCATTGTCCTTCAACAGCTGACGAACCGGCAACGCCATGATGTCGGCCAACGTCATCACTCGATAGTGCATCGACGCCGATTTACGCTGCCCCGCCTGACTCCACGTCTTGAACGGCCACGGCGGATCGACAACGATCAGATCGTAGCTGTGCGCGGACAGCGGATCGAAGAACCATCCGGCAGTTTCCGGCTTAGACAAATCGTCGCCGGCTTGCACGCCCGTGTGCGCGCTGGTATTGCTGACCAACATTCTAAGGGATTCCATGAGAGAGAATGGAGAGGGCGGCTGGCGGGCCGCCTTTTCTTTCCGTGACTAGGCGGCGCGCTCAGCGGCTTGCGCTGCGCGCTCGCGCTCGCGACGCCAAGCAGCGGCGGCTTCCCTGCTGATCAGGACGCGCGTACCGACGTTGAACGTGCGGGGCATCTGTTTGCGGATCTTGTAGAAGAGCTGCACCGAGATACGATGGCGCGCGCAGAATTCATTCACCGTGAATGCATCAGCGTCGTCCACGGCATCAAGCGATGCAAACTTGCGGCCGGTAACTTCGGGACGGGGCATGGGTTTGTCTGCTCCTACTCGTGTGGTTGCGTGTAGGAGGCAATAAAGCGCGGTCGATCTGCTTCGTAGAGTGCGACGATCGATGTCGGTTCAGGGTTGATAGGGGAAGTGGCTAAATCTCAACGTGACTTCAAACCCTTGCGCCAAGGCCGCGTCACTTCGTTATCTGGCTCATGGTGGCGGATATCCGCGAGCGATCAGATCAGCCCCGTGATTCGGGCATTCATCACGTACATCAGAAAGGGATCATATCTGTTTCGTCGGCCTCGATGGCGGTCGACCATTTTCGCAATCCCAGACGGCCGGAGTGCCTTGCCGAGGATGGCGTTGATCGTGAGCGTGAGAAAGCTGATCAGTGGCCCATAGGGCGTACCGGAATCGTCCTTCTTTCTGGACCAGTCCACTTTCCCGCCCGACCTCTTCCAGAGGTCTATCAATCGCCATTCCAGTTCCGTCTGGATAGGGTTGCTCTGGCCGGCAAACGGCCGAACCCAAACATCATAATCAGAGAGCCACGACTCAAGTCGTTGCTCTGGCGACTCAAGATCAGGATGGGGGAAATCATCATCGAGCAGACCATCATCGACCAGTCCTGCAAGCGCCTTTTGCGACTGACGCATGGACATCCACGCCTTGTAGATTTTTTCCCGCTGCTTTGCCGGTTTTTTCCCCCGCAGTTTCTTAAGCCACATCTCCCTGGTGCCCTGCGCCTCCCAATAGTCGCGCCCGATCCCCTCGATCTCATGGCGCCAATCGATTCCATCAGGCCACCCGTTGCGGGTCGAGCGAATGGCCTGCCACTGCGCTTCGGAGAGAGCAGTAAATGTCACAACGCTTGTCGCGCCAGCGGAATTGACTCGCGGCGCGCCGACCGACGATGCAGGGGGTGCTGGCCGCCGACCGGCGGATGCGTTGTCACTTTTAGGCATAGCTGGCACCGATATTTCCGAATACGCGGTCTAACAACGTAGAGAGCCGCAGCGCGTTGTCATCTGCTCGCGCAATATCATGAATCTCCGGTCCGACATCAACGATCACGCCGGATCACCGACTAACTAACTCGGCGCAAGTTGGTTAGCTGACGGGGTTGATCAACTCACCAAGGCAACGACGTTATTGGCAACGGCTGTCTGCGGCCCCTCATGCTGCAGCAGTGCCCTGCGAGAGATGTCGTCGCTGTGCTCGGTGATGAACCGGCTATAATTCCGTTCTACCATTGCGACCGACGTGTTGTGCAGGGACGCTACCAGCCTGATCGGCACGTTCTGCAGTAGCATCCTGACGATGCTGCTGTGTCGAAGGCAGTACATCGTCACATCGGCAGGATCGAGCCCGATGGCGGTGACGACCTTGTCCACGTCACGATGATAGTTCAGGCCAGGATTATCGCCCCACGAGCTGCCGTCGCTCTGCAGGAGCAACGGTGCATCGCTGGCGCGGCCTCTGGCCGCCTCTCTCAGCTTCGCCGCCAACTGGACGGTGATCGGCACCGAATAGCGCTCGTGCTTTTTCTGGCTGCGGTTTCGGCCGCCGCCTTTGGCGGACTTCGGCATCATCAATTTCGGCCGCAGCGGGTGATCGTGGAAATCCTCGACGCGCAGGCGGACGACCTGCGACGGCCTTGCGCCGGTGACCGCCAGCACATCGCTGAGCAACCCAAACTGATGATCGAGTCCGTAGGCGACACGGACGAATGCGCGCACCTTGTCGTCGGAGAGGACGACATTGCGCGCCTCTTGCGCATCCGGCAAGCCGGCCAGCCCGACTTCCCATGCCTGACGGTTCTGGATGCGCTCATCGTGCTGCGCCGCCAGCGCCAGCGCGGCACACAGGCAACGGCAGGTTCTGTTGATCGTGGACGGCGCCATCGTGCCCAGCAGGCTGTCGCGCCATTTCTTCAGATCGGCGGCCGTGAGCAATGCCACTGGCTTCGACAACAGCGCACCGGTGAGGTGCAGGCGCGGATGCTCGGCGTTGTAAGGGTTCGCGTTGCGCGAGATCAGATCGCGCCTGTAGTCCTTCAGCGCGCTATCGATCGTGATCGGTGCGTTGTCGGTGCTGCCGTCCTCGCCGCGCGCCAATCGCTTTGCCGCGTCCTGCGCCTCGTAGAACGTCAGGATACTCTTTCCGTCGCTGTCCTCGAAATCATCGGCGAGCGCGAATCCCTTCGTCCAGTAGGCGCCGTGCCCGTCGCTGGCCTTGAGCACCCATGTCCCATTCGTCTTGTTGCGGCGATAGAGCAGCATGATGCCGCGGGCGAGCGAAGGCCCGCTGTACGGCCGTCGGCGGATTCTCAGTCGCAGGCGAGCGCTGCGACTCTCCAGTGCGCTGAAGCTGACTTTTCGTGCCATGATGCTTGCCCCGTTCTCGCGAAGTGTCGCGATGGTGTCTGCGAATGCTTAAGGAAGCGCATGGCATCATATGGGAGCAAGTTCATGAGGATCAATGACTTAGGGATTCCATACGGGTCTCTACAAACCCATGCGGATATTTATTTTCCCCTGCGCAGGGAAAGCCGGAATGCTTCGGTTGAACCTGTGGTCCTACCCCCGTGCTTTTTGTTGCACGGGACCCANGGGTGCAACCAGCACCCGGCTTTCCCTGCGCCCTCTGTTCTTCGAGAGGGTGAAACGAGACGCAAAGCTCGGGCGTAACGTGCCGCGAGAATGCGAACTTGTATCCCTCACGAATTCCTCCGTCATGCCCCGCGAAGGCGGGGCATCCAGTATCCGGCGACGTCTCGGCTCAGGCACTGCCGCCGCTGGAATACTGGATCGTCCGGTCAAGCCGGACGATGACAGCGGAGCGCTGTTTGACATTTGAATCCGAACCTCGCCCCACGTCGTCCCGGGCTTGACCCGGGACCCATAACCACAGGCCTTTGTAATGTGCTCCGCTGCAACCGCTTGCTCGCGCAACAATCCCTCCCTGTGGTTATGGGTCCCCGCCTTCGCGGGGACGACACCGGTGCGAGGCGCGAGAGAATCCGTAAAGTGAGCAAAACCCTCACGACATCAGGCTTGCGATCCAGCCCTTCTTCTCGCCTGCTTCCGCCGGAGCCGCATCCGTCGTCGCGCCCGCTGCAGCGGCGAAGCGCGTGAAGAATTCGCCGGCGAGCTTCTTGGCCGTGGAATCGATGAGCCGCGAGCCGAGCTGCGCGAGCTTGCCGCCGATCTGCGCATCGACCTCGTAATGCAGCACGGTGACCTCGGCGCTTTCCGCCTCCAGCCGCACTGTCGCGCCGCCCTTGGCGAAGCCGGCGACGCCGCCGGAGCCTTCGCCCGAGATGCGATAACTGTTCGGTGGATCGAGATCGGACAGCGTCACCTTGCCGCCGAACGACGCCTTCACCGGTCCGACCTTGATGACGACGGTCGCGGTCATCTCGGTTGGCGACGTCATCTCAAGGCGCTCGCAGCCGGGAATGCACTGCTTGAGCACCGCGGGATCGTTCAGCATCGCCCACACCCTTTCCTTCGATGCGGGGATACGCTGGCTGTCGTTCATCTGCATGAGTAGGTCCTCAATGATATCAGGCGGAAACCGGCAAGCGCTGGCCGCGCCGCCGCTCGATCGTGATCTCGGCCAGGATTGACATCGCGATCTCCTCCGGCGTGATGGCGCCGAGGTCGAGGCCGGCCGGAGCCTTGACGCGGTCAACCAGCGAAGCGTCCACGCCCTCGCCGATCAGCTTGGCGCGCAGCGAAGCCATCTTGCGTCGACTGCCGACGAAAGCGTGATAGCAGGCATCGATCGCGACCGCCGTGCGCAAGGCGGCTTCATCGCCCTTTCCCTGCGTCGACACCACGATGAAGCGCTTCGCGTCATTCAGTTTGCCCAACTGGAAGCCGTCGATCCGCTCGTCGGCATCGGGCACCGCGGCAACATCGGCGGCGGGCGCGGCGAGCGTGACGTGATAGCCGAGCGTCCGCGCCTGCGCGGCCAGCGACAGCGCCACCGGGCTCGCGCCAAGGATGATGAGCGAGGGATGCGGCAATACCGGCTCGACGAAAATATCCATCGTACCTTGGCTGGGGCACATGTTGCTGGCAAAGCGGATGCCGCCGCGGCTCTCGCCGGCCTTGACGCCGAGCTCGGCGAGCAGGTCCTGCGGCTGCACCGACACCATCCGCGGCACGCCATCGGCGAGCGCCTCACGCGCTGCCTTCAGTACTGCACTGCGCGCGCAGCCGCCGCCGATCCACCCCGCAACGATGGTGCCGTCAGGCGCGATGATTGCCTTCGCGCCGGCCTTCGCCGCCGTTACCGAGACCGTGCGCACCACGGTGGCCAGCACGAAAGCCCGTTCGGCCGACTTCATCTGCGCGACCAGGTCCATCACCTCGACATGAGCGGTCATCGGAAGACTCCTTCAGAGCTTCGCCAGATAGGGCTCGAGCGCGCGCAGGCTCTGCAGCGTATTGGCGGGCGCATAGAGATCGACATGCGGCAGCGCCGCCTTGATGCCAAGCGCCTCCGGCGCATAACCGTCCCAGGCCATCATCGGATTGAGCCAGACGATGCGGCGGCAACGTCGTGCAAGCTGTGCCATCTCGCGGCCGAGCAGCGCCGCATCGCCGGTCTCATAGCCATCGGACACGATCATCACGCAACTGCGCGAATGAATGACGCGCGCAGCGTGCCAGCGGTTGAAGGTCTGCAGGCTCTCGCCGATCCGGGTCCCACCGCCCGCGCCCTGCGCCATGATCGAGAGCCGGTCGAGCGCGCGGCCGGCGTCCTTCTCCTTCATGGCGTCAGAGACGTAAGCCAGACGAGTATGAAACAGGAATGCCTCGGCCTCGCGGAATTCGTCGAGCACGCCGTGGATGAAGCGCAGGAACACGCTGGTGTACATGCTCATCGAGCCGGACGCATCGAGCAGCACGATCAGCCGCAGCGACTTGTCCTTGCGCTGCCGCTTCACCAGGCTGATCGGCACCCCGCCATGATTGATATTGCGGTGGATAGTGCGGCGCAGATCGAGCCGATAGCCACGCCGCCGCGCGAGATCCCGCCGCGTCAGCCGCGTGCGCATCACCTTCGCAAGTTGCGCCGCAGCGTCATGCGCCTGCGCGACCTGCTCGGGATCGGCGAGCTTACGGAAATCGACCTCGGCGAGATTTTCCGCGCGCGAGGCACCTTCCATCCGTCCCTCGCCGTTGCGCCCCTCGGGCGAATCGTCGGACGACGGGACCTGGTCGGTCGGGGACTGGCTGCCGCCCGGCTCGGGTTGGCCCTCCAGGCTCTTCAGCGACGGGCTGTTCGCCGCCTGTCCCGACGCCATCGTCCGCGACCGCGAACGCACGCGCTTGCCGAGCCAGAATGCATCGAACAGCCCGTCGAATTTCTCCCAATCCGACTTCCGCGCCGAGAACAGATGCTTGAACGCCGACCGCAACAATCCCGGCCGCGCCGCATAGCCTTCAGCCATCAGCGCCGCCGCATCGCGGCCCTCGGCAAGGCCGATGCGAAAGCCGTTGTCGCGCAGCGTGCGGAGAAAGGCTGCAAGCCGACCCGAGACCAGCCGCGAGACCTCGTCGATCTCCTCAAAGCCCGGATTGGTGCCACAGCAGCTCATGCGACTTTCCCTAGCAGGCGCTGTGTCACCTCAGGTGCAAAGCGGGCGCGATCCTCATGAGTCTTCAGCAGGCAGACCAACGTCTCATGCACCGTCTCCGGCGCGTCGTTGAGATCGCGGATATCGAGGCCGACCAGCGCCGCGGCCCAGTCCAGCGTCTCGGCGACGCCGGGGACCTTGCGCAGATCCTCCTTGCGGATCGCCTGCACCATGCGCGCGATCTGCAGCGACAGCGACGGGCTCGCGTTCGTAATCCGCGCCAGGATGATCCGCGTCTCGCGATCGACATCGGGGTAGTCGACATAATGATAGAGACAGCGTCGCCGCAACGCATCCGAAAGCTCGCGCGTGCCGTTGGACGTCAGCACGACATGCGGGATCGTCACGGCGGAGACGGTTCCGAGCTCGGGGATCGAGACCTGAAAGTCCGACAGCAGTTCGAGCAGGAACGCCTCGAACTCGTCGTCGGCGCGGTCGATCTCGTCGATCAGCAGCACCGGCGCCTGCGCGCGGCGGATCGCAGCGAGCAGCGGCCGTTCGAGAAGATACTTCTCGGAGAAGATCCGGTCCTCGACTGCATCGGCATCCTCGCCTTGATGCGCCTGGATCGCCAGGAGCTGCCGCTGGTAGTTCCATTCGTAGAGCGCGGCCGACTGGTCGAGCCCCTCATAGCATTGCAGGCGGATCAGCTCGGTCGAATACGCCTGCGCCAGCGCTTTCGCGACCTCGGTCTTGCCGACGCCCGCCTCGCCTTCCAGCAGCAGCGGACGCCGCAGCAATCGCATCAGCGAGATCGCGGTCGCCAGCTCCGCATCGGCGATGTAACCCGATGCGGCCAGCGCTTGCGTGATCTCCTCACGTCCTTTCATCTAGGCAACCGCTCCGAGAGTCTTCGCCGCCTTCCAGTTGCGCCAGAAGTCATGCGGCATCTGGATGTGGGTCGAGCCGAGGAACGAGAAGGCATCGTTAACGGCGTTGGAGAACGCCGGCACGCCGCCGACATTCGGGCTCTCGCCGACGCCCTTGGCGCCGATCGGATGATGCGGCGACGGCGTCACCGTGAAGTCGGTCTCCCAATGTGGCGTCTCGACCATGGTCGGCATGAAGAAGTCCATGAACGAGCCCGTCACGACGTTGCCGGTGTCGTCGTAGCGGATCTCCTGGCCCATCGCGATCGCGAAGGCTTCGGTGAGCCCGCCATGCACCTGGCCCTCGATGATCATCGGGTTGATCCGCGTGCCGCAATCGTCGAGCGCATAGAAGCGCCGGACCTTGTAGACGCCGGTATCGACGTCGATGTCCATCACGCAGAGATAAGCGCCGAATGGATAGGTCATGTTTGGCGGATCGTAATAGCTCACCGCCTCCAGCCCCGGCTCCATGCCCGGCGGCACGGAGTTGTAGGCGGCCCAGCAGATATCCTTCATCGACATGAACTTCTCCGGCAGGCCCTTGACGCGGAAGCCGTCGATATCGAACTCGAGATCATCTTCATGGACTTCGAGCTTGTAGGCGGCGATCATCTGCGCCTTCGCCTTGATCTTGCGCGCCGCCATCGCGATCGCAGCGCCTGCGACCGGCGTCGAGCGCGAGCCGTAGGTGCCGAGCCCGTATGGCGCGGTGTCGGTGTTACCCTCCTCGACCATGATGTTGTCGGCGGGAATACCGATCTCGGTGGCGATGATCTGAGCCCATGTGGTCTCGTGCCCTTGGCCCTGGCTCTTGGTCCCCATGCGCGCGATGCCCGCACCGGTCGGGTGCATGCGGATCTCGCAGGAGTCGAACATCGCGATGCCCAGGATATCGCAGTTCTTCGACGGGCCGGCGCCGACGATTTCGGTGAAGAAGGAGACGCCGAGCCCCATGATCTCGCGGGTCTCGCCGCGCTTGAAGGCCGCGCGCTTGTCCGCCTGCTCCTTGCGGAGCGCGGCGTAGTCGGTTGTCTCCATCATCTTGCGCATGGCGGTGTGATAGTCGCCGGAGTCGTACTCCCAGCCGAGCGCCGAGTGATAAGGAAACTGCTCCGGCTTGATGAAATTCTTCAACCGCAGCTCAGCAGGGTCCATGCCGAGCTTCTGCGCCAGAATGTCCATCGCGCGCTCGATGCAATAGGCGGCCTCGGTGACGCGGAAGGAGCAGCGATAGGCGACGCCGCCCGGCGCCTTGTTGGTGTAGACGCCGTCGACCGTCAGATGCGCGGTCGGGAAGTCATAGGAGCCGGTGACAATGTTGAAGAAACCGGCGGGCCATTTCGACGGGTCAGCGCAGGCATCGAACGCGCCGTGATCGGCGAGCACATGGACGCGAAGGCCGGTGACCTTGCCCTCCTTCGTCGCCGCGATCTCGGTCGTCATGTGGTAGTCGCGCGCAAAGGATGTCGCGGTCAAATTCTCGATCCGGTCCTCGACCCATTTCACCGGCTTGCCGGTGACGATGGAAGCGACCGCCGCACAGATATAGCCGGGATAGGCGCCGACCTTGTTGCCGAAGCCGCCGCCGATGTCAGGCGCGATCACGTGGATCTTCTGCTCCGGCAGCTTGGCGATCAGCGACACCACGGTGCGGATCACATGCGGGGCCTGGAAGGTGCCCCAGATCGTCAGCTCGCCCTTGACCTTGTCAAAGGAGCACACGCACTGGCAGGTCTCGAGCGGCGACGGATGGGTACGGTGATAGGAGATCATCTCCTTGATCGTGACCTCGGCCCTTCGGAACGCCGCATCGGTCAGATCCTTGTCACCGACCGTCCACTCGAAGATGTGGTTGTGATGCTTGCGCGGCCCATGCGCGCCCGTGGTCTTGCCGGCGAGGTCCTCGCGCAGCACTGGCGCATTATGGTCCATCGCCTTGAACGGATCGACCAGCGGCGGGAGCGGCTCGTATTCGACCTCGACCTTGTTGATGCCATCGTCGGCGGCGTAGCGGTCGGTCGCGACCACGAAGGCCACCTCCTGGTTCTGGAACAGCACCTTGCCGTCGGCCAGCACCATCTGCACGTCGCCGGCGAGCGTCGGCATCCAGGCGAGATTGACGGTCTTCAGCGTCTCGGCGGTGATCACCGCGAGCACGCCCGGTACCTTCAGGGCCTCTTCAGTCTTGATCGCCTTGACGCGCGCATGTGCGTGCGGCGAGCGGACGAAATCGCCATGCAGCATGCCCGGCAGCTTGACGTCGTCGACATAGTTGCCCTTGCCTTGCGTGAAGCGGATGTCCTCGACACGCTTGCGCTTGCAGCCCATGCCTTCGAGCGCGGCGGTGCGTTGTTCCCGCGTGGGAGTCATGTCGTTCATTCCGCGGCCTCCTTGAATTCGACATTGTTGAGCTTGGCGGCGGCATACTGGATCGCCCGAACGATGTTCTGGTACCCGGTGCAGCGGCAGAGATTGCCTGACATGCCCATGCGGATGTCCTGCTCGCTCGGCGACGGATTTTCCTGTAGCAGCCGGTGCGCGCGCATGATCATGCCGGGCGTGCAGAAGCCGCATTGCAGGCCGTGCATCATGCGGAAACCTTCCTGCAGCGCCGAGAGCGAGCCGTCGGGGTTGGCCATCCCTTCGACGGTGGTGATCTCGGAGCCGTCGGCCTGCACGGCGAACACCGTGCAGCTCTTCACCGACATGCCGTCGAGATCGACGGTGCAGGCGCCGCAATGGGTGGTCTCGCAGCCGACATGGGTGCCGGTGAGCTGCAGATTCTCGCGAATGAAGTGCACGAGCAGCGTCCGCGGCTCGACCAGCCCTTCGACCTCCGCGCCGTTCACTTTCATGGTCACATGCGTCTTTGCCATCTGTTCTCTCCCTCTATGCCGCACGGCCAGCGGCGCGCTGCAGCGCGCGCATCACCATGATGCCACCGACATGCTTGCGGTATTCGACCGGACCTCGGGCGTCGGCCGCCGGCGCCATGATCGCTTCCGCGGCGGACGCGGCTTGCTTCAGTGTAGCCGCATCGAGATTGCTGCCGATCGCGGCGTTCGCAGCGTCCGTCGCGAGCAGCGGCGTCTCGTGCAGATTGGTCAGCCCGATCGCGCAGGTCGCGACCTTGCCGCCTGCCATGGTCAGCACGACGGCTGCGGCAGCGGTGGCGTAATCGCCAACCTTGCGCTTCAGCTTCTCGTAGGCATAGCCGTGACCGGCCGGCGGCACCGGAATGGAGATCGATGTCAGGATTTCGCCGGGCTCGAGCGCGGTGAAATAGGCGCCCTGATAGAATTCGCTCGCCGCGACCTCGCGCTCACCACCGGGTCCGCTCAGGCGGAAATTTGCGCCGAGCACGATCATCAACGCCGGCATGTCGTTCCCGGGATCGCCATTGGCGACATTGCCGCCGATGGTGCCGAGGTAGCGCACCTGGGGATCGGCGATCAGGGCTGCCGCCTCCTGCAGGATCGGCAGAGATTGCCGGATGTCCCCGGACGTCAGCAGCTCGTGTTGGGTTGTCATTGCCCCGATCACGATCGTGTCGCCGTCGCGGCTGATGCCCTTGAGATCAGCGACGCCGTGAAGATCAACCAGATGAGTGGGCGTGGCGAGCCGCAGCTTCATCATCGGCACCAGGCTGTGCCCGCCGGCCAGTGGCCGGGCGTCGTCGCCCAGATCGGCCAGCAATTTGACCGCGCCGGCCAGGGTAGCCGGCCGGTGATAGCTGAAAGGTCCCGGGATCATCGTTTCCTCCAATCGTCCTTTGGCGCCGGTCGGGCGCGTGGACGTTGGCAGGACGGTCTCTCCGGTTTTTCCCGACCGCAATCGTTCGGGCACGGAATGGGGTTTTTCGCACGAAATGCGGATGGCGGGACACGAATTGCGTCAACCGCAGCGACCTATTGGCCGGAGCCGGGCCTAGGCATGGCGACGGCTGAGACCGAGTCGCGCCTTGACCTCGGCGATCTTGGCGCGGCTGACGGGGACGCGATGCGGCGAGATGCCGTCGAGCTCGATGATCGCGCCATCGCCCTCCCTGCGGACGAAGGCGACATGCGGGATCGCGACGATGTGGCTGCGATGGACCCGCATGAACAGAGCGGGATCGAGCTGCGCCTCGGCCTCGGAGATCGACCACGGACACATGCGCTCCCGGGTCCCGTCATGCACCCGGGTATAATGCGCATCGGCCCGGACGCTGCGCACGTCAGCGATATCTATAAAGTGTGTGCCGTCGGCGCCTTCCACCGGCAGCCGCGGCGCGGGCGCCGAACGGGGCGGCCGGCCGATACCGCCGAGCGGCGCCACGCTCAGCCGCGGTGCAACAGCGGCAGCCGCGACCGTTTCGGGCACGAGCGCATCGGCAGGCAACGCGACCTCGCCGGCCATCGCCGGAACCAGATTCTGGCGGCGCGGATCCGGCACCAGCGACAGCAGGAAGCCAGCCGCGATCACGAAGCAGAGCACGGCAACGATGATCGAAAGGATTTGTTGCGACGCAGCAAGTCCGCCGCCGAGATGCTGATGCGTCCCCGCCGCAAGCGGTGCGAAATGCATCCCCGCCATCGCCGTATAATGCATGCCGGAGACGGCGACACCGAAGGCAATCGAGCTGACAACCAGTCGAAAGCCTTCCTGCTGCGCGAGGAAGGCGCGCAGGCCGCCATAGGCCGTCACCATTGCGACGATCACCGACAACAGGACGAATGCGTCGTCGTGCTCGATCGTGAAATGACCGGACAGACCGTGGATGCCGACATAATGCATGCTGGCGATCCCTACGCCGAGCAACACGGCGGACGAGGCCACGCGCCTGAGCGACGGCTCGCCGATGCTGACGAAGAACAGGGAGATGCCGACCACCAGCGCGCAGATCAGAAAGGAGATGATCGTGGGCAGGACCAGATAGACGGTGTCGGGCGGCAGCGGGGCCGCCAGCATGCCGACGAAATGCATGGTCCAGATGCCGACAGCCAGAAACGCGGCGGCGCCCGCGAGCAGGATGCGGTTGCTGCCTCCCGGCGTGCCGCGAATCCGCGCCGCCAGGCTGAAGCCCGTATATCCACCCAGGATCGCGATCGCCACCGACAGCGCGACGAGATAGGGATCGTGTCCTTCGAACATGATCGTCTCGGCCGCCCGTCTCCACGGGCTGGCCCCTCCCTAGCCTCCCTACATAACCGGACAGTCAGAGACAGTCTACCGCTGCAGCAACGCCCTGTTCCCTTCGCAGATGCGATGTCATCTCGAAAAGCCTATGGTTGCGCGTGCACGTTCAATTGCGAAAGACATCGTCACGAACGTTGTCATTTGGTAACCAAGTAACAGTTGGCCGCACACAAGGAGACGAACCCATGGAAAAGGTCGCGCCGTTCGGGGCCGCCATCCTCATCCTGCTTCTGACGATTCCGCCAAGCCATGCCGGTCCCTGCGAGGACTCGATCGCGCGCCTTCAAGCCCAGGCCGATGCCGCGATCGAGAAACGCGCCGGCGCCGGGGGTTGGCAGAAGGAGAGTCTCGACGCGACGCGCAACTACCAGCCGACGCCGCGATCGATCGCTGCCACCGAAGGCAAATATGGGCGGCGTCTCCAACGCGTGCTCAATGCGCTCAATCTTGCACGTGCCGCCGATCGCGCAGGGGATGCCGCGCAATGCAACGCCCAAGTCGACAAGGCCACACGTGCGCTCGCGGCGGCGCGATGAGCCGTCACAGGTGGCCGCACGGCGTGCGGCTGCCAAACGAGCGTAGCCGGAGGCCTAGCCGTTAACGGAGCGCGCGTTTCGCCACTGAGCCGGCGTGCTTCCCGCGATCCGCTTGAAGACCGTGGTGAAATGAGCCTGGGTCTGGAATCCGACGCTCAGGGCAACCTCGACGATCGTCATCGTCGTGTGCCGAAGCAGTTCGTCGGCGCGGCGGATGCGCTGTCGCAGCAGATATTCGTGCGGCCGAAGGCCAGTCGCGATCCGGAATTGCGAAGCAAAATGCATCCGGCTCAATCCCGCAACGACCGCCAGATTCGAGAGCGTGATCTTCTTCGACAGATGGCTGTCGACATATTCGGCGACACGCTTCAGCCGCCACTTCTGCAATCCCCCGACCGGTCGCTCGGCAGGAACCGTCGTGACAGCTCGATCATTGACGAATGACCCGTTCTCGGCCTGCAACCCAAGCAACCTGATCGCCACGGCGAGCCGCAGCGCATCGGCGCGAATTCCGGCATGGCGGTCATAGGCCCGCCCGGTGTCGGCAAGCGCATCCGACAGGCATTTGATGACGGGATCCTTGAGCCGTTCGATCGCAGCCTTGTGCTGGAGGAGATCGAGGCTGCCGGCGGCGTTCAGCAGCGCGTCGCGCTCAGCGGCATTCCCCTCCGCGTGACCCTGTGCTGCGATCGCGAGCACGAGGTGCAGGCGTTCAAAGGCAAGCGCCATCCTGTCATCGATGACAGGACGGCCGGGCAGCAGCCCCGCCTGCGTCGGCTCATTGATACGTTCGGCTGCGGCTGTCTTGCGGCGATATGGTGTTTCATGGACAGTCGCGTGAACCGGCAGACCATCGTTGAAGTGAACGTTGTCATCTCGTCGAAGCTGAATCTGCGGCATGGTACCATCTCTCTGTCGCCATGGTGACCGTACGCCGGAAGGCCTGTACACGTTACCAATCGAGAGATCACTCTTCCTTGAGCGTCTCTCCTCGGAGCGGCCGCATTCCGACTTGTGCCTTGGAGAATATCTAGCACCGCCGCTCGCTCCATTCTACGGGCGTTTTCACGTACGTATATTGTGGGGCTAAGGCGATCATACCTTGGTATCTGCCGCGTGCGTTCGACGGGTGGGGCGTGCGTTCTTGAAATACCGTCGCGGAAGGCGGGAAGTAACTTTTCGGAGAGCTTAACCTCCGGAGAGCTGTCCTATGACAGGTCCGCTTCGGTCGAGGCGAAACCAGCTTTCGCGCACGTCCGGACGACGATCCCTAATCGCCGCACTCGCTGCTTGCATTTCGCTGTGGCTCGCCGTCGAATCCATTTCGCTCGAACCCGCGACCGCGCAGGCAGCGACGCCTGGCGTGCAGCCATTTCCGAACCTCGCCTTGCCGCTCGGTTCGGCAACGGGTTCCGCCATCCGGCCGGCAGGCATTCCGCTGGGGTCCACCGAACTTGCAACACCCGGCACGAGTCCGGTGCTGCCGCAATCCGGCGCCGCTATGAGTTTCGGAAACGAAAACTGTTTCACCGCCAGCAAACCGGGAGCGGTTTTCGATGGCGGCGGGCTGTCGGGACATTCCTCGGCCGGCTGCGGCGCGCACGGCACGACGAGCATCGTGCGTCCCATGACGTCGACATCGTCATCCGTGGGACCGATCGGAGTTCCCTTGGGCTCGACTGAACTGGGCAGTGCGGGTCTCAGTCCGGCGCTGTCGTTCCCGTCACCTGCGTCATCGCCAGTAGGTTCTTCGCCTCCGGCCGAAGCGCTGCCTTGTCCGGCCGATGGCACGACAACAACGACGGCGGCACCAGGCGGCTGTTGAGACAAACACATTTACGAGGCATGCCGTGAAGCGAAAGATCGCGATCGCAGTGGCCGTTCTGCTCGTGGTGCTGGCGGGCGGCGGGTTCTGGTACTTCAAGCGCCCGCTGACGTCAGAGCAAGCCGCCGCAGTGCCGGAGCCGGCGCCGATCCCGGTGGTCGCGACGACCGTCACCAGCAGCGATGTCCCGATCTATCTGACCGGCGTCGGCACGGTGATCGCCTACAATACAGACCTGGTGCGCAGCCAAATCCAGGGACAGATCACGCAAATCACCTTCGTCGAAGGACAAACCGTCAAGGCCGGCGATCTGTTGGCTCAGATCGATCCGCGGCCCTATCAGGCGCAGATCGAGCAGTTGACCGCGAACCTCGCCCGCGACAATGCGCAGCTCGAGAACGCACAGGCCAATCTGTCGCGGTACACCCAGCTCGGTAACAAGGGCTATGCCACCCCGCAACTGATCCAGACCCAGCAGGCGCAGGTAGCGCAGTTGCAGAGCGCGGTGAAGGCGGATCAGGCCCAGATCGACGAGGCCAAGATCCAGCTCAGCTACACGCGCTTGACTTCGCCAATTCCCGGCGTGACCGGCGTGCGCCAGATCGACGTCGGCAACATCATTCACCCGACCGATCCGAACGGCCTCGTGGTCGTCACCCAGATCGAACCGATTTCACTGATCTTCACGCTGCCGGAAAGCTATCTGCCGCGAATCCAAGAGGAGATGGCCAAGGGTCCGCTGAAGGTGATCGCCTACAGTCAGGACAACAAGATCAAGCTGGATGAAGGCAAGCTGCTCCTCGTCGACAACGAGATCGTGCAGACGACCGGCAGCATCCAGCTCAAGGCCAAATTCCCGAATGCCGCGCATCGGCTCTGGCCCGGCCAGCTCGTCAACGTCAACCTGCTGCTTGAAACCCGCAAAGACGGCCTGACCATCGCCGCTTCCGCGGTCCAGCAAGGCCAGAACGGCTCCTATGTCTACGTGGTGACGCCGGATGGGACCGCGCAATTGCGCTCCGTGAAGGTCGGCCAGATCAGCCAGGGGCAGGCACTGATCGATGACGGCCTCAAGGCCAATGAGACCGTCGTGGTCGATGGCCAATACAGATTGCAGCAGGGCAGCCGCGTCAAGGAATTGCACGGCAAGGCCGCAACCGAAGCCGATCTGCAAAGCTCGGTGCAAAAGGCCATTCCATGAACCTCTCGGCGCCTTTCATCGCCCGGCCGATCGCGACCGTCCTCTTGATGGCCGGGCTGTTGCTGTGTGGACTTGCCGCCTATCCGCTGTTGCCGGTCGGCGCACTGCCGAACGTCAACTACCCGACGATCCAGATCTCGGCGCAATTGCCCGGCGCCGACCCGCAGACGATCGCATCTTCTGTCGCGACGCCCCTCGAGCAGCAATTGAGCCAGATCCCCGGCGTCACCCAACTGACGTCATCGAGCGCGCTCGGCGTGGCCCAGGTTGTCGTCCAGTTCGAGCTCTCGCGCACTGTCGACAGCGCCGCCGTCGACGTGCTCTCGGCAATCAATGCCGCGAGCCCCTATCTGCCGCAGAATATTCCCTACCCACCGACGATCCGGAAAGTGAATCCGGCCGAGACGCCGATCATGCTGATCGCGCTGACCTCGGAATCGCTGCCGATGACCACGGTCGATGCCTATGCCGAGAACATCCTGCTGCCGAAGATCTCGCAGATTCCCGGCGTCGGCCTGGTCGGCATCGGCGGGCAGCAGAAGCCCGCCATCCGCATTCAGGTCAATCCGCAGGCGCTCGCCGCAAGGGGAATAAGTCTTGAGGACGTCCGCACCGTTATCTCCGGCGCCAATGTCGACCTGGCGAAGGGGACGCTCAACAGCCCGCGCGTGACCTACACGCTCAACACCAACGATCAGTTACTCAATCCCGCCGCCTATGACGAGTTAATCATCGCCTATCGCAACGGCTCTCCCGTGCGGATTCGGGATATCGGCAAGGCGATCGAGGCTCCGGAAAACGACCTGCTGGCCGGGTGGTATGACAAGCAGCCGGCGATCATCCTCGCGGTCCAGCGCGTGCCCGGCGCCAATGTCATCGAGACCGTGGACCGCATCAAGAAGCTATTGCCAACGCTTCAGGCATCCATTCCGCCCGCGATCAAGGTGACGATCGCGGCCGATCGCACCACCACCATCCGCGCCGCCGTCGCCGACGTCCAGTTCACGCTGATGCTGACGGTAGCTCTGGTGGTGATGGTGATCTTCCTGTTCCTGCGCAATCTCTGGGCAACGGTGATTCCCGCTGTCACCGTTCCGCTATCGCTGATCGGCACCTTCGCGGTCCTCTACGTGCTCGGCTACAGCCTCGACAATTTGTCGCTGATGGCGCTGTCGATCGCGGTCGGCTTCGTCGTCGACGATGCCGTCGTCGTCATTGAGAATATCGTGCGCCATCTCGAGAAGGGCCTTACCCCAATGCAGGCCGCACTCAAGGGTTCGGCTGAAATCGGATTCACGATCGTCTCCATCACCCTGTCGCTGATCGCGGTGTTCATCCCGCTGTTCCTGATGGGCGGCTATGTCGGCAAGCTGTTCCAGGAGTTCGCGATCACGATCACCGCCTCACTGATACTGTCGCTCGTGATCTCGCTGACACTGACACCGATGATGTGCTCGCGGCTCCTGAAGGACGACAGCCACAAGAAACATGGCAGAATCTACCTCGCCTTCGAGTGGGGTTTCGATTCCCTGCTCGCGCTTTATGCCCGCGGCCTGAAGGTCGTGCTGCGCCATCGGTTCGTTACGTTGATGGTGATGCTGAGTACGATCGCGCTGACGGGATTTCTCTACGTCGTCATTCCGAAAGGCTTCTTCCCGCAGGAAGACACCGGCCAGATCGTCGGCATCACCGAAGCCGCGCAGGACATCTCGTTCCCGGCGATGTCGGAGCGGCAGCAGGTGCTGGTCGACACGCTGCTGAAGGACCCCGCGATCGATTCGGTGGCGAGCTATATCGGACCGGGCGGGCCGACCGCAACGCTCAATCAGGGCCGCATATTCATCATGCTGAAGCCCAAGCCACAGCGCAAGGCGAGCGCGGACGAGATCATCAATCGGCTGAGGCCGCAGCTCGCGCACATCCAGGGCATCACCCTCTACATGCAGGCCGCGCAGGACATCACCATCGGCGCGCGGCTGTCGAAGACCCAATATCAGTACACGTTGACCGACGCGGATTCGAACGAGCTGACGCATTGGTCGGCCATCTTCCTGGAACGGATCAGGAGCCTGCCGTTCGTCACCGACGTCGCCAGCGATCAGGCGAACGCCGGTCCGATGCTGGACGTCACAGTCAATCGCGAGATAGCGTCGAGCTTCGGCATCCTTCCCTCCGCCATCGACAACACGCTGGATGACGCCTTCGGCCAGCGCATCGTCTCGACCATGTTCACCGCGCTGAACCAGTATCACGTCGTGATGGAGGTCTATCCGAGCTTCCAGTACGGGCCCGAGGCGCTGAAGGACATCTACGTGAATTCCGCGAGCGGCCAGCAGGTCCCGCTCAGCCAGCTCGTCAAGAGCGAGATCAAGCCGGCGCCGATCTTGATCAACCATCAGAGCATGTTCCCGTCGGTCACCATCTCTTTCAACCTGAAGCCCGGCGCGTCGCTCGGCGAGGCGGTGGCCGGCATTCAGAATATCGAAAAGGAAACCGGCAAGCCGGCGTCGCTCGCGACGTCGTTCCAGGGCAACGCGCAAGCCTTCCAGTCGTCGCTGTCGGGCACCCCGCTGTTGATCGGCGTGGCGCTGATCGTCATCTACATTATTCTCGGCGTGCTCTATGAGAGCTTCATCCATCCCATCACGATCCTATCGACGCTGCCTTCGGCGGGCATCGGCGCGCTATTGCTGCTGATGGCCGTGCGCATGGACCTCACCGTCATCGCCATCATCGGCATCATCCTGCTGATCGGCATCGTGAAGAAGAACGGCATCATGCTGGTCGACTTCGCGCTGGAGGTCGAGCGCAATGAGGGCTTGAGCCCGGAAGAGGCGATCTATCGGTCCTGCACCATGCGGTTCCGGCCGATCCTGATGACGACCATGGCGGCGCTGCTCGGCGGCGTGCCGCTGATGGTCGGAACCGGCACCGGGTCGGAGCTGCGCCAGCCACTCGGCTACACCATCGTCGGCGGCCTGATGCTGTCGCAGGTCCTGACCCTGTACACGACCCCGGTGGTCTATCTCTATCTCGACAGGCTGGGCAAATGGCTCGGCAGTATCGGCAAGCGGCCCGCCAAGAAAGCGGTCGCGGCAGCCGCAGAATAAGGAAGTGGATATGGATGCACGTGAATTATTGAAGCTCGACATGACCGCGGAAACGATGATCATCGTGACGCCGGAACTGACGGTCGGACATTTCGTTCCGGGCATGCCGCGGGTCTATGCGACGCCGATGATGATCCTGCACATGGAGATCGCCGCAGGTGCCGCCATCTCAGCGGCGCTGCCGAAGGGATTTGTCAGCGTCGGCATGGAGGTGAACGTCCGCCATCTCGCGGCAACTCCGATCGGCCAGACCGTACGCGCGACCGCCCGCGTCACCGAGCTCGATTCCAGGCACATCCTGTTCGCCGTCGAAGCCTGGAACGAGGAGCGCAAGATCGGCGAAGGCACCCACCGCCGCGGCATCGTCAACGTCGCAGAATTCGAGAAGCGGTTCGGCGTGAATGAGAATGCGGCTGCGTGAGTCCTCTTTAGCGGAGCACGAGACCAGATCTCGGGACCTCCACCTCGCCCCCGCTTGCGGGGAGAGGTCGGAATTCAAGCGAAGCTTGAATTCCGGGTGAGGGGGAGCCTCCGCGAGTGCAACTCGCACCGTATCCGTGGAAGCAGCCCCTCACCCTACCCTCTCCCCGTAAGAGCGGGGAGAGGGAGGAGAGAGCGCGCCCGCTTAGTTCTGCTCCCTCACCGAGCGCACGATCCGCACCGGAATGCCCTTGGACGACGGGGTGAAGCTCATGGGATCGTGCGCATAGAGCGGCACCAGCGGATTGGTCTCGGGATAATAGGCGGCGCAGCAGCCGTTCGGGAAGGAATAGCCGACCACGCGGAAATTGTGCACGCTGCGCTCCATTCCGTCGGTCGAGAGCGTGACGAGATCGACCCGGTCGCCGTCCGCAAGGCCGCGCTTCTTCATTTCCGCCTCGTTCAGGAACACCACGTCGCGCTGACCGTACACGCCGCGATAGCGGTCGGACATCGAATAGAGCGTCGTGTTGTACTGATCATGGCTGCGGATGGTGCTCAGCCAGAGCATCTCCGGATCGCTTTCACAGCTATCTTCGCCCAATCCTTCGAACAGCAGGAAATTGGCTTTTCCCGACGGCGTCATCCAGATGCGCTCGCGCGCCGTCGAGGTGAGATGGAAGCCGCCGGGCACGCGGATGCGGGCGTTGTAGCCTTGGAAGATCGGGAACACGTCCTCAATCGCATCGCGAATGCGGTCGTAATCGGCGACCAAGGCCTCCCAATCCACCACGCTGCGGTTGCCGAGGGTGGCGCATGCGATTCCGGCGATGATCGCCGGCTCGCTCAGGAGATGCTCGGAAGCTGGCTTGTTGCGGCCTCCGGAGGCATGAACCATCGACATCGAATCCTCGACCGTGATCGATTGCGGTCCGGTCGCCTGGATATCGATCTCGGTGCGCCCGAGGCACGGCAGGATCAGCGCATCGCGCCCATGGATCAGATGACTGCGGTTGAGCTTGGTCGAGACATGGACCGTGAGATCCAGATTGCGCAACGCGGCCTGCGTCTGCTGCCAGTCCGGTATCGCCGCGGCGAAATTGCCGCCCATGGCGACGAACACCTTCACCTCGCCGCGCAGCATCGCCTCGAGCGCCGTCACCACGTTGTGGCCGTGCGCGGCTGGCGGCTTGAAGCCGAAGCGATGCTCCAGCCGGTCGAGGAATTCCTTGGTCGGCACTTCGGTGATGCCGACGGTGCGATCGCCCTGCACATTCGAGTGGCCGCGCACCGGACAAAGGCCTGCGCCCTCGCGTCCGATGTGGCCGCGCAGGAGCGCGAGATTGGCAAGCTGCTGCACATTGCAGGCGCCGCGCTTGTGCTGGGTGATGCCCATGCCATAGACGATGATCGCGCGCTCGGCCTTCAGATAGACGTGGGCGGCATGCTCCAGATCCTCGCGCGAGAGACCGGACTGCCGCTCGATATCAGGCCATTGCGCCGCCTTCAGGTCCGCGATGAATGCCTCGATGCCGGCTGTATGGCCACGGAAGAAATCCCAATCGAGGAGCTCGGGCTTGTCGCTTGCGCGCGCAGCCTCATCTTCCTCGACCATCACCTTCATGATGCCTTTGAGCGCGGCAATGTCGCCGCCGACGCGTACCTGGTAGAGCGGCGAGCTGATCTTGGTGGCCGAAAAGGTCGCCATCTCGATCGGATTCTGCGGATACTGGAAGCGCTCCAGCGCCCGCTCGCGGAACGGATTGAAGGAGATGATCGCGGCCCCCCGACGCGACGCCTTCCACAGGCTCGTCATCATGCGCGGGCTGTTGGTGCCGGGATTCTGGCCGAAGATGAAGATGCAGTCCGCCTTGTCGAAGTCGTCGAGCAGCACGGTGCCCTTGCCCACCCCGAGCGACTGCGGCAGGCCGACGCTGGTCGCCTCATGGCACATGTTCGAACAATCAGGAAAATTGTTGGTGCCGTATTCGCGGGCGAAAAGCTGATAGAGGAACGCGGCTTCGTTCGACGTGCGACCCGAGGTGTAGAACTCCGCCATATTAGGGTCGGGCAGTGCGTTGAGGTGGCGGCCGATGATCGCGAAGGCATCGTCCCAGCTTACCGGACGGTAATGATCGGACGTCCTGTCATAGACCATCGGATGGGTGAGCCGACCGACCATTTCGAGATCGTAATCGCTCCAGCCGGACAACTCGGTGACGGAGTGCTCGGCGAAGAACTCCGGCGTGCAGCGCTTTGCCGTCGCTTCCCACGCAACTGCCTTGGCGCCGTTCTCGCAGAACTCGAACGACGACGTATGCTTCGGATCAGGCCAGGCGCAGCCCGGACAGTCGAATCCTTCGGGCTGATTCATCCGGCTCAGCGTCGTCGCGCCCTTGATCGGAACGCGCTGCTCGATCAGATGCTCGCTCAACGCCTTGAGCGCTCCCCATCCGCCGGCCGGCTGATGATAGGGACGGATGGATTTGCGAACGGTCATCGGCAAAGGCCTTATTTAGAATGCCAGGGTCGGTTGAGTAAAGGAGAGCTGTCCAACCGATGTCTTTCCAAAACGAGGCGGGATTTGCACAATCGCACCGCTCGCCGCGTGAGAAGCTTGCACGTCGTGCTCACGCAACTGCGCGTCATCTGTTATCGCGGCAGTGCGTTCCAGAAAAAGCGTGTCATTACGGAAGCAAAACCAACGGCGCCTGCCTAGGTCTTGATGAACGGGCCGCTGATGAGCGGATCTGTGCCGGTTCGATCATCTCTTTCTGGAGTCTCAGCTCATGCTCTCGCGACGAGATTTTATGGCAGCGTCGGCTGTCGGAGCCGCAATGACCGCATCCGCGCATGCGGCAAGCTTCGGTAATCCGGACGAGCCGCCTCAGGGCGCCATCAACGCCAAGTCGCCTGGAAGTCTGACCGATCCCGGTCCGCAGAATCCAGCCATTGCAAAACAGTTTCCATCCGCATTCACTCCGCCCGCGACCGACGTTGGCGGCCTGCCCACGACCTGGGCGTCCTTCAATAATGCTGCAAGACGCATTCAGAACGGCGGCTGGGCGCGACAGGTCACGGTCGACGATTTCGCGATCTCGAAGGAAATATCCGGCGTGAACATGCGCCTCGCCGCCGGCGGCATTCGCGAGCTGCATTGGCATCAGGCCGCCGAGTGGGCCATTATGACCTATGGCACCTGCCGCGTGACTGTTCTCGATGCAGAGGGGCGTCCTTATGTCGGCGACCTCAAGGCGGGCGACCTCTGGTATTTTCCGGCCGGCACGCCACACTCGCTGCAGGGCCTCGGACCCGACGGCTGCGAGTTCGTGATCTGCTTCGATGACGGCCACGCCGACGAGTTCAATACGCTGCTGCTGTCGGATTGGATTGCCCACACGCCGCCCGAAGTGCTCGCCAAGAACTTCGGAGTTCCGGTCGAAAGCTTCGCGAACATTCCGCTGCACAACCTCTGGATATTCCAGGGCACCGTGCCAGGCGACCTCGCCGGCGACCGCGCCGCGATGAGCAGGAACGCAGAGATGCCGCCGCATCCCTTCATCTTCTCGCTCGAAGGCTCGCGCCCGCTCAAGCAGTCCGAGGCCGGCACCATTCACGTTGCCGACAGCACCAACTTCAATGTCGCAACGACCGTGGCCTCGGCGCTGGTCACCCTCAAGCCGGGCGCGGTCCGCGAGATGCACTGGCATCCGAACGCCGACGAGTGGCAATACTACATCAAGGGCAAGGCCCGGATGACGGTGTTCAACACCGGCCCCAATGCGCTGACAATGGACTTCAACGCGGGCGACATCGGTTACGTCAAGAAGAACTACGGGCACTATGTCGAGAACGTCGGTGACACCGACCTGCAATTCGTCGGCGTGTTCCGCGCCCCTCGCTACGAGGAAGTCTCGCTGACGAACTGGCTCACGCATACGCCGCCCAAGCTGGTAGCGCAGCATCTCAACATCGACGAAGCGATGATTGCCAAGTGGCCCGACAACAGTCCGGGTATCATGCCGAAGGCATGAACCTGGGTATCATGCCCAAGGCATGAACCTGGGTATCATGCCCAAGGCATGATCGCAGCCGGGCGGACTCATTGCGCCCGTCCGACATCCTCATGGAGCGGCAGGGTGAACTGGAAGGTCGCGCCCGGCCCGGCATTGCGGGATGCAGACAGCTTTCCGCCATGGGCCTCAACGATCGAGCGGCAGATCGATAATCCCAAGCCAAGGCCGGCCGACTTGGTGGTGAAGAACGCGTTGAACAGCCGCTCGGCGTTCTCGTCGGAAAAGCCGACGCCGCAGTCCGCCATGATCAGGATGGCCTGATCGGCCTCGAAACTGCGCTGCGACCGGATCAGCAATTCGCGCGGCCGATCCGTAACCGGCTGCATCGCCTCGATGCCATTCATCACCAGGTTCATGACGACCTGCTGCAATTGAACCCGGTCGGCGCGGACGATCAGCGGATCGGTCGCAAGCTCCGTACGCAGCGTGATCTGCTTGCTCGTGAGCTCGCGCCGCATCAGCACGCGGGCCTCGTTGACGACCTCGTTGATGTCGAGAAGCGCCCGCTCCGTATCGGTCTTGCGCGCCAGCGCCCTAACGCGCCCGATCACGTCGGCCGCGCGGCTGACATCCTTGACGATCCATTCCACCGAGCGCCGCGCATGCTCCATGCCTGCCGCGCCGCGGTCGAGCCAGCGCAGGCAAGCCTCGCCGTTTGACATGATCGCGGCCAGCGGCTGGTTCACCTCGTGGGCGATCGAGGACGTCAACTCGCCGAGCGTGATTACGCGCGTCGCGTGCGCGAGGTCCGCCTGCGCGTCGTTGAGTGCGGCCTCGGCCTGCTTGGCGGCGGTGACATCGGTCACCGCGCCGATGTACTCGATGCCATCAGGACCGTCCTTCACGGCATGGGCCAAAGTGCGAATATGCTTTAGCGCGCCATTCGGCATCACCAGCCTGGCTTCGTGACCGAAATCCACGCCATTCTGCGAGGCCTCCTCGAGCAATTGCTGCACAAAATCGCGATCTTCGGGATGCATGCGCCGCAGAACGAACTCCAGTGTCGGCGTTGTGGCCGGATCGCATTCGAAGATCCGAAACGTCTCCTCCGACCAACTGATCTCGCCGGTCGCCACCTTCCAGCCGAAACTGCCGGTGCGGCTCAGCCGCTGCGCTTCGGCCAGGTACATTTCGCTCCGCAGCAGCCAGGCCTCGGTCCGCTTCTGCGCTTCGAGCGCAGCCAACAGGTCGCGGCGAGAAAGCTCCAGCGATCGCGTCGCCTTTCGCTGTGCTGAAGCGATCCAGTTGACGAACAGCGCCGTGATCAAGAACAAAGTCACTCGCGGGATCTGATGAACATCGATCTCGAACGAACCAATCGGTGTCGCCACGAAATACTCGAACGCCAAACCTGCAAGCGCAGTCGACACCAAGCCGGGGCCGAGGCCACCAAACCAGGCCGCAAACATGATCGCGCAGAGGAACAGCGAAACGTACGGTTCGATGTTCAGGTACTCGACCGCGGCCTTGGAGGCGATCAGGGCTGCAGCGGCCGACAAGATCGCAACTGCATAACGGGAGAACGTCGCCCAAGGCGTTTGATCGATATCGGCCAGTCCCAAGCGCCAATCTGAAGATGGCCGCGGGGCATCGACGGACAAAGCGGGCGCACCTGTTTCGCTGCTACGCTGGCCCGGATACATGCCAAATGCTCCTTGTGCCGCCCGATCATGAAATCCCTGCTTACGGTCGCGCAAGAGTTCTTCCAACTCAAGACTCGTTCTTCCAACTCAAGAGCCGTTGAATTTCCGTGTAGCAGGAGTGGACCAGCCGTGAACGGCGGCCGCGATGCGGTTTTGGTGATCATCGGGACCCGTCCCGTCTGGCGACCGACCGGGGTCGGAAAAACCCGCCTGCCGAAGAATTCAGATCTTGACAGTCGGACCTTGCCCATCACGCCCCTGCAGGGCCTGTTCAAGGTTTTGAATGAGATTGTCGGTCTCGAACGGCTTGGTCAAGAGACAGACTGCACCGGCACTTGCGGCGTGGGCGGACACGGCCGCCTCGGGAAAAGCCGTGATAAAGATGAAAGGTATCTCGTTGCCGCGGGCGCGCAGGCGAAGCAGGAGCTCGACGCCGTTAGTGCCGGGCATATTGACGTCGGCGATCACGCAGGCGGTCTGGTCGAGCACGCCGGACTGCAGAAATTCGTCAGCCGACCCAAACGCGAGAACGCCATAACCAAAAGACCTCAGCAGATTGTCGGTCGCGGTACGGACGGACGCATCGTCGTCGATGATGGAGATCATCGGTGTTGTCGGCAAGATCGCTGTCCTTTTGGGGAAACCGGGAATAAGGATCCGCTAGCGCGCGATGACTTTTCCTCGAATCGTCAGCCCGCCTAGATTCTTGTCCGGCACACGATCTGCCGCGCAAACGTTCCCCATTTGTCGCGCGGAAAAGCCGGCACCGCTTCCCCGGATCGCACGCTCGTAACGTTAAAATGCGCTCTATCAAGATACCGGGGAATCATACTTAGGTTTCTCGCCCACAGCTATCGGCGGCGAATTCCGATCATTTCGGCCATCCTGACCAGATCGGCGAGCGATTTTGCGCCCATCTTCTTCATGACGCGCCCGCGATGGATTTTGACGGTGATCTCGGCAACCCCGATCTGCGCCGCAATCTGCTTGTTCATGAGGCCCGCAGCCACCAAAGCCAGCACTTCGCGTTCACGGTCGGTCAGGGTCTCGAAATGTTCTCGCAAGCCCGTAACGGCTTTCTCAGCCTCGCGCCTTTCGCGATCGCGCTTGATCGCGGTCATCACGGAATCGAGCATATCCTGATCGCGGAACGGCTTTGTCAGGAAGTCGATCGCCCCGCCCTTCATGGCGCGGACGCTCATCGGAATGTCGCCGTGACCGGTCATGAAGATGATGGGAATGTGGACGTCGGCCCTGGCCAATTCGAGCTGGAGGTCGAGCCCACTCAACCCGGGCAGCCGGATGTCCAGCACCAGGCAACTCGCGACATCAGGCAACTTGCTGTGCAGCAATTCCGCGGCGGAGCCGAACTCCTGCACCTCCAGGCCCACCGATTGGAACAGGTTGGCAAGCGCCCGTCGCACGCTCTCGTCATCGTCGACGACGAAGACAACTGACTCCTGGCCCGTCGTCAGGTCGTGAGGCGACGCAAACGGATTCATGCGCCATCTCCGCATGCAATGGCCGAATAAAAACTCCAGCGGACGGCAGCAGACGGATGTTTCGGATTCAAAACTGATTTTCCGGGTATCCCTGACATCTGACGTTAGAACACATCAGCGGAACCTCCGCAATTCTACGGGGGTACCCGGAACAGGACGCAACCATGCTCCCGCGGCGCTGCTGCTATGCCTGCGACAAAATAGCCAACCGGGATCGAAGGCCTAGCGGCCGACTTCCACACTGGCAGTGGTGCCGGCGACGAGGCGCACCCCGTCAGGCACATGATCGATGTGAATATGCACCGGGATCCGCTGCGCCAGCCGCACCCAGGTGAAGATCGGATTGACCGACGCGAGCCCGCCCTGGCCCGGCTGCGCATTGGTGACAGTGATGCCGCGCGAGACCCCGCCGACATGGCCACGGATGAGCTGGCTGTAGCCCATCAAGCGGACTGTCGCCGGATCATTGTCGCGAATCCTTCCGAGGCTCGTCTCCTCAAAATAGCCGTCGACCCAGAAGGAATCGGCGTCGACCAGCGAGACCAGGTTTTGGCCGATATTGGCGTAGTCGCCGCGCTGGGCCAGCAGATTCGTCACATAGCCATTGACGGGCGAGCGAACGGTGACACGGCTGAGATTGAGCTCCGCCTTGGAGACCATGGCCTGACCCGCGGCGACAGCGGCTTGCAGTTGATGCAGCGAGCTTGCCGATTGCTGAAAGACGTCCGTCGACACCCAGCCTTCTCCGCGCAGCTTCGCCTGCCGTCCTTCGTTGGCGCGCGCGTAGTCGAGCGCGGCCTGGTCGCGCGCAACCTGGGCGCGGGCAGCGTCCAACGCGATCTGGTAGTCGTTCGGTTCGATCTCGAACAGCACGTCGCCCTTGCGCACCATCTGGTTGTCGGCGACCGGCAGGTTGACGATCCGCCCGGCAATCTCCGGCGCGACGGTCACGACATAGGCCCGCACCATGCCGTCGCGCGTCCACGGCCGCCCCATATAGACGTCCCACGCGAACCATCCCAATAACGCCGCCACCACGACAGCGCCCAGCGTGAGCAGTGCCGGGATCACGGAACTGAGCGATATCCTGCGGCTCGCCCCGCCTGCCGAAGAGCGCGGCAGAGCTTTCCCATCGCCCGCCAATCGCGTCTGAACTTCAGACATCGCTATACCTCAGCTACCACCAAAACCACGCATGAAAGCAGAATGATATAAATCGCGAGCACGAACAGCGCCGGATGCCAGACATGGCGCAGCAAGCCGAAGCCCGCCACCATCCGTCGCAACACGACCAGGATAAGCCAGGCCGCCACCATCAGCAACGAAAGCGGGGCGACGTAGACGCCAAACAGGTTGACTTCCGAGAAGCTCATGGCGGCGATGTTTCGAAATAGGTCTTATGTTGTGCGAGCGTTTCCGACAGCACGAGGATGCTGCCGCGCGCCCGCTCCCTGACCGGCAATCCCGGCGTCGTGGGCGCGACCGCGGCAAGCTTCGCATCGAAGTCTCCGAGGCGCTGGATCGCGGCCGCGATATCGGCTTGCGCAACCGCATCCAGTGCAACGGAGAACTCCTGATCAAGGTCGAAGCGACCGGCGACGGGACGAAGCCGGATGATGGCATTGCCCACCACCAGGGCCGACAGGAGATCAGAGCGTGCCGTCGGCTCGGTCTTTTCAGGGAGCGCCTGCAGGTAATTGTAGATCCGTCCTTCCCACGCCTCCGATGTCAGTTGCAGCCGGTCGGTGGCAAGCCGCCGTAGTTCCCGCAGCGTCCGCCGCAGCAGACGGCGGACACGGAGCTCCGCCGACAGCGGCGGCACCATGCGGAACGCAAGCGCGGCCGCGCCGAGTCCCACGAAGATCGCCAGCGCGACATTGTAAAAGGCGAGCGTATTGTAGGTCATCTGGTTCGCCGGCCCGAGCAGCGGAATGAAAGTCGCGACCAGCGCGATGAAGACCGGCGGCAGCCAGGGTTGGGTCATCAGCGCACCGGCCGGAATGAGCACAAGCCCGATCACAAGGCAGAGGCCGGCGAAGGATGTCATCTGCGGCAGAAGCGCGAAGTTGGCGATAGCCGCGAGCACAGTGGTGATGGCGGCGCCGACCATGAACAGCATGGTGATGCCATAGGCCTGATCGGGCCGCGCTGAGAACAGGGTGAGCGCGATCGCCGCAAAGGCGACGGCAAGCGCGCCATTCGGCCACGCCGTCACGACCCAGAACAATTCGACCGCGGCGATCGCGGTGAATGCCCGTGCCGCATTGAGAAGCGAGGGAGCATAGTCCGGAACCGGAAACCTCTCATGCCGCCGCGCCCGAACGGGCTGCGCGGGATCAGTCAGCACGAGCAAGCCGCCAAACGCCCTTCGAAGCGCAAGCAGCGACCGCGCCGCCTCATCGACGATCAGCTTGATCGACGGCGTCGCACATCGCATCGCGAGCAATTCACGCACGGCTGCAGCACATGACCTGCGCAAACGCGCCGGATCGGTTTGTGCGATCGTCGCAACGCCGACGGATTGCGCCGTCAAGTCCGTTGGAAAGCTGCGGGCGATCTGGCCGATTTCATGCCGCCCCTCTTCGCTTGGCAGCAGATCGAGATGGACGGCCACCCTTCGCCATGCGGACATTGCGCGGAGAAGACCAGTCGATGCCGACTCTAATTCCAGCATGTGATAGCGAACGTCATAGGACTCGCCGCCTGCCTCATCCATGAGGGGATCGAGAGCACCGATCCGCTGCGCCAGACCGAAGCCGATCCGGCGGGATCCCTCTCGCCTTTCCGACAACGTCGCGACGAGCTGAGCCAGGATTTCCGTCGCCAGCGCAGCCATCTCCTTCGCCAGCCGCCTTGGCGCATCGCCGAAATCCGTCATCGCCATCACCAGGCCCGAGCACACGATGCCGACGCAGATCTCGCTGGCGCGGTTCACCGCAAGCGTGAAGACCTCGCCATTGGCGCCACCGGTGGCGCCAAGCAGGTCGCTTGCGACGATTGCGGCGGTAAAGCCCGCGAGCGCTGCCGAATAGGACGCGAAATTGCGCAGCAGCGTTGCCACGAAAGCGCAGCCCGCGCTCCAAAGCGCCAGTCCAAGCAGGAATCCGACCCGTTGTTGCGGAAAGAGTGCTGCCAGCACCACGATCGCCACAGCGCCGATCGTCGTCCCGATCAGGCGAAACCAGCCCTTGCGCAGCGCAGCGCCGAGGTGCGGCTGGCTGGCGATCGCGGCCGATGCACCGGCCCAGGACGGAATCTCGAGCTGAAGCCAGAAGCTGAGATAGAGGGCGAGGCAAACGCTTGCCCACAAGCGCAACCCAAACATCAGCGCCGACGCCGGAACGCGCAGCCGGTCGGCAAGCCGTCTTGCTTCGGGAAGCCGGCCCGCAGTCCAATCAAGCAGAAGCGACGCCGCCCTGGTCATCTGCCTCACCTATGCACATCGGGCAGACTGCGCGCTGATCTCAATCGAGCTCATGCCGCATCAGTAATGATCGGTCATGGGACCGACCTTACCACGGAACACGCGGTAGCCGATCACGATGTAGAGCAGCATGAGCGGGAACACGAACAAGCCCTCGCCCCAGAACATGAAGGCGAGGCTGGAATGCGGCGCGGCCGCCTCCTCGATCGTGATGACAGAGGGGATCATATAGGGCCAGAACGACAGCGCCAGTGTCCCGAAGGCGGTAACGAAGATCGTCGCCACCATGTGGAACGGCCAGTAATCGTCATGGCGCAGGATGCTGGTGGCAAGCACCAGGGCCGCAGCCGCACCGATCGCCGGGAACGCGAACAGATATGGCCTGTCGGTCCACCGCTGCAGGATCGGAAGATTCTCGGTGAGTGCATGGGCGAAGACGACGATCAGGAACACCAGCACGGCGATCGCAAGGACCGGGATCTGGCGGCGCGCAGTGGCGCGAACCGCCCCTTCGCTCTTCCGCACCAGCCAGCAGGCGCCGAGCAGCGCGTATCCGAGGCAAAGGCCGATACCGCACAATACGGCAAAGCCGGTCAGCCAGCCGAGCGCGCCGCCGGAATATTCGCCATTGGTGAACTCAAGTCCCTCGACCAGCGCGCCGACCATCGCGCCCTGCATGAAGCTCGCAACAAGCGAGCCACCGGAGAAGGCGACATCCCAGACCCAGCGCGAGGCCAGCGCCTTGTTGCGGAACTCGAACGCCACGCCGCGCAGGATCAATCCCAGCAGCATGACGATGACGGGGATGTAGAAGGCCGACAACAGGATCGCATAGGCAGCGGAAAACGCGCCCCACAGGATCACGCCAGCCACGACCAGCCAGGTCTCGTTGCCATCCCAGACCGGCGCGACCGTGTGCAGCATTTCGGCCCGATCCTTCTCGTTCTTGGCCAAGCCGAACAGCATGCCGACGCCGAGGTCAAACCCGTCGAGCAGGAGATAGATCAGGATACTGATTGCGAGCAGCGCTACCCAGAACATCACCATGTCTATTCTCCTGCACTGATGTAGCTGCGTGCGCCGACCGGGGGCTGATCGGCCATCGACATGGGCCGGTTCGGTGCCGCTTCGCGCGGCTCCGTGGTCGGAATTCCGGCCGGGCCGGCGCGCAGCAGGCGATAGATGTAGTAGGTGCCAAACGAAAAGATGAAGGCGTAGACCAGGACGAAGAGGATCAGCGTGGTCAACGCGGCGGAGGCGGTGAGGAACGGCGTCATCGCATCAGCCGTGCGCAGCACGCCATAGACGGCCCAGGGCTGACGGCCGACTTCCGCGGTGTACCAGCCGGTGAGGATCGCGATCCACGGCAGCGGAAAGCTGAGAAAGATACCCCAGAGCAGCATGCGGTTCCGCTCGAGCCGATGCTTGAGGCTGACATAGGTCCCGAGCCAGGCCAGCCCCAGCATCACGAGACCGCAGCCGACCATGATGCGGAAGGTGAAGAACGGGATGATCACCGGCGGCCGGTCCTGCGGCGGGAATGTCGTCAGACCGACTTCCTTTGACGTCAAGCTCATGCTGCCGATGATGCTGCCGAGCACGGGAATGCTGATCGCGTATTTGTTGGACTCCGTGCTCGAATCGGGGACCGCGATCAGCACTTCGGAGGCGGGCTGCTCGTCGTGCCAACGGGCCTCGATCGCGGCGAATTTGGCCGGCTGATAATCATGGACGTAGTCGCCGACGAGATGTCCGATGAAGAGCTGGATCGGAAGCAGCACCGCCGCAAGCGAAAGGCCCATGCGCAGCATCACCCGCGCCTCTACGTAATAGGTCCGTCGCAGCAGGTACCACGCGCCGGTCGCCGCCACGCAGAACGCGCCGGTCAGGTAAGAGGCGATCAGCATGTGCGGAAAGCGCACCCAGACCACGCGATTGAAGAGGATCGCGACCCAGTCGTCAGGCGCGAACTGTCCCTTCTCCAGGACATAGCCGACCGGCGCCTGCATCCAGCTATTGTTGACCATGATCCAAAACGCCGAAAGCGTCGTTCCCAGCGCCACCATGGCAGTGGAGAACAGATAGAACCATGGCGGCACGCGGTTGCGGCCGAAGATCAGGATGCCGAAGAAGCTCGCCTCCAGCATGAAGGCGGTGAACGTCTCGTACGACAATAGCGGCCCCTGGATCGGTCCCGACATCTTGGCCAGCACGCTCCAATTGGTACCGAACTGGAATCCCATGACCACGCCCGACACCACGCCCATGCCGAAGGCAACGCCGAAGATCTTGAGCCAGAACTCGAACAGTGTCCGGTACACCGGCTTGCCGGTACGCATGTGCATCGCTTCGAGCACGGTCAGCCACGCGGCCAGGCCGATCGTGAACGACGGGAAGATGATGTGAAAGGAGATGGTGAAGGCAAACTGCAATCGTGACAGGAGAAGTGCTGTGGCATCCATCGGAAGTCTCCTGCCTTCTCAAGCCCGTTGCGCTGCCGAGGTCGGCGTGGCGGCCGGCGGTGGAATGTTGTCGACCTTCAGAATTTTGGCGGTGGTCGCACGGATGCGCCGGCAGAAATCCGCATCATCGATCAGCGATATGCCGTAGGAGGGGATGATTTCTTTCAGCTTGGGCAGCCAGGCATTCGCCGTGAGCTGGCCGGCAAAGCACTTCTCCAGCACGCTGATGGCGATGAAGGCCGCGGTCGAGGCGCCCGGCGACGCGCCAAGCAGCGCGACCAGCGAATGATCAGCAGCGCCGACCAGTTCGGTGCCGAATTCGAGCAGTCCGCCGCGCTTGACGTCCGGCTTGATGATCTGGACGCGCTGGCCTGCGACCTGCAGCCGCCAGTCCTTGGGATCAGCGTTCGGATAATACTGGTCGAGCGTCGCCAGCCGATGGCTCTCGGACTGCAGCACCTGCCCGATCAGATATTCGGTCAGGTCGAAATTGTCGCGCGCCACCGCAAGCAGCGGTTCGACGTTGGCGGGTCGGATCGACTCGAATAAATCAAGCCGCGAGCCATGCTTGAGGAACTTGCTCGAGAAGCCGGCATAAGGCCCGAACAACAGCGAGTGCTGCCCTCCGATGACGCGGGTGTCGAGATGCGGCACCGACATCGGCGGCGAGCCGACCGCAGCCTTGCCATAGACCTTGGCGTGGTGACGCTTATTGACCGCGGCATCGTCGCAGCGCAGCCAGATTCCCGAGACGGGAAAGCCGCCATAGCCATTCCCTTCCGGAATGCCGGATTTCTGCAAGAGCGGCAGCGCGCCGCCGCCGGCGCCGATGAACACGAACTTTGCCTTGACCGACCGTTTCTCGCCGGTGTCGGTATCGCGGACCTCGATCCGCCAACGACTGTCCTGATCGCGAATGAGATCGGTGACGGCGCTCTTGTAGTGGACAGCGCAGCCGGGCTGGCTGACGAGATGATGAACCAGATGATGGGTCAGCGAGCCGTAGTCGACATCGGTGCCGGTGATGATCCGCGTTGCAGCGACCGGATCGTCGCCACTACGGCCTTCCATCACCAGCGGCACCCAGTCGGCGATCTGCTTCGGATCCTCGGTGTACTCCATGCCCTCATAGCAATGATGGGCCGACATCGCCTTGAACCGCTTCCTGAGGAACTCGACATTGTCGGCGCCGGATACGAAGCTCATATGCGGCACCGGGTGAATGAAGGTGCGCGGATCCGAGATCGCGCCCTTGCCGACAAGAAAGGACCAGAACTGCCGCGACAGATCGAATTCGACATTGACCTGCAGCGCTTTGGAAATGTCGACGCTGCCGTCGGGCCGCTCCGGCGTGTAGTTCATCTCGCAATTGGCGGCGTGCCCGGTGCCGGCATTGTTCCAGGCGTCCGAGCTTTCCAGCCCGCAATCCTCCAAGACCTCGAACATCGAGATGGTGAGTTGCGGCTCCAGTTCCTTGAGGAAAACGCCTACCGTAGCGCTCATGATGCCTGCGCCGATGAGGACGACGTCCGGCTCACCAGTGGGGGTGCTCTGCATGGATATCTCCTTCCGGGTTGATATCGCTGTCCTGAACGACTCACGCCGAGGCGGGCTGCTGCTCCTTGGAGCGGAACGGCACATGCGCACCGGGCCGCAGCACCACATAGGCGCGGCGCCAGGATGAATTGTCGGTCAGTTTCCAGCTATGTCCGGAGCCGGCAGTGTCTTCCGCCAGCAGGATGTCGCCGGGATGCAGCAGGAAGTGCTCGCCATCGCGGGTCTGGAACTCCAGCGTCCCGGAGAGCGTGATCACCAATTGGCGGATCGGCGCGGTGTGCCAGGCGAACGCGCCGCCCGATGCCGTCTCCTGGAAGGAGATGGTGACGGCGTCGGCCTTGCTGCTGAGCCAATCGCCGCGCTGGCCCGGCTCGAGCTCGATGAGCCCATCCTCGAAATGCGAATTGCTGTCCTCACCGGTCCATAACCTGACGCATCTGATCATGCTGCGCTCCTTCAGCTCGTCGGTGTGCCGGCTTTGACCGGCGCGTTGCCTTGGGCCACATAGGGCTTGACCATCTTGGCGGGATCGACGACGCGGTCGAATTCCGGCTCGCTGACGAAGCCGAGCTTCAGCGCCGCCGCCTTCAGCGTGAGATCGTTGTCCATCGCGTAGTGCGCGATCGCCGACGCCTTGTCGTAGCCAATCACAGGCGCGAGCGCGGTGACCAGCATCAGCGAGCGCTCGACATATTCCTTGATCTTTTTCTCGTTGGGCTTGGTGCCCTCGACCAGGAACTTGCGGAAATTCGTGCAGCCGTCGGTCAGGATCGTGATCGACTGAGCGATGTTGTGGATCATCAGCGGCTTGTAGACGTTCATCTCCAGATAGCCGCTGGCGCCGCCGAACCCGACCGCGACGTCGTTCGCCATCACCTGCACCGCGATCATCGTCAGCGCCTCGGCCTGGGTCGGGTTGACCTTGCCCGGCATGATCGAGGAGCCCGGCTCGTTCTCCGGGATCATCAGTTCGGCAAAGCCGGCGCGCGGACCGCAGGACATCAGGCGGATGTCGTTGCCGATCTTGTAGAGCGAGACCGCAAGCGTGCGCAGCGTGCCGGAAAGCTGCACCAGCGCATCATGCGCGCCCTGCACGGTGAACTTGTTGGGCGCACTGACGAACGGCAACCCGCTCAGGCGCGCGATCTCGGCGGCGACGGCCTCGGCAAAGCCCGGCGCCGCATTGATGCCGGTGCCCACGGCAGTGCCGCCAAGCGCCAGCCGAAACACGCCCTTGAGCGCGTCCTCGATCCGCGCAAGGTCATCGGCGAGCATGCCGGCGTAGCCCGACCATTCCTGGCCGAGCGTCAGCGGCGTCGCATCCTGCATGTGGGTGCGGCCGATCTTGACCACGTCGTCCCACTGCTTGGCCTTGGCGTCGATTGCGTCGTGCAGGGCCTTCACTGCCGGAACAAGGCGCTGCGTCACGTTGACCGCGGCTGCGATGTACATGGCGGACGGAAAACTGTCGTTCGAGGATTGCGACATGTTCACGTGATCGTTCGGATGAACCGGATGCTTGCTGCCGAGCGGCGTGCCCGCAAGCTGGCAGCATCGGTTCGAGATCACCTCGTTGACGTTCATATTGAATTGCGTGCCGCTGCCGGTCATCCAGACGTGCAGCGGAAACATGTCGTGATGCTGGCCCTGCAGGATTTCGTCGCAGACATGGACGATCAGCTTGTGGACCTTGGCATCGAGCCGCTTGCCGGCATGGTTGGCGTTCGCGGCGGCCTTCTTCAGGATCGCATAGGAATGGATCATCTCGCGCGGCATCAGATCCTTGCCGATGCTGAAGTGCTCGAGCGAGCGCTGGGTCTGGGCGCCCCAGAGCTTATCGGCGGGGACATCGACTTCGCCAAGACTGTCGGTTTCCTTGCGGAAGTCACTCATGGTCGCCTCTCTTTATGCGCGGTTCGAAAAGCAAGCATCGGCGTTGCGGCAAGCCTACCTGCAGGGTCGCGTACAGGCTTCCTGAAAGGAACGTCTTTTACGGAATTGCATGTCAGCACCGCGCTGCCACAATCTACGCGAATTTCCGTCGTCACGAGCAAGACCGACGCGCCAGCGCGGAAGACCGCACGCAAGCACATCAGTACAAACGGCTACGATTGCCGCTATCGCCGATAACGTTCACTTTGGCCGAGGCCGCGAAAGCATTCACGCCGTCGCAAAGCCATCGCCTGTCTCAACGGAACGGCGACGCATTCCCGGCGCGAAGACAACACGGTCGGGATGCGTGAACACTTCGTAGCCGTCGTCGCGCGCAATGGCGATCAAGGTGATCCCCGCTTCGTCAGCGGTCTTGATCGCGAGCGTCGTCGGCGCGGAAACGGCGACGATGACGGGCGCCCCGATCATGGCGGTCTTCTGCACCATCTCGACCGAGATGCGGCTCGTGAGCAGAATGGCGCCGTTCGAGACCGACCTGTTGTGGCGGATCAGTGCGCCGGCGAGCTTGTCGAGCGCGTTGTGGCGGCCGACATCCTCGCGCACCGGGCCGACGCCGCCATCGGCCTGCCAGAAACCGGCCGCATGCACGGCGCGGGTTTTCTGGTTGAGGTCCTGCAGCGAGGGAAGCGCACCCATGGCTTCCAGGAGATCGCGGGCATCGAACGTCGCGTCCTTCTTCACCCTGGGAACCGCGCGCCTCGCCTGCACCAGGCTTTCGATGCCGCAAAGACCGCAACCGACGGGGCCCACCGAGGCACGGCGCCGCGCGAACAAGGCCGCGGTCCGATTTTCTGCAAGCCAGATCCGGACCTCGATGCCGAGATCAGTCTCGATCAGATCGAGACTCCTGATCTCCTCAGCGCGGGCAACGATGCCCTCCGTCACGGCGAAGCCGACGCCGAAATCCTTCAGATCGGCAGGCGTCGCCATCATCACGGCATAGGTCGATCCGTCGAAGGTCAGCGCGATGGCGGTCTCTTCCGCCACCGCTCGCGACGAAGAGCTCGCGCGGCCGCCCCGCCAGTTTAGGCCGGTTCGTTCGATGAAAGCACCATCGGCGGCCATGATCACCTCAGCTCGGGTTCGGCATCGAATTCGCGGCGGGCTACACGGCTCAGGTCAAGAGTTCCTGTTCCGCGTCGCCTCATAGAGGAACCAGGTCCGGCGCTCGGTCTCGTCGATCCAGTTTTCCAGCAAGCTCGCGGTGGCGACGTCGCCATATTCGTCACAGACATTGTGAACCTGGCGCATCTCCCGCGTGAGCTGTTGGTTGTCGCTGCCCAGTTCGGCGAGCATGTCCTGCGGATCGACATAGTCGGCGTCGTTGTCGAGGATGCGCTGCTGGCGTGCGATCTGACCGATCGAGCGGATCGTGGTGCCGCCGATCTTGCGCGCGCGTTCGGCGATCGGGTCGGTCATCGCGAAGATCTGGTCGGATTGCTCGTCGAGCAGAAGATGGTAATCGCGGAAGTGCCTGCCCGACATATGCCAGTGGAAGTTCTTGGTCTTGACATAGAGCGCGAACACATCGGCCAGCAGGGCGCTGAGCGCGGCTGAGATATCGCGAGTCGCCTCGGCCTTGAGGTCGGTCGGGCTCTGCAATTCGGGGCGCGTGGACTTGAGCATTCGTGCCATCCTTGTTTCTTGGTCGGCGGCCGCAGCGTTTCCGGGCCGTCCTCGACGGTTGCGATACCGTGCATCTCAGAGCGTATCTTTCCAGAGCCTGCGGACTCTTTCGGATTCGCACGGATTTCGGGACATTCTTCCGAATTGGCTGCGAAACCCGCGCAGAACGGGGCGGGTCAGACTTTGCGAAAGCTTGCGCGGTACTGGCTCGGCGTGATCCCGAGGCGCTTGACGAACACGACGCGCATATGCTCGGCGCTGCCAAAGCCGCTTTCATGCGCGACCACTTTCAGCGCAAGGTCGGAGCCTTCGAGGCGGTTGCGCGCGGCATCGACGCGCGCGCTTTCGACGAATTCGGCCGGCGTCACATTGGTCTCGCGCTTGAACGCGCGCGCAAAACTGCGTGCGCTCATTCCGGCGACCTGCGCCAGCACCTCAACACCGTTCCGCTCACGCAAATGCGCCATCACATGGGTATGGACGCGCGCGATCGGCGAATCCTTGTCGGCCGGCGGCACGAGATAGGGACTGAACTGGGATTGCCCGCCCTGCCGCTGCGCCACCACGACGAGCCGCTTGGCGACCGCGAGAGTGACTTCCGGCCCGTGATCATCCTGCACGATCGCGAGCGCGAGATCGATTCCTGCCGTGACGCCGGCCGAGGTGAGCAGCGGCCCGTCGCGCAGATAGATGCGGTCGAACTCGACCTTCGCCTTCGGGAATTGCCGGGCAAGGCTGGGCGCATTCTGCCAATGCGTCGTTACCGTCTTGCCGTCGATCAGGCCGGCATGGCCGAGCGCGAACGCGCCGGTGCAGATTGAGCCATATTGCTGACAGCGCGAGGCCCTCTCGCCAAGCCAGTCGACAAGCCGCGGATCCGGCGGCGTGGTCGGAAGCGCCGGTCCGCCGGCGACCAGCGCGAGATCGAACGCCTGCTCCGCATCGGCAAACGTCATCTCCGGCGTGATCGACATCCCGTTCGACGCGCGGTACGGCTGCCGTTCGGCACCGATCAGCGTGAGGACGTAGCCGCGATCCGTTCCGACGAACGCATTAGTCTCCGCGAACACGTCAAGCGGGCCAGCGACATCGAGCGCCTGCACTCCCGGAAAGATCGCCAGCGCGACCGCCTTCATCGACCAACAATCCAGTTGCTGCGCGTGTCATGGGGGCATGACTATGCATGGAATCCTGCCAGCCAGCCATGCATTTCGGACAAGTGCTTCCTGCACGAACGCCATCGGCAGAAAAGCGCGGTGTTTTGACCGTTTCACAGGGATCGGCGGCGTTGTTCGCGCCAGCGCAAAGCATCAGTTAGTCGGCAAGGAATTCAGCAAGACCATAAGGACATCAGATCATGACCAGGATCATTGCCGGTATCACCGTTCCCGACAGCAAGCTGGCGCGCGAGGTCGACGAACTGGTTCGCGACACCGAATCCGAACTGCTCTACCACCATTCCAATCGCGTCTTCCTGTTCGGCGCTCTGGCCGGGCAGCGCCGCGGGCTGAAGGTCGACCATGAACTGCTCTATGTCGGCGCGATGTTCCACGACATGGGCTTGCAGGCGCCCTATGCCAGCGCCAGCGAGCGTTTCGAGGTCGATGGCGCCGATGCCGCCGCAAGCTTCCTCCGCGCCCATCGCATCAATGAGCGCGATGTCGAGGACGTCTGGGACGCGATCGCGCTGCATACCACGCCGGGCATTCCGCAGCACAAGCGGCCTGTGGTCGCGCTGGTGACGGCCGGCGTCGAGATGGACGTGTTGGGGCTGGATTTCGACTCCTTCACGGCCGCACAGCGCCATGAGGTCTGCGCCCACCATCCGCGCGGCCACGACTTCAAGAACGGCATCATCGATGCGTTTGCGGCCGGCACGATCAAGAAGCCGCAGACGACTTTCGGCAACGTCAAGGCGGACGTGCTGGCGCTGCGCGACCCGACCTACCACCGGATCAATTTCTGCGACGTCATCCTGAACTCGAAGTGGCCGGAATAACGAAAGCATCTCCTCGATGCGAACCGATTGAACCGAGAAGGATTGACAGCTCACCACCTATGCGGATTCGGCCTGAACCTCCGATCTGGCGGCTGGTTGCCTAACCCTGCGGTGCCCGGCATGCTAGGCCTCCTCGATCCCTCCCTGCGAAGGCCTGAACACCGCAATGTCCGACCAGTTCTCCAACACCCAGCAGATCCGCAAACCGGCCGTCACCTCCAAGCGCGGCATCGTCGCCGCGCAATCGCGAAGGGCTGCCGAGGTCGGCGCGGCCGTGCTGGCGGCGGGCGGCGATTGCGTCGATGCCGTGGTCGCGACCACCTTTGCGCTCGGCGTGGTGGAGCCGTGGATGAGCGGGATCGGCGGGGGCGGCGCGATGGTGCTCTATCGCGCCCGCGAAAACCGCTATGAGGTGATCGACTACGGCATGCGGGCCCCGAACAGCCTTCGCATCGAGGACTATCCGCTGACCGGCGACGGCACCGCTTCCGACCTGTTTCCCTGGGCGCGGGTGAAGGACGACCGCAACCTGCATGGCCCCGGCTCGGTCGCGGTGCCCGGCGTGGTGGCAGGCATGGAGGAGGCGCATCGCCGCCATGCCAAATTGCCGTGGAAGGACTTGCTCAAGCCGAGCGTCGATCTCGCCAGCGAAGGCCTGCTGGTCGACTGGTGGACCACGCTGATGATCGCAAGCTCAGCCGCCGATCTCCGCCGCTATCCGGCGAGCGCGGCTGCCTATCTGCAGGACGGCCTGCCGCCGAATGCGCAATGGGGCATCAAGTCCGTGCTGCGACTGCCGCAGGACCGGCTGAAGGCAACCATGGCGCAGCTCGCGGCCGAAGGACCGCGCGACTTCTATGAGGGCGGCCTGGCGCGCAGCATCGCCGCCGACATCCGTGAGAATGGCGGCGCACTGTCGGTCGAGGATCTGGCTGCGTTCCGCGCCCATGTGCGCGAGCCGCTGCGCATCCCCTATCGCGGCGGCTACGTCTATGCGACGCCCGAACTGACCGCAGGGCCGACGCTCGCGCATACGCTGCGCCTGCTGCAGCAGAGCGTACAGCCCTCGCCCTCCCCGGAGGCCGCCGCCTACACAGCTTACGCACAGGCGCTGCAGACCGCCTATCGCGAACGCCTGGAAGGCATGGGCGATGCCGACGGCCGCCGCTCGCTCGGCGCGGAAGCGGTCGCGCCCGCCTGCACCACGCATTTCTCCGTCGTCGACCGCGATGGCAACATGGCGGCGGTGACGCAAACGCTGCTGTCGACCTTCGGCTCCAAATTCGTGACGCCACAGACCGGCATCACCATGAACAACGGCATCATGTGGTTCGATCCGACGCCGGGCACGCCGAATTCGCTGGCGCCGGGCAAGCGCTGCCTGACCAACTATACGCCGGTCGTGGCGCAGGCTGCTGACGGCCGGCGCCTCGCCGTCGGCGCCTCAGGTGGCCGGCGGATTCTTCCGGCGGTGACGCAGCTTCTCTCCTTCGTGATGGATTTCGGCATGAACCTCGATGCCGCGATCCATCAGCCGAGGATCGACGCCAGCGAAGGCGCAATCGTGATCGGCGATGCGCGGCTGCCACCAGCGGCGCGCGAGGCGCTGCGCGCACGGTTCGACTATGAAGAAGCGCGGATGCAGACGATGCCGCTGAAATTCGCTTGCCCCAGCGTCGTGCTGCGCGACGGCGCCAGCAACAGCGGCGCCGCGGAGCCGTTCCACGCCTGGAGCGAAGCGGTGGCGGAAGGTTGATGTCTCTCTCTTCACCTCTCCCATCGGGAGAGGTCGGCGCGCAGCGCCGGGTGAGGGGTTACGGTTTCTCATGGGCACTCGAGCCCCTCACCCGGATCGCATCTTGCGATGCGATCCGACCTCTCCCCGATGGGGAGAGGTTTTGCACCTCCCGCATAGCACCAACTCGATCTCATCTCATCGGCTCAATTCAAGCCGATATCGCCGCCGACAGTACCGCTTCGAGTTCCTGCCTGACATCGTCGAGCGGTTGCGCGTTGCGGGCGGCGCGGCACAGCGCGAGCGCGCCCTCGATCGAGGCGACGACCAGCGCGGCCAGCCGCCGCGCGCGGGCCGGCGTCACGCCGTCGCGGCGCAGCGCGGCGATCATGATCTGCTGCCAGTCCGCGAACACGCCGTCGGCGAGATCGAGCAAGTGGCGCTGCGCGGCTTCGTCCGGCGCTCCCGCATTGTCCATGGCGTCGGAGACATATCGCTCGACCGCCACGGCGAGCACCGGGCAGCCGGCCTGAAACCTGCTGCGCTCGAGAATTTTTCGCCACAATGCGATGAAGGCGCGCAAGCCATCGATCGTGCCGCGCTCGCGCGTGAACTGCTCCAGCGGCTTGCTCACCTGTGCGCCGGCATAGACGATCGCATCTTCGATCAATTGCTGCTTGCCGCGTGGAAAATGATGGCTGATCGAGCCGCGCGGCGTGCCGGTATGGCGCACCACTTCGCGCATGCTGGTGGCGTTGACGCCACGGCGGCTCAAGAGGTCGGCCGCTCCCGCCACCATCTTTGCTCTCGTACTGGAAGTCATCCTTGCCTCTCGGATTCGTCGATCCAGACTAGACTATGACACTTGACATAGCCAGCCCCGATATGCAGCTATGTCAGGCGTCATAGGCGACCGGACGAGAGTGGCGCGATGACAAATGCTAACAACGAAAGGGAGGGTACATGACCACGCCAGGCAGCATCCGGACTGAAGCACACGACCACATCTTCAAGATCGTCATCGACAACCCGGCCAAGAAGAACGCCTTCTCGCCCGCGATGATGGAGCAGCTCTCCGACGCGGTGACCGAGTTGCACAACAACGAGACCTATTGGGTCGGCGTCATCTGCGCCGAAGGCAAGGATTTCACCGCCGGTCTCGACATGCCGAAATTCTTCGGTCCCACCGCCGAGAAGCGCAACATCAAGGAGGGCAATGTCGACGCGTTCGGCCTTTCCAAGCGCTGCAGGAAACCGATCGTCACGGCAGTCCAAGGCATCGTGTTCACGATCGGCATAGAGCTGATGCTGGCAGGCGACATCGTCGTTGCCGCCGATGACAGCCGGTTCTGCCAGATGGAGGCAAAGCGCGGAATCGCGCCCCTCGGCGGCGCACATTTCCGCTTCCTGTCGCGCACCGGATGGGGCAATGCGATGTATCACCTGTTCCTGTGCGACGAATTCACGGCGCAGCGCGCCCGCGAGATCGGCCTGGTGCAGGAGGTGGTGCCAGCGGGCCAGCAGGTCGCCCGCGCCATGGAGCTTGCCGCTGCGATCGCGCGCAACGCGCCGCTCGGCATCCAGGCGACCAAGGAAGCAGCCGCGAAATATATCGAGGGCGGCGAGGCCGCTGCGATCGCCTTTATCCCGTCGATCCGCGAACGCGTCCTGAACAGCGCCGACGCCCGCGAAGGCATTCAATCCTTCATCGAGCGGCGGGCTGCGGTGTTCCAGGGACGCTGACGCGGCTGTACTCTAAAGCCGCGTCAGAAGATCATCGATCCGGATCGGGAAGCGGCGTGGGCGAACGCCTGTGGCGTGCCAGACCGCATTGGCGACCGCACCGGCGCTGCCGGTGACGCCGATCTCGCCGACGCCCTTGATGCCGAGCGCATTCACATGCGGATCGTGCTCGTCGACGGTCAGCACATCGAGCGACGGCACATCGGCATTCACAGGGATATGGTACTCGGCGAGGTTCGCGTTCAGGATGCGGCCGGAACGGTGGTCCATGACGGCTTCCTCGTGCAGCGCGAACGATACGCCCCAGATCATGCCGCCGAAGAGCTGGCTCTGGACCAGGCGCGGATTGATAATGCGGCCGGCGGCAAAGGCGCCGACCAGGCGCGTGACGCGGACCTGACCGAGTTCGGGATCGACCTTCACCTCCGCGAACACAGCGCCATGCGCATGCATGGCATAGTTCGACTGCGCCGCAGGATCGGCCGCGCCGCCACCGCTGGCTTCGATCTCGGCGACGCCGGCGCGCGTGAGGATGTCGGCATAGCTCTCGCTGCGCGCTTCGTCGTCGCGGCGGAACAGCCGCCCTTCCCGCGCGATCACGCCGGCATTGCCGGCGCCGAACAGCGGCGAGCGCTGGTCATTGGTCGCGAGATCGGCGAGCTTTGTGATCACGGCCGCGCCGGCACTGTGGATCGCAGCACCGGCGGTCGCGGTATGGGCCGAGCCGCCGGCAATGCCCGCGTCCGGCAGATCCGACGTGCCCGACCTGAATTCGACCTGGTCGATGCCGAGCCCGAGTCCGTCCGCCGCGATCTGGGCGAGCGCGGTCCACGCGCCCTGCCCCATGTCATGCGCGCCGGTCTCCATCACGCCGGAGCCGTCGCTGCGGATCACGGCGCGCGCCTGCGCCTGGAACATCAGCGCCGGAAAGGTCGCGGTGCCCATGCCCCACCCGACCAGGAAACCATCATCGTCGCGCATCTGCCGCGGCGCGAGCGGACGCCCTGCCCAACCGAAGCGTTCGGCACCCTTGGCATAACACTGCCGCAGCGCCTTCGAGGAGAACGGCTTTCCGGAGATCGGCTCGACCTCGGCGTAGTTCTTCAGGCGAAAATCGAGCGGGTCCATTCCGCACGCCACCGCGATCTCGTCGATGGCACTCTCGAGCGCGATCGAGCCGGTCGCCTCTCCCGGCGCGCGCATGAACAGTGGCGTGCCGGTATTGACGCGCACCGCTTCATGCGAGGTCTTGATCGCGGGGCTTGCATAGAGCGTGTGCGAGGCGTCGGCGGCCGGCTCGTAGAAATCATCGAACGTGCTGGTCGTGACCTTGGCGTGATGATCGATCGCGGTCAGGCGACCTTCGCCGTCGGCGCCGATGCGCAGCGTCTGCCGGGTCGGCGGACGATGGCCGACCGGGCCGTACATCTGGTCACGGCGCAGCACGAGCTTGACCGGACGTCCCACCAGCTTGGCCGCCATGATGCCCAGCACTTGTGGCCCGGAGACCAGTCCCTTCGAGCCGAAACCACCGCCGAGGAACGGGCTGCGGATATGAACATTGCCAGGCGGAATGCCGAGCAATCCCCCGAGCCGCATCTGTGCCATCGCCATGCCCTGGCTCGGCGTATCGATCGAGAGCTTGTCGCCGTCCCAGGCCGCGACCATCGCGTGCGGCTCCATCGCATTGTGATACTGCGCCGGCGTTTCATACGTCGCCTCGATGCGGTTCGATGCGCCGGCGAGCGCAGCATCGACATCGCCATGCCGGACCTCGGCCGGATTGCCGATACCGACCACCGGCGGCACATAGCTCTCGGCACCATCAAGGCCGACCCGCGCGGACTCGATGTGATATTGCGGCGACAGCAGTGCCGCGCCTTCGGTCGCGGCTTCCAGCGTCTCGGCGATCACGACCGCGATCGCCTGGTTCGCATAGCGCACCTCGTCGTTCTGCAGGAGCTCCATCTTGAATGCGAAAGGATTGGGCTTGCCGTCCGGATCTTCGGCAAGCGGCGGCTTGTGCGAGGGCGTCATCACGTCGACGACGCCGGGATAGCGCTTGGCGGCATCGACATCGAGGGAGGTCACGCGGCCGCGCGCGATGGTGGAGACGGCGATCACGGCATAGAGCATGCCCGCCGGGTGATTATCGGCGGCATAGCGGGCTTGGCCCTTGACCTTCAGGACGCCGTCGCGGCGGGTCAGCGGCTGGCCGATATTCGAGCCGTGCCTGAGATGGGCAGGATCGCGGGTGAGCTCAAGCGACATGGCGCACTCCTGATGAGAAGGGAGAGCCGGGAAGCGCGGGAACGCGCGCCGGCGTGCCCGCGGTGGCGAGCGTCAGCGCCCGCACCACGATACGCTCTGCGAGTTCGATCTTGAACGCGTTGTCGCCGGACGGCTTTGCGTCGGCAAGCGCGATGCGCGCAGCCTCGCGGAAGCCCGCAGCATCGGGCGCGACGCCGGCAAGACTCTGCTCTGCTTCCCGCGCACGCCAGGGTTTTGCCGCGACGCCGCCGAGCGCGAGCCGTGCTTCACGGATTACACCTTGCTCCAGCCGCAGGCTTGCGGCGGCCGACACAACCGCGAATGCATAGGAGGTGCGTTCGCGAACCTTGATATAGCGCGCATGTGCGGCGAAACCGCGCGCCTCCGCCGGCAGCCGCAGCGCGACGATCAGGTCGCCGCGATCGAGCAAAGTCTCCCGCTGCGGCGTGTCGCCGGGCAGGCGGTGCAGTGCCTCGAGCGCGACCTCGCGCCGCCCGCTCTTGCCCTCGATCTCGACGACTGCATCCAGCGCAACCAGCGAGACGCAAAAATCGGAAGGATGCGTGGCGATGCAGGCTTCGCTCCAGCCGAGCACGGCATGCAGCCGGTTTTCGCCATGGCGTGCATCGCAGCCGGCGCCGGGCCAGCGCTTGTTGCAGGCACTGGGGGCGTCGTAGAAATAGGCACAGCGCGTCCGCTGCAGCACGTTGCCGCCGACAGTCGCGGCATTGCGAAGCTGCGCGGACGCGCCCGACAGCAGCGCCTCGGCCACCGACGGAAAGGCGCGGGCGAACTCCGCATCATGCGCGAGATCTGCATTGCGGACCAGCGTGCCGATCCGGACGCCGCCGTCGGCAAGATATTCGACGCGGTCCAGCCCCGGCAGGCGCGTGATGTCGACCAGCCGGCTCGGATGGCAGACGCCGCCCTTCATGAGGTCGAGCAGATTGGTGCCGGAAGCAAGATAAGTGGCGCCCTTCTCGGACGCGGCCGCGACCGCCTCGGCGATGGTGGCGGGCCTGACGTAATCGAACTTCATCATGCGGAGCGCCTCTGTTCGGAGTTCGCGAGAGTTTGTTGGGCCTCAAGCACGGCTTCGGTGATGCCGGCATAGGCGCCGCAGCGGCACAGATTGCCACTCATGCCTTCGCGGACGCGCTCGGGATCATCGCCGGCCTGGCCTTCGGTGATCAGTCCGATTCCGCTCATGACCTGTCCGGGCGTGCAGAAGCCGCATTGAAAGGCGTCATGCGCGATGAAGGCGGCCTGCACCGGATGGAGCTGGTCGCCATGCGCGACACCTTCGATGGTGAGGATGTCGGCGCCGTCCTGGCTCACCGCCAAAGCAAGGCAGGAATTGATGCGCCGCCCGTTGACCAGGACAGTGCAGGCGCCGCACTGGCCGCGGTCGCACCCCTTCTTGGTGCCGGTCAGATCAAGACGCTCGCGCAACAGATCGAGCAGGGTGACGCGGGGGTCGTCGAGCTCGATCTCCCGCCGCACACCGTTCACGGTGAGGCTGATGGAGAAATTCATGCAGGGCTCCGATCAGTGCTATGCTGGAATTGTTACAGTGGTAATGCGCCGCCGGCGTCCGCCAATGTGTTGATCGGCGGACCTTTGCAGGCCGGGTACTCATCGCATATACGGAGGCATCCTCCGTTTTACAAGGGAGGGGAAATCACAAATCTGATGGCCAGTCAGTTCGCAGGAATAGTTCGCAAGCCACGCGCGGATGCCGTGCGCAACCGGGAGCGCGTGCTGGAAGCGGCGAAAGCCGTGTTCAGCGCCGGCGGTCCCGAGGCCAGCCTGGAGGCTGTGGCACGGCACGCCGGCGTCGGCATCGGAACGCTCTACCGTCACTTTCCGACGCGCGAAGCACTGTATGAAGCAGTGTATCGGCGCGAGGTGGATCAGCTCGGCGACCTCGCGGAGCAGTTGCATGCGGAGACCGATCCGGTCGAAGCGCTGCGGCATTGGCTGCATGCCAACGTGCAATTCGTCGCCACCAAGAAGGGCATGGCGGCGGCGCTGGCGCTGGTCGCGCACGGCTCGCCTGAGCTTCACGCCTATTCGCTCGACCGACTGACCAAGGCGATCGCCGCGCTGCTCGCCCGCGCCGTCGCCGCCGGCGAGATCCGGGCCGATATCAGCGCCGAGGACGTCCTGCGCGCGCTGATCGGCCTGTGCTACATGCACGACCAGGCAGGCTGGCAATCGACCGTGCTGCGGCTATTGGATGTGTTCATCGACGGCCTGCGCCTGCAACCGGCGCAGAAGGCGACGGTGGCGGCGCCGAAGCCGGCGAAGAAGGCAGTCAAACGAAAGCGTTGACCGCGCACACCGTCATTGAGCGAAGCGAATCAATCCATCGCGCCGAAAGCGAAGAGGTGCATTGCTTCGTCGCTTCGCTCCTCGCAATGAGGGAGGGAAATCAGCCGAACCGGTGATCGTAGCGCGTGATCGACAGCTCGCTCACATCGATCTCCGGCTTGCGTCCGGACAAGAGGTCTGCCAGCACCCTGCCCGAGCCGCAGGCCATGGTCCAGCCAAGCGTGCCATGGCCGGTGTTGAGATGGAGGTTGCCGTATTTTGTCGCGCCGATCACCGGAGGTCCATCCGGCGTCATCGGGCGCAGGCCGCTCCAGAACGTCGCCTTGGCAAGATCGCCGCCACGCGGAAACAGATCCGTCAGCGAATGATCGAGCGTCGCCCGACGCGCCGCATAAAGCTTGTCGGAATAGCCTGAAATCTCCGCGGTGCCGCCGACGCGGATGCGGTCGCCGAGCCGCGTGATCGCGACCTTGTAGCTCTCGTCCATGACGGTCGATTCCGGCGCGCCGCTGGCATCTACGATCGGCACCGTGATCGAATAGCCTTTCACCGGATACACCGGCAGCGAAATGCCGAGCGGCCTGAGCAGTCGCGGCGACCAGCTTCCGAGCGCGACGACATAGGCGTCGGCCTGCAGCACGCCCTTGCTGGTCGCAACGCCGGTGACGCGCGAGGCGTCGGCGATCAAGCCATCGATGGCGACGTTGAATTCGAAGCGCACGCCGAGCTTTTCGGCCTCGAGCGCCAGAGCCTGCGTAAACATGTGGCAATCGCCGGTCTCGTCCTGCGGCAGCCGCAGTCCGCCGGCGACCTTCTCCTTCACCGCGGCGAGCGCCGGTTCGGCGGCAATGCAGCCCTCGCGATCGAGCACCTCGAACGGAACGCCATATTGCTTGAGCACCGCAATGTCATCGGCGGTGTGGTCGAGCTGGGCGGCGTAGCGGAACAATTGCAGCGTGCCGCGGGAACGCTCGTCATAGTGGATGCCGATCTCGCTGCGCAACGCGCGCAGGCAGTCGCGGCTATATTCCGCGATCGGGATCATCCGGCTCTTGTTGACCGCGTACCGCTCCGCGGTGCAGTTGCGCAGCATCTTGAGCAGCCAGATCCACATCGCGGGATCGGGCTTCGGGCGAACCACCAGCGGGCCGTGCTTCATCAACAGCCATTTGATGGCCTTGATCGGCACGCCGGGACCGGCCCATGGCGAAGAGTAGCCGGGCGAGACTTCGCCGGCATTGGCAAAAGAGGTTTCCAGCGCAGGCTTGGGCTGGCGGTCGACAACCGTCACCTCATGCCCGGCACGCGCGAGATAATAGGCTGACGTGACGCCGATGACGCCGCTGCCGAGGATAATGACTTTCACGCTTTTCAGGCTCCCGCCGCGGCATGACTTGCCGCTGCAAATAATCTCCGCAACGGCTGGAGCAAGGTCAGGCCACGCGCTTGATGGCGTCGCCGAGGATCGACACCATCTCGTCGATATGGCTGCGCTCGACGATCAAGGGCGGCGACATCGCTAAGGCGTCGCCGCTCTGGCGAAGGTAGAGGCCGTGATTGAAACAATCGACCATCAGGTCGTAGCCGCGCGCGCCCACCCCGTCCTTGCGCGGTGCCACTTCGATGGCGCCCATCAGGCCGACATTGCGGATGTCGATCACGTTCGGCAAGCCCTTGAGCTGATGCAGCGCATCGCGCCAGTACGCGGCAAGCGAGGCGCCGCGCGTCAGCAGGCCTTCGTCCTTGTAGATGTCGAGCGTCGCAAGGCCGGCGGCGCAGGCCACCGGATGCGCCGAATAGGTGTAGCCGTGGAACAGCTCGATCTGGCTTTCCGGCCCGGTCATCAGCCCGTCATAGATCTTGCGGCTGGCGAACACCGCGCCGCAGGGAACGGTGCCGTTGGTGATGCCCTTGGCGGTCGTCATCAGATCGGGCGTCACACCGAAGAACTGCGACGCGAACGGCGTGCCGAGCCGGCCGAAACCGGTGATGACTTCGTCGAAAATCAGGAGAATGCCGTGCTTGTCGCACAATTCGCGCAGCCGCTGCAGATAGCCCTTCGGCGGCGGCAGCACCGCGGTCGAGCCCGGCACCGGCTCGACGATCACGGCAGCAATGGTCTCGGCGCCATGCAGCGCCACCAGTCGCTCGACGTCGTCGGCGAGTTCGGCGCCATGCTCCGGCTGATCCTTTGCAAACGCGTTGCGGGCGAGATCATAGGTGTGGCGGATATGGTCGACGCCGGGCAGATGAGTCGCGAAGGCGCGGCGGTTGGCCACCATGCCGCCGACCGACATGCCGCCAAAACCGACGCCGTGATAGCCGCGCTCCCGGCCAATCAGGCGCGTGCGGGTCGGCTGGCCGGCGGCGCGGTGATAGGCGAGCGCGATTTTCAGCGCGGTATCGACCGATTCCGATCCCGAATTGGTGAAGAAGACGCGGTCCAATCCCGTGGGCGCCAGCGCGGCGAGGCGTTCGGCGAAATCGAACGCGATCGGATGGCCCATCTGGAACGACGGCGCGAAGTCCAGCGTCATCAACTGCCGCTCGACCGCTGCAGCAATCTGCTTGCGGCCGTGGCCGGCATTGACGCACCAGAGCCCGGCCGAGCCGTCGATCACCTTCCGCCCATCGACGCTGGTGTAATACATGCCCTCGGCGGAGGCGAACAGCCGCGGCGTCTCCTTGAACTGCCGGTTGGCCGTGAACGGCATCCAGAACGAATCGAGCTTGATGGTGTTCGGAATCTGATGAACGGTCACGGCGTCGCTCCACTGCTGACGCCGCGAACCGAACACGCTCCTAAACGCGCAACAAGCCCTTTTCTGTGCCGCCGCAACCCATTGATCTCATTGGGGCGGACGCGGCATATTTGCGCGATGCGCAACACCTGCAACAGGGATTCTCTCCATGAGCGTCGATATCGGTGGCCGGCTGCGATTCATTCGCGCGCAGCAGAAGCTGTCGCAGCGCGAACTCGCCAAGCGGTCCGGCGTCACCAATTCGACGATCTCGCTGATCGAGTCCAACCAGATGAACCCATCCGTCGGGGCGCTGAAGCGCATCCTCGATGGAATTCCGATGGGACTGGCGGAATTCTTCGCGCTTGAGCCGGAGCGCCGCCGCAAGGTGTTCTACCGCTCCGACGAACTGACCGAGATCGGCAAGAAGCCGATCTCCTATCGCCAGGTCGGCGACAATCTGTTCGGCCGCAGCCTGCAGATCCTGAAAGAGCGCTACGAGCCCGGCAGCGACACCGGCCGCGTGCCGCTGGTGCATGACGGGGAGGAAGGCGGCATCGTGGTCTCCGGCAAGCTCGAGGTCACCGTCGATGACGAGCGCCGCATCCTCAATCCCGGCGACGCCTATTATTTCGAAAGCCGCCGCCCGCATCGCTTCCGCTGCATCGGCGACAAGCCCTGCGAGGTGATCAGCGCCTGCACCCCACCGACATTCTGAGACATTCTGAACCTGGCGGACGCCGCGCGGCGCCTCACAGATTCCGGGTCTGCTTGTCGCCCCAGGCGATGGCCGCAGCGATCGTCACGAATATCGCCGTCACGCCAATAACGACCAGGATGGTATCGAGGGTCATGGCTTCTCTCCGTGGCTGATGGAGAAAAGCTAGCGGATTGCCGCCACAGCGCTTTGCGCTCGATCAAATCCGAAAGGATGGTAGGCCTAGGCCATCGCCAGCCGCTGCCGCGAGCGGATCAGCAGCATCAGCATGATGGTGACGTTGAGCGCGTTCCAGGCGAGCCCGTTGGCGAAGGCGGCGGCGTAGGAGCCGGCGGCATCGAAGATCACGCCGGAAATATAGCCGCCCAGCGACATGCCGAGTACGGAGGCGAAGATCACGATGCCTACGCGGGTGGCGGCCTCCGCGGCCGGCATCGCCTCGCGGATGATGATGGCGTAGCTCGGCACGATGCCGCCCTGGAACAGGCCGAACATCGCCGAGATGATGTAGAGCGAGGTCAGGCTGTCGAAGAACAAATAGAACAGCAGCGCCGTGCCCTGAGCGACCGAGCCGATCAGCAGCGTACGGATGCCGCCGATCCGGTCGGCGAGGAAGCCCGAGCCGATGCGGCTGATGATGCCGAAGCCGAGCATCAGCGACAGCATCTCGGCGCCGCGCGCCACACCATAGCCGAGATCGCCGCAATAGGCGACGATATGCACCTGCGGCATCGCCATCGCCACGCAGCAGGCGATCGCCGCCAGCGACAGGATCGCCGTCAGCGCGTTGGTGGAGAGCCGCACATTGACGCGCGGCGGCGCCGCGTTGAGATGGCTGCGCCGGCTCGCCGCGCCCGTCAGGCGCCGCAGCACCAACAGCGCGACTGTCATCGCGACCGCGGTGAAGATGCCGATCGCGACATGCGTGGCGCGCCAGCCGAACTGCTGCATGCCGAGATTCACCAGCGGCGGCCAGATCGTGCCGCCGATATAGTTGCCGCTGGCGGCGATCGCGACCGCTAGCCCGCGGTAGCGGTCGAACCAGTGCGAGGCTTCCGCCATCAACGGCCCGAAGGTCGCCGATGACGACAGTCCGATCGCGAAATGAAACAGGATGAACGACCAGATCGACGGCGAGTAGCCGGCGCCAATATAGCCGAGCCCGAGGATGCCGATCCCGAGCCCGATCGCGGTGACGATGCCGTAGCGATCGGTGATCTTGCCGGTCAAAACCCCGCCCGAGCCGAAGCCGATCATGACGAGGGTGAATGCGAGCGAGGCGGTCCCTCGCGTGGCGGCGAAATCCCCCTGCACCACCGGCAGCGCCACCACCACGGACCACATGCCGACGCTGCCGAGCGCTCCGATCACCACGGCGACAGCGAGCCGCAGCCACGACTGGCGCGAATCGGGAATGAACTGGTCCGGATTTGGGCTGATCTGAGAAGGAATTTCCACGGCGAGGCCAAACTTCGTCGCGAATTGCCTCCCGGTCAAGCGCTTTGGCGAAATATTGGGCATGCGGAAACCGCCGGGATAGCCAACGAACCGGCATCTAGCGCGTTTAACCGCGATCGGGATCGTCGCTCAGCGCAGAATGATGTTGCCGGCACCTTGGCGAAGCCGGCGATTGGCGATACTTTGCCGACGATGTTCGTACGCTTGACGAAACCGCAACGGGCCAAGGCAGGGTGGTTGATCGCCCTGCTCTACCTGTTTTGCGTGCTTGCGCCGGGGGCCGCACTTGCGGTGGGCAATCCCGCATGTGGGCTGCCGGCCGAGGTGGCGCTGGCGGTCGCCGACGCGCATGCCGGTGCCGGCCAAGGCTTTCATGAGCAAGGCTTTCATGAGCAAGGCTTTCACGAGCAAGGCTCGCACGAACATGGCGGCGCGCACGCCGCCCATCAGGCCGACAGCGGCGACTTCAAGCACAAGCATGACGGCAAGACCTCGCCAGGACCGTGTTGCGCCATGCTATGCCTTTCCGCGATGACGGCCGATTTGCCCAGCATCGCGAAGCCCACGCAGCCGATATCGACCTCCGTCTCGGAAATCTACCAGCGCCTGCACGATACGGCGCCCCCTCTGCCCTATCGTCCACCCAACGCCTGAGCTGACGTGACGACGTAGGCGCCGCGCGGAATCGCGCGCGCGCCCGTGATTCATGCACAGATCAGGAATCCATTGATGTCTTCGCTATCAGGGGCGAAGTCCGCAGCCGTTGGTACGACGGACGGACGCCATTTCCCGTCGACTCTCGCGGTCGGCACGCTCATCGCCGCCATCGCCGTTACAGCCGCGGGCTGCCAGCCTGCGACAACGCGGCTTGCTACCCCCGACCCGGCCGATCCCGCCGCGCGCGTCGCAAGCGTCAGCTACCGCTCGACGATCGCACCTTATACGAGCCTGCGTCCCGCGACGCCGGCGCCCTGGCGCGAGCGCAACGAGGATGTCGCCCCGCGACAACGGCAGGAACCGCAACGATGATTCAGGTTGCCATCCGTGGTCCTGCGATTGGCCTGTTGCTGATGGCCGGGGCCGTCCTTTCCGCCTGCGCCTCTTTCTCGCCCGACAGCGGCATGACGGTCGTCGCCACCGCGACGGAACAGACCATCGGCAAGGATATCGCATCCCTGCGCTCCGCCGATGATGCCGAACGGATTCGCGGCACGATCCGCCGCCTGCTTTCGCGCCCATTGACGACCGATGCCGCAGTGCAGGTCGCCTTGCTCAGCAACAAGGGGCTGCAGGCCGCCTATAACGAGTTGGCACTCGCCGAGGCCGACCTCGTCGAGCAGAGCCTGCCGCCCAATCCCGTCTTCTCGATCTCGCGTATCAGCGGCAACGGTGCGAGCGAGGTCGAACGCCAGGTGGTCGGCGACATCCTGGCACTGGCTACATTGCCATTCCGCTCCGACATCGCGCGTGAGCGTTTTCGGCAAGCACAATTGCGCGCCGCGCTTGAAACGCTTCGACTCGCCGCCGATGTCCGGCGCGCCTACTTCCGCAGCCTAGCCGCCAACGAGATGGTCGGCCTGCTTACCGATGCAAAATCGACGGCGGAATCAACCGCGCAACTAGCGAGAAGACTCGGCGAGACCGGCGCGCTCAACAAGCTCGATCAGGCGCGCGAGCAGGTATTTTACGCGGAGACCACGGCAGACCTTGCCACCGCACGGCAGGAGGCGGGAAGCGACCGCGAACGGCTTTCGCGCCTGATGGGACTGTGGGACGACGATCTCAACTTCAAGATTCCGGACAAGCTTCCGGCCTTGCCGCGACGTCCACAAACCTTGCCCTCGATCGAAGCCGACGCGGTTGCGCACCGCATCGACCTGCAGATCGCGCGCATGGAGCTTATTGCCTTGGCAAAGGCACTCGACCTCACCGAGGCGACGCGATTCGTCACGCTGCTCGACCTCGCCGGCATCGAGAAGCGCACCCGCGACCCGGAAAATCCGCCGTTCCGGGAGCGCGGCTTTGACGTTCAATTCCAGATCCCGGTGTTCGACGGCGGCGAGGTGCGTGTCCGCCAGGCGGCGGAGACCTACAATTTCGCCTTCAATCGGCTGACCGAGAGGGCGGTCAATGTTCGCTCGGAAGCTCGCGATGCCTATCGCACCTACCGCTCGAGCTACGACATCGCCACCCACTATCAGCGTGAGATTTTGCCACTGCGCCAGATCATCACGGAAGAAATGCAGTTGCGCTTCTCCAGCATGCAGGTCGACGTGTTCGCGCTGCTCACCGAGGCGCGCCAGCGCCTCGCCTCGCTCCGCGCTGCGATCGACGCCAAAAGGGCATTCTTTCTGGCGCAATCCGACCTGCAGACCGCCATCAACGGCGGCGGATCGGGATTAAGGGAAAGCCCAACGACGACAGCTTCCGCAGCCGCACCGACGGCCGGCGCTCACTGACTGGAGGGAAATGATGTTTTCACGCAGAGGATTCCTGGGCACCGCAGCTCTCGTCGGCGCCGGCGCCGTTGCTGGCCGCGTGCAGGCCGCCGCCATTCCCGAGGCACCGACCATGGACAAAGCGACCTCGCAGCCGCCACTCCATCCAACTTCGGGACCGGACTACCGGCCCGTCGTAACGCTGAACGGTTGGTCGCTTCCCTGGCGCATGAACGGCGAATGGAAGGAATTCCATCTCGTCGCCGAGCCGGTGGTGCGCGAATTCGCCGACGGCATGAAGGCCAATCTCTGGGGCTATAACGGCCAGTCGCCGGGCCCGACCATCGAGGCCGTCGAGGGCGACAAGGTCCGCATCTTCGTCACCAACAGATTGCCGGAGCATACCTCCGTGCACTGGCACGGCATGATCCTGCCCTCGGGCATGGACGGCGTCGGCGGGCTATCGCAGCCGCACATCAAACCGGGAAAAACCTTCGTTTACGAGTTCGAGCTGAAGCACAGCGGCACCTTCATGTACCACCCGCATTCCGACGAGATGGTGCAGATGGCAATGGGCATGATGGGCATGATCGTGGTGCACCCGCGCGATCCCGCCTTCCGTCCCGTCGACCGCGACTTCGTCTTCGTCATGAGCACCTATCTCATCGACCCCGGCACCTACCTGCCGAAGGTCAACGAGATGACCGACTTCAACATGTGGACCTGGAACAGCCGCGTCTTCCCCGGTATCGATCCGCTGCCGGTGCGACTTGGCGACAAGGTGCGGGTGCGGATCGGCAATCTCTCGATGACCAATCACCCGATCCATCTGCACGGCCACAAGTTTTACGTGACCTCCACCGATGGTGGATGGATTCCGGAGAGCGCGCAATATCCGGAGACGACCACCGATGTACCCGTCGGGGCGGTGCGCGTATTCGATGTGCTCGCCGACAATCCTGGCGACTGGGCGTTCCATTGCCACAAGTCGCACCACACCATGAACGCGATGGGCCACGACATGCGCAACTTCATCGGCGTGTCGCGCAAGGATCTCGCGAAGGCCGTCGGCAGGCTCGCGCCAGATGCGATGGTGATGGGCTCGACCGGCATGGCGATGGGCAACATGGAGATGCCCGCGCCGGACAACACGCTCCCGATGATGACCGGCAACGGCCCGTTCGGCCCGCTGGAAATGGGGGCATGTTCACGGTGATGAAGATCCGCGAGGGGCTCGCGCGCGACGATTATCGCGATCCCGGTCCCTACCAGCATCCGCCCGGCACCGTCGCCTATGAGGTGGAGATGCCCGACGCCGCGCCCGCACGGCAGACATCGCCGGCGACGGCAGCGCCGACTGGCCGCCGCGGCGGCAACAAACCGATGAAGGGCATGAACATGAAGATGTAACGATGCGCCGGCGTCTCACCCAGAAGAAACCCTTGAAGGAAATTCCGATGAAGAAGATCACCACGACTGGTCTCGCGCTGATCGCGCTTGCAACCGCTGCTGCCGCCGCGTTCGCCCATGAACAGCACGGCCACTCATCCTATGCAGCCGGCGAACCTGGCAATCCGAACAAGCCGTCGCGCACGATCGAGGTCGAGATGAGCGAGATGGCGTTCAAGCCGGCCAACATCGAGGTCAAGCGCGGCGAGCAGGTCCGTTTCGTGATCCGCAACGTCGGCAAGGAGGATCACGAATTCCTCCTCGCCACCACGACGGAGAATTTGAAGCACGCCGAGGTGATGAAGAAGCACCCGCACATGGAGCACGATGATCCCAACGGCGTCCGCCTCGCACCGAAGAAATCGGCCGAGATCGTCTGGAAATTCACTCATGCCGGCAGCTTCGAATATGCCTGCCTGATCCCCGATCACCGCGACTACGGCATGGTCGGCCGCATCACCGTGAAATGAGCAACGAGAGGAGAACAACAATGAACGGGATCATCCGCATGGCCGCAGCGGCGGCATTCGCGACCAGCCTGCTGGCGCAGGCGGCCTCCGCGCAGAGCGGTGCAATCAACGGCGAGGTCAAGAAGATCGACGAGGGCGCCGGCAAGATCACCCTCAAGCACGGCCCGGCCAAAAGCCTTGGCATGGATGAACCAATGACCATGGTCTACCGCGTCAAGGACGCCGCCATGCTGAAGCAGGTGAAGGTTGGCGAGAAGGTGCAGTTCGAGGCCGAAGAAGCCGCATCAGGCTATACGGTGACGAAGTTGCAGAAAGTGAAATGAACGTAACAGGCCGGAAGCGGCGCCGCAATTTTTGAAGGACGGGACCTTCCAGCGACAGGCCACTTGTGAGAAACTAGGCTTATGGATATCCGCCAACTGCTCAAGCTCCTGGTCGCGCTGCTGGTGACGGCAAGCCTGACCCTGGCGCCGCTCGCCACCCCGGCAGCGGCGGAGCATATGCTGTCGTCCGCTGGCATGCAGATGGCGGACGATCAGGACATGGCGGACATGCCCTGCTGCCCGGACAAAGAGAAGAGTCCGGCTTGCCAGGATTGTCCGCTGGTTGCGATCTGCATGATGCAGGTCATGCTGGCCGGCCCATCGACCAGCATGGTGGACGTGATCCGACGGCCGGGCGAACAGCTCCGTCCGCTCAACGACATCATCGCAGACGGGCTGGCGCGCCCGCCTCCCGACCAGCCCCCTCGAACTTTGGCCTGACCGGCGTCACGGCGCCGAGCGCTGCCGCGTGGCTTGAGACGCCGCGCGGATGACACGTGCTGCGCGAGCAGCAACACCAAAGCACTTCGAGGAATGGAAAAATGAAATCGTTCAACACCAGGCGCGCCGTCTCGGCAGCGCTCATCGGCATGGCCATGCTGGGCACGGCCGGCACCGCGCGGGCCGAGATCAAGGATTACGAATTCCAGCTGGTCGATCAGACCGTCCAGGCGGGAGCAGACAAGATCATCACGGTTCGGCTGGTCAACAAGAAGACCGGCAAGCCGGTGCCGGATGCCGTGATCTTCGCCACACGGCTGGATATGGCGCCTGACGGCATGCAGGAGATGGCGACCAAGGTCACCGCCGTGCCCGGCGGCGAGCCAGGACTGTACAAGTTCAAGGCCACCCTGGGCATGGCCGGCCGCTGGCAGCTTTCGCTCGGCGCCAAGGTGCAGGGCGAAACCGGCGCGGTCGAAAACAAGCTCGTCGTCACGGCGCAGAAATGACCCGCGCGATTCTGATCGGCGCCGCCGCTGCGACCTTCGCAGCGGCGGGTCTTGCCATTTTCGCCGGCGGACTTCCGTCGAAGCTCGCGCCTTACACCGTCTCGCACGCGGTCGCCGCCGAAAGCGGCGCGCCTGCGAACGCCCGCAAGATCAAATACTACCGCAACCCGATGGGGCTGCCGGATACCTCGCCGACGCCGAAGAAGGACTCGATGGGGATGGACTACATCCCCGTCTACGACGGCGAGGAGACCGACGACGGCTCGATCAGGCTGTCGCCGGGCCGGATCCAGCGCACCGGCGTCAAGTCCGAGCCGGTGATGCTCCATATCGTCAGCACATTGGTGCGCGCGCCCGGCACGATCCAGCTCGACGAGCGCCGCGTCTCCGTCATCGCCATGCGCGCCGAAAGCTATGTGCAGAAGGTCGCCAATGTGACCACCGGCAGCCGGGTGACAAAAGGCCAGCCGCTGATGGAGATCTATAGCCCGGCGGTCTCATCGGCCGCCGCCGAATATCTCGCCACCATCACCTCGAAGACCACGGCGACGATCGAAAGCTATGGCCGCGGCTCGCGGCAGCGGCTGATGAATCTCGACGTGCCGGAAGCCGCCATCGCGACGATGGAAAAGACCAAGGCCGTCCCGATCGTGATCGAATGGTCGGCGCCGCGCGACGGCATCGTGCTGGAACGCAATGCGATCGAGGGCATGCGTGCGCAGCCCGGCGACGTGCTGTTTCGTGTTGCCGACACCTCGCTGGTCTGGGCGGTGGTCGACGTGGCGGAACGCGATGTCGGCGGCGTCGCGGTCGGCCAGCCCGTCACCGTGCGTGCCCGCAGCTTTCCGGGCCGCGCTTTCGCCGGCAAGGTCAGCGTGATCTATCCGCAGGTCAACCGGGAGACGCGCACCGTCCGCCTCCGGATCGAACTCGACAATGCCGACCTCGCGCTGCTTCCCGACATGTATGTCGATGCCGAGATCGAAGTCGGCAGCCAGAACCCCGTGATCGCCGTACCCGACAGCTCTGTGCTCGACACCGGCAACCGGCAGACCGTCATCATCGACAAGGGCGGCGGCCGGTTCGAGCCGCGCGAGGTCAAGGTCGGACATCGCGGCGGCGGCTATGTCGAGATCACGGAGGGTGTCAGCGAAGACGACATCGTCGTGACCTCGGCCAATTTCCTGATCGACGCCGAGAGCAACCTCAAGGCGGCGCTGAAGGGCTTTTCGCAAGGTGGCAGCGCGCAGGAGACATCGTCGACCAGCGGCATGGGAGGACGACCATGATCGCCCGTCTCATCGCCTGGTCGGCACGTAACCTCCTGCTGGTGCTGTTCGGCACCGGCTTCGCCGCGGCGGCCGGGCTCTATGCGCTCCTTCATCTGCCGCTCGATGCGATCCCAGATCTCTCCGACACGCAGGTGATCGTCTACACCGAATATCCGGGCCAGGCGCCGCAGGTGATCGAGGACCAGGTCACCTATCCCTTGACATCAGCAATGCTGACGGTGCCGAAGTCGAAGGTCGTACGCGGCTTCTCGTTCTTCGGCGTCTCCTTCGTCTATGTGATCTTCGAAGACGGCACCGATATCTATTGGGCGCGCTCGCGCGTGCTCGAATTCCTCAATGGCGCATCCTCGCGCCTGCCGGCCGGCGTAACGCCGACGATCGGACCCGACGCGACAGGTGTCGGCTGGGTCTACCAATACGCCGTGATCTCGAAAGAGCTGAACCTCGCCGACACCCGCACGATCCAGGACTGGAATCTGAAATTCGCGCTCGCCAAGGCCGAGGGCGTCGCGGAGGTCGCCAGCATCGGCGGCTTCGTGAAGCAGTACAACGTAATCCTCGATCCGCAGCGGATGCGCGACCGCGGCATCACCATGCAAAGGATGCGCGAGGCGATCCGCGCCAGCAACGCCGATGTCGGCGGCCGCACCGTCGAATTGTCCGAATTCGAATACGTCATCCGCGGCAAGGGCTACATCAAGGATGTCAACGACCTTGGCAATATCGTGCTCAAGAGCACCAACGGCACGCCGGTGCTGCTGCGCGATGTCGCCCGCGTCGAGCTCGGCCCCGACGAGCGGCGCGGCATCGCCGAGCTCAATGGCGAAGGCGAGGTCGCCAGCGGCATCGTACTGCAGCGCTTCGGCGTCAATGCGCTCGACGTCATCGAGAACGTCAAGAAGCGTTTCAAGGAGATCGCAACCAGCCTGCCGAAATCGGTCGAGATCGTGCCGGTCTACGACCGCTCGAACCTGATCAATGCCGCCATCGATACCTTGAAGCACACGCTGGTCGAGGAGAGCATCGTCGTCGCCGTCGTCTGCATCGTGTTCCTGCTCCATGTCCGCAGCGCGCTGGTCGCGATCCTGATGCTGCCGGTCGGCGTGCTGATGGCGTTCGGCGCGATGAAGCTGCTCGGCATCGGCTCCAACATCATGAGTCTCGGCGGCATCGCCATTGCGATCGGCGCCATGGTGGACGCCGCCATCGTCATGATCGAGAACGCCCACAAGCATCTCGAGCGGGCCAGGCCCGGCCAGTCCCGCGTCTCGATCCTGATCGACGCCGCCGCCGAAGTCGGGCCGGCGCTGTTCTTCAGCCTGTTGATCATCACCGTTTCCTTCATGCCGATCTTCACGCTGGAATCGCAGGAGGGCCGTCTGTTCAGCCCGCTTGCCTTCACCAAGACGTTTGCGATGGCGGCCGCCGCGCTGCTCTCGGTCACGCTGGTGCCGGCGCTGATGGTGATCTTCGTCCGCGGCAAGATCGTTCCGGAGCACAAGAATCCGATCAACCGCTTCCTGATCTGGATCTATCGGCCCATCATCAAGAGCGTATTGCGTGCCAAGACGCTGGTGGTGCTGCTCGCGCTCGTCGTCCTCGCCGTGACGGTCTGGCCGGCGCGACAGCTCGGCACGGAATTTATGCCGAACCTGAATGAAGGCACCCTGCTCTACATGCCGACCACGCTGCCCGGCATCTCCGTGACAAAAGCCGCCGAGCTGATGCAGATGCAGGATCGCATCATCCGCTCGTTCCCCGAAGTTGCCTCAGTCTACGGCAAGGCCGGACGGGCGGCGACCGCGACCGATCCCGCGCCGACCGAGATGTTCGAGACCATCGTCAACCTCAAGCCCAAGGAGCAATGGCGGGCGGGAGTCACCGTAGACAGCCTGATCGCGGAGATGGACAAGGCGCTGCAGTTCCCAGGTGTCTCCAACGCCTGGACCATGCCGATCAAGGCGCGCATCGACATGCTTTCGACCGGCATCCGCACGCCGATCGGCTTGAAAGTCGTTGGTACCGACCTGGTCGAGATCGATCGTCTCGCCAAGCAGATCGAGCAGGTTCTGAAGGCACTCCCGGGAACATCATCGGCTTATGCCGAGCGCGGCATCGGCGGCTATTATCTCGAGATCACTCCGGACCGCACGGCGCTGGCGCGCTACGGCATGTCGGTCCAGGACGTACAGGATACGATCGCAACCGCGCTCGGCGGACAGACGGTGACGACGACAGTTGAAGGCCGGCAGCGCTTCACCGTCAATATGCGCTATCCGCGCGACCTCCGTGACAATCCGAAGGCGATCGGGAGCGACATCCTGGTGCCGATGCCGGCGGGAGGCGCGGTGCCGCTCGGCGAGGTCGCGACGATCCAGCCGGCGCGCGGTCCGACCTCGATCCGCACCGAGAACGGGCAGCTTGCGACCTACATCTATGTCGACATCCGCGACCGCGACCTCGGCGGCTACGTCACTGAGGCGCAGCAAGCGGTGCAGGCAAGCATCCAGTTTCCGCCCGGCTATTATGTGATCTGGAGCGGCCAGTACGAATATCTCGAGCGTGCGATGGCGCGCCTGAAGATCGTCGTGCCGGCAACGCTCCTGATCATCTTCCTCCTGCTCTACCTCAATTTCCGCTCGGTCACCGAAACGGGCGTTGTCATGCTGTCGCTGCCTTTCGCGCTGGTCGGCGGTCTCTGGCTGATGTGGTGGCTCGGCTTCAACCTTTCGGTTGCCGTCGCGGTCGGCTTCATTGCGCTCGCGGGCGTTGCCGCCGAGACCGGCGTCGTGATGCTGATCTATCTCAACCAGGCGCTGGCCGAAATCAGGGAGCGTCGCGCCGTCGAGGGACGCGCGTTGACTAGGGCCGACCTGCGCGATGCCATCATGGAAGGCGCGGTCGAGCGCGTGCGGCCGAAGATGATGACGGTGGTTGCGATCATGGCCGGACTGCTGCCGATCATGTGGAGCACCGGCACGGGCTCGGAGATCATGCAGCGGATCGCGGTGCCCATGATCGGTGGCATGGTCTCCTCGACGCTGCTGACGCTGATCGTGATCCCCGCGATCTTCGGCATCGTCAAAGGCTTCGGCCTGCCTTCCGACGATCCGGACCAATCACGTCCGCCGGCCGCAGCACCGGCGACGGTGAGCAAGGCGCCCGTTCCGGAGCCGGCCGAATGATGCGAGCCGAAGCGCGCGCCTGACCTCATCTTGCCAGCGGCTTCCCCGCCGTCTCGGGCGCCATCGCGATGAAGGGCAGGCCGACCACGTAGATCAGCGACAGCAGCGAGATCGCGAGCGGATAGCTCCCGGTCTTTGCGGCGAGCGCGCCGATCAGGGTCGGGCCGGCCGCGCCCAATACGCGTCCCATGCTGAAGGCGAAGCCGGAGCCGGATCCCCGCAAGGCGGTCGGGAACATCTCCGGCAGCCAGATCGTGAACAGGCCGAACACGCCGTTGGTGAAGAAGCCGAGCACGGGAAGCAGGACCAGGAACAGCGCGAGATTGTCGAGACGCGCGATGGCGATCTCGTAGCTCACCACCACCGAGATCAGCGAGCCCATGAAGAACAGCACCGCCGTCCGGCGGCGGCTCGCGAGACAGCCGGTGATCCAGGGCATCAGCAGGCAACCGGCCAGCGTGCCGACATTGGTGATGAGACCGGCCACCGCGCCCATCTGCTGCGCATGGGCTGGCGTTGCGCCCGCCGCGGTGAGCTTGGTGATGATGACCGTCGGCGCCCAGAAGTTGGATGACCATAGGCCGAAGATGATGCAGGCCATCATCAGCGCTGCCGCCCATGTGGTGCGCGCTTGCGCGCCCGAGAACAGCGCCGCAAGCGAGGTCTTCGTCTTGGATGCGCGGCTGTGCGCCGGCTCAGGAATATTTCTGCGCAAGTACGCGATCAAGAGCGCAGGCAAGATGCCGAGCATGAACATGCCGCGCCAGCCGAGCAGGCTTCCCCCGATCAGCGTGACGGCTGCGGCGAGAAACAGTCCGGTCGGCGTTGCCGTGTGCAGCCAGCCGGCGAGCCGCACCCTTGTGTGTTCGGGCACGGATTCCTGCAGTAGCGGCGTGCCCGCCGCCCATTCGCCGCCGACACCGAAACCGGCCATGAAGCGAAACAGGGCGAACATGACGACGCCGGTCGCAAGGCCGCACAGTGCCGTGAACAACGAATAGACCAGCACCGTCCAGCACATGATCCGGACCCGGCCATAGCGGTCAGCCGCCCAGCCCCACACCATCGAGCAAGCCCAGCCGAGCATGAAGATCGAGAACAGGAGGCCGCCATAAATGCCGATATTGGCGTGATTCGCCTCGATCCCGCTCGCCGGCAACAATTCCGAGAGCGCGCCGACCAGGATGTAGCTGTACATGGAGGAGTCGAAGCCATCGAGCATCCATCCGAACCAGGTCGCCCAGAACACTTTCCTGGGCGATACCGCCCCGCCCTCCGCGACCTCCGACGCTATCGTCTCAACGGCACTCTCGGTCATGTTTCCTCCACGTTTCTTTTTCGGGCGGACTATGACCGCGTTTGTACGATGCGACATCTCCGGCAAATGGGACGGAGGCATCTTGTGGGAGAATGGCAGCGGGCTGCGACGCCGTGCGCAAGCGAGCGCGATTTTTTCGAGGGGACCGGGACGCAATAAAGCAATATACAGGCCGTGAACAAAGTCGGCGCCGGGTTCGTTGTATCGACAGCGGCGCAGCAAAGGTGAAAGCGAGACGGCCGTGCGAAGGATTGAAGACCAGGGTTTCCTGCTGCTGCTGTTCGTCGTCACCCTGGCGTTCGCCTGGATCCTGCAGCCGTTCTATGGCGCGGTGCTCTGGGCCATCGTCGTGGCCGTCATCTTTGCGCCGGCCAACCGGAGGATATTGAGATCGGTGGGCGGAAGGGAGACCCTCGCCGCCTCGATCACGGTCCTGCTTATCATCGCGATGGTGCTGCTGCCGCTCGCGATCATCGCGACCTCCCTGGCTCGAGAAGCTGCCGGTCTTTACGCAAAGATCCAGTCCGGGGAGTACAACTTCTCCGCCTACGTCCAGCGGGTTTTCGATGCGCTGCCTGCGTGGGCGACCGGCTGGCTGGATCGCTTCAATCTGGGCGATCTTTCGGCCCTGCGCGAAGCGTTGACGTCCGGCCTCATGAAGGGCGGACAGGTCCTGGCGCCTCAGGCGCTCAGCATCGGGATGAACACATTCGACTTCGTGATCAGCCTGGGCATCATGCTGTATCTTCTGTTTTTCCTGTTGCGCGACGGCAAGGCAGTGGCTGATAGGATCAGGGAGGCCGTTCCACTCGAGGCCGATCGGAAGTCCGCGCTGTTCACGCGCTTCGCCGATGTCGTCCGCGCCACCGTCAAGGGTGGCGTGCTGGTCGCGATGGCCCAGGGCGCGCTCGGCGGACTGGCGTTCTGGTTCTTGGGCGTTCACGCGCCGATCTTGTGGGCCGTGCTGATGGCCTTCCTGTCGCTATTGCCGGCGATCGGCGCCGGACTGGTCTGGATTCCTGTTGCCATCTATTTCCTGGCCACCGGCGCCATATGGCAGGGCCTCGGTCTTATTGCCTATGGCGTGCTCGTCATCGGCCTGGTGGACAATCTGCTGCGTCCCTTCCTGGTCGGCAAGGGCACCAAGCTGCCCGATTACGTCGTGCTGATCTCCACGCTCGGCGGAATCGAAGTCTTCGGTCTGAACGGCTTCGTCATCGGCCCGTTGATCGCCGCCATCTTCATGGTGAGCTGGGAAATCTTCGCCACATCGAGGCGGACGACGGAGCCGTAGGCGGATTAGCTTTTCGCCGGAGCTCGAAGAGCGGAGGCATCCGCGGCTCACACTGTGCCCATCTTGCGCGATGCCAGTTGTTGTGCCCTCTCCCCTTGTGGGAGAGGGCTACTCCGGCGCCAACCAGGAACTCGCTTGGGTGAGGGGTTCTCCCCACACGCACCGTCGCTCGCGAAGACAACCCCTCATCCGTCGCGCATTGCATGCGCACCACCTTCTCCCACAAGGGGAGAAGGTAAGTGCCCTACCTTGTCCCGCTACTCCGCGGCCACAGCGATAGGCACCGCCCCCTCGTCACCCAGCCCGGCGAACCGTCGCAAGGCTTCGGCCATCCGCACGCGCCCGCTCACACCGGTGATGATCACGTCGACCATGGTGAAGGAACAGTGGAAGTGACCTCGCGCGTTGAGCTGCTCGACCGGCACGCCGGCAGCGGCGAGCGCTTCGGCATACGCCATGCCCTCGTCACGCAGCGGATCGAACTCGCAGGTCACCACGAAGGCCGGGGGCAAGCCCTCCAGCTTGCCGCGTAGCGGCGAGGCGCGCGGATCGGTGCGGTCGCCGGGCGAGCAGTAGAGATCCCAGAACCAATACATCAGCGAACGCGTCACGAAATAGTCCGTCGCATTCTCGGCATACGACGGCCTTTCGAACGTGCAGTCGGTGACCGGGGTCAGCAGGAGCTGGCCCGCAATCTCGGGGCCGCCGCGATCGCGCGCCAATTGGCAGGTGACCGCCGCGATGTTGGCACCGGCACTCCAGCCGGCGACCAGCACCGGTCCTGTCGCACCGCCGAGCTCGGCCGCATGCTCAGCAATCCAGCGCGTCGCGGCAAAGCCGTCCTCCGCTGCCGTCGGGAAGCGATGCCAGGGCGCATGCCGATAGCCGACGCTGACGAAGATCATTCCGCTGCGCCGGCACATGTCGCGGCAGAACGGTTCGTCCGATTGCTCGTCGCCGAGCACCCAGCCGCCGCCGTGGAAATAGACCACGATCGGATGCGGTCCCGGCGTCGCCGGCCGATAGAGCCGATAAGGCAGCGGACCGTCATTGCCGGGAAGCGTGCCGTCGACGATCTCGCCGACCGGCCGGCCCGCGGGACGGCCCTTGTTGAACTCGTCAAGGAAGTCGCGCGCGCCCTGGGCGCCGAGGGACTCGATCGGCGGCAACTTCATATCCGCCAGCATGTTCAGCACCAGCCGCACATCCGGCTGCAGGCGAACGACCTCGCCGTCATTGCATTGCTCGGCAACGTTCGGACCCGTGAGCCTGAAGCCGAGCATGCCGCGGCTGACGATCTCGTTGCAGATGCTGCGATACGGGCCGACGCCGCCGGTATAGGGCATCACGCCGCGCGCCTTGCCCGGAACGTTCGCGCCCGTGTACCAGGTGTTGGCGAGCCGGTGCAGCGTGACCGTCGCGCAGTCGGCCATGTGCCGCGCCCAGCCGGCCTGCGCCGTCTCGGTGGCTTCCATCGTGGTGAAGCCCGCTTCGCGCAATGCGGTCAATCGATCGACCACCCAGTCGATGTGCTGCTCGATCGACACCGCCATGTTCGACAGCACCGACGGGCTGCCCGGCCCCGTGATCATGAACAAATTGGGAAATCCGGCAACGGTGAGCCCGAGATAGGTCTGCGGTCCCTGAGCCCAGACGTCGGACAGCGATTTTCCATCACGCCCCGTGATCGGATGCACGGCCTTGATGGCGCCGGTCATGGCGTCGAAGCCGGTGGCGAACACGATCACATCGAGATCGAAGCTGCGCTTGTCGGTCGTGATGCCGGTCGCGGTGATCTCCTTGATCGGCTCCTGCCTCAAATTCACTAGCGTGACGTTGGGACGGTTATAGGTGGCGTAATAGTTGGTATCGAGGCAGGGACGCTTGGCGCCGAACGGATGATCGTGCGGAGTGAGCGCCTCGGCCGTATCAGGATCCTTCACGACTGCGCGGATCTTCTCGTGAATCAGTTCGCTGACCAGCGCGTTCCCATCGACGTCCACGCCCTGGTCGGCCCAGAGTTGCGTGAGCACGTGAACGAGATCGCCGGCCGCCCATGCCTTTTCGAAGCGCTCGCGCCGCTCGGCATCGCTCAACTGCCAGCTGACGACAGTTTGCTGCGGATATGGCACGCCCGTGAGCGACCAGCGCGCCTGCTCGCGGTAGCCGGCGCGATCGCCCTCCAGCATGGAAAGCCGATCAGCCGGCCGAGGGCCGTTGTGCGCCGGCAGTGCGAAATTCGGCGTGCGCTGGAAAACCGTGAGATGCGCCGCCTGCTCCGCGATCAACGGGATCGACTGGATCCCCGACGATCCCGTGCCGATGACCGCGACGCGCTTGCCGGCAAGATCGACGCCGTCATGCGGCCAGCGGCTGGTGAAATAGACGTCGCCCTTGAACTCCTTGACGCCATCGATCTCCGGCGGCTTGGGCGACGAGAGACAGCCCGTGGCCATGATGTAGTAGCGGCAGGAGACGGCTGCGCCATTGTCTGTCGTGAGCAGCCAGCGTTCGATGGACTCATCCCACATCGCCGCCGTGACTTTGGTGCCAAAGCGGATATGGCGCCTGAGATCATAACGATCAGCGACGAAGCCGAGATAGCGCAGGATTTCAGGCTGCGTCGCGTATTTCTCCGACCATTGCCACGCGCGTTCCAGCTCCGGATCGAACGTGTAGCTGTAGTCGATGGTCTGAATGTCGCATCGTGCGCCGGGATAGCGGTTCCAGTACCAGGTGCCGCCGACGTCGCCCGCCTCCTCCAATGCCACCGTCGTGAAGCCGGCCTTGGCCAGCCGGTGTAAGAGATAGAGGCCCGCAAAGCCGGCCCCTACCACTGCGACGTCGACCTGTTGCGCCGTGCCGTTTGTCGCCTCAGAAGCACGTGCTGCAACCATTGCGTCTGGCATGCCATCCTCCCGTGCATTTGATTTTTCGTGAGGCTACATCTGCTTCCCTCGGCTTGTCATCGGACAATTCAATCTTTGGTTGGTGCGCTGCAGCTACTCTTTGTTCTTGTTGGGAAACAGTCGAGCGCGATGACAGACCCTCATGGTGAGGAGCGTGTCTTCGCGCGTCTCCGGACGATGCTTCGCATCGCCTTGAGAACCATGAGGCCCCGATCTCGCCCGGAATTCATCCCTCGAGACGGCCGCAGTGCGGCCTCCTCGGGATGAGGTAGAAGCCGTGGCCCGGATTGGACTTAACGTTGGTGAACCGGCGCCGTCAGCGAGCCCGGCGCAGCATTGGAAACAGCGGCGGCGATGCCCCTACCTGGATCGTGCCGAGGACCTCGAAGCCGTGTCGCTGATACAGCGGGATGTTGGCCGGGTTGGTGGATTCGAGATAGGCCGCGACATGATCCCGATCGAACAGCCGAACGGCGTCCCCCAGCAATGCCCCACCACGGCCTTTGCGGCGATGCGCCGGATCGACGCCGATCAGCGGCAGATACCAATGAGTTTCCTTGGGATGATAGGCCGCCATCCCTTCGAAAACCGCAGCCATCTCGGACTCTCGCCCGGCCGGCAAGGTTGCTGCGAGCGCCGCCTCGTCGGGTTCGATGCCCGGCGGCAGCCACAGTGCCGCGCCTGCATAATCGTCGACACAGCGCGCCGTGTCCTGCTCAAAGGCGCGGCCGCCGAATGCGCGCACCAGGGCCGGGAAAGATGCGAGATACTGATCCGGATCCGGATAGGCCCAACGCGTCACCGGATCGGCGCTGAAGGCAAGCACCAAAACGGAAATGGCCCGCTCGATATCGGCGGGCGCAACAGCAGTTACGACGGGACCAGAAACTTCGTTCGCCGGACTCATCACAACACCTCCATCGCGGCCCCATTGCCAGGTTCAAGACCAACATCGAACCACAAATCTGGGGCGTCAATCGGGAGAGGCGGTCAACAAGACGTGCGTGAGAGCGTTTTCGAGCGAAGTGGAAACCGGTTCGCGTGAAGAAAACGCGTCAAAACAAGAATCTAGAGCTTCGGTTCTGATGCAATCAGAACCGAAAATGCTCTAGCGGTTCGTCCGCGAAATGCGTGTCGGCGACGCGGAAAACCGCGTCGCCGATCGCCTCGCCAAGGATTCAGAAACTAACCGTCAGCCGGCCGTTGATCGAGCGCCCCGGCCCTTTGACATTGTAGCCATAGGCTGCCGACGATCCCATCATCGAGACCACCTTGTAGTCGACCAGATCGGCGCCGCCGAGCGGCAGGTAGTAATTCTGATCGAACAAATTGTCGATACCGAGATCGATCCGGACGTGCTGCCACTGGTAGCCGGTGCGCAGATTGACCAGCGCGTAGGAAGGCGTCGTCAGTTCGTTGTGAACCTGGCTGACCTGCTCCTTGGAGCCGACGAGCTGCAGTTCGATGCCGTTGGTCCAGCCGCCAATTGCGTGCTCGAACGCAAGCTTCGCGTTGATCGGCATCACGTGATAGAGGTCGATCCCGTCCTGCCGCTGGCCGCGCACATAGCCGAGCGTTCCGCGCAGCTCACCCCGGCCGTAGCTCGCATTGTCCCACAAAGCGAGACGGCCTTCGAGGTTCACGCCATACAGCGTAGCGTCGTGGTTGGCGAAACGCAGATAGACGAAGCCAGTGGTGGCGGTGAGGTTGTCCGGATTGTTGGCAAGGCAACTGCCGGTCGCGCAGCGATCGACGTCGATATAGTCCTGGACGTAGCTGGCATAAGGGGTGACGCTGAAGCTCCAGATCTTGTGCGCCGGATCGTGCCAACCGGCGGTGAAGCTGACGGTGTGCGCCTTTTCCGGCTCCAGGTCGAGATTGCCGACATAGCCATTGCCGTCGCCGAACCAACCGATCATGTTCATGGCCATGGCGTTGGTCGACCAGGCATAGCGTTCGTAGAGATTCGGCGAACGCGTCTTGCGCGCAAAGCCGAGTTCGTAATGGCTGGACTGATCAGGCTCGTAGCGCACCAGAGCGGAGCCGTCGAAATGAACGTCGGTCCGGGCCCGGTCCTGGGCGTTGAAGGCGGCGGCATCCGCGCCATACATCATCGCATTGTAGCCATGGACGTCGCCGGTGTTCATCCACACCACGTCGTTGCGCAAGCCGACGATGGTGGTCCAGTTGCGGTCCCAGTGCCGTTCCCATTCGGCGAAGGTGCCGACGCGGTCGCGCTGGCCGCCATTGAGATTGATGAAGCTGTTCGGCCCCATCATCATCGAGCCCGCAACCGGATCCCACCAGTCGTCAATCCGGTTGAGCGTCAGCTCGTTGCCGACCCGCAGCAGGTCGATGTTGGACGCCGCGAACGTGGCTTTGACGGCGTATCCGCCATCGATCCCGTCGGTGTCCATCGGCATGTTGCCGGTCTTGTCCGGCGCAATGAAGCCCATCGTGTGCCGGATCTGATGGACGAAGGCGCTGGCCTCTAACTTGCCCCAGTCGAAGTCACCTTCGTAGCGGCCGTTCGCGTACAGGCCGCGGTTGTAGACCATGTCCATGTATTGGTTGACGTATCCCTGATAGGGGATGAACTGGCCGCCGACCTGGAACGTGAACAGGTTGCCGACGGTGCGCTTGGAAATGCTGAGCGCGTGGTTCTGGGTCTCGTAGAGCGTCGACTTGATCGTGCTGCCGTCGCCCGCCTTGTAGTTGCCGGCGCGCACCCAGCCGCCGGTGTAGGTGACGCTGGTGTCACGACCAGCGAGCGTTGCGGTGGCATCGACGCCATAGGCGTTGCCGTTGCTGCGGAAGAAGCCTGAGACGGTTGCGGTCGATAGCCACCCGGACGGGTCGTTGGCGAACACGGGAGGCGCGGTCGTGACATCGATGCGCGCCCCGATGTAGTCGCCGCCGGTGCTGACCGGCGCGATACCGAGATAGGCCCGCATCTTCGCGATCATGGTGGGATTGACGAAGGACAGCGGCGGATTCATTTCGTTCGGACATGCGGGGCTGATCAACATGCTGTTGATCGCGACCTGGACCCGGTCGGCGCCGGACCCGTTGATCGCGGGCAGGCTCGATACGCCGCCGGCGCCCCACACTGCGCCTCCCGGCAATTCCGTGACGAGCGAAGCTGAATCGCTGGTCGACAGACCCCGATCGAACGCGGTCCGCGCCGTCACGGTCGCGTTGCCCGCAGGCTGCACCGGATACTCGGCCGGGCGCTGGGATGCCTCCGCGAGATGGCCCGCCGCGGGACTCGTCGGACGACGGGCGTTCGATCGTTGATGCGCGGAATGTCGTCGATGCGGTGCGGCAACGTCGACCGGGGGAAGCGTTTGGGCCGACTGTGCCGCGACGCTCGTCACGGCCGGCGGCGCCAGCGTGATGGTGGCGGTCAGCGCCGATGAGATGAGGGCGCTGGACAGGTAGAGAGTGGATCGGCCAAGGCCGGACGAAGGCTTGCTCATGATGAAAAGGACTCGGGTGTGGCGCGGCATCGCCGCGCATAGGGGTGACGCCCCTGCCCGGCGGATCGGGCCGGACAGGCAAACGAAATCGGGACATGCCTTCGCGCGCCGTCGAGGACAGCGATCGAGCGATGCATGTTGATTGAAGGAAAAGGCGTCGCGCTTCGACGAATTGTCGAAGCGGTGGCGCCGGCTCGCCTTACGACATCGAAGGCGGTGCGCGCGCCTGCGTGTTGGAGCCTGCGCGGGAGGCTACATCGGTCTGTCTGCGCGCGTGCCAGACCATCCGGACCGGTTGCCGATATGGCGTCGCGAACACGATGGCCTGCGGCGCATCAAATGACGCATTTGCCTGGGCCGCGCAGCAAATCAGACAGGCGATGCCATGCGCGCGCTGGCTGGCATCTCGATTGGCGTTCGCTGCCGACGCGACTGAATCGCTGTGACAAATTTCAGCAAAGCCGACCGGATCGGAAATGGCGATGGCCGCGGCCCAGCAGGTGGCGATCGGCGCCAGAACCTGAACCGCCAGCGCGATCAGAACGATCGGAAGAAATCTTTGCAACCGCTGCCGCATCAGCCCCACCCCATCAAGTTCCTAACACCCGAGGGTTTCAGAGTCGAGATAAGGCATTTCGGCCACCGCATTTCCTCGTCGCGAATCTACGTGTCGCAGATCGGCAGGGAGGTATCTTTGATCTAGCTCACACTGCCGACAATTGAGAGTATTGCCGACACCGCATGGCGAGCCGGTTCGCTGCATCAGGCCACCGCCAGATTGGCCGCGCGAGCGTCGAGTGGCGCGGAACCGGTCGGAACCATCAGATCAAGGATTCGTCAGGACTACCGACGCATCGCGCCATCGATTGACATGGCCGGCCGCAAGGGGTTTATTTTGTCTTCCGGGGATTAAGCGATCTCCCCGCGAGGCGACATGCCCAAGCATCGCGTCCTTAACTTATGAGGGACGCAGCATGTCTTCATACACATCCATTTCCCCTGACAAGCTTTCACGACTGATCGGCACCGCCGGTGCGCCTGTCCTGATCGATGTCCGCCTCGATGAGGACTTCGCCGCGGACCCGCGCCTGATCCCGGGCGCGACGCGCCGATCGCATCTCGACATCAACGACTGGGCACGAGAGCTGGCCGGACGGTCGGCCATCGTCATCTGCAACAAGGGCGAGAAGCTCTCAGAAGGCGCCGCTGCCTGGCTCCGTCACAACGGCATCGCGGCGGAGATCCTGGAAGGCGGCCATCTCGGCTGGAAGCAGGCGGAACTGCCCACCGTGCCCGCCAACAGGATTCCGCAGCGTGACGGACGCGGGCGCACTGTCTGGGTGACGCGATCGCGGCCTAAGATCGATCGCATCGCCTGTCCCTGGCTGATCCGCCGTTTCGTCGATCCCGCCGCGGTCTTCCTGTTCGTCGCGCCTGCGGAAGTCGTCGCGGTCGGCGAGCGCTTCGCGGCAACGCCGTTCGACATCGAGAATGTGTTCTGGAGCCACCGCGGCGAACTCTGCACGTTCGACGTGATGGTGCAGGAATTCGGCCTGTCGACGCCTGCACTGGAGCGGCTGGCCGTCATGGTGCGCGGGGCCGACACCGCGCGTCTCGATCTTTCTCCGGAGGCGCCGGGCCTGCTCGCGGTCTCGCTCGGCCTGTCGCGCATGTACGACGACGACCTCGAGCAGCTCAACGCCGGCATGCTTCTCTACGATGCCTTCTACCGCTGGTGCCGCGACGCGACCAAGGAGACCCACAACTGGCCGACCAGCAAGGTGAAGTCATGACCGCGCTCACCGCCGAATCGAAGGCCACTTCGCACAACGAGGTGCACGGCATCTCTTTTGCCGATGCGCTCGTCGTCTGGCTGCGCGTCGCGATCCTGAGCTTCGGCGGCCCGGCCGGGCAGATCGCGGTGATGCATCGCATCCTCGTCGAAGAGAAGAACTGGATTTCGGAAGCGCGCTTCCTGCACGCGCTCAACTACTGCATGCTGCTGCCCGGACCCGAAGCGCAGCAGCTTGCGACCTATATCGGCTGGCTCCTGCACCGGACCGTCGGCGGCATCGTGGCGGGAGGCCTGTTCATCCTGCCTGGCGTTTTCGCCATCATGGCGCTGAGCTACATCTACGCCGCCTACGGCAATGTCGGCTTCGTCGAGGCGCTGTTCTTCGGCCTGAAGGCGGCGGTGCTCGCCATCGTGATCCAGGCGGTGGTCCGCGTCGGCAGGCGTGCGCTCCGCAATCCGGTCATGGTTGCGTTGGCGGCGATCGCCTTCATCGCAATCTTCTTCTTCGGGGTGCCGTTTCCGGTCATCATCGTTGCCGCCGCCATCACCGGCTTCGTTGGCGCGCGGCTCGGAAGGCCGGAGTTCGCAGCCCTCGAACACGGCGGAAAGAGTTCTGCCGTGATCGACAGCATGCTCGGCGAAGCTGTGCCGGATCACGTCCGGCCGAATGCCGCGCGCACCCTGCGTGTGGGCGCGGCTTGGCTTGCGCTCTGGCTTGTTCCTGTCTTCGCCTTGCTTATCGCCCTGGGACCGAGCGATGTGTTCAGCCAGATAGCGATCTTCTTCAGCAAGATGGCGATGGTGACGTTCGGCGGGGCTTACGCCGTGCTGGCCTACGTCGCGCAACAGGCCGCCGAATACTATCACTGGGTAACCCCGCGCGAGATGCTCGACGGCCTCGGAATGGCAGAGACCACGCCGGGGCCGCTCATCATGGTGGTCCAGTTCGTGGGCTTCATGGCCGCGTTCCGTGAGGCGAGCGGGCTGTCCCCGATGCTGGCCGGCACACTCGGCGGATTGCTCGCGACCTGGGTCACTTTCACGCCCTGCTTTCTCTGGATCTTCGTCGGGGCGCCCTACATCGAGGCGTTACGCGGCAACAAGGCGCTCGCCGGCGCACTCTCGGCGATCACCGCCGCGGTCGTTGGCGTCATTCTCAATCTCTCCATCTGGTTCGCGCTGCACACGATCTTCCGGCAGACTTTTCCGGTGCAAGGCTTCGGTCTCTTCTTCGATGCGCCGGTACTGCGCAGCGTGGATTGGCCGGCGCTTGCGCTGTCGCTCGCGGCGGCGATTGCGATTTTTCGCTTCAATGTAGGAATGCTTGTCGTCCTCGCAGCGTCCTGCATCACCGGCGTCCTGTGGCGCCTGACTGGCATCATCTGACCGAAGCGCACGTGGCGGCGAGCCGAATGACGATAGCAGTAAACAATGGGCTGGAGGCACAAGCTGGGAGCAATGACCATGATGCGACTGATCTCTGGCGCAGCCCTTTGCCTGACGATGGCGGGCGTGCTGTCGCCTGCCTATGCCCTGACGCAACAGGAACTCGTCGCGAAGCTCGAGTCGGCCGGCTACTCGCAGGTCGGTGAGATGAAATCGACCGCCGAAGGCATCGTCGTGAAGGCCGTCAAAGACGGCAAGGAGGTCCAGATCGTCGTCGACAGCAGCGGTCAAATCAAGGAGCGGCGCTAGAGCTGCGCGCCGCGGTCGCAAGCACAAGCATCTCGAATACACGAACGCCAACAAGAGGAGCCAATCCCCATGACCATGAAAACTCGTTTTGCCGCCATCGCCGCAGCCTTGCTGTTACCGAGCCTCGCATCGGCGCAGCCCGTCGATTGGAACATCTTTGCGGAGCCGTTCATCTCGGAAGCTCACGCGCAGTCGATCGATTGGAAAAAGGTGGACACAGCGCTCGGCAAGACCGCTACCGTCAGCGGAGAGGTCCATCGCTACGGCCTGCCGCGGTCCGATCTGCATGTCACGCTCGACGGCGTAACGATCAAGCCCGCGCTCGCGCTCGGCGGCTGGGTGGCCTTCACTCCCATGGATGGTCAGGCGATGGTGATGGGCGATCTCGTCCTGCTCGAATCCGAGATCACGCCAGTCATGACGAAGCTCTTGAACAGCGGACTGGACATCACGGCGATCCACAACCACATCCTGCGCGCCTCGCCGGCAACGTTCTACATGCATGTCGCCGGACATGGCGATCCGGTGAAGCTGGCTAGCGCGATCCACGAGGCGCTGTCGACCGGCAGCAAGACGCCGTTCGAGCCGCCGGCGACCACCGCCGGCCCTGCGCCCACCGTCGACCTCGACACCGCGAAGCTCGACGAGATCATGCACGCCAAAGGGAACGTCACCGGCGGCGTCGATCAGTTCACGATCCCGCGCCGCGAGCCGGCGACCGAAGCGGGCATGACGGTCACCCCCGCGATGGGCGGTGCCAACGGGATCAACTTCCAGCCGACCGGCGGCGGCAAAGCCGCCATCACGGGCGACTTCCTCGTCACCGGCGACGAGGTCAATCCGCTGATCCGAGCCCTGCGCGCCGGCGATATCGAGGTGACCGCGATCCACAGCCACATGCTCGACGAGCAGCCGCGGATGTTCTTCATCCATTTCTGGGCCAACGACGACGCGCAAAAGCTCGCCCGAGGCATCCGCGCCGCGCTCGATAAAACGGCGGTGGCGCAGAAGTGAGAGGGCCGCCCATGGGTACGCCCGCCGCGATTGGGCCGGGTCCATGATCTCCGCGGCTGCTACTGCTCACGATACGTCCCGCGAGCTCCTTCGCGTGGAAGACCTCGTTAAGCGGTACGGCCAGGAGGCGGCGGTCGCGCATGTCTCATTTTCCGTCGCGGCCGGTGAAATCCTTGGCATTGTCGGTCCGAACGGGGCCGGGAAGACGACCTTGCTGGAATCGCTTGTGGGCCTGCTCGCGACGGAGCAAGGCACTGTTTTCTGGTGCGGCGAGGAATTGCCCCCACCGCGGAGAAAGGAAGCGCTGTTCTATCTGCCCGATGGCATACGGCCCTATCAGGACCGGTTCGCGATCGACGTCATGACTTTCTTTGCGCGGGTCTACAAGCGAACGGCAGCGCAGACGGCCGCAACGATCGCTGCCGTCGGATTGACGCCGGCCCTCGGCAAGCGTGTGCATGCGCTGTCCAAGGGCTACAACCGCCGGCTGCTGCTTGGGCTCGGTCTGCTGACGCCTCATGACGTGCTGGTGATGGACGAACCGTTCGATGGCTTCGACATCAGGCAGACGCGCACCATCATCGACGTGATCCGCCAGGAAGCGGCGCGGGGACGCACCTTCATCCTCGCCATCCACCAGCTCGCGGATGCCGAGCGTGCCTGCGACCGCTTTCTGCTGCTCGCCGGGGGAAAGGTACGCGGTATCGGCACTCTCGGCGAATTGCGCGCGACAACCGCGCTGGCGAACGGCTCGCTGGAGGAGATTTTTCTTGCGCTCACCTGAACCACATCGCGCTCGCGAGGCGCCGCTTGCTCCGCTGCTTGCAAAGGAATTGGCCGAGATTGTCTGCGGCCGGGCGCTCTGGACAATGCTGCTCCTGGTCTGTCCATTGATCGGCTACAGCTTCGTTCAAGCCGTCTCGCTCTATGGCGAAGCGAGCGCGTCGGCGCAGCAATCTCCGGTACTGGCGGCAAGCCTGTCGCCGCTCGACGGCGTCCTGGTGCCGACATTCGGCGCGTTCTACGTCGCGGTCACGCTGCTGTTCCCATTCGTGGCGATCCGCGCGCTGGGCCAGGAAAAGGAATCGGGCGCGCTGCGCCTGTTGGTCCAGTTGCCCTATCGATCCTCGACGCTCATTCTTGCCAAGCTCGCCGCCGTGCTCGCGGCCTGGATTCTGGTAAGCATTCCCGCCCTTTCAGCACTCGCGATCTGGGCGACGATGGGCGGGCATCTTGCGGCGTCCGAGACCGTGAACCTCTTGTTCGGCCATCTGCTCTACGGCCTGCTCGTGGGCGCGATTGCATTATTCGCCGCGACCATTGCCGATAGCGCGGCCACTTCAGCCATCATCGCGCTGGCAGTGACGATCGGATCATGGGTGCTCGACTTCACCCTCGCCGGCCATTCCGGCCTCGCGGCCTTTGTCGCGCAACTATCACTGACGCAGGCGCTGCGCCCGTTCGAACAAGGCTTGCTCTCCGCCGGGCTGGTGCTCGGCGTGACCGGCGCAATCGCAGGCCTGTCCGCCCTCGCGTCCATCTGGTTGCCGCCCGGCGTCCCAACGCAAACCAAGTGCATGCGTTCTGTCCCATGCGTGCTCGCCATCTTGCTGGCGCTCGGTCTGGCGACGCAGATCAGGCAATCGGTCGATGTCACCGAGGACCGGCGAAACTCCTTCCCGGCTGCCGATCAGCGGCTGCTCGCCACGCTCCGACTGCCTCTGATCATCAAGGTGAATCTCGCCCCCGAGGATCCACGCTACGCCGATCTGCAACGCAACGTGCTGGCAAAGCTCGATCGCGCGATGCCGAACGTCTCGATTATTGTCGCCGGCAGCCATCGCGATGCCGCCAGCCAACCGGCCAATGATGCTTATGGCGAAATCGAATACTCATACGGCGCCCGATCGGATGTCAGCCGCTCGACCAGTCCGCGCGAAGTCCTGCCGCTGCTGTATGCCCTCGCCGGCAAGCAACCGCCCGCGCCCGCACCCAGTGACGAATATCCGGGCTATCCGCTGGTCGCCACGGCAGATGCTGCACTGTTCTGGTTCGTCGGCGGACTCCCGCTGTTGATCGCGGGCGCCTGGTGGTGGAGCCGGCGCCCGCCGGCCAAATCCCTGTTCACCTGCAAAGGAGCCCAATCATGACCGCAGGAGGAAGCATCAAGCCCATCGCTGCTGCGATGGTTCTCGCAGCGCTGGCGCTGCCGGCACTCGCCGGGCAGCCGACAAAAATCGACTTTGTCGACGAAACCGTGGGCACTGAGCCGAAATCGCTCGTGCCGGTCGTCGGCATCTGGCACATCGAGAGCGATAGCGGCAAGAAGGTGCTTGCGGTGGACGGCCGGCAGTGGAAGGAGGGACAATCGTCTGCCGGGCTCGCCGACAAGGCGCGCGCGCTTTATGGCGAGCGCTACGCCGAATTCCTCGATCGGGTCCAGGCCTATGCCTACTTCCCCTACGTGATCGCGCCCAACATCGAAAACTTCACCAACGGCGAGATCACCGTGCGCTTCCAGGGATTGTCCGGCCGCATCGATCAGGGTGCCGGAATCCTGTTCAACCTGAAGCCGAACGGCAACTACCTGACCGTCCGCGCCAATTGTCTGGAAAACAACCTCGTGCTCTGGAAGTTCGAGAACGGCAAGCGCTCGTCGGTCAAATGGGTGCGCAACACGCCGACCGCCACGCGCCAATGGCACGACCTCAAGGTTCGCATCATCGGTACAAAGGTCGAGGGCTATCTCGATGGCAAGCTCTATCTCGAGCACACATTGGCGCAGCCCGTCTCGGGTCGCGTCGGCCTGTGGTCGAAGGCCGATAGCCACGTACAATTCGCCGACTACACCGTCACGGCCGCCGACTGAGAAATACGGTAAACGCTTTTGCCACCGATGAGCGCATCATCTGCGGACGGAAGATCGCGCTCCGATACGCGAGCCGAGAGCGTTTTCAAGCGAAGTGGACACCGGTTCGCGTGAAGAAAACGCGTCAAAACAAGAATCTAGAGCTTCGGTTCTGATTCCATCAGAACCGAAAATGCCTAGGCGGCGACGCGACCGGCCTCCAACCGAAACTCCAAGTCCTCGATAAGCTGTGCCAACCGTTCAAGCGTAAACAGATCGGTCGGTTCCTGTGCCAGCCTTCGGGTTTGCGCAAGCTTTTGTTCCAACTCTTTACGCTCGCGGCGCAACATTTGGAGCTCCTTGCTATGTGGGCGAAGTCCGTCAAATTGATCGGGAGAAGTTTACAACTTGTTAAAGCGGCGAGCGCTCCGCATCCGACGAACGGGAACCGTTTGCACGGAACTCATGCTTGAACAAAGATGAGATCATGATCCGATTCCGTCTAATCGGTTCATGATCCAGCGTCCCGTTCTCCGTTGCTTCAACGAGTGCAGCCAAAAACGTAATCCGCCATCCGTTGCGCCTCTGACCCGTGCGTTACGCCATCACTCTCACGCGTGGAAGTTACGATGCGTGTGGCTCGACCAACCCACCCCGGGATTCTCGCGTCCTCAGACACCAAGTGTTGCGGCTGTAACCTTTGCCTGGGCGGGACACACTTCGGTGATGCCGCTCATCGATAACAGCGGCGCTTCGGACTCCTGATAGAATTCGCCGAGGAATATCAGGCAAGCGCCGTCCCATGATGGCGATCGTGCAAGAGGAAAATCATGGCCGACGACCTTGCCGCTCGTGTTCAGGCCAATCAGCAGAAGCTGAGAGCTGAGTTGAAGTCCCACTATGACTTCATCATTTGCGGGTCGGGGTCATCGGGTTCAGTAGTGGCGCGGCGTTTGGCGGAGAATGCCGACGTCAGCGTTCTCCTGCTCGAGGCCGGCGGCAGCGATGACGTGCCTGACATCATGAGCGCGTCGCGTTGGCCCGCCCTTCGCCGTGGCGAACACGACTGGTCCTTCAACGCGATGCCAAATCCTCGGCTGAACGATCGCGCCATTCCCATGTCCATGGGCAAGGTGCTCGGCGGCGGATCCAGTATCAACGTGATGGTTTGGTCGCGCGGCCACAAAGCGGATTGGGATGGCTTCGCGGCGGAAGCCGGTGATGACGGCTGGAACTATCAATCCGTGCTGCAGATCTATCGGCGCATCGAGGACTGGCACGGCGCACCGGATGCAGTCCGCCGCGGCTCCGGGGGGATGGTCTTCGTGCAACCGGCGCCTGATCCGCATCCTCTCGCCGCCGCGATGATCGAGGCCTTTGCCACCGTCGGCGTTCCGACGTTCGATGACCAGAACGGCGTGATGATGGAGGGCCATGGTGGCGCCGCCCTCACCAACCTGTGCGTCCGCGATGGCCGACGGCAATCCATCTTTCGTTCCTATGTCTATCCTATCATGGATCGTTCAAACCTCACGGTCCTGACAGGCGCACTCGTCACTCGTCTAACGTTGGCCGGCAAGCGAGTGACCGGCGTGGAGGTCGCGTATGAGGGCAAGATGCGTCGCATCGGTGCTGGCGAAGTCGTGCTGTCGCTGGGCGCCATTCACACGCCCAAGCTGCTCATGCAGTCCGGTATCGGCGATGAGGCCGAGCTGAAACGCTTCGGCATTCCTCTTGTCCAGCATCTGCCCGGCGTCGGCCAGAACTTCCAGGATCACTTCATGGCACCATGCGTCTGGGAGTCGTGTGGGCCTATTGAACGCCGCAACAATTTGACGGAAGCGACCGCACTTTGGCGCAGTGACTCCGCGCTCGAGGTGCCGGACCTGCAGACGCTCATGGTCGAGGCACCCTATGCCAGTCCGCAGGCCGCCAAGGATCCGCTGCCGCCCGATAGTTGGTCACTGACAAATGCGGTACTGCGCACCGCCAGCCGGGGCTGCCTCCGACTGACCGGACCCAATCCAGACGACCCGGTCGAGATCGATGCAAACTGCCTCGACGATCCCGCCGATCTGAAGGCGCTGAAGACCTGTGTCGAGTTCTGCAGGGCTATCGGCAATTCACCGGCCTTGCGACCTTTCATGAAAAGAGAACTCGTGCCGGGACCGGTCGACGATTCCGGGCTGGAAACGTTCATCCGTAATGCGACGGTCAGCCACTCGCACCAAACCTGCACTGCCAAGATGGGGCGCGATGCCATGTCGGTGGTCGACCACGACTTGCGCGTTTACGGTCTCGATCATTTGCGGATCGCCGACGGATCGGTCCTGCCGCGGGTGACGACCGGCAATACCATGGCCCCATGCGTCGTCATCGGCGAGCGTGCTGGCGAGTTCCTGAAGGCCACTCACCGCCTCGGGCCATGAGCGGACTCCGGTGTTCGCTATCTGGCAATCCGAACAGGCAGGGTCTCGTAGCCATTGACGAAATTCGAATACACTCGCCTCGGTTCGTCGACCACTTCTATACGCTCGAAACGCTTCAGGATTTCTTCCCAGATGATCTTGAGCTGCAGCTCGGCGAGCCTAAGCCCGACGCAGCGGTGAATACCAAAGCCGAACGACAGATGCTGGCGCGGTCGCTGCCGATCGATGATGAACTCGTAAGGCTTCTCGATGACCTCTTCGTCGCGGTTGCCCGAGACATACCACATCGCGACTTTATCGCCCTTCCTGATCAGCTTGCCGCGGAACTCGATGTCGGAAAGTGCCGTCCGCCGCATATGGGCAACTGGCGTCTGCCAGCGGATCACCTCCTGCACGAAACTATCGATCAGGGCAGGACTCTTCCTGAGCTTCTGATACTGATCCCAATGCCGATTGACCGCATAGATGCTGCCCGACAAGGTATTGCGAGTAGTCTCGTTCCCGCCGACGATCAAAAGCAGCAGATTACCGAGGAAATTTTTCGGATCCACGTCGCGCGCGGCCGGGCTGTGCGCCATCAGCGACAACAGATCGCTTTTCGGCGGCTGGTTGATGCGCGCGTCCCAGAGCCGGCTGAAATATCGCGCGCATTCTTCAAGTTCAGCCTGCCGCTCGTCCTCGGTCGCAACGACACCTCCGGGGCCCGGAATGGTCGTTGCCAGATCAGACCAGCGCGTCAGCTTTCGGCGATCCTCGAAGGGGAAATCAAACAGGACGGCCAGCATCTGCGTGGTCAGCTCGATCGAGACCCGGCCGACCCAGTCGAACACCTCGCTCGTCGGCAGATTGTCGAAGCATTCGACAGAGCGCTCACGGATGCCGATTGCCAACTGTTCGAGATGTGTTGACGTGAATACTGGAGCTATCGTCTTGCGCTGAGCGGCATGGCGCGGAGGATCCATGCTGATGAAGCTCTCGCGGCGCAGGTCGGGTGTCACGTCGACCAGGGTGATGCCGCCAAGCGCCGACGCCGAGGAGAACACCGCATGATTGGCTTCAACATCGATGATGTCCTCGTATCTGGTGATGGACCAATACGCGCCGAACATGCTGTCGCTGGTGTAGTGGACCGGATCTTCCTTGCGCAGCCGATCGAAGTAGGGCCAATGGGTGTTGGAGCGGAACAGCTCGGGATCTGCGGGATCGAGCCCTTCCAGCGGCAGGGAGAGAGCCCGGTCGCGAGCGCTGTCGTATCGGCCGTCTTGAGTGGGATCGAGTGTCCTGTGCATGGCCGGCTCCTCGTCGGTCGTTTCCTTTTTCTTGTGCGGAGCGTCTGATCTTCTGCGGAGTGCTTGATGAGCACGAATCAAATCCGTTTGTCTGCATCTCGGCCCGTGCGCCGGTTTTCGTGATGCCGCGCGCCTCACTCTCCGTCATTCCGGGGCGCGCGCAGCGCGAGCCCGGAATCCATCTAGCCGCATGCACGAGCGGAGAAATGGATTCTCTGATGTGCAATTGCACATCATAGCTCGACGCTGTCGCATCGCCCCGGAATGACGAAGAAAAATTCACCTGCGATTTCAACCTGATTTGCCCCGTCCAGCCCTGTAGCGAAAAACATTCCGCTTCCGCCGTCGGGCAAATCAGTGCTTTAACTCCGCGCGTCTCACCCGAATGAGGGGCGGGTCGCGATCGTCACGAACGTTGCGGTGAGATGCGGTGGACGCGGATGTTGCGATAGACGAACGCAGCATCAGCGGACGGCGAAGTCGTGTGGTCCTGGCGCCCCGACGCTGGCGCTAAGTTTTGTTCGTTGAACAGAGCGACGGTGGCAAGAAAGCCCGGTCACCGAGGAGAGCACGAAGGAAACCGTAACACCATCGCGCAGGGAAAGCCGGAATGCTTCGGTTGAACCTGTGGTCCTACCCCCGTGCTTTTTGTTGCACGGGACCCACGGGTGCAACCAGCACCCGGCTTTCCCTGCGCCCTCTGATATCGAGGAGGGTGAAACGAGACGCAAACCTCGGACGCAATGCGCCGCGAGAACGCGAACTCACATTCTCTCCGCTGTTTGACATTTGAATCCGAACCCATCCCCACGTCGTCCCGGGCTTGACCCGGGACCCATAACCACAGGCCTTTGTGGTGTGCTCCGCTGCAACCGCTTGCTCGCGTCACCGCACTTCCCTGTGGTTATGGGTCCCCGCTTTCGTGGGGGACGACACCGAGAATGAGGTGGAGAGCCACGCACTCCGCTCCATCCTCTCACCCTGAGGAGATCGCGCAGCGGTCGTCTCGAAGGGCGAGGCCACGGGCGGCCTCATCCTCCCCCAGCCTCCCGAAAGGACAGTGTCGTTAACCCTTTACTAACCATACGCTGGGCAAAAATTGCCGGGTGAAGTCGAGTGTCGTCGGTCGCGGATGACGGGAGGGGATCCCCCGTGGACGCCAGCGCGGTGCCTCACTTTCGGAGCGGCGGCCCGCAAGCCGCCGCGCAGACATTTGGCGGCCGCGCCCGGCAGGCGCGGGGGGATCGGGCTACCATGGTCGACGTGACGGCGGGTCAGGGCACGGCATCCGGCGGCTTCTCTTTCGCCGACATCACCAACATCCTGAAGCGCGGCGACATCGCGCTCGCCTTCGGCATCCTCACCATCCTGGTGGTGCTGATCCTGCCGCTGCCCTCGATCGTCCTCGATCTGTTCCTGGCGATCTCGATCACGCTGTCGGTCCTGATCCTGATGACCGCCCTGTTCATCCAGGCGCCGCTGGAATTCTCCTCGTTCCCGACCATCCTGTTGATCTCGACCATGCTGCGGCTGTCGCTCAACCTGGCCTCGACCCGGTTGATCCTGTCGCGCGGGCATGAGGGCACGGCAGCCGCCGGCCACGTCATCGAGGCCTTCGGCAATTTCGTGATGGGCGGCAATTTCGTGATCGGGATCATCGTGTTCGCGATCCTGGTCATCGTCAACTTCGTCGTCATCACCAAGGGTTCGGGCCGCATCGCCGAAGTCGCGGCACGCTTCCATCTGGATTCGATGCCGGGCAAGCAGATGGCCATCGACGCCGACCTCTCCGCCGGCTTGATCGACGAGAAGGTCGCCAAGGAACGGCGCAAGGAGCTGGAGGACGAAAGCGGCTTCTTCGGCGCCATGGACGGTGCCTCGAAATTCGTCCGTGGCGACGCGATCGCCGGCCTGCTCGTGGTCTTCATCAACGTCGTCGGCGGCATCATCATCGGCGTCGCCCAGCAGGGCCTCGGCTTTGCCGAAGCCGCGCGCACCTACACCGTGCTGACCGTCGGCGATGGCTTGGTGACGCAGGTCCCGGCGCTGATCGTCTCGACCGCCGCGGGCCTCCTGGTCTCGAAAGCTGGCGTCTCCGGCGCCGCCGACAAGGCGCTGATGAAACAGCTCTCGGGCTACCCGCAGGCGCTCGGCATGTCGGCCGGCGTCATGATCGTGCTGTCGCTGCTGCCGGGCATTCCGATGATCCCGTTCCTGGCGCTGGGCTCCGGCGCCGCCGCGCTAGCCTGGACCGCGCGCAAGCAGAAGCATGCCGCCAAGGCCGTCCAGGCCGCCGCTGCGGCCGCCCCTACTGCTGCGGCAGCGGCAGCCGCAGCAGCCGCCGAGGAGCCGATCTCGAGCGCGCTCAAGATCGACGACCTCAAGATCGAGCTCGGCTATGCGCTGCTGCCGCTCGTCAACGGCCCCGACGGCACCGACCGATTGACCGAGCAGATCAAGGCACTGCGCCGCTCGCTCGCGGTCGAGATGGGCTTCGTGATGCCGGCGGTGCGCATCCTCGACAACGTCCAGCTCGAGGCCAACACCTATGTCATCAAGATCAAGGAGGTCGATGCCGGCACGGGGCGGATCTGGCCGAACCAGTTCATGGTGATGGACCCCGGCGGCAACCAGGTTGCGATCCCCGGCATCCATACCGTCGAGCCGACGTTTGGTCTGCCTGCGACCTGGGTCGACGCCGCGCTGAAGGAAGAGGCCTCGCTGAAGGGCTACACCGTGGTCGATGCCGCCACCGTGCTGTCGACGCACCTGACCGAGCTGCTCAAGAACAACATGTCGGACCTGTTGTCCTACGGCGAGGTGCAGAAGCTGCTCAAGGAACTGCCGAAGGAACAGGGCGAGCTGATCAAGGATATCGTGCCGAGCCAGGTCACGATCTCCGGCATCCAGCGCGTGCTGCAACTGCTGCTGGCCGAGCGCGTCTCGATCCGCGACCTCTCGACCATCCTCGAAGGCATTGCCGACGCGCTCGCCTTCTCGCGCAATCCGGCGACCATGGTCGAGCATGTTCGCGCCCGCCTGGCGCGGCAGATCTGCGCGCAGAACACTTCCTACAACGGCTACCTGCCGCTGATTGCGCTGTCGGCGCGCTGGGAGCAGGCGTTCGCGGAATCGATCGTGGGCACGGGCGAGGACAGGAGCCTTGCGATGCAGCCGTCCAAATTGTCGGAATTCATGACCGCGACCCGCAACGCCTTCGAGCAGGCCGCGCGCGAAGGCGAAGCGCCGGTGCTGGTGACCTCGGCCGCGATCCGGCCCTTCGTTCGCTCGCTGGTTGAACGCTTCCGCTCGCAGACGACCGTTTTGTCGCAGGCGGAAATCCATCCGCGGGCACGCTTGAAGACCGTCGGGAGCGTGTGACCGGCCCGCAAATCAGTCGCAAAGCGACGCAGCATTTTCGTCACATGCAACTTGTTTGTAGAAAATGGCTTAATTTCAACAGCTTATCGTCGCCGCGCCCCACTCTCGATCTAACGCATTGCAATAACTGAATAATATTCCCGCCAACGCGGATTTCGATCGCGTCGGATCACGTCTGTTCACGGGCTTGTGATCGCCTCTACGGAACGGAATCGGCGATTCCTATGTTGGAAGGGCGCAAGGATGTTGAACCTGTCGGAAGAGGCGACCGACAAAAAGTAAGCGACAGGGAAGGCGGCAGGAGACTTCCATGAACCACTCGATCTACAGCGCGGATCGGACGACCCATCTGAAGATTGTGGTCGTTGCACTCGTAGCGGGTGTGGTTGTGGCCGGCCTTGGCATCATGGCGCGTAACAGCGTGGACGAGTACCAGACCGCGCGGGTGATGAAGGCCGGCAAGCCGGTGGCCATCACCTCATCGAACAATTCGCTCGTACGCTAGAGCAAGAGAGGAATTTACGGAATTCACGTGGTTCTTTACAGCCCCCCAAAGGCCACGTGGATATTAAGACCCCCAACTACCCCCAAGTTGACTATCGAAAACGCCCGCTCCCCACGGGCGTTTTCTTTTTATTTTGAATCAGCGGTTCCGGGCGGCACGCTCTCGATCAGCCTGCCGGAGAAGATCGGTGCCGAGGTCGGCATGCCCGTCGGCGACCCGCCCTCCGGCTCGACGGTGACTGCGTAGGTCGCATCATTGATCGTGGCGGCATCGATGGACGACAGCACCGGGCGCTCGGTGAAATCATCAGCGCCGATCACGCCGAGCGAGCGCGGCTGCGGCAGCTTGTCCGAGATCAGCCACAGCTCGAAGCTCTTGCCGGGCTCCGGCGTCGCACCGACCCGGCGCACCGTGAAGTTCCTGGTGGCGGCATCGACGGTCAGGATGAAGGCTGGCGAGTTGCCGTCCTGCTGCAGCACGGCGACAAATTGTCCCGAGGGCGGCGGGGGCGGTGTCTTGACCTCCACGATCTCTGTACGGGGCTTCGGACGGATGGCGTCAGGCAGGGCATCGGGGCGGTAGACCTGAAGCCCCAGCACCACCAGGAGCGCCGCCGCGATCGCGCTCACCGCCGACGCCACGCCGCGCCAGCGTCTGAGCCGGCTTGTGAGCTGGACGACGCGGTCGTTGTCGACGACCGGCGCCCGTTGGACGGGGGGCCCGGCGACGACTCTCGGCTCGACCGGCGGTGGCGAAGATGACGGGGCTTCCGGCGGCAGGGCCAAGGGCGCCTCCGGTGCGGAGGATTGCGCGATCGCGCTCTTGATGTTCTCCCACACGATCGGCCGCGGCTCGACCAGGCCCACCATCTGGTTGAGCGGGCCGAGCCTGAATTCCCAGGCCTGCACGAGGGCGGTGAACTCCTTGTCCATCGCCATCATGGTCTCGACCTGCGCGCGCTCCTCCGCATCGAGCGAGCCGAGCGCGTACTCGGCGGCGAGCGCGATATGGTCCTCGTTATGAGCCATCACACGACGTCAAAACCCAAGCCTTCAAAACCCAGGCCTTCAAAATCCAAGCCTTCAAAACCCAAGACACTCCCTGATCTCCAATAGGCTACGGCGCAGCCATGTCTTCACCGTGTTCACCGGCGTCTCGAATTTGACGGCGAGCTGCTCGCGGCTCCAGCCGTTGTAATAGGCAAGCAGCACGAGCTTCTGCCGGTCCGGCTCCAGACGGCCGACGCATTCCAACAAGCGGCGCAGTTCCTCCGTCATCTCGCGTCGCGCCAGCGGATCGGGCGTCTCGGCCGCGACCTCCATCGCCGCAGGCTCTTCCTCCAGCGAGATTTCGCTCTTCTTGCGGACCATGTCGATGGCGCGGTTGCGGGCAATGGATGCCATCCAGGTGATCGGCGACGCCAGCGCCGGGTCGAATTGTCCCGCGCTGTTCCAGATCTTGACGTAAGTATCCTGAATGACCTCCTCGGCAAGATCCTGTCGCCGCAAGATACGCAGGACGACGCCGAAGAGTTTCGCCCGCGTGGCCACGTACAATCGCTCGAAAGCGGCCTCATCCCCCTTCGCAACGGCAGCGATCAGCCAGACCAGTTCAGCCGGCGTCAGCATTCAGCATCCCCCAAATCGCGATCCCTGTTCGCCTGATGCCGGGAATTAATCCTATCTTCTCGTAGCATAGTTCGGCAGGCCGCGGTCCACCAGCCGATGGATTCGGGACCTTTCCAAAGCAAAACCCGGGCTTCGCAGCCCGGGTTCGGTTCCCATCCAACGTGGAGAGGTTCAGGATTCAGGCAACGCCGAGACGCGCCCGCATCAAGCCGATCGAGTCCATGTCGGCCTGCTCCCGGGCGCTCTCTTCAGCGCGCTCGCGGGCCTGGTCGCGCTCGTCCAGGAGCTCGACCTTCTTGAGTTCCTCGAAGGCTTCGCCGAGCTGCGCCTTGGCCTCCTCGAGCTGGATGCGTAGCTCGTCAGCGGAGCGGGTCAGGTTTTCGCGGCGCTGGATCGCAGCCTTGGCATAGGTCGGATAGGCAAAGTGAGCGGGATCGTTGATCCCGGCTCGCTCCTGCTCGACCTGAATCTCGCGTTCAAGCTCCACCGACATGCGATGGAAATCGGCGATCATGCCTTCGATCTGGGTGACCCTGCGGCGCTTCTCGTCGACCTGAAATTTCTTCAGGCGGATCAGCGTGTCACGTGACTTCATCGACTCATACTCCCCAGAAGTCCCGATTTCGAACGCGGGACAAGGCCGGCTCCCCCTGGACCCCGCCGGCGCAGCTAATGACATGCCGCGGATGATGGCCCGACAAAGTTAGCGTTCCGTTTCCAAATTCGAGAGGATTTGCGCCAGTTGCCGATAGCCGTCGGCCAAACTGACAGACTCGCCCTTGCCCTGGCGCAGGAAGGCCTCCAAAGGCTCGTGCAGGCGGATCGCCTCGTCCACTTCCGGGCTGGAACCGGCCCGGTAGGCGCCGAGCCGGATCAACTCTTCCATATCAGCATATGTCGCCATCACCTGCCGCGCCCTGGTGATAACGGGGAGAAATGCCGGGTCGGCCGAGCGCGGCATCGTGCGGGAGACCGATTTGAGGATGTTGATCGCAGGATAGCGCCCGCGCTCGGCGATCGAGCGCTGCATCACGATGTGACCATCGAGGATGCCGCGCACGGCATCGGCGATCGGCTCATTGTGGTCGTCGCCATCGACCAGCACCGTGAAGATCGCGGTGATGGCGCCGACCCCGGTCCCCGGCCCTGCCCGCTCCAGAAGCTTCGGCAGTTCGGTGAACACCGTCGGCGTATAGCCCTTGGCGGTCGGCGGCTCGCCGGCGGACAGCCCGATCTCGCGCTGCGCCATGGCAAAGCGCGTCACCGAATCCATCAGGCACAGCACCTCCTTGTCCTCATCGCGAAAATACTCCGCGATCGCGAGCGTGAGGTAAGCGGCCTGCCGCCGCATCAAGGCCGGCTCGTCGGAGGTCGCGACCACGACCACCGAGCGCGCGAGGCCCTCCTCGCCGAGGTCTTCCTGGAGGAATTCCTGCACCTCGCGGCCGCGTTCGCCGATCAGCCCGATCACCGAGATGTCGGCATCGACATTGCGCGCCAGCATCGAGAGCAGCACCGACTTGCCGACGCCGGAGCCGGCGAAGATGCCGAGCCGTTGGCCTCGGCAGCAGGTCAGGAACGTGTTGAGCGCGCGGATGCCGAGATCGAGCGGGCTGCCGACCCGCTTGCGCGAATGCGCCGGCGGCGGTGCGTTGCGGAAGGGAACGGGAGAGGCGCCCTGCGGCAGCGGACCCTTTCCGTCGATCGGCTCGCCCATCGCGTTGACGACGCGGCCGAGCCAGGCCGCCGACGGCCGCACGAAGCCGGCGGCGTTGGCGATGACAGCACGGCAGCCACGCCTGACGCCTTCGAGACCACCGAACGGCATCACCACCGCGTTGCTGCCGGAGAAGCCGATGACCTCCGCCGGGATGAAGCGATTGCCGCCAACGTCGATCACGATGCGGGCGCCGACCGACATCGCATGGATGGGGCCGGCGATCTCAACCATGAGCCCGCGAACGCCGACCACGCGGCCATAAATATTGACGCCGTCGATGTCGCCGATCTGTTCCGCGAGCGCTTTCATTGCGAAAACCTTAAGTTTCGCCGATTTCTCCGCATCCGCTTAACTTCGTGTTTACCCGCATCATTAATCATTGCGTCACTGTCTTTGGGTGACTGAGGTCGCTTGCCTGTTCAGAAGAAGGGCGAGTCGCAAGAGTCGGTTAGTCCGGCCTCTTAAAGTGGAGCTTGAACGAGAACGGATGAGAAAAGCTGCTTCTGCGCAACATCTTAGGGCGATTCGAAAAAAATTGCACCGCGGACCTTGCGAATGGGAATCAGTTTTTGTTAACCATGTCTCGTCAGGATCCGAATCAGTTGTGCAAAGGCGTTTTGTGAGTGCCGCAAGTGCGGCCGACCTGACGCCCAGGAGCGGCGACTAAAGGGGACTGGCATGCGCGTTTTGCTGATAGAAGATGACAGCGCCGTCGCGCAGTCGATCGAATTGATGCTCAAATCCGAGAGTTTCAACGTCTATACGACGGACCTCGGAGAAGAAGGCGTCGATCTCGGCAAACTCTATGACTACGACATTATCCTTCTCGACCTGAACCTGCCCGACATGTCCGGCTACGACGTGCTGAAGCAGCTCCGGGTCTCCAAGATCAAAACCCCCATTCTGATCCTATCCGGCCTCGCCGGCATCGAGGACAAGGTCAAGGGTCTCGGCGTCGGCGCCGACGACTACATGACCAAACCCTTCCACAAGGACGAGCTGGTCGCGCGTATCCACGCTATCGTGCGCCGCTCCAAGGGCCATGCCCAGTCCGTCATCCAGACCGGCGATCTCGTGGTCAATCTCGACACCAAGACGGTGGAAGTCGGCGGCCAGCGCGTGCATCTGACCGGCAAGGAATATCAGATGCTGGAGCTGCTCTCGCTGCGCAAGGGCACCACGTTGACCAAGGAAATGTTCCTGAACCATCTCTATGGCGGCATGGACGAGCCGGAATTGAAGATCATCGACGTCTTCATCTGCAAGCTGCGCAAGAAGCTCGCCAACGCCTCCGAAGGCCGCAACTTCATCGAGACCGTGTGGGGCCGCGGCTACGTGCTGCGCGAGCCGCACGAGGCGGACGAACGCATCCCGGCCTAATCGCCCCGATCTCGCTGCTCCGACGAAAACCCCGCCGAAACGGCGGGGTTTCTATTTTGCGCCAGCCTCAAACCGGTCGGCAATATTGTTCGCCATGGCGATCTTCAACCTGGCGGGGCCAATCGAAACTTCGCAAAAGCTGTTACGATCAGCCGAACCGGGCTGATGGAGTTTGCGGCACATGTCGAACTTCGATCTGGCACTGTCGGTTGGGCTTGGCATCGGCTTGGCCGCCGCAACCGGCTTCCGGCTGTTCCTGCCGCTGCTGGTCCTGAGCGTGGCCGCCTACACCGGACACGCGAATCTGAATGAGGGCTTTGCATGGCTCGGCACACCTGCCGCGATCATCATGCTTGGCACCGCGGCCATAGCCGAGATCGCCGCGTTCTACATTCCCGGTGTGGACAACCTGCTCGATACGGTGGCGACGCCCGCTGCTGTCGTCGCGGGGACAATCGTTTCCGCCGCTGTCATGACCGACTTGCCGCCGATGGTGAAATGGACGGCGGCCATTATCGCGGGAGGAGGCGTTGCCGGCATCACGCAAGGTTTGACCGCGATACTCCGGGCAAAATCATCCATCTTCACCGGCGGCCTTGGGAATTCGGCCGTCGCAACGGCCGAACTCGGGAGCGCCTCGCTGATGGCACTTCTGGCCCTGGCCGCGCCGCTCGCCGCGCTCGCGCTGGTCATCCTGTTTTTCTGGCTGGCATTCCGCCTGCTTCGGGGCTCGCATCGGCCAAACGAACCCATAAGCGGGGATTGAACCCGCCATCGTCATGCGCCGACCAATCGCTCGTGCAATTCTGTTGTCGGGCGAATCGGGGGCGCGATTGCTCAGATTTGGCTCCACCGCCTACTCGCTGATGCGTGCGGCCGCCGAACGACCCGGCGCCGTCGTTTTCGCAGGGCGACACCGAATGCCGGCAGCGCGGATCGTCCTCCTCCAGCCACGGCTCCAGCGGCGGCTCGCGCTACTCCAGCAGCGGCTCCTCCTCGAGCCACTCCGCCTCAGGCACATCCGACTCCGGATCGAACCATGTCAGCCGCGGCGGCTTCGGCTCGTTCGCGCACGCCTTCGGCTTTTCCGGTGGTTGAGAGAAGCGTACCCTTCGCACATCACCGTGAAATGACTGCTTTTGCTTGCCTTGGCATCGGCCGCTGTTGGAGACTGGTGTCACACCGCAAATGGCGGAAGAACGGGACTGCCGTCATGAAACGCTCGCGCCGGGTCGTCCTGAAACTGATGGGAAGCGTTGCGGTCGGCGCCGTCTCGATGGGGCTGGTACCGCGCACTGATTGCGGCCCCGGCAACACGGCCGCACCCGGCCCCGGCGGCAAACCCAGTTGCCGCGCGGTCTATGGCGGCTTCGGCGGGACGCCCCGCCGCTTCAACGCCCGTGGTGACGTTGAATTCGACCCTTCGTATGGCGGAAGCTGATATCCGCATGCGGCGCATTCCTTGTTCGGAACGTGACGACTGGCCGGCGACCGCCGAGCGCGCCGGCTTCAGTTTCCACACCATAGGCGGCGAACGCTATTGGGACGAACGCGCCTACTACGCCTTCACGCTGGACGAGATCGAGCGTGGGATCGAGGAGCCGACCGGCGAGATCCACGCGATGTGCCTCGAACTCGTCGGCCGCGCCACCGAAGATGAAAAATATCTACGCCGATTGAAGACCCCGGAAGCGTTCTGGCCGCTGATTGCGGAAAGCTGGCGCCGCGACGACGGAAGCCTCTATGGCCGGCTCGATCTCAGCTTCGACGGGCGCGGACCGGCCAAGCTGCTGGAGTACAATGCCGACACGCCGACCTCGATCTTCGAGGCGGCGGTGTTCCAATGGACCTGGCTCGAGCAGGCGATCGAGCGCAACATCATCCCGAAGCGATCCGACCAGTACAATTCGATCCACGAGCGGTTGATCGACGCCTGGAAGAAATTGGCATCCGGCGAGCACCTGCATCTTGCCGGCATGACCGGCAATGCCGAGGACGCCGCAACGCTGGCCTATCTGGAGGACACCGCCTCGCAGGCCGGCCTTGCGACCACGCTGCTCGATATCGAGGGCATCGGCCTTACCGAGGACGGCCGCTTTGTCGACCTCGATAACCGCGCAATCGAGCTCGCATTCAAGCTCTATCCTTGGGAATGGATGTTTCACGACACCTTCGGCACCAGGCTCGCGAGCGCGGCGACGCGCTGGATCGAGCCGCCGTGGAAGGCAATCCTGTCCAACAAAGGCATCCTGCCGCTGCTGTGGGAGATGTTTCCGAACCATCCCAATCTGCTGCCGGCCTATTTCGAGGATGATCCGAACGCGCAAACGCTCGGCAGCTCGTTCGTCCGCAAGCCGATCTATTCGCGCGAGGGCGCCAATGTCGCGCTTGTCCGCGCCGGTACCACGCTGATCGAGCAGGAGGGGCCCTACGGCGCCGAAGGCTTCATCCGCCAGGCGCTGGCGCCGCTGCCGAATTTCGCAGGCCAATATCCGGTGATCGGGAGTTGGCTGATCGATCACACCCCATGCGGGCTATCGATCCGCGAGGACGAGAATCCGATCACGGGCAACACGTCGCGTTTTTTGCCACACGCGATCCTTTGAGGGTGCCGCCGCTCGCAATGACGGCCGTCGTCCCGGGCTTGACCCGGGACCCATAACCACAGGCGATCGTTGTGGGGCAAGCAAGCGGTTGCAGCGGAGCACATTACAAACGCTTGTGGTTATGGGTCCCTGCTTTCGCACTAGGGCATGCACGGATCTCTGAGGCTCCATCCGACTGCGACGGCATGGAAGTATTCAAGGCCGGTTTTGAAGGTGATCGGGCCTGGCGGCTTGGATGATGGATAGCCATCCCAGCCGCCGAGGCGGCCGATGATCCAGGCGGCCCAGGCGAGGCTGTCGGGGGGATGTGGGTTTTTCAGCCGTTTGGTTCTGGCTTCGAGCTGCTGATTGAGGGCGGTAAGCGCGGCGACCTCGCTGGCGGTGAAGGCGATGTGGACCGACT
>NZ_AXAP01000201.1 GCF_000472865.1 Bradyrhizobium elkanii WSM2783 | reverse complement strand
AGCGTCTCTGGCTGCGTGATAGAAAGGGATCAGGAGCAGTCAGTTTCCAACTAACAAACCGGTTCAAGCGGTCCCGCTCCGCGGGTCCATTTCAGTTATCAGCAAGCCAGTCCGACAGGCGGGTAGATGGTCGCACAGGCGAGGTTGAGCTTTTGTTGAGACAGCGAGAACGTCGGCCATTTCGTGTCCCCAAGGGCAGGTCGAAATGCTCACCTGCTTCGAAACTGGGCACCAAGGTTTGCTCCACGCCGACGCGGAAGCAGCTGCGAGCATAATCGTCGAGCGCATCAATTCTCGTGCGCGCAATCAAGCGCCTCGCAGCCCGTCGGCATTGCTGTCAATTCTAATTTGGCGGCGGTATCGCTCTGCGGTTGTCCAGGTGACGGTCCGTTCTCAAACTGCGCCGTGGAAGCTCGGCAAAGGACTAAGCAGAGGTAACGCAGCGACGAAGGCTCAGCTGTGTCCTTGGGCACAGAATGTTCCTTAGGCCCATCGACATCATAGGACTGCTCCACGAACAGTGTCGCGAGCGCCAGATATGAGGCGAGTACCGCGAGCGTGAGCAACCACGCCAGTCGCGTATCGTGGTCGGCAGGACGTTTCATCATTTCCATTACTTCGCTGAACATCTAGGTGCATGTGCCGTCGCGACGATCAGTTTACCCGGACGGTTCGACAATTGTCATGCCAGCGGCATGGGAGGGGCCGCCTTGTCTCTTTGGTGTCGGACCGGACCGTCTCGATTACTGTTTGGGGTGGCTGTGAACGATGCGCAGCCGGTAATCGCCCATGCTCGAAGCGGCCGGCCCTCGAGCGCGTCCGCTCACGCCTGGATAGTGGCTTAGGCGTAGAGCGGCAAAGCCATCGGCGGCGGTGCGCCTGTCCTCAAGAACGGCAATCGTTTCATTCTGATGCTGTTGCAGTTCCATACGATCCTCCCGCTAGCCAGAGTTGTCCCGTGTTGTCAGGGGCCGCGGCCAGCTACTTAGATCGTACAATTTGACGCTACGTACGATTCAAGCCCATTGGAGAGGCTTCGTCTGGTGAATGTATCAAAAAGCCGCATCTCGAGGACGGAGAGACGGGGCAAAACCTCGAGACGAGCACAACGAGGTCCTCAACCACGCGACGCGAGCCGCGTGCTTAGGTCAAAAACTCATCTCATTCTCATCTAAATGGAGAACGCGGCGGTCGTGCACGCAAAGTGCGCGACAAGTCAGTGCGGTTCATCCTTCAGGGCGGCAAGGGCGAGGTCGAGATACTGCATTAGGTGGGGATCCCAGCCAGTCATGTTGCGAGGCGCACTGAGTCGCGCAAGAACTTTCAGTATTGTTGAAACGGTCGATTCAATTCCGGCGATTTCAGTGATTAGTGAACGCGCTTGAAGCGCCACAGCATTCGCCCGTTCGCTGCAGGGATGCTCACCCCGTTCCACGCAATCGCGCAGGTCGTCGCGGATCTTCCGCCACCGCTCCTCGCGAACTGCGTCCAGGACGCATGTGCATCGGAGCTCCTGAGTGCGCTCCTCAACCCGTGACATGGCGTCCAGAGTGGCAGGTAGCTCATCTACGCTGACGTGTATTTCTCCATCCGTTGTCATGTTGCGCAAGCGATCTCGCAGCAGGGTTGTACGCGCGACTTGAAGCTCAATTCTCTCCAAATGCATGCGCAACAAGTCAGTGAGCGAGGTGCTGCCCCCAATCGCTCTGCGAATCTCTTCAAGCGAGAAGCCAAGCTCACGTAGCGCTAGGATTTGATATACTCGTTGTACGCTCTCGCGGTCGTACATTCGGTGACCGCCGCCGGTGCGTTCCGAGGCGCTCAATAAACCCGTGTGTTCGTAGTGATGCAGAGTGCGAACCGTCACGCCGGTAGCCTCTGCAAGCTCGCCAATGCGCCATCGACGCCTTCGTGGTGTAGGTTTTGTCATGGTCCTCTGTTTTCAAGCCTACAACCTGACGTCGGGTGAGATTCAAGTCATTTCAATGATCTAGCAGTCTGCTGAAAAACGTGAGGAATGAAGCGTTTTTTTTGTTGCGGAGGCCTCGTTGGGCTGGCGCGTCCGGGAGGCTAGGTCTGGGCTGGCTGGGCTGCAACCAGTTTGGGGATGCGGATCAGATTATAGGC
>NZ_AXAP01000200.1 GCF_000472865.1 Bradyrhizobium elkanii WSM2783 | reverse complement strand
GGGTTTGCGCGCTGGAACGGCCCCCTGCTGGCGGAGGCGCTGGGCGACGTCGACGTTCAATATGTCTGGCGCTTCCTGCGCGAGCACAAGATTGAGAGCGCCGCCGCCGCATGGAGTTCCTCGGCTGAGGCGCACGAGAAGCTCCCGCCGTCACTTTCGAATTGTTGCCACTCGCCGATGAGACCGATGAGCTTCTCCGGCGGGGTGAAGTCGATTTTCTTATCTTGCCAGAATTGTTCATGTCGAGCGCGCATCCTAAAGCGGCATTGTTCGAGGAGCGGCTCGTGTGCGTAGGCTGCCACACGAATAAACGGCTGCCACCGCAGCTTGCATTCGACAAATACATGTCAATGGGGCATGTCGCAGTGAAGTTCGGGCGTGCGCGAAGGCCCTCCATCGCGGAATGGTTCTTACTTGAGCATGGTGTCAAGAGACGCATTGAGGTCGTCGTGCAGAGCTTTGGCATGATCCCGCCTGTACTATTGGACACGGGGCGCATAGCTACGATGCCCTCAAGGCTGGTTGAGCATTTCGCGCAGACGATGCCCCTGCAGATCGTCGCACTTCCGCGGTCACTTCCCGCATTTACCGAGGCCGTTCAATGGCCCGCTTTTCACAACAATAATCCGGCATGCATCTGGATGCGGGAGATATTGTTGGAAGAGGCGTCCCGCATGACTCCCCTGCCTGAGACCACACAAAGCTCTCGGCGCCCCTAGATCACTTAAAGCGTCTCATCGCCCTCCTCCTCGCTTCAAGCCGGTTACGCCCACATCCTTGGTGATGAGCCGGCCCTCCTTCATCGCGGGTGCAGTCTCGGAAAGTATGCTGCAAGGTCTTCGCTGGCGGCTCCGGCATGAACTCGGCTCGAATGCCTACCTCTTGCTCGAACTTCGTCTGCGCGCATTTCATGAGAGCCGCCTGACCCTGGTCCTCACACCGCTCTCTGCCCCGCAACCTCTTGACGAGCGCCTCTACAAGAGGCATGAACGCCGTCCCTCGTGAGAGTGCTTCCTGACTACAGTGCCCGCGCCGGCAGCGGTCCGCTTCGAGCAAGACGGCAAACATGTGCGATGTAAACCAAGGGCTTTCCTGATCGAGGCCAGCCATTTGCCTTGTGCGCGCAGCCCGTCGCGCGCTCCGCCGCCGCTCAGAGCACCACCTTATCGCCGATCCGCAATGAGCATCTTCATCGCTGCAGAAATTCGGAAGAACATTGCCCGCCTGAGTATCCATCATTTGGTATACCATGCGCGAGAAGGTCGAGCAGCGCCGCCGCTGGTAGATTGGTGCCCTCCCGCCATTCTCGTAACGGTGCTGCGATCCGTTGTAAACGGAATCAAAAGAGCAGCCATCGCTTTGCGATGGACATTCAGATATGCGAGCCAAGCTGAGGAAATGTTGAGGCTATCGTTTTTTGGATTAGCATCGGCGACCGCGTCGATCTCACAACGACTCCGCGCTTCCTGCAGGCATGAGTGAGCATAGCGGTGCTTCGGATGTGAGAGTTCATCTTTCTCGCCTCGTTGCTTCGGCTGCACATAGGCAACGGTGCTCGCAAATTGTTCAGAGAAGCTTGCCCGATATCGCCTACCTGGGTTCGGGACAGAGCAAAGCGCGACTGTGTTGCGCAACGGCATCACTTCAACGCATACCGCATCTTCATTGCCGTACGTCGTTGGTCTGTCTTCTTTTGGCCAAATGTCTTAGCGACGTGCGGCCGCCCTAGCGCGATAATGATACGGAGCCGAATGTTGCAGCAATACAGTGGTGTCTACGATCCGGAAGACCTTACGGTCCTGGGAAGGATTTTTGACGAAGCGGTCGCAGCGCTACCGACTTCTATGCAGACTCCTGAAAATCGAGCGGCGATCGCCACGCTTGTTCTGGCACGTGCTGCCGCCGGTAATGCGGAGTTGGCGTCATTGATGAATTTGGTCGTCGCCATTGCCTCTGCCGCTCGATCAGGCGGCCCCTCTGAGGAGAGCAACCTTGCTGGCGCCAGAAGAGCCATCTAGCTGGCGCCTTAATCGAAGCAGAGTGCAGCTAGCAGTCTGCTGAAAAAGCCCTCGTCAGGGGCTGCGATTGATGATTCTATATCGATCATGGATCGTCGGGGGTTCGCATGCGGGGCGCTTTTTCGGATCAGGGCGGATTATTTTCG
>NZ_AXAP01000199.1 GCF_000472865.1 Bradyrhizobium elkanii WSM2783 | reverse complement strand
CGGCGTCAAATTTACCGACGGCGTCGCAGAATCGACGACGCCAGCTAACCGCGCCGCCTGATCGGCCCCATCACCCAATTTCGGCCATAGCTCTCGCGAATTACCACGCGTCACGCAAGACGGCGCCCGTCGGATGCGTACCAAACGATAAGCTCATGCTCAGCTCAAACTCACTCTGCCTGGATCTGTAACAGCAGCTGGTCGGGATCTATGGTCGAGGCGAGGCGCTTTAGGTCTCAGCTGTGCTTGGTTCAAGATCGGATGTCCAAACTTCTGCACGAAGATCGCCGTCGCGCGTCAGCTCAGCCTATTCATCGCGGTCACGTGGGTCGCGCGCATTCGGTCCTGACGTCGCTCACCAAATGTTCTACCGTTAGAGCCATTGGTTCCTAAACGAACTACTCTTGGAGACGGGAACCGGCCTGTTATCTAGCTGTCCCTCAGCTAGCGCCCGATACAGCCTGATACGGTGGAGGTGGAACGATGGCAAATGCCATGTTGATGGCGGGCTGGAAGGTGATTCCTATCGTCGTGTCGAGGTGATCACCGGGGAACGTCGGCCGCGACGATGGATGGGCGAGGAGAAGGTGCGGATCGTGGCGGAGATGCAGGCCTGCACACTCCGCTCTATGCCGCGGCGTGTCAGCCGCTGCCGATGCGGCGCGAAGAGATCGCGCATCGCTTCGCGACCTTCATCGGCAAGCCATAAGCCGTTAGCGCGCCTACGCGTGGCAGCCGCGCGAGAAACGGCGTCCCGGCGGTTGGTCTCCACACGATCGCCCTCGGCTTGCTTGGGATTAATGATGGCGCCATCACAGTGCATTCTTGGCCGAGTGACCGGATCAGGCGATAAAGACCATAGCCAGTTGGGACGGCTCGTAACAGAAGTGGACGCGGTCAAACCGGTTGGCAATCCGCTCTATGACGCGGCGCATGTTGATTTGATAATGAAAGCATCGACCTCCCGAAGAACCGAACCTTACCCTCCCGGCCTGCATCCGCAATCCCGACGGCATTTCTTAGCCTGGCCACATCGATTCCGACAAAGGCCTCCCTTAATCTGCCACGGCTCGTCCTCGTGATGAGGATCGGCTCGGTACGCCCGAGCAATCTTGGGACGCGCAGTGTTGGGCGAGCCATCTCATGGCAAGAGGCGCGCATACGGCCTTACTATTCAGCCATGTCCGACTGAAGACATTGCGCGTCGGGAAGCCAACGTTGAGATGTAAGCATCCCGCGGGCACAGGGAAGCGCACGATTTCGCGCCTTTCTCCAACTGCACAGAACGTTCTCCGGTGGCACGTATATTGCTGCAAGTGGTGGTGAGGCTCAATTCGCTGAGACCTTCATCGCGCGGTGGACAGCGCTTTCGGAAAGCAAGGATACCTATAAATGGGAAGCTATATAATCAAATACAAGGCGAATGAAGACTTCGTGATCGGCGTGCACGATCAGGCAGTGGGTGCTCCAATTGTACTTCGCAAAAGACATGCCGCCCTTCGATATATTGTCTGGGATATCGACCTTGCCGCCGGCTCCATTAGGCTGCACGCAAGTGATCGGCTTGCACTTGCGCCAAGCGGTAATGCCATCAGAGAAGCTAGGCTCTACCTTCAGTTCTACGACGCTGCCAACCCTAATCAGCAGTGGGAATTTGGGGAGAACCCAGGTCCTATCTACAGCTTAGTCAATCGCAACCTGTGCATCGATAACAATAATAGCAGACAGCAAGAAGGCAACCCAATTTGGCTCTATCCGGAGAACGGCACAGTCGCTCAGAAGTGGCAGCATGTACCACTATCGGGCCTGCGCGCTACGGATCTCGAGGTTGAAGTTGCAGGGTAACTTAAATCCTCTGCGCACGATGAGGTTTCATCAACGTGTGCTCACAGGGCGGGGCCGTCCAGATGTTCGACCCCCCTTCCAAAACTCTCACTTAACGGAGGCGAAGATCGAGAGGTTCGAGGCCGTAGCTGTGCTCCATTTGAATTGATGGTGTATCCAATTTAGGTAATTTAGGAGACCTGGAGCGTTTTCAACTGTATGTGGGTCACTATGCGTACCCGGCATGTCGAAAGTAGTTTGCACTGCTTGATAAGCTTTCCTGTCAGCCTCATCGACGTTGTCACGGTGCGTGCGGGCCGCCGCAGCGCGCACTATGCCCGATCTCTGGCGACGTAACGTGATCGGAAATTGCTCTAGCAGTCTGCTGAAAAACGTGAGGAATGAAGCGTTTTTTTTCTGTTGAGGAGGCCTCGTTGGGCTGGCGCGTCCGGGAGGCTAGGTCTGGGCTGGCTGGGCTGCAACCAGTTTGGGGATGCGGATCAGATTATAGGCGATCAG
>NZ_AXAP01000198.1 GCF_000472865.1 Bradyrhizobium elkanii WSM2783 | reverse complement strand
CCAAGCTCCTCTAGGAGCGGTGATCTTCGCAATCACCGGACTTACCATGACCGCTCCAGCCTCTCAGGCTTTTGCAGAACCTTCCGCACACTACCCTCTGCTTGCTGATCCGCGTTTATTCTCCCCTTCTGCGGAAATGCCCGAAGTGTCCGACGTTACTCAATCTTACCCAACCTCGGTTGGAAAGCCCGCTTAAGACGAGAATAAATTACAGGTAGCCTGCTCGGCACTGCGGCCCTGGAAGAGGAGGGCGCGTGGGCTTACGGGCCAAAGAGCCCATTGGAGGGAAGCATGCCAAGGAAGCTCGCTGCTTTTTGCGGCCATTTGGCGAATTTTGCCAGAGGCGCTCTTATTTGCTCGACGCTTCTGACCGGAGCGGCCATTCCCCTTCAGCAAGCCAAAGCAGACGACGTCAACTGGAGGCAGTTCGAAGGTAGTTCGATCGTCTGGGCATACGACATTCATCCCTATGCTGACGCCGTCGCGGCTCAATTGCCGGAGTTCGAAAAGCTAACCGGTATCAAGGTGACGCCTGAGCTTTATCCGGACGACGCTTATTGGAATAAGCTAACGATCCAACTGAGCACAAAATCTCCGACTTGGGAAGTCGTGGGGACGGGGGTTCAGCTAGCCTGGGATCTTGCGCCAGGCCAGTTGCTCGAGCCGCTCGATCGGTATCTGACCGATCCGAAACTCACCGCATCAAACTATGACTACAAGGATTTCTTTCCCGCGCTGCGGGATGCGCTAACCTGGAAGGTGACAGATGGGCAGATCGAAGCGGGAAGCGGTCGGGTGTGGGCCGTTCCGCACGGCTTCGAGAACATCCAGCTATTCTACCGTAAGGACATCCTCGACAAATTCGGCATCAAGGTGCCGACGACTCCGCCGGAGATGTCCGCCGCATGCGCAAAGCTAAAAGCTGCGGATCCCGCACTCACGCCGTTGGGCGTCCGCGGCGTACGCTTTTGGAGCAGCATCCACACGGCTGCGATCTCGATTGCCAAATCTTACGGAGTGCATGATTTCGTCATTAAGGACGGCAAGCTGGACACGGGTCTCGACTCACCTGAGTCAATCGCCTTCCACAAGGACTATGTGGACATGATCAAGAAGTGCCCGGGTCCGTCCTTTGCTAACGACAACTGGTATCAAGTGGTCGATGGCATCAACTCAGGACGCACGGCGATGGCAATTGATTCCAACATGGTTGGCTTTTGGAACGACGTGGCCGGCAAGCCGGCCTCGGTTAAGATCGCATTCGCACCCCCCTTGCGCGCTCAAAACGGCAAAGACTTCGAATCCAACATCTGGATATGGTCGCTAGCGATGAACGCCGCTTCCAAGAAGAAGGGAGCAGCCTAGCTGTTCATCCAATGGGCAACCTCAAAGCAGGTTGATCTGAACGGCGCTGTTGCCGGCAAGTTCGTCAACTCCGCGCGCGGATCGACGTGGGCCGAAAAGACCTGGGTCGAATATGCAGCAAAGCCGGAGTTCAACAACTTCCTCGACACGTTTAAGAAAGTACAAGACAGGGCGGCATTGGCCTTCAACCTCAGCTGTTTTAGGCTCCGTGAAATCCGAACAGCCATCGGCGATCGCGCTCCCGACGCGCCTTGAACCGATCCAGACATTTCCTGGAGCACAGCGCAGTGCGCCACGAGTAATATCGGATCAGGCCAAACTTCCCGCCGCAGACGGCGCAGCACTTCGCTGCAGGTTGGTGAGAGCATTGGGAGCTATCGCCCATCTTTATCTCCTGTAGGTCTCGCGTCGGTGATAGCTTCCCGGGATTTCTGGTTCGCGGTCGCACCGCGCGCACAAATGAAGTGCGGCTGCGGGGTCATTGTGATCCGCGCGGTCATGCGGAAAATAGGGCAGCGGAAGCAGCGCTTCAGTCTCATATGCAGCCTCCCAGGGCAAAACAGCGGCTTCTTCTCTGTCGCGCGCGTTCCACGTGCGGACCGCTGGGATCGTCGCGATTGCGTCGATCTTCCCTGTAATCGCCGGGCAATCGACTTTTGCTGATTGGCCCAAGGCTAGGTCCATCGCAACTGAACGCTCAATTGTACGGGGGTAGGCGAGCGCCATGACAAGGGATGGAAGTGCCATACGAAGGTTTGTAGCTGCTCTCCCTTGCGCCATCGGCATTTGCGCCCCGTTCTTCGCGACGAGACGGCGTATTGACGGGGGGCTGCGCGGTGACCGCGCGTCCATCGTCCGGAGCCGGGTGCGCGTCGATCAGCGAACAGGCGCAGATTAGCAAACCTGTGACAGACGGGCGCCGGTCGCCAACTGAATTGCCCAAATTGCTCTACCTCGGGGCGTCAAAACCGATGCCTCCAAGCGCGCCAACCGGGCCTTGAAGATGCTCAGAACCTATCTCGGTCGCGTCATCCGTGANATTGCCCGCAAGATCGAAGGCCGCACCGGCTTGCTTGGCGAGATTGTCCTCGAACGCATGCTGGCGCTGGCGCGACGGGTGCTTGACCAGAAGCA
>NZ_AXAP01000197.1 GCF_000472865.1 Bradyrhizobium elkanii WSM2783 | reverse complement strand
CCTCCATGACTGCTCCGATTGCTTCCGGCTGGAGCGTTTGCCGGGTGGGGCTTGCACCCACTGGAAAGCGCCGCCTTTACACGGCGCACACCCAACTCGGACATTATGCACCTGAGTTTCGTCATGAAGGAATGGCTGCACGAACTACAAACGGTCGAGTGAACGTCTACTTCTAGTTGCTCTGAAGTATGATTGGGATTAGGATTTATGTTGCTCGGTTGAAGTCGCGGAGGCGCTCGGACGGCCTTTTTCCGCTACTTCGAACGCCGACCGTCTCGGCCGAGACCACCATCCGATAGGAGGTAAAAATGGCCCTAAGAGACGAAGAGGACCGCGAAATTCAGAAGATGCTAGCTGACAGCGGCGTGTTGAAAGAGGGTATGACTCTCGATGGCGTCATGCGTATTTCCGAGCGCTTGAATGATATCCGCGGAGGCCTCTCTTGGTGGGTCTTCCGCAAAAAGGATAAGGACGGCGGGACCTACACCTTTTTCGGTGGCTAACGCCTGTGATTGATCCATCGAACGATACGCCATTCTTCCGATTGGTCGTAGATGGATTGAACGGCGCTGTGACAGGTGCTGCCGCGCGAGATAAGTTCTTCTGCGAGTCGGCTATTATGGCTCGCGCGCTGCACCTGCTCGGTTCAAAGCAGGATAGTCGGCTTGATGCCGTTGTCGCTCTCCTCGAAAAGCAGCTGAATAGCTCGCATCAAATATCATTAGCTGACAATTCGCTAAGGATCGCGGAACTACTGTATCCGTATGCAGCTCTTTCCAACTTCATCGCGCGTATTCAGTTTTACGAAATATCGCTAGATGAATTCGCGCGAGTGAGGCAGTTTAATCCAGACCGGCCAAAGTTTCTCGACTGTGAAGACCAATACATTCTTTACATGGCCGGCCGCAGTAAGTTGCCAACTCTTGTGAGTGATCCTTGTCCCTCCTTTTACAAGAGGACATACGATTTTAATGTTGAGCAGTGTTACGTGCTCACTCACCGATACATGTATTCTACGGACTTTGGCCAGCATGCCCCGGCAGCTAGCTGGATTGCCCCGGCATTGCTCATAATTGTTGGTAAGTCCGCGTTATGGGGAAATTTCGATCTCTTCTTCGAGTCTGCATTCTGCGCCCTCTCCGCAAACCTCGATCCGCATGAGATCCTCCTCATTGATAACCTATCGAAAATGTTTATGCCGCAGCTGACGAGCCTGCTGAAGCAAGACGACGTACAGAATGTTTACCATGAGCTATTTGTTTATAGCCTTTTCAAAATGCAGAGGGATAGAGTCGTCCTTTCTGGAACGACAAGCAATACTAGTCGAGGAACGACATTAACTAACTTCGTTGCGTCTTTGGCTGCAAAGTCGCCGGACAAGATTGTCCAGTGTCTTCGCGCGATGCAATATGTATGCCCTCGCGCCTTCTACAACGAGGTGTGCATTGAAAAACTGAATTGGCTCGCAGTAACGGCGGGGATAAGGACGTTGTTCGAGAACGAAATTAGGAGTGCCGGAAGAGAACTAGAACCGGGTGTCTATGACGATTATCGGCGAGTTGTGAACGTTGAGCTAGAGAAGCTTCGAGGCTTGCCGGCTTCCGATCCTTTGGTGCAGCACTGAGGCGTCGATGCACTACTCACCTCCGCCACTGGTGGCAATGCCCCCGCGCGTCGAGTCGATTGTTCGCTTTCCACCCAAATGCGAAGTATGGACCGCCCGCAGAGCACTCTGCATCGGGGCGGATCGGAGCGGCCGGCCGACTTCCCCACTCCACTATTGGCCCTTAGCCGAACTCGGTCGCAAACGGCCACGAGGTCCACTTTCAGGGACAGAGCGGACCGAGGTGCGCCAGGCGAGAGGCCGGCTTTTGACCCAGACTTCAGCTCCCGCCTAGATAGGCAACGGCCTCTATCTCGACCAACACTTCCGGCTTCGCAAGGGACCGCACTTCAACAAGGGTGGAAGCAGGAAAATCTCCGGTGAAGAACTCGCGGCGTGCTCGCCAGACCTCGGTGTTGTTCCTGATATCGACCAGGTAGATCGTCATCTTCACCAAGTTGTCCATCGTTCCGCCGGCCGCCTTGATGATGCGATCAATGCGGGAAAATATTTGCTTGGTCTGTTCGTACTCATCCTTGCCGACTAGCTGGGCGCCGCCTTCAAAGGGACGTGCTACTTGGCCAGAGATGAACAGCATGTCGCCTGCGCGTATAGCGTTGGACCACAGCTCGGGGCCGGCCTCAGCTACATCGGGGACGGACACCTTCGTTCTGGACATGGCATTCTCCTTGTGAAGTTGTCTCGGATACGTTTCGCTGTTGGTTTATCACAAATACTGGCAAGCCATCGCGACGCCGTATGGCTCCTTTGAGACATGCAGGCGGACGCAGAAAACGTCTGCTTATCGAAGGAGGGCCGGAAGTGATCCGCGCACCATCAAACCGACGCGAATGGTGGAGTCGAGATGTGGCGCGGTGGCTTTAGGCTACACATATCTGTTGCCGCCCCTTTCGTCTGGCGGTGCCTTAGTGGTGTAGCCGTGACT
>NZ_AXAP01000196.1 GCF_000472865.1 Bradyrhizobium elkanii WSM2783 | reverse complement strand
GTCGAGCTGCAGCTCGCGCATCTCGATAACTCGACCGTGGAAGGTCTCTACAAGAAGCACGGGCCGCTCGCGCTGATCGGCTCGCGCACGAAGCTGATGCAGCATTGGGCTGATCGGATCGACCATTGGCTCGATCGCAAGAAGGTGATGCCGATAAAGGGAGGCGCGCAGGCTTGAGTCACCTGTCATCAGGCGTGGATAAATGTTGCCCGATTCCTTGGGAACCAGTTCGAGGAGGCGCGCCAAGGTGTCGGCGGGCTGCGCGCGCGGACGGCTTGCGCCGGGCGCGCGACCGTAGGGAGTGAGCGATGGACGTCACCTATTACGTGGCGCTGCCCTTCATGATGGGGACGACGGCGTCGCGCCGGGCGAGGCGGTGGAGTGCATGAGCGCGAACGCGGCGATAATGCGCGCGGAGGCGCTCTCGCGAAAGCCCGGCTGCGCCGGCGCGCTCGCGTTCAGTCGCACCGGGAATTCGGCCATCGGCGAGTTCGGCGATGCCACACTGATCCGGAAGTTCGGGGACGTGCCGGACGATCTTAGCGCGCTTTGACGGGCGACTTCGGTTCACTCGTCGCTCGGACCGGCCGCATCTCTCGGATCGAGCAGGTTCAGCGCGGTCTCGATCTGGGCGAGCAACGCCTGGATTTCCTCGCGCTCGTTCGGCCCAGGATCACTCTCGAGCCGCTCCAATAATACCTGCTTCCGCGCGAGCAGATTTGCGACGGTCGACATCGCGCCTCCCAATCTTTGGCATCTACAAACGAATTAGTGCGCCAACGGCGAATTTGCCAGTGCCGGCTCTGCGAGCCCAGGACCAGCCCAGGCCGACCACTATTTCGCCGGCGGCCGCAGCGGGCCTTCCACCCACTTTCGGGCGGCGGGATCGTGCAGCGGATCGTCATCGCAATCGGGGCAGACGTAGGGCTCCCCGCCTCTGGCGGTCTCGTCGCGCACAAGCTTCATCGGCCGCCCACAGTGCGGGCACGGCTTCCGGATAGGGTGCAGCAGCGACATTTGACTCCCCCGCCGGGGAAGAGCCTAGTGCCGTTTGCCGGGCGGGCACAAGCGATGTCTTGACGTGAGCCTCGCCGACCATCGAAAATGGGCATTCGGTGATGTTGTGGGGTGGCGTCATGGAAGAGTTCTATAGCGGCTTCGCACAGCAAGCGCGCGACCTGGCGGAGAAGGCAGATCCGTTCACACGCAGAAGGTTGCTCGACTTGGCCAAAAGGTACGACGCCAAGAGTAGACCCACCGGCAACGCTCGACCGCTGCCACCACCACGGACTAGCCCGCCCTCGACGCTCTTCTCAGGCCCCGGCGAAGCATGAGGAAGCGTGGGCCTGCAGTGGTCAAGTGCGACGCCTGCGGTGGCACCGGGCATCAGCCGGCGCACGAGATCGAACCGGGCGGCAGGATCTTTCCGGGCCGTTGCACGAAGTGCGGCGGCAAGGGACGCATTTCCAAGGCGGAGTGAACTTCTCCCGCTGCCCCAACCGTTAGTCGCGTGCGCGGCGCAGAGCCGACTCAAGGTTTTCCCTCTGCTTCTCCCAGCGGCTCTCTTCGGCCTCGGCCCGCTCGTCCAAGGCCGCGCGCTCGGCTTCGATGGCGCTCGCCTTCTTCTCGTGCTGCCGCCGGGCTTCGTCCATCGCCGCCTGCGCCTTGGCGACCGCCCTCTCCCGCTTCTTGCGATCCTTGGCCCGGGCCGCGCCTTCCCGGCGCCGCTCGGCTTCTCGCCGCCTCTGCTCCTTCTACCTTGTCGCTGATTTTGGGAGACGCTCGCTTCTTCGGCTTAGCCCGCCTTCGCTCGCGGCTGCCGGCGCTGGTCTATGGTAGCTTGAAGCGGGGCAGTGACCGCCGGGACGCGATCCTACGGGCGTCCCTAATTGGAGGAAGAGACCATGCACATCAACTGGGAAGCACGCTCTTACTTCGACCCCAATTCCCCAGACTCCTTTGCGACGCACGGCATCCCACTTCCTACTTATGGGAACTACGGTGGTCCGAATTATTCAGCTGGCGAGGTGGGTGGAAAGATTACGGGGACCTCGGCCGACCCACCCCCAGTAGACCAGCTCGATGCGCTGTTTTTTCGGCACGATTTCGCATACCAAACTTCTACAGAACCATCAGCACGACCAGCAGCCGACGTTCAGCTTGTGGAGGGCATGCACGCACTAACGTTCACAGATCCCGGCGACGCTCATTACGACCCCGAGGCCGGCTTATACGAGGGGTTTGCCACCCTTGGCGTCGTCGCTCAGCTTGCGGCCGGCGGCGTGTTGCAACATCTTCCCCTCCCCGATCAACTCTCAATAGCCGAGGCCACTCGAGAGGCTGTGATAAATCTTGAGGCGGGGCTCGCCGAAGTGCCGGCCGAAGCCAGGAGCTTGGAGGGCGCATTCCATGTGTTCGAGCATCAATACTTGGACTTGCTGCACATCTAAATAAACAGGCAGCTTGCACCAAACTGCGGGGCCGGGATCGTTCCCGGCCTCGAGGAGCGGCGTAACATTGGGGGCCCCTAATGAAGAAATCAGATGGGCAACCCGCTGCATGAGTCAGGCTCTGGCCCTAATGCGAAGAACGGCGCGGCTCTGAATCGTCAGCGTTTCGCGGTACACCGGAAGTGTACTGGCCGGCTTCAAACCTGCGCTT
>NZ_AXAP01000195.1 GCF_000472865.1 Bradyrhizobium elkanii WSM2783 | reverse complement strand
ACCCGCCGAGGTCTGCGAGAGGATGAGACGACCATGGAGGATCGGTCTTCCCGGCGCATGCGAACACTGGTGACCCGAATGGCCCGCTCGAGGCCGCTCCGCTAATCAGCTCGCATGCGCGCTGATATCCATGATGGCCCGGAGCCCAGCACGCTCCAAGCAGAGGCCGGATACATTGCTGCAAGACCGCATCTGCCAGGTTGACGCAACCGCTTGCAACGCGCGGCCGGACCATACATTGGGTCAAGATGAGAACTCAAGGTGAGCAAATTTGGACCGCCTTGCCTCAGGGAGCAGACCTCAATGAGGCGTCTCGCCACGTCGCTGATGGGCCACGAACGGACGTTGCTACAGCTCGTTTGCGCCATTTCAAAAACTGCAAAGAAAACCCGTATGCGGAAATCAAGCGGCGCGGTGCAGGCATGTATCGCGGAATTGCGCGCGGGAAGCGACCTGGAATCATGGAATCATTTGCGGATCCTCGCTCACTCCGCCGCGCGACGCTCGGCCGAGCGCAGACGCATTGGCTTGCCGGCCGGCGGGTTGCGCGGACCGTTTCCGTCCAGCGCGCGTAGCGCTTCCAGAATTTCGTAGATATGAACAGGCGCCTTTAGTCCGTCCGGCGCGCCTAACGCTGGACAGGACGCGATCGCCGAGGCATCAGAGGCCCATGACGCGAGGACGGCGCGCTTCTCGGCCAGACTCAAATTCGGGTCAGCGACGACGTCGCGCGGATGCGAGAACACCGTGCCGGGGTGAAGAAGAGCATTGAAATCGAAGACGTTGTCGTGTGCGGGCGTCCTCCGCATGGCTAACCTCCCATCAAGACGCATTTAAGGTGGCCGCGCGGGAGAACCCGCGCGGCGGCGATCGGAACCAAGCCGCGGGGTCGTCAGGCGGCCTTGCCCTCGATCTGCTTGACTTGCCCGGCGCTTGCGCCCGCGATGGCGATGCGCCGCGGCTTCATAGCCTCGGGAATCTCGCGTTGAAGCTCGATGACCAACAGACCATTCTCGAAGTGCGCGCCCTTGACCTCGACGTGGTCAGCCAGGGTGAACTGCCGCTTGAAGGGGCGGGTCGACATTCCGCGATGCACAAAGGTCTTCTCGTCCTTCTCGGCCTTATGACCTTCCAACGTCAGGACATTCTGCGCCGCCGTAAGGGCCACTTCGTCCGGTGAGAATCCGGCGAGCGCCACCGAGATTTGGAAGCGGTTCTCGTCGAGCCGCTCGATGTTATAGGGGGGATAGGTCTCTTCGGCGGTCCGCTGGACCTCATCGAGAACGTCAAACAGGCGGTCGAAGCCAATGGTCGACCTCCACAGAGGAGTCCAATCATACCTCATAGCCAAATCCTCCAAAGAGCAAGTTGGGTACGAGCTGGCACCGGACACCTTCCGGCGCCCGCCTTGATTTCGGGGCCCCGAAGGCGCCCCGGCCGTCATGACTGCGGCGACCCAAAAAATCTGCAACGAGCAAAAAAGTTTCAAGAGGGTGACGAAAAATTTTAGCGCCCTGGCGGCGGTCTGGTTAAGCGTTGTCGTCGTGCAAGGTTACATCCGCTTTCGGAATGACGCGGCGCAGAAATCTGCCGCTGACAGTCGGGTCCGCGACGCCAGGGCGCGCGAGATCGCCGATGAGGCCGGCGCGCGAGACCTATCTCGAATGTCCGCATTGCGGTGGACAGCCACAAGGCGGCGATGAACGAGCGCGGCCAGTACGTCGCACCCGGGCAGACCATCGATCGCAGCGGCCGGGTTTCCGGCGGTCCACCGGATACGATGTCGGTGAGCTATTGGGTTTCGGGCCTCGCTTCGCCGTTCGTCTCGTTCGGTGATCGCATTCGCATCTATCTCGAAGCCATCGCGCTTGGCGACGACGCGATGGTGCCGCAAGCGATCAATGCAGGTTTCATTCGCCCGGCGGGGCGAGGTGCCGGAATGGGCCGAGATCAAGGAGAAAGCGCGCCACGCCAAGTATCGGAGGGGTGAATCCCCTTCCATCCCCTACGTCATTCGCGGCTGGAGCGCCCGCGCCATGTCATGGCTGATCGATTTGGGGTGTTTCGGATCGCAGCGCTCCGCTGCGCTCGATGACCGCTCGGGGTGTTGGTTGTGTGCAAACAGATGGGTCGGTACGCGACCGTGGTCGCCAATCATTGCAGGCGGCCGATGTTCTCACGTCTGATCATCCAATGCCCGGCCAAAGTAGGTATCGCGACGCGGTATTGCGCTCTTTGAGGCACTTTCCGGCCTTCAGGCGGCGCGGATGGCTGCAATCAGGCGCGGTTTGCCGACGATGTTCATCACCCGTGTGAGGTTATAAGCGAGAACATGCAGCGCCATCTCAGCGGCGACATTCCGTAGGCGCTTCATCAGGAAGTGCGTTGCACCCATACGGGCTTTGATCGTGCCGAACGGATGCTCAACCGTCTCGCGCCGCGTCCGCATGGCCTCGGGATCGGAATCGAGCCGTCTCTGGACCTCCTCGACCACATGCTCATGCTCCCAGCGCGCGATGCGGCGCTCCTTGGACGGCGTACATTGGCTCTTGATCGCGCAGCCTTGGCACGCCGCTGTCGACCAGTAACGGCGCAGCGTCATTCCGTGCGCGACGTTGGTGTAGTGATAGGGCAGCAGCTGGCCGGATGGGCGGCGGTAGACGTCCTCATCAGGCAGGTAGGCGAAGTCCTGTTTGCCGAACCGGCCCTCCGCCTTGGCGTTCGACGTCATGGGCTTGGGCAAGGTGA
>NZ_AXAP01000194.1 GCF_000472865.1 Bradyrhizobium elkanii WSM2783 | reverse complement strand
CGTCATGCACCCAAGGCAGGAGCCGTGTGCGGGAATTCCGCCTGCACGGATTTGGGCGGGGGGCGGTCAGCAATGACCGTCCCTACCGCGCTTCACTCTGAGTTCTTCGCATTTTGACCCTATGCGACATCAGCGGGGGCCGTGGAGCTACCTCCGCTCGACCACACTCGGCCACTTTCAATGTGCTAATTTAACTCGCTACGATACTCGATCCCGAAACGGGAGGCTCAGATGAGATCCAACGTTGTGACGCTGGCTGCCGCGACCATAGTAACTGGTGCGAGTGCTGCTTATGCCGCTAGCGAGACGATTACCATGAACGCAATCGATGCCAACGGCGTCGGCAAGGAGATCGGCACGCTTGTTTTGTCCGACACCCAAACAGGCTTACAGATCACGCCACAGCTGGTCGGTCTACCGCCGGGCGACCATGGATTCCATGCCCACGTTAATCCGAATTGTGGCCCGGGCCCTGGACCGAATGGCCAACCAGCGGCCGGCATGACGGCGGGTGACCATTATGACCCAGCCAACACTGGCAAACACCTCGGACCGTATGGCGAGGGGGGCCACAAGGGCGACATGCCCGTGCTGACCGTCGATGCTAGCGGCAAGGCCACGGAGGCCGTGGTAGTGCCGCACCTCACTGTGGCCGACGTTAAGGGGCGCGCCATTATGATCCACGCGGGCGGCGATAATTACTCCGACCAGCCAGCGCCCTTGGGTGGTGGCGGCGCGCGCATCGCTTGCGGCGTTGCCAAGTAGAGCTGCTAATGCTGCTCGCGCTGGCCAACGAGATCGTCAAATAATCCCTCGCTGCGGTGCATGAGTCCGGAAATGGCCCTTCGCGACATATTGCACCGCCGCTCGATCTCGGTCGCTAACAAAGCATAGCGGAAGTTGACGGGCAGCCGTCTATTGTAGAGGACGACGCTCGTGCCCTAAGGCGACGTCGGCTCCCTAGTAGGTCCGTTGCGCCCGACTGGCCATCCTCGAATTGGCGCTTGAGCCCGAAGATCGTTGGCTGCTTCAGCCCTAGTTGCGGCGATAGCCTGGACCGGCCATGCCGGATCGACGTTGGGGGAATTGGGAAATCTACACCTCGCCGCCGACGTTCTGCATCTCTGCGCTGCGTCGGCCTGGATTGGAGCCGGCCTTGCGATTCTATTTGAGGTCGGCCGGCGCTGTCCGGCACCTGAATGGAGACCACTGCAGCTAGACGCTATCAGCAAGTTTTCGATCGTCGGTATGATCAGCGTTGCTGTCCTGATCGTGTCGGGACTCGTGAATGCGTGGATCCTCGTTGGCTCATTCCGCGCGCTGCTTGTGACCGACTATGGGCGGCTGTTGCTGCTCAAGATCGCCGCCTTTGCGATCATGGTCGCCTTTGCTGCAGTCAACCGGCTCTGGCTGACGCCGCGGCTCGCTTTGGTCGCAAAAGAAGTGGCACATCCGTCCGCGCTTTCCACGCTGAGGCGCAACACGCTCATCGAGATCGCGCTCGGACTCGCGATCTTTGTCATGGTCGGGGTGCTCGGCACGCTGCATCCCGCCATTCATCTCGCGCAATGAAACATCACAAAAGGAACAAGGAGTAACCACCATGCAAATCCGAAAACTGACAATGATGTCGATCGCCAGCGCCGCCTTAGCCACGTATCTTTCGGTCGCACCACCTGCGCGTGCCGATGATGTCAAGCCCGGCGACCTCGTCATCAGCCAGGCCTGGAGCCGCGCCACGCCGAAGGGGGCGAAGACCGGAGGCGGCTATTTCACCATCAAAAACAAGGGCAGCGCGCCGGACCGACTGACCGGCGGATCCGCCGATGTCGCGGGCAGTGTCCAGGTCCACGAAATGTCGATGGAGGGCGGCGTCATGAAGATGCGCCCGGTCGAGAAGGGGCTCACCATTGAGCCAGGTAAGACGGTTAAGCTCGCGCCGGGCGGCTACCATCTGATGATGATGGATCTGAACGGAGGCGAGTTATTCAATGCTCCAACCCGTCTTACCGCAAGCGACGTAATCTGGCAGTCGCACTGCCCCAACGCGACCTTAGCTCGTTGCTGAGTGAAGCGCCGCATTGAAGCCAACGGTGCGGCTCAGGTCCGCTTTGCGCCACAAGCTGCGCTCCCCGCCAGGTCGCATTTTGACCGATGCTGTCGAAAGTCTTTTCTGGCCAACGAACGAAATTTGTCAGCCCTACTGGTGCGTCCCATGCGGAGCAATGTGAGGGACCACATCGAATTGCAGCAAAACGATCACAGACCTTCGTACACAGCCTGGAGAGGCTTGCGGCGACCGAGACAACCAAAACCTGACCTTTGCGACATTTTCGGAGCCCCTCAATTGTCGACTTTTTCGACAGCATCGACCCGGAACGGACATTTGACCCTGGGCGTACTGTCCCGGAAACCGGTTCACTAGCGGTGTAGAGGAGCAGGGTCGATACGAATAATACGGGAGGCGGAGTTTCGGTGACCCACCTGGCCGCAACAGATGGCTCGGGTGCACCACGTCAATCTGGCTGGTCGTTTTCAGGATCAGTCCAGGCATCAAGAATTGTCATGCTCACCTGCAAGAAGGTAATGGAAATTAAGAAACCAAGATTGATCGGGTTAAGCGCAGCTTCCCACGAGCTTTCGCTCAGCGCTGGACTCGCTCGCGCCGCCCGATCAATAACCAAAGGTCGGAAGCTGCGGCCGTGCTGCCGGTACTTTGCTCCCGGCCGGATACCGCTTGAGCAATGGATCAGTAGTAGACGTGGCTTCGACATGTCAATCATCCGTGAGCGTTGCGCAACTTAGT
>NZ_AXAP01000193.1 GCF_000472865.1 Bradyrhizobium elkanii WSM2783 | reverse complement strand
CGGGCTTTTTTGCCACCGTCACCCGCGGCAGCTCTTGCTGCTCGCGAGCTTAGCGCCAGCGTCGGGGCGCCAGGACCACACGACTTCGCCGTCCGCGATGTTTGTGCTCGTCAGTCACACCCATCCCGTCCACCGCATCTCACCGCAACGTTCGTGACGATCGCGACCCGCCCCTCATTCGGGTGAGACGCGCGGAGTTAAATCACTGATTTGCCCGGACGGCGAAAGCGGAATGTTTTTTGCGCGAGGGCTGGACGAGGCAAATCACATTGATTGGCTTGAGGAAAATCGCGCGAATGATATGACGCCGTCATGCCCGGGCTTGTCCCGGGCATCCACGTCCTTTGCCTCCGTGCACGGGAGAGACGTGGATGGCCGGGTCAAGCCCGGCCATGACGGAGGAGAGGATTGCGCGAATGCGTCCCCCTGTCATTCCGGGGCGTCCGAAGGACGAGCCCGGAATCCATTTCGCCACTTGTGCAGGCGGAGAAATGGATTCCGGGTTCGCGCTGCGCGCGCCCCGGAATGACGGCGATGGTCGGCTCCTACAGCCTGGTGCCGGCGCTGCAGATCGACTTCAGCGCGCGCCACTCGCCCGCAGTCAACAATGGTGGACCGCTGGCGGGGCGGTTTTCGCGGGTCATGCGGGCGAGGCGGTCTTCGGTCATGGGGTGGCTTGCGATCAGCGACAGGGACCTGTCGCCTTCCTTGCCGGTGATGCGGAACATCAATTCTCCCATCGGCTTGGTCGGCCGGCCGAGCCGGTGCATGGTCTCGATCGCGAAGCTGTCGGCGTTCTGTTCGGCTTCGCGGGAATGCGATGCGTTCACCAGCGTCCGCGAGGCGAAGATCACCGCGCCGGAGCCGGTGATGTCGCCGAACAAGAGACCGATCAGGAACGAGGTGCCGCCATTGTGGATCATGCCGCGCAGGCCGTCGCGATGCTGGAGATGGCCGAGCTCGTGGGCGAGGATGCCCGCGAGCTCATCGACATTTTCGGCTTTCGCGAGCAGCCCATCCAACACATAGACCCTGCCGCCCGGCAACGCGAAGGCGTTCGGAATCGAGGTCGAGAGCACGCCCGATTGCAGCGACGTGTCCATGCCAGCGGATTCGCGCAGCGTGTTGACGAGTTTTTCAAACGCGCGCTGGCCGGCGGGGTTGCCGCACGACTTGCCGTCGAACACCATCTTCACCTGGCTGTCGGCGACTTCGCCGAGCCGCCGCTCGAACGCGACAGGCACCAGAGCCGCCAGCCGGTCGGCGGCAAGCGGCACGCCGAACAGCACGACCAGGACGATCGACACGGTCGCCGCCAGCGACCAGCCGACGATGGTCACCACGCCGCGGCCGCCGAGCACATGCTCGTCAAGCTTTTCGCAGCGCGCGACGAACTCGGCCGCGACCGCGGCATCGCGGATCTCGAGCCGCGCCAGCGCGGCCGCAGAGATGCAGGCGAGCCGCAGCTTGCCGGACGGACCGTCGGCGCGGCGGATATCCGCATAGGGCCAGGCGGCGATCCGCTGTCCGTCCTCCTCGATCTCGAGCGCGTCGGCGAATCGCAGCGCGACTGCGTGCCGCTTGCTCGACGTGCCGTCGAAATAGAAGGCGGAGCTAAGTCCACTGTCGATCGCCCCGCTCATGGGTCAAAAGCCCCCGACGTCGAGACCGTCGGCGAAGCCCTCGCCGAGCGCGTTGGCGAGCTCACCTCGGGCGGAGACATTGGCCGTCGCCTCGATGCCATGGACGATCGTCGAGCCCAGCACCTTCACCCAGAGATCGCGCATCAGATAGACGCGGATCACGACATTGATGGCCAGCGCGAACAGGAGATAGCCAACGCCCAGGAGCACCAGGAACGGAATGCTCCCGGTAAATTCCTGGCTCGCGAAGAATTCCTTGAGCGGCGTTGCGCTCATGCTGGCGACCAGCACCGCGGATAGCGCGAGCCAGGCCGCAAACACGAGGCCGAGCACGACAATCCAGCCGATCACTTTCCAATAAAGCCCGATCAGCGCGCTGCGCTTCAGCGTCGAATCCAGCCGCACGCCGCCGAAGCGGAGGCCGGACAACCACCATCGCCATTCGACCGCTTTGTAGGCACCGTAGATAAAGGGCGCGAGCGGCACGATGTAGACTGCCACCGGCACCAACAGCCAGAGCCACCAGCCGCGCTTGAAGAACTCCCAGCCGCGCCCCTCGAAGCCGCCCTGCAGGTCGCCATAGTAGGAATGGCGCATCTTGTAGCGCTCGAGCGCCGCGACGCGCCACGGCAGGGCGAGGCCGAGGGTGACGATCACCGCGAGTCCCCATAACGCCGAGAGCCCGGCATAGGCCCAGCCGGAGCCGCTCATCCAGAACCGCACGCCGCGCCACACCGTCCGCGTCAGGCGGTAGCGGCGCGCGCGAAAGATCGCGAACTGTCCGAACAGATAGAAGAACGCCACCAGCGGAATGCTGGCGAAAGCCTGGGCGCGCTCGGCCTCGAGGCCGACCAGAAAATAAGCGAGGTAAACCGGCACCAGGATCGCGAGCGCGACCAGGAAGCCGATCAGAAGCTCCTTGCCGCGGCCGGTATATTCTGCGGCGTCGCCTTCGATCTCGGTGTTGGACCAGAGATGACGGCGCATGTCGGTCGCCAGCCAGAACCGGTAGAAGCCGAGCGTGACGAATTCGAGCCCGGCGCCGCGCTTGACCAGGTCGAAGAATTCACGGCGACTGCCCGTGAAGGCCACCGGTATCGGCGGCGGGACAGGCAGGGGCGGCGGCTGCGGCGGCCCAATCGGGGTCCAGCTCATCTCGTGCACGGGGATCAACTCCAGGCGGTCTCTGCGGATCGCACAAAACCACAGATTTATCAAAGGAAGGTGATCGAGATTTCGCCGGAGAGTCGAGCGCAAAGCGATTCAGCTGCGGGCCAAGTGACAGAGGTATCCCGTGCCCGTCATTCCGGGGCGACGCGAAGCGTCGAGCCCGGAATCCATTTCTCCGCTACGTACGCGGCCCGATGGATTCCGGGTTCGCGACTTCGTCGCGCCCCGGAATGACGAGCGTGGTTTGGCGGACAATCACCTCGCCCCGCCCTTCGCGGGGAGAGGTCGAAATCAAGCGCAGCTTGATTTCGGGTGAGAGGCTCTCTCCGCGAACACTATTGTCACCGTATGCGCCGAGAGAGCCCCTCACCCCGACCCTCTCCCCGCGAAGAGCGCAGGGCTGTCCGGGGAATGAATCGCTATGTCGCAGTGCATGCTCGGCAAAACCGAGGCAAACCGGTCTTTTCTGGTTGTCGAGACACAGA
>NZ_AXAP01000192.1 GCF_000472865.1 Bradyrhizobium elkanii WSM2783 | reverse complement strand
CGATGCCATTGGTCCGATCCTCGACACTGTCACACCCGCCGAGTGCTCAAACTACTTCACCAACGCCGGATATGGTCAAACCTAATCTCATCACGCTCTAGGTCGGAAACACTACTCTACTTTGAAATGGTGCAGCTTGACGCTATGTGCCATTCAAGTCTCTTGAAGGTCGCGGCACGAATATGTACGAACGCTCGGCTTACGGATCTGGTCTTCCTGCGGTTTGTCCAGGATCATACACACTCCTTTCGTATTTGAAATCTGAGCCGCTGGTGGCCTCAGTTTCGCCACGCCGACAAATTCAAGGCATCACCAAGGATGTCGTTGCCGAGCCTTTAGAGAGAAAGATGAAGAAGCACTCTCACGAGGAGATTCTGTCGAAGCTTGCCCGAGCAAATGAGCTTGCACGAGCGGGCAATTCTCAGATGGAGATTTGCAAAGCGCTCGGGGTTAGCGTCATGACCCTTCATCGTTGGCGAAAAATGCCCTTGCATAAGAGTGATGCGACATTCGCGCAATGTGGCACACTTGAGAATGGCGGGTCAGCCAACGCGGGAACGATGGATGACATGCGGGGTGTGTTGGAGGATCTTACAGTCGAAAACCAACGCTTTCGAAAGATCGTCGCGGATCTCTTGCTGGAGAAGACGAGGCTGGAAGAAGCTTTAGCTGCAGCCGTCCGCGCTGGTCAGTCGCGGGCCTGAAATTCTGCCACATCTTCGGCCATGGCAGCCTCAAAAGCAGGGCCCATCCGAACGGAGCGGGTTACAGTTGCGCCACCATTAGCCGAGTTGGTGTTTCGTCACATCGAAGACCTAGTCGGCGAATTCGAGTTCCTCAAGTCCGGTAGCCGATGCCGTCTGGCTCACGGTTTAAACACAGCGTGGCAGTGGAGATCTCTCCATTGCGATCGATCCTGCCAGGCTCATGGAATCCATTATTCCAAAGTCCGACAGTATCACCTTGCAAGGCCGAGACCGCGGCCGCCGTACGATTAAACAGCCAAACTCGTCAACGCCAGCACGACTATCGAGAAAAAATCGATCTTTGTCCCGATCAGCCTATCGTTACCATGGCGACCGGAAAGGAGACTATCGCTGTGATCTGGAACACGATTTCTGGCTTCAACGGTGAAGTGACCTGAGTGTAGTCGTCTCACCCAGCGCTCACGCGCCGGCGCAAACTGAGGAATCGTTTGTCCAAAACATGGATACCGAGGTCTGCTCGAAGGCTCCGGGGATGTCTCCGCGAGTTGGCGGAATGCTGAGTGAGCACGCCTCGGCAAAGTATGCGCTGTGATACCGATCAGAAGTCAACCTCTTGCGCGGTAGCGCGATGCGCTATCGCTGCCCTCCTTGGGCGTTTCCTCCCTAGACTTGGGCCGCTTGTTCACTACAAGCTGCCTCTTTTTCTTCGGTCACCGCTGTGGCGACACCCGGCTATTCTTTCGGAATTCGGCTTGCGCAGCTGGTTACGCAAGTCCATATCGCTCTCGTCTTCTTCCGCAGTCAGCGTATACGCTAATCGTGTCGCCCGGCGACATAGCTCTTCCCGGTCGAAGGTCCGAAACGATATCTCGGAAATGCTTGCGCCATCGCTGTCACGCCATCATCGGACAGCACTTCCATTCAGGCTCTCAAACGAAGCTTAGAAGATGTCTCTCTCCAGGGGGTTTTCCCGACGTCGCACACGTCTCATGTCCGGCTTCCGACAACCTGTCCATACCTGTCACTGATGTGAGCACCCAATCAAAACGATTGCCAACCAGTGTGCAGCGTCCGCGGAACATTGGCTGAAGATATTGGATCAGCTCGCGATCGTCAGCGTTGGCCCGACCAAACAAGCATGGAAAGCCAATTTCAGGGATGCGATGAAAAGTTTTCAGGCCTCGCTCTCAGGCCTGAGCTGGCGGGCGGGACTGGTTTATGACCTGATCAAGGAGCTTGCGCTCTACGGCCAATATTGGACGGCGGTGTCGATCCGGTCGGCAGCCTAATTACGACGTCCGCAGTAAAGGATTTCAAACTCTACACCAACAACCAGTTTGTGCTCGGTGTAAAGTAGATGTTATGGATGGTGGCGGCGAATGGACGGGCTACTACTAGTACCTCTACACAGAGGTTTTGACTGATTGGTTTGGGATTTCCAAGACGGGGAGCTGTTCAGGAGGGACCAGCACTTCGATGCTGCGCGGCGAGCCGGGCTGGCGCCTGATGATGCCCGCGCGTTCGAGGGTCAACACCATCTGGTGGACGGAAGGCGGGGACACGCCGAAGTGCCGTTGCATCTCCCATTCGGCAGGTGGCCGGCGATGCACGCGCGTGTAGGCGTCGATGAAGGCCAGGTACTGGCCCTGCTTGGGCGTGAAGGCTTTTGCAGAATGACTCACCTTGGCCATCCGATTCAGCTGTTCGTCAGTGCCTCGACAGGCGGAGGCACGGATGAATGTACGCTATCGGGTCGAACTCAGCCAAACCGAGCGCACGGAGCTTCTGAGCGGCGGCAAGCACGCGGCGCGCAAGCTCAAGCGGGCGCAGATATTGCTCGCCGCTGACGCAGGGGTCAGCGACGCGGAGATCGTCCGTAGCGTCGGCGTCGGCGGGTCCACGGTTTATCGCACCAAACGGCGTTTTGTCCTCGGCAATCTGGAGGCGGCGCTCAGCGAGGAGCCGCGGCCCGGGTCGGAACGCAAGCTCACCGGCAAGGAGGAAGCCCTTTTGGTGGCGACCGCCTGCTCAAGCCCTCCGGCAGGCCGCGCCCGTTGGACCCTGGAACTGTTGGCCGAAGCGATCGTCAAGCTGACGCCACACGAGAGCCTGTCGCGCGAGACGGTGCGCCGACGCTTGGCCGAGAGCGATCTCAAGCCGTGGCGCAAGGACATGTGGTGCATCCCTCAGATCGATGCCGACTACGTCGCCCGCATGGAGGACGTGCTCGATCTCTATGCCGAGGCGCCTGATCCGAAGCGGCCGGTGGTCTGCTTCGACGAGAGCCCAATCCAGCTCATCGGCGAAGTGCGCCAGCCGATCCCGGCCACACCGGGACAGATCGAGCGCTACGATTGCGAGTATCGGCGCAATGGCACCGCAAACCTGTTCGTCTTCCTCGACGCGCATCGCTCCTGGCGCAAGGTGAAGGTGACCGAGCGGCGGGCTGCGGAAGACTTTGCGGCCTGCATGCGCGACCTCGTCGACATCCATTATCCCCGAGCCGAGCGCATCCGCCTGGTGCTCGACAATCTCTCAACTCATTCGGCCGGGGCGCTCTACCAGGCCTTTCCGGCCGACGAAGCACGGCGGGTACTGCGCCGACTGGAGTTCCACTACGTCCCAAAGCACGCCAGCTGGCTCAACATGGTCGAGATCGAGATCGGCGTTCTCGCCCGCCAATGCCTCGATCGACGCATCGACGGTTTCGCCCGCCTCGTCGCCGAGACCGCCGCCTGGGAGAAACGGCGCAATGCCGACCGCGCCCGCGTCAAATGGATGTTCACAACCAATAAGGCTCGCGCCAAAATGGCGCGGGCCTATCCAAAACCCATCATCGAATCAGGCCAGGTTCAACGAGTCAAAACCTCTGTGCCGAGGTACTAGTACCCGGAATCAGAGCTGAGTGATACGGCAGCCTTTGAACCGCTTTTGGCGGACTCGTTTCTTCGTCCAGGCGAAGGGCTGTGCTTTTTCA
>NZ_AXAP01000020.1 GCF_000472865.1 Bradyrhizobium elkanii WSM2783 | reverse complement strand
AAACAAAAACGCCGTCTCCGGAAGGAGACGGCGTCTTGTTTTGATCGTGACACGTAAAGAGGAAATTCCATTGTCCTTGGCAGGCCTGGCAGCGACCTACTCTCCCAGGGCTTAAGCCATAGTACCATTGGCGCTGAGGAGTTTAACGGCCGAGTTCGGGATGGGATCGGGTTCATGCTCCTCGCTAGAACCACCAGGCCGGCGAAGGACAAAGGAAAACGAAGCAAGCGATCTCGGTAGCCAGTTTTGGCTACCTTTGCGTCTAGTCTCGATGACTAGCGCTGCTCATTTCATGGACACTGAAAATGAGAGCAATCAAGCCGATCGAACGATTAGTACCGGTAAGCTGCATGCATTACTGCACTTCCACATCCGGCCTATCAACGTGGTCGTCTTCCACGGTTCTCAAGGGAATGCTCGTTTTGAGGTGGGTTTCCCGCTTAGATGCTTTCAGCGGTTATCCCGTCCGTACATAGCTATGCTGCACTGCCGCTGGCGCGACAACAGCTCCACCAGAGGTACGTTCACCCCGGTCCTCTCGTACTAGGGGCAAATCCTCTCAACATTCCAACACCCACGGCAGATAGGGACCGAACTGTCTCACGACGTTCTGAACCCAGCTCACGTACCACTTTAATCGGCGAACAGCCGAACCCTTGGGACCTTCTCCAGCCCCAGGATGTGATGAGCCGACATCGAGGTGCCAAACGACGCCGTCGATATGGACTCTTGGGCGTCATCAGCCTGTTATCCCCGGCGTACCTTTTATCCGTTGAGCGATGGCCCACCCACGCGGGACCACCGGATCACTATGACCGACTTTCGTCTCTGCTCGACTCGTAAGTCTCGCAGTCAGGCAGGCTTATGCCATTATACTCGACGAACGATTTCCGACCGTTCTGAGCCTACCTTCGCACGCCTCCGTTACTCTTTGGGAGGCGACCGCCCCAGTCAAACTGCCCACCATGCACTGTCCCGATCCCCGCTGAGGGGATGCGGTTAGATATCCATAACCATTAGGGTGGTATTTCACATTGCGGCTCCACCCCGGCTGGCGCCGAGGCTTCAAAGCCTACCACCTATTCTACACAAACAGTCACGAATACCAGTGCAAAGCTACAGTAAAGGTGCACGGGGTCTTTCCGTCTGACCGCAGGAACCCCGCATCTTCACGGGGAATTCAATTTCACTGAGCTGACGTTGGAGACAGCGGGGAAGTCATTACGCCATTCGTGCAGGTCGGAACTTACCCGACAAGGAATTTCGCTACCTTAGGACCGTTATAGTTACGGCCGCCGTTTACCGGGGCTTCGATTCAAGGCTTGCACCTCTCCTCTTAACCTTCCGGCACCGGGCAGGCGTCAGACCCTATACGTCATCTTGCGATTTCGCAGAGCCCTGTGTTTTTGTTAAACAGTTGCCACCCCCTGGTCTGTGCCCCCACTGCCCGCTTGCGCGAACAATGGGCCTCCTTATCCCGAAGTTACGGAGGTAAATTGCCGAGTTCCTTCAACGTCATTCTCTCAAGCGCCTTGGTATACTCTACCAGTCCACCTGTGTCGGTTTCGGGTACGGTCTAATGTGGAGGCTATTTCCTGGAACCCCTTCGAGGCCCGACCAATCCAGTAAGGTCGGACAACACACGGGATTCGTCACCATCCACTGGCTGCAGAATATTCACTGCATTCCCATCGACTACGCCTTTCGGCCTCGCCTTAGGGACCGGCTAACCCTGCGAAGATTAACTTTACGCAGGAACCCTTGGACTTTCGGCGACACTGTCTTTCACAGTGTTTGTCGTTACTCATGCCAGCATTCGCACTTCTGATACCTCCAGGCGCTCTCACGAGTCGCCCTTCGCAGGCTTACAGAACGCTCCGCTACCGCGTGCTTGCGCACACCCTAAGCTTCGGCTCGTGGCTTGAGCCCCGTTACATCTTCGGCGCAGAAACCCTTATTTAGACCAGTGAGCTGTTACGCTTTCTTTAAAGGATGGCTGCTTCTAAGCCAACCTCCTGGTTGTTTTGGGATTTCCACATCCTTTCCCACTTAGCCACGAATTAGGGGCCTTAGCTGTAGGTCCGGGTTGTTTCCCTCTCCACGACGGACGTTAGCACCCGCCGTGTGACTCCCGGATAGTACTCTCAGGTATTCGGAGTTTGGTTGGGTTTGGTAAGACGGTAAGTCCCCCTAGCCCATCCAGTGCTCTACCCCCTGAGGTATTCATCCGAGGCGATACCTAAATATCTTTCGCGGAGAACCAGCTATTTCCCAGTTTGATTGGCCTTTCACCCCTAACCACAAGTCATCGGAGCCTTTTTCAACAGGCACCCGTTCGGTCCTCCAGTGAGTGTTACCTCACCTTCAACCTGCTCATGGCTAGATCACTAGGTTTCGGGTCTAATACAACGAACTTGGCGCCCTGTTCAGACTCGCTTTCGCTACGCCTTCGCCTATCGGCTTAAGCTTGCTCGTTAAATTAAGTCGCTGGCCCATAATACAAAAGGTACGACGTCACCCAGAACGCATCTTGGGCTCCGTCTGTTTGTAGGTGTCCGGTTTCAGGTCTATTTCACTCCCCTCGTCGGGGTGCTTTTCACCTTTCCCTCACGGTACTGGTTCACTATCGGTCGCTGAGGAGTACTTAGGCTTGGAGGGTGGTCCCCCCATGTTCAGACAGGATTGCACGTGTCCCGCCTTACTCAAGGATACATCATCGCATTACCCGTACGGGGCTATCACCCTCTAAGGCCCTGCTTTCCTGACAGGTTCCGGTTGTCTTTGATGTATCACTGGCCTGGTCCGCGTTCGCTCGCCACTACTAACGGAGTCTCGATTGATGTCCTTTCCTCCAGGTACTTAGATGTTTCAGTTCCCTGGGTTCGCTTGAAACCTCCTATTTTATTCAGAAGTCTCATACCTTCTCTTGATAACCGGAAATCCAAAACCTCGCGGTTTGATTTCTCGCATTTCTGGTCGAACCCCAAAACACAAGGTGTTTAAACCTCAAGATCTTGGAGTTCCGGCTATCGAAGGTGGGTTTCCCCATTCGGAAATCCGTGGATCAAAGCTTCTTCGCAGCTCCCCACGGCTTATCGCAGCGTAGCACGTCCTTCATCGCCTCTCAGCGCCAAGGCATCCACCGAACACCCTTAAGGCACTTGATTGCTCTCATTATCAATGTCCACACACTCGGCAGAATGTATGCCGCCCAATCGCATTGAGACCGAAATCTCAAAGCGCGCACCCTCGATGAATGCTGCTTGCGCGGCCGGACATTGATTAGAAAGACCAGCTTGCTTCGTAAGATCGAACCAATAGCGAGGCGGTCAAGCTTCGCTAACAGGATCATTTTACAACCCGCTCATCTTGCGATGAACGAGCGCCGAAAATGATCTGGAGATAGTGAATGAGCACCCGCGAATTGCTCCGCAGATCCCAAACTTGGATCGATCTCCTCTTTACGATGTCAGATAACACGCACACCGCGTCCATCCGGACTGCGTGTGCGAATTGATGTTTCGCGGACGACGGTTGAGGCACCGGCGATCAAACCATCTGGTGGAGCCAGACGGGATCGAACCGACGACCTCATGCTTGCAAAGCACGCGCTCTCCCAGCTGAGCTATGGCCCCGTAACCAGAAGACGAATGCCCGCTCGATGAAAGTGGTGGGCCTGGGAAGACTTGAACTTCCGACCTCACGCTTATCAAGCGCGCGCTCTAACCAACTGAGCTACAAGCCCCTAACGCTCATCCTACAAAGGATTAGGAACCCGCTCGCGCGCAACCGGCTTTCGCCGATGCATCGCACAGCGCTCTAGCCCCTGGCGCGTGTTCGTCCGCGAAGAAAGAGAAACGAAGACGGCGAAATCCCGCCAATGGAGCTCAAGCGATCTGGCGATCGATTGGCCCCGAGATGTTTCTAAAACGATCCGATAGTGAGCGTGAGCTCTCTGAAGGACCATCCTTAGAAAGGAGGTGATCCAGCCGCAGGTTCCCCTACGGCTACCTTGTTACGACTTCACCCCAGTCGCTGACCCTACCGTGGCCGGCTGCCCCCTTTCGGTTAGCGCACCGTCTTCAGGTAAAACCAACTCCCATGGTGTGACGGGCGGTGTGTACAAGGCCCGGGAACGTATTCACCGTGGCGTGCTGATCCACGATTACTAGCGATTCCAACTTCATGGGCTCGAGTTGCAGAGCCCAATCCGAACTGAGACGGCTTTTTGAGATTTGCTAGGACTTGCGTCTTCGCTTCCCATTGTCACCGCCATTGTAGCACGTGTGTAGCCCAGCCCGTAAGGGCCATGAGGACTTGACGTCATCCCCACCTTCCTCGCGGCTTATCACCGGCAGTCTCCTTAGAGTGCTCAACTAAATGGTAGCAACTAAGGACGGGGGTTGCGCTCGTTGCGGGACTTAACCCAACATCTCACGACACGAGCTGACGACAGCCATGCAGCACCTGTCTCCGGTCCAGCCGAACTGAAGAACTCCGTCTCTGGAGTCCGCGACCGGGATGTCAAGGGCTGGTAAGGTTCTGCGCGTTGCGTCGAATTAAACCACATGCTCCACCGCTTGTGCGGGCCCCCGTCAATTCCTTTGAGTTTTAATCTTGCGACCGTACTCCCCAGGCGGAATGCTTAAAGCGTTAGCTGCGCCACTAGTGAGTAAACCCACTAACGGCTGGCATTCATCGTTTACGGCGTGGACTACCAGGGTATCTAATCCTGTTTGCTCCCCACGCTTTCGTGCCTCAGCGTCAGTATCGGGCCAGTGAGCCGCCTTCGCCACTGGTGTTCTTGCGAATATCTACGAATTTCACCTCTACACTCGCAGTTCCACTCACCTCTCCCGAACTCAAGATCTTCAGTATCAAAGGCAGTTCTGGAGTTGAGCTCCAGGATTTCACCCCTGACTTAAAGACCCGCCTACGCACCCTTTACGCCCAGTGATTCCGAGCAACGCTAGCCCCCTTCGTATTACCGCGGCTGCTGGCACGAAGTTAGCCGGGGCTTATTCTTGCGGTACCGTCATTATCTTCCCGCACAAAAGAGCTTTACAACCCTAGGGCCTTCATCACTCACGCGGCATGGCTGGATCAGGCTTGCGCCCATTGTCCAATATTCCCCACTGCTGCCTCCCGTAGGAGTTTGGGCCGTGTCTCAGTCCCAATGTGGCTGATCATCCTCTCAGACCAGCTACTGATCGTCGCCTTGGTGAGCCATTACCTCACCAACTAGCTAATCAGACGCGGGCCGATCTTTCGGCGATAAATCTTTCCCCGTAAGGGCTTATCCGGTATTAGCACAAGTTTCCCTGTGTTGTTCCGAACCAAAAGGTACGTTCCCACGCGTTACTCACCCGTCTGCCGCTGACGTATTGCTACGCCCGCTCGACTTGCATGTGTTAAGCCTGCCGCCAGCGTTCGCTCTGAGCCAGGATCAAACTCTCAAGTTGGACTTGAAACTTTGAACCGGCTGATCACAACGTTTGACGAGGTCCACACCAAAATCGCGCAGCGATTCACATCGCTGGCGACCCGACCTCAATCAAGAGGCCATGGTGTAACCTTATTCAAAACGTGTACCGCCGAAGTCTTTCGTCCGGTCCCGATCGGGAAAACCAAGGTTTTCAAAATCGAGACCCGCAAGGACTCCGCCGTCCACGTTTCTCTTTCTTCATCTTCACTTGTCAAACAGCCCGGGACCGGAGAGGTCCCAACCTTCCTGAGAGGAAGGGTTCCGACACCCTTACCGACGATGGATGAACTCCAACCGACTGGTGTCGGCTGTCGTGTCACTCAACAAGGTGAGGAGCATCAAGAGCGTCCATGCTTCCCTTGACATCAAGGCCAAAGAGAGCGCCCGACAAACGGGCAACGCTCAAGAACCCATAGACGCTCACTCACCTGACTTCAAGCAGAAAATAAAGTTTTCACCTCGCTAATCTTCTCTGTCCGCGTACCAGAACAGCAAGCCTCATCTCTGCTTCTCCCACGTCATTCTCGCTCCAGAAGGTCGATGCCCTTGCAGCAAAGAGAGCCGAGGCGAATTCACTCAGAAAAGGCCGGCAGCAGACTGCGTCGATGAGCGAAGATCGCGATTTCCGTTCAGCACTTCCGGAGAGGTGCGGTCCGACCAAAACGACCGCTTCGTGCCAATGGCTGCCGCGCTCCAAGTTGAGGTTTTGGACCCCCGCCCTTCTGTACGATTTAGTACGCTGCAATATTCCACTAGCGAAAACACGTGGAATCCCGACCTCGATCGGGATAAGCCAAGCTCACGACTTTGGTCAGCCCCAGCGAGCAAGAGGAAGCGAGAACAGCACTATCGTGTGCGCTAAACTATGGGGATAGCCGCCGGCAGCACTACTCCCACTCAATCGTTCCCGGGGGCTTGCTGGTCACGTCGTACACCACGCGGTTGACGCCCTTCACCTCGTTGATGATGCGCGTCGCCGTCGCCCCGAGGAAGCTCATGTCGAACTGGTAGAAGTCCGCCGTCATGCCGTCGGTCGACGTCACCGCGCGCAGGCCCACGACGTATTCGTACGTACGCCCGTCGCCCATCACGCCGACGGTCTTCACCGGCAGCAGCACCGCGAAGGCCTGCCAGATCGCATCGTAGAGGCCGGCTTTGCGGATCTGGTCGATGTAGACGGCATCAGCCTGGCGGAGGATGTCGAGCTTTTCGCGTGTGATGTCGCCGGGGCAGCGGATGGCGAGGCCGGGGCCCGGGAATGGGTGGCGGCCGACGAAGGCTTCGGGCAGGCCAAGCTCGCGGCCGAGCACGCGGACTTCGTCCTTGAACAGTTCGCGCAGCGGCTCGACCAGCTTCATGTTCATGCGTTCGGGCAGGCCGCCGACATTGTGGTGCGACTTGATCGTCACCGAGGGGCCGCCGGTGAAGGAGACGCTTTCGATCACATCAGGATAGAGCGTGCCCTGCGCGAGGAATTCGGCGCCGCCGATCTTCTTCGCCTCCGCCTCGAACACGTCGATGAAGAGGCGGCCGATGGTCTTGCGCTTCTGTTCGGGGTCGGTGACCCCTTGGAGCTCGCCAAGGAATTGCTTTGACGCATCAACGTGAACCAGCGGGATGTTGTAGTGATGGCGGAACAAGTCGACGACGGTCTCGGCCTCGTTCAGCCGGAGCAAGCCATGGTCGACGAAGACGCAGGTGAGCTGGTCGCCGATCGCTTCATGGATCAACACAGCCGCGACCGCGGAATCGACGCCGCCGGAGAGGCCGCAGATCACCCTGCCCTTGCCGACCTGGGCGCGGATCTTCTCGATCGCCTCGTCGCGGAAGGCGCGCATGGTCCAGTCGCCGGTGAGGCCTGCGACCTTGCGGACGAAATTGCGAAGGAGCCTTGCGCCGTCGGGCGTGTGCACCACCTCGGGGTGGAACATCAGGCCGTAATACTTCCGCTTCTCGTCCTGGATCACCGCGAACGGCGCGTTGGCCGAGATGCCGGCGACGGTGAAGCCCGGCGGCATTTTGGTGATGCGGTCGCCATGGCTCATCCAAACCTGGTGGCGCTCGCCCATCGACCAGGTGTCGTCGAACAATTTGCTCGCGGTCTTCACTTCCAGATCGGCGCGGCCGAATTCGCGATGATGCCCGCCCTCGACCTCGCCGCCGAGCTGGGCGGCCATGGTCATCTGGCCGTAGCAGATGCCGAGCACGGGGACGCCGGAATCGAAGATTGCCTGCGGCGCGCGCGGCGAGCCCTCCTCATGCACCGATTCCGGGCCGCCGGAGAGGATCACCGCCTTGGGCTTCATCTCGTTGAAGGCGGCCTCGGCCTTCTGGAACGGCACGATCTCGGAATAGACGCCCTCCTCGCGGACGCGGCGGGCGATCAATTGCGTCACCTGACTGCCGAAATCGACAATCAGAATCTTGTCATGCGCCGAGGCCACTGATGGCGTCGACGGCGAGCGGTCGGGCTTGGCGGCTGTCATGGACAGCAGATACGCGACGGGGGGCGGCGCCGCAACCCTTCGCATGCCGTCATGGCCGGGCCTGTCCCGGCCATCCACGCCCTTTTGCATGCGTGGACGGGAAGACGTGGATGCCCGGGACAAGCCCGGGCATGACGAGCGTCCGCGGTCAGCCCTTCCGGACCAAAACCGAGACGAAGAAGCCGTCGGTTCCGGTGCGGCGGGGGGTCATCAGCCAGCCCTCGGGCGACGGCAGGGCCGCGGCGGCGAAGGCTTCGGCCTTGTCCCAGAGGACGCTGGCGGCCTGCTCGGGCGGGATGATCGAGAAATCCGGATGGCTGGCGAGGAAGGCTGCGACCTGCTCGCCGTTCTCGGCCGGCAGCACCGAGCAGGTGATGTAGGCGATCCGCCCGCCCGCCTTCACCAGTGGCGCCGCGCGCGCGAGCACCTCGGCCTGGTCCTTGAGCCGCACCTCCAGCGCGCCGGGGCGCATCCGCCATTTGGCATCCGGATTGCGCCGCCAGGTGCCGGTGCCGGTGCAGGGCGCGTCAATCACGACGAGATCGGCGGAGGCCTTGATGTCTGACAGCGGATCGCTGTCGCCGCGGGGCGTGCGGACCTCGCAATTGTGGACGCCGGCGCGCGACAGGCGCTCGTGGATCGGCGCGAGCTGGCGCTTGTCGCGGTCGGTCGCGATCAGCCGGCCCTTGCCCTGCATCATCGCCGCCAGCGCCAAGGTCTTGCCGCCGGCGCCGGCGCAGAGATCGATCACCTGCTCGCCGGGCTTTGCTGAAGAGAACAGCGCCGCTAACTGCGAGCCTTCGTCCTGCACCTCGATGCCGCCCTTGACGAAATCCTCCTCGGCATGGATGCCGACATTGCGGGCATCGGCGCCGAGCTCGATGCGCAGGCCAAGCGGCGACCACGGCGTTGCCTTGGCGCCGAGATGCTTCAGCCGCGGCAGCATCTTGTCGCGGCTCGTCTTCAGCGTGTTGACGCGCAGATCAAGCGGGGCGCGGCTCGCCATCGCGGTGGCTTCCGCCACGCGGTCATCGCCGAACACTTTTGCCAGGTATGGATCGAGCCATTCCGGATAATCGCCGGCGATGTGCGCCGGCGCGCCGGCAAGCGAACGCGAGGCGAGCGCGCTGCGCTCGCTATCGGTGAGCGGCGACGGCGCGAAGCGGCCGCCGTCGCAGAGTGCGGCGATGGCATCGACATCCATGCCGCGCTCGAGATGGAGCATGCCGAGCACGCGGGCGCGGGCGCTGTCGTCATCCATCAGGTAAGCGCTGGAGGACTGCCGACGCAGCACGTCCCAGATCAGGCCGCTTATCGCGGCGCGGTCGCCGGAGCCGGCGTAGCGGTGCGCGGTGCCCCACTCCTTCAAGGCTTTCGCCGCCGGCACGCGCTCGGCGTCGATGGTGTCGATCAATTCAATGGCGGCGGACAGACGCGCGGCGGGGGTCATCAAGAACTTTCAGATCAGGAGCAGGAGTTTCAAGGCGAAATAGAGCCACATCGCAAACAGCACCAGCGCGCTTGCGAGCCAAGCCGTCGAGCGGGGCGCGGAATCGCTTGATATGACGAAGATGCCGGCATGGGCAAAGCGCGTCACCACGAACACCCAGGCCAGCAGCACGATGACAAGATCGGCACGGCGCAGCGGCAGCGCAAGTGCGATCAGGAGATAGAACAGGACCGGCAATTCGAACTGGTCGCGGTAGCAATCGGCAAGCTGCTTTGCCCGGTTCGGCTCGCCACTGGCCGGCGCGCCGCGCCGCGTTCGCATCATGCCGAACAGAAGCGCGAAGGTAAGGCCGACCAGCACGAAGACCGGCAGCAGAACCATTTGAACCGACATGGGATTCATACCCCGTTTAAAACGCAAGCGATAGCTGATGGCGAACGCTTGCGCTACTGACAACGTGACACCGTCATCATTCCGACTTCGGCCCGATCTAACATCGTTGCAAAAGGAAGGTTGCATGTCCGAATTTCGTCTGACCCAGATTTCCGACACCCACCTCGCCCGCAGCCGGCCGACGCTGATCGCCAACTTCGAGGCGGTCGCCGAGCATATCGACGCGACGCGGCCAGACCTCGTGCTCAACAGCGGCGATGTCGCCTTCGATGGGCCGAACAGCCGCAGCGATCTCGAATTCGCGAAGTCACTGCATGCGGCGCTGCCGGTCGATTGCCGCTATCTGCCCGGCAATCACGACATCGGCGACAACCCGACCGCGGTCGGCACGCCGCCGACAGAGCCGGCGACGGAGGAGAATTGCGATGCGTTCCGCGCCACCGTCGGCGCAGATCGCTGGTGCTTCGAGGCCGCAGGCTGGCGCTTCATCGGGCTGAATTCGCTGATCATGAATACGGGGCTCGATAGCGAAGCCGAGCAATTCGACTGGCTCGCTTCACAGCTTGGCAACGTGAACGGCAAGCCGGTGGCGCTGTTCCTGCACAAGCCGCTGTTCCTGAATCTGCCTGATGACGCCGAACTGGCGGAAACCGCGATCCGCTATGTCCCGCAGCCGGCGCGCCGCCGCCTGATCGAGATGTTTGGCGCAGTCGACTGGCGCCTGGTCGGCAGCGGCCATGTGCATCAGCGGCGCGATTTCACCTTTGGACGTGTCCGCCACATCTGGGCGCCGTCGGTCGGCTTCATGATTCCCGACCACATGCAGGACGTGATCGGGATCAAGGAAACCGGGATTGTCGAATACCGCTTCCGGCCGGGCAGTTTCGAGGTTCGCCACATCAGGGCGAAAGGCCAGGTCGATATCAGCCTCGACGCGCTGCTCGCAGAGATGGCGGCGGATTAGGCCGACGCGTTAAGTCTGCGCCGTATCCTTCTGATCCTGCTGGATGACTGTCGTTCAGATCCTGCTGGATCACTGTCAGCAGGGCCTGCAGCGAGTCCGCGCTGGAGCGCGGCGCGGGCGGCGGCAGCAGCGGACCTATTCCGAACGGTTCGGACTCGGGCTCAGCCTCGACGAATTTGCCGTGCAAAACATCAGCGCGGCGGCCGATGACCCACATGGCCATCGCATAGCCGGCCGCCAGCAAAATGACACAGAAAATGCCGATTTCAAACATGACTACACCTGAAAATAATGTGATGATTCAATGTGTTGCATGCACAGTCAAGCAAAGGTACCGCTCGCCGGAATCATTTGGTTAACGCTGTGACCTTTGGGGTACGCCGGGCCCCCTGCCGAGGCTTGCGACACTTCTGCGCCGGCATGAAAAAGTCCGCCGCGTTGGCGCGGCGGACTGGAGTTGCTTCCAGATTTCTCAGAGGTCAGTAGCCGTAACCCGGCGCCGCGTAAGGCGAGCCGTAGTACGCAGGCGGCGGGGAATTATCCCAGGGTGCGGTGGCGAATGCACCGACGCGCGGCCCCGGATAGTAGGCCGGCCCGCTACGGTAATACGGGGCGGCCAGGTCGGGATCCATCACGGCGGGTCACTGCACGTAGCGCTCGCGGGCGGCCACGGGGTTTGCCAACGTCGCCGTCGCAATCAGTGCTGCTGATAGGACTGCCAGTCTTCTCATTAGCTGCTCCATTCCGATGCGAGGAACCTATGGTGTTCGGCTTCCCGGCATCTTGGCTTGCTGGTTGCGCATGATCCCCGCGCGGGAACGCTTCGCGTCATCGCGAGCGAATGTTCCCGGCTTTTTCGGATCATGCTCGGCCACCAACAGCCGCAAGCAGCAGTGCGTTCCTGATTTCCATTCACCGATGCGCGAGGTCGGTGGACTGCGACCCATGGATCGCAGGGCTCGCTGAGCTGTGATGGCTCACGCCTTGTCCGGCCCGACGCGCACCAGCTGCTTGCCGAAATTGGCGCCTCTCAAGAGGCCCATGAACGCCTCGGGTGCGCTCTCGAGACCCTCGGTGACGAACTCCTTGTACTTGACCTTGCCCTCGCGCACCCACCCCGACATATCGCGCAGGAAATCGCCCTGACGCGCGGCGAAATCGCTGACGATGAAACCGCGGAACGTCAGGCGCTTGGTCAGGATCGCGCGCATCATCGCACCCGCCCATTTCGGCGGCTTGCTTTCGGTATCGTTGTAGTGCGCGATCAGGCCGCAGACCGGCACGCGTGCGAACGGGTTGAGCAGCGGGAACACCGCGTCGAATACGGCGCCGCCGACATTCTCGAAATAGACGTCGATGCCCTTCGGGCAGGCTTCCTTCAACTTGGCAGCGAGGTCGGGATCGCGATGGTCGAGGCAATCGTCGAAGCCGAGCTCGTTCTTCACGAAGTCGCATTTGTCCTTGCCGCCGGCGATGCCGATCGCGCGGGCGCCCTTGATCCTTGCGATCTGGCCCACCGCCGAACCGACCGCGCCTGACGCTGCAGCCACGACCACGGTCTCGCCGGCTTGCGGCTTGCCGATATCGAGGAGGCCTGTGTAGGCCGTCATCCCGGGCATGCCGAGCACGCCGACCGCCGTCGAGATCGGCGCAAGCTTCGGATCGATCTTGGACAGGCCCTTGCCATCGGAGAGCGCATGCGTCTGCCAGCCGGCGCGCGACAGCACGATGTCGCCCTTGGCAAAGGCTGGATTGTTGGACGCGACCACCTCGCTCACGGTGCCGGCTTCCATCACGCCGCCGACCGGCACCGGCTGCGCATAGGACGGGCCATCGCTCATGCGCCCGCGCATATAGGGATCGAGCGACAGCCAGATCGTGCGGAGCAGGACCTGGCCCGCGCCCGGCTCCGGCACGGCATATTCCTCGAGGCGGAAGTCGGATGGTTTGGGCTCGCCAACGGGACGCGAGGCGAGAACGATGCGCTGACCCTGGGACATGGTGTTTCCTCCGATTGCGTTGTTTGCGTCACCGTAGCGAAGCAGCCAATCAATCGGAAGCGAGATTCCGGGTTCGGTCCGGCGGACCGCCCCGGAATGACAAGACGAGAGGACTTACGCCCCGCCCGGATAGTTCGGGGATTCGCGGGTGATGGTGACGTCGTGGACGTGGCTCTCGCGAAGTCCCGCGCCGGTGATCCGGACGAACTCCGCCTTTTCGTGGAATTCGGCGATGTTCTTCGCGCCGACATAGCCCATCGCGGCGCGCAGGCCGCCCGCGAGCTGGTGCATCACATTGGCGACCGGGCCCTTGTAGGGCACCTGCCCCTCGATGCCTTCAGGGACGAGCTTGAGCGTATCCTTGATGTCCTGCTGGAAATAGCGGTCGGCCGAGCCGCGCGCCATCGCGCCGACCGAACCCATGCCGCGATAGGCCTTGTAGGAGCGGCCCTGCCACAGGAAGACTTCGCCTGGGGTCTCGTCAGTGCCGGCCAGCAGCGAGCCGACCATCGCGATATCGGCGCCGGCGGCAAGCGCCTTGGCGAGATCGCCGGAATATTTGATGCCGCCGTCGGCGATGACAGGCACATTGGCCTTCTTCGCCGCTTCGACCGCATCCATGATAGCGGTGAGCTGCGGCACGCCGACGCCGGCGACGATGCGGGTGGTGCAGATCGAGCCCGGGCCGATGCCAACCTTGATCGAGTCAGCGCCGGCATCGATCAGCGCCTGCGCGCCGTCTTTGGTCGCGATATTGCCGGCGATCACCTGCACCGCGTTGGAGAGCCGCTTGATGCGGTTGACGGCATCCAGCACGCGTGACGAATGGCCGTGCGCGGTGTCGACGACAATGAGATCGACGCCGGCGTCGATCAGGCGCTCGGTGCGCTCGAAACCGCCCTCGCCGACCGTGGTCGCAGCGGCAACGCGCAGGCGGCCCTGTGCGTCCTTTGCGGCCAGCGGATGCGCGACCGCCTTCTCGATGTCCTTCACGGTGATCAGGCCGACGCAGCGATATTGATCGTCGACGACCAGGAGCTTCTCGATGCGATGCTTGTGCAGCATCCGCTTGGCTTCGTCCTGGCTGACGCCCTCGCGCACGGTCACGAGGTTTTCGCGCGTCATCAATTCCGAGACCTTCTGCCTGGGATCGGTCGCAAAGCGCACGTCGCGGTTGGTGAGAATGCCGACCAGCTTGCCCGGGACATTCTTGGCCGCGCCGGTGACTACTGGAATGCCTGAGATGCCGTGGTCCTTCATCAGCGTCAGCGCGTCCGCGAGCGTCGCATCGGGGCCGATGGTCAGCGGGTTGACCACCATGCCGGATTCGAACTTCTTGACTTGCCGCACCTGCGCGGCCTGGCCCTCGGGATCGAAATTGCGGTGGATCACGCCGATGCCGCCGGACTGCGCCATCGCGATCGCCATGCGCGCCTCGGTGACGGTGTCCATCGCGGAGGCGATGATGGGGATGTTGAGCGGAATCGCGCGGGTGACGTAGGAGCGGATGTCGACTTCGGAGGGAAGCACGTCCGATAGGCCGGGCTTCAGCAGCACGTCGTCAAACGTGAAGGCCTCGCGGATCGCGGGGAATGCCTGTACCGTCGCCATTGCCAACTCCTTTCGGCGGCGATCCGCCGCGATAACGTAAAAGGATGAGCGCCGCCTCCCGGCGCTGCCTGCTGCATCGCCGTCGAATCGGAGCCCATCGGTGGGGTTGACGCTGGTCGATAGCATGGCGACATGACGAATCAAAGTGTTTGCCAGCCATGCACAGGCTTTTTCAGCGCCTGTCCCGATCTGACATCGCGCCCTTACGGCGCGGAATCGGGTCGGGAAACGCCAAAATCGAGCGTCGCATACGATCTAAGTGGTCATGCGGGTTCCGCAATAGCCAGTCCGGTAGCGGGGTGATACAGCCCGTCCGCGCCCGCCCGCTTCTCAAGCCTCCGGCTCCATGGACAAGCAACGCCTGATCCCGCTGATCGTCGCCACGGCCCTATTCATGGAAAACATGGATTCGACGGTCATCGCGACGTCACTGCCGGCGATTGCGGCCGATATCGGCACCAGTCCGCTGACGCTGAAGCTCGCGATCACCTCCTATCTGCTCTCGCTTGCGGTCTTCATTCCAGCAAGCGGGTGGACCGCCGACCGGTTCGGCGCGCGGATGGTTTTTGCAGGAGCGGTCGGCGTGTTCATGCTGGGATCGATCGGCTGCGCGCTATCGTCCTCGGTCACCGATTTCGTGTTCGCGCGCATCCTGCAGGGCCTCGGCGGGGCGATGATGACGCCGGTCGGGCGGCTGGTGCTATTGCGCTCGGTCGACAAGAGCGCGCTGGTCAACGCCATGGCGTGGGTGACGGTGCCGGCATTGATCGGTCCCGTGATCGGGCCACCGCTCGGCGGCTTCATCACCACCTATTTCTCCTGGCACTGGATCTTCCTGATCAACATTCCGATCGGCTTCCTCGGCATCTTCATGGCGCTGAAATACATCGATCCGATCAAGAGCGAGAATCCGGAGCCGTTCGATCTCTATGGCCTCGTGCTCGCCGGCATCGGCCTTGCCGGCATCGCCTTCGGGCTTTCGGTCGCCGGCCTCAACCTTTTGCCATGGACGGTCGTCGCCTCGCTGATCGCGGTCGGTTCGATCTCGATGACGCTTTACGTTATCCACGCGCGACGGACCGGATCGCCCGTGCTGGATTTCTCGCTGCTGAACCTGTCGACACTGCGCGCCAGCATCATCGGCGGCTTCATGTTCCGCCTCGGCGTCGGCGCCCTGCCGTTCCTGCTGCCTTTGCTGATGCAGGTCGGCTTCGGGCTGTCGCCATTCCAGTCGGGCCTCGTCACCTTCGCGTCCGCCGTCGGCGCCATGGGCATGAAGACGCTTGCCGCACGCATCATCCGCAGCTTCGGCTTCCGCAACCTGATGACGGTCAATGCGGTAATAAGTTCGCTCTTCCTTGCCGCCTGCGCGCTGTTCACGGCGGCGACCCCGCTGCTCCTGATCATGATCATCCTGGTGGTCGGCGGCTTCTTCCGCTCGCTGCAGTTCACCGCCATCAACACGGTCGCCTATGCCGAGGTCGAGCCGGCGCAGATGAGCCGGGCGACCACGCTGGTCAGCGTCAACCAGCAACTCGCGATCTCCGCCGGCGTCGCTGTCGGCGCGTTCTCCGTCGAGACGACGATGTGGCTGGATGGTGCGAGCGACTTGAACGCGACCATGTTCGCACCGGCTTTCCTGGTTGTCGCGGTCATCTCCACGGCGTCAGCCTGGTTCTTCTGGCAGATGCCAGACGATGCCGGCCACGAGATCTCGGGCCGCAAGGCGGTCGAGATTTCCAGCCGCAAGGGCGCGGCCACCGCCGCCGTGAAGGCCGCAACCGAAGGCACGCAGGACGCGCGGGATCAGCGATTGGGATAGTCGCCGGTTCCTACAGCTTGTAATCGTTCTAAATCCCAGCTTCGTGTTGATCGCAGCGCTTGACCCTTTTGCGCCCGACTGGAAAACACGTGCGATGAGCGAACAAACCGATATCCGAACATCTCAGCCCTTGGGTTTGGCCAAGCGGGGATATTCGGGCGTGATCCAGCGTCTGGCCGTAGCTGACGCGGCTTCCGCGCTCGCCGGCCACGAGCTTGAGAGCCGGTTGATCGAGCTCGGATTCGTCGAGGGCGCCCGGGTCGAGGTGCTGCACGAGGGAATCGTTGGACGCGACCCGATCGCGGTCAGGGTCGAAAACGTCACGATCGCCCTCCGTCGGCGCGAGGCCATGGCGATCATCGTCGCCTGATGGAGCGAGCGGAAACGCGATGGAAGCCCCACTCCTGCATCTCGCGCTGGTTGGCACGCCCAACAGCGGCAAGACCTCGCTTTTCAATGCGCTGACCGGCAGCCGCCAGAAGGTCGCGAACTATCCGGGCGTGACCGTCGAGCGCAAGGAAGGGTTTTTCGTCACCCCCGCCGGACGGCAGGTTTCGCTGGTGGACCTGCCCGGCACCTATTCGCTGCGCGGGCGCAGCCCGGATGAGGAAATCACCCGCGACATGGTGCTGGGCCGCACCCCTGGCGAGGCCGTCCCCGACCTCATCCTCTGTGTCGCGGACGCGACCAATTTGCGGCTGACGATCCGCCTGCTGCTGGAGCTGAAGAACACCGGCCGGCCGATGATGCTGGTGCTCAACATGTTCGACATTGCGGCCCGCCGCGGTGTGAGCGTGGACGTGCCTAAGTTGTCCGAGGCGCTCGGCGTGCCCGTCGTGACCTCGATCGCGGTTCGCAAGGGCGGGATCGCGGAACTGTTGCGTCGAACCGACGAGATCGCGGCGCAAGAGCAGACACCCGCCGGGCCGAATCGATGGCAGCCCCTCACCGCCTCCCAGTTGCGCGCCACCCAGCGCGAGGCCGACCGCATCATCAACTCCGCCGTTACGCTACCAGCCAAGCCCGACACCTGGACCGCCCAGATCGACGCGGTGGTGCTGCATCCGGTGGCGGGACTTTTCATCCTCGCGCTGATCCTGTTCCTGATGTTCCAGGCGGTGTTCGCCTGGGCACAGCCGCTGATGGAGCTGTTATCCTCGGCCTTCGACGCGCTCGGCCAGTTCGTGCATGACACGCTGCCGGAAGGGCTGCTGCAGAGCTTCCTGCAGAACGGCGTCATCTCCGGCGTCGGCAGCGTCATCGTGTTCCTGCCGCAGATCATCATCATCTTCCTGTTCATCCTGCTGCTGGAAGATTTCGGCTACATGGCCCGCGCGGCGTTCCTGATGGACCGCATCATGGGCGGCGCCGGCCTGCACGGCCGCGCCTTCATTCCGCTGCTCTCGAGCTTTGCCTGTGCGATCCCCGGCATCATGGCGACGCGCGTGATTGACAACCGGCGCGACCGCCTGACCACCATCCTGATCGCGCCATTGATGACCTGCTCGGCACGCATTCCCGTGTACACGCTGATCATCTCGGCGTTCATTCCGGACCGCGATGTCTGGGGCTGGTTCAACCTGCGCGGCCTCGTCCTGTTCGGCCTCTATGCGGCTGGAATCACCAGCGCGCTCGGCGTCTCGTTCCTGGTCAAATTCTTCATGCTGCGAGATTACGCCCCTGCGCCCTTCATGCTCGAATTGCCCGACTACAAACTACCGCGGCTGAAGAGCATCGCCATCGGCGTCTACACGCGGGCGAAGATGTTCCTGCAGCGGGCCGGCACGACGATCTTCTCGATGATGGTGCTGATCTGGTTCCTGGCCTCGTTCCCGACCGCGCCGGCCGGCGCCGAAGGACCCGCCATCAACTACAGCCTCGCCGCGATCATCGGCAAGGCGATTGAGCCACTGCTGGCGCCGCTCGGATTCAACTGGCAGATCGCGGTGGCGCTGATCCCCGGCATGGCCGCCCGCGAGGTCGCGGTGGCAGCGCTTGGCACCGTCTACGCCATCGAAGGCGGCAAGGAAGCCGCCGACCAGATCGGCCATGTGCTCGCCACCAAATGGAGCCTCGCCACCGCTTTGTCGCTGCTGGTCTGGTACATCTTCGCCCCCCAATGCGCCTCGACGCTCGCGGTGATCCGCCGCGAGACCGGCGGCTGGCGATGGATGGCAGTGACGTTCTTCTACATGCTGGCGCTGGCGTATTTGGCGAGCCTTGCGACGTACAACATCGCGGTCGCGTTGGGTGCCGGGTAGTTGACGGTCTCACCGCCGTCATGCCCGGGCTTGTCCCGGGCATCCACGTACTTCGTGTCGATACGAAGAAAAGAGCGTGGATGGCCGGGATATGCCCGACCATGACGCGCGAGACCACCTATCCCCTTACTCCGCCACGAAATCCCGTCGCCAGCACGTAACGCTCCGAGGAATCCTGCCGGCTGGCGGCGGGCTTCACGTGGCGGATGGTCGAGAAATCGCGCTTCAACTGCGCGAGCAGTTCGGCATCGGCGCCGCTCTGAAACACCTTTGCGAGGAACGCGCCGCCGGGGCTGAGCACGTCGCAGGCAAAGGCTGCGGCGGTCTCGACCAGGCCGACGATGCGGAGCTGGTCGGTCTTGCGGTGACCGGTGGTGTTGGCGGCCATGTCGGACATCACGATGTCGGCGCGGCCGCCCATCATCGCGATCAGCTTCTCCGGCGCGTCGTTGTCGAGGAAATCGAGCTGCGCGAAGATGACGCCGGGAATCTCTCCCATTTCCAGGAGGTCGATTGCGATCACCTTGCCCTTGCCATCGGCTGAGCCGACGCGCTTGGCCGCGACCTGGCTCCAGCCGCCGGGCGCAGCGCCGAGGTCGACCACGGTCATGCCCGGCTTGAGCAGGCGATATTTGTCGTCGATCTCGGTCAGCTTGAAGGCCGCGCGCGAACGGTAGCCCTGCGCCTTGGCTTTCGCGACATAGGGATCGTTGAGCTGGCGCTCCAGCCAGAGTTTTGAGGACAATTTCCGCTTGCCGCCGCTCTTCACGGTGACGTGCAGCCGGCCGCTCGAATCTTTCGCCATAACCTATCCCGATCCCGCTACGGCACGTGCAGGCACGACTTCAGCGCGCCGTCCTCGCGCATCATCTCGACCAGCATGCCCTCGCGCAGGCCGCGGTCGGCGACGCGCAGCCGCGGCAGCGGGAATGCGTTCCTGACGGAATCGAGGATCGCGCAGCCCGCCAGCACGAGGTCGGCGCGCTCGATGCTGATGCAGCTATTATTGATGCGCTCCTCATAGCTCATGCCAAGCAGATTTTGAATCGTCGCGGTCACGTCGGCGTCGCTCATCCAGATGCCATCGATGCGTCGGCGATCGTAGCGCGGCAGATTGAGGAATACGCCGGCAAGGGTCGTCACCGTGCCCGACGTGCCCAGCAGATGCATGTCGCGCAAATCGGAGCCGTGCTCGGTCGCGAACGGGGCGACATATTGCGCGACCTCGGCGACCATCCGCGCATACAACTCTTTTGTGACATTGCGACCGCCGAATTGCTCGGCAAGGCTGACCACACCGAACGGGATCGACATCCAGGCCTTGATCCAGGGCGCAGCATCGGGCCTTGCTGGATCGCGTTCGATCCGCACCAGTTCGGTGGAGCCGCCACCGATGTCGAACAGGATCGCGCCGCGGCCTCTTCGGTCGAGCAGCGGCGAACAGCCGATCACGGCCAGCGTCGCCTCGGTCTCGCGGTCGATCACCTCGAGCTTGATGCCGGTCTCGGCCGCGACACGCGCGCGGAAACTGTCGGCATTGGCGGCCGCACGGCAGGCCTCGGTTGCGATCAGCCGCAGGCGCCTCGCCTTGCGGTAGCGGATCTTGTCGCTGCAGATCGAGAGCGCGGCGATCGCGCGCTCGATTGCGGCGTCGCTGATGGAACCGGTGGTCGAAATGCCCTCGCCGAGCCGGATGATTCGCGAAAAGGAGTCGACGACACGGAACCCGTCCCCGGTGGGACAGGCGATCAGGAGCCTGCAATTGTTGGTGCCAAGGTCGAGCGCGGCGTAAACGCCGTTTTCGACGGCCGCCGTAACCAACCCTGACGGGCTCTCGCGGGCCGAAAGGCCGACGCAAGGCCGCGTGTCATCCTTCATCAACACTGTCTTTCCGCGCGGCACCCGGCCCGCCGAAGAATTTCCGTTCACGGAAACTTTAGCAGCGCCAAAGGCCTACGCAACAAATCATCACACGCGACATGCCTAATCGGGCGTTGTCGCTGAACTCACCCTACGTTATCTGGTCGAAACACCGCGAAATTGCTCCAAATCGCGGCATTTCAGGTTATTTACCATGCAAGATCACACATCTTCCGCGGCCCTCGAAAACGCTATCGCACTGCAAAAATACGGTGTCGGGCAACCGGTCCGCCGCAAGGAGGACGACACGCTGGTGCGCGGCAACGGCAAATACACCGACGATTTCTCCCTGCCCGGCCAAGCCTATTGCTGGATGGTGCGCTCCTCCCACGCCCACGGCGTCATCAAGGGGATCGACACCGCCGCTGCCAGGGCGATGCCGGGCGTGCTTGGGGTGTGGACCGGGGCCGACCTCGCCGCCGCCAACTACAACCCGTTCACCTGCGGCATGCCGCTGAAGAGCCGGGATGGCTCGCCGCTGCTGCAGACCAACCGCCTGCCGCTGCCGACCGACAAGGTCCGCTTCGTCGGCGATCCCGTCGCCTTCGTGGTGGCTGAAACGGCCGCGCAGGCGCGCGATGCGGCCGAAGCCGTCGAGGTCGACATCGAATCGCTGCCGGCGGTGACCGATGCCGCCGAGGCCGCCCAGCCCGGCGCGCCGCAGCTCTACGACCACATCCCGAACAATGTCGCGCTCGACTACCACTATGGCGACACCGACAAGATCAGTGCCGCCTTCGCCAGCGCCGCGCATGTGACGAAGCTCGACATCGTCAATACCCGCGTCGCTGTCGTCTCGATGGAGCCGCGCGTGGCGCTTGCGGTCTACGACAAGACAACCGAGCGCTATACCCTGCAGGTGCCGACCCAGGGCGTTTCCGGCAACAAGACGACCTTGGCAAAAATCCTCAACGTGCCGCCGGAGAAGGTGCGGATCCTCACCGCCAATGTCGGCGGCTCCTTCGGCATGAAGAATCTCAGCTATCCCGAGTATGCCTGCATCGCGCATGCGGCGAAGGAGCTCGGACGTCCCGTGAAATGGACCGACGAGCGCTCGACCAGCTTCCTCTCGGACAGCCAGGGCCGCGCCCAGCTCATCCATGCCGAGCTGGCGCTCGATGCCGACGGCAAGTTCCTGGCAGTGCGGCTTTCTGGCTACGGCAATCTCGGCGCCTACATCACCGGCGTCGCGCCCGGGCCGCTGTCGCTCAACACCGGCAAGAATCTGGCCAGCGTCTACCGCACGCCGCTGCTCGGCGTCGACATCAAGACGGTCTTGACCAACACCACGCTGATGGGCGCCTATCGCGGCGCCGGCCGGCCCGAGGCCAATTACTACATGGAGCGGCTGATCGATAAAGCCGCCGACGAGATGGGCATCAACCGGCTGACCTTGCGGAAGCGCAATTTCATTAAGCCGTCACAACTGCCCTTCCCGGCCGCATCAGGCGTCACCTATGACAGCGGCGATTTCCAGGGCGTGTTCGAGAAGGCGCTGGAAATCTCGGACTACGAGAATTTCGGCAAGCGCAAGCGGGAGAGCAAGAAGAACGGCAAATTGCGCGGCATCGCGGTCGGCTCCTACCTTGAGGTCACCGCGCCGCCGAGCGGCGAGCTCGGCAAGATCACCTTCGATCCGGATGGATCGGTGACGCTCACCACCGGCACGCTCGACTACGGCCAGGGCCATGCCACGCCATTCGCGCAGGTGCTGTCCGACCAGCTCGGTGTTCCCTTCGACAAGATCAAGCTTGAGCAAGGCGACAGCGATCTGGTGCGGTTCGGCAACGGCACCGGCGGCTCGCGCTCGATCACCGCGACCGGACAGGCCATCGTCGAAGCCTCCGCGCTCGTCATCGAGAAAGGCAAGAAAGCCGCCGGACATCTGATGGAAGCATCCGAAGCCGACATTGAATTTGCCGGCGGCCGCTTCACCATCGCCGGCACCGACCGCTCGATCGGCATCATGGAGCTCGCCCAGCGGATGCGTGAGGGCCAGATTGCCGAGGGCGGGCCTGATACGCTCGACGTCGACCACGCCACCAAGGAGACGCCGTCCACCTTCCCGAACGGCTGCCATGTCGCGGAGGTCGAGATCGATCCCGACACCGGCGTGATCAGGATCGTGCGCTACACCGGCGTCAACGACTTCGGCACCATCGTCAATCCGATGATCGTCGCGGGCCAGTTGCACGGCGGCGTCGCGCAAGGCATCGGCCAGGCGCTGATGGAAGAGGTCAATTACGACGCCTCCGGCCAGCCGATCACCGGCTCGTTCATGGACTACGCGCTGCCGCGCGCCGAGGACATTCCGCCCATGGCGGTCGGCGATCATCCCTCGCCGGCAAAGAGCAATCCGCTCGGCACCAAAGGCTGCGGCGAGGCCGGCTGCGCGGGCAGCCTTGCCACAGTGGTGAATGCGGTGGTGGATGCGCTGTCGGAATACGGCATCAAGCACATCAACATGCCGCTGACGCCGGAAAAAGTGTGGCGCGCGATCCAGGACGCGAAGAAGGCGCAGGCGGCCTGACGCTTCAGCGGAGCAGGTGGCAATGGCGGCAGAAGCCTACAACCACCAACACTGTCATGCGCGGGCTTGACCCGCGCATCCATCTCCAGAGCAGAGTCTTCCAAGCGTGATGGATTGCCGGGTCAAGCCCGGCAATGACGCGTCGAATCACGCCGCGGCCTGCTCTCGTGGTTGATAGATCGCGATGTGCCAGCAATGCGCCAGCGGCGTGGTGCCGTTGGCGACCACGATCGCGTCGAGCTCGACGAAGCGGTGGCCCTTCTTGTCATAGTTCGCAGTTACCTTCGCGCGGGCCGTCAGCTCATCGCCGGTCTTCGCGGCCGAGAGGAGCTGCATCCGGCTGCCGACGTGAATCCAGGGGCCGAGGATGGCGTTGTCCACCAGGAGCTTGTTCATCACCTTCTGCAGCATGCCGGGATGGCCGAGCTTTTCGCGCGTGTAGATCGTGTCGGTTTCCCTAATATCGGCGAGATATCCTGTCGCAGCATCGCCGGCCCAGGTGTATGGCCGGGTGCCGAGCCATTTGCCGACTTCGTAGGACGCCGCATTCACCGGCTTACGCTCGGCGACTGCGGCGGCCTCCGTGTAGTCCTTGATCGAAACAGCGGGTGCCGCGGTTGGCAGCGACGCGCTGCCGGTGGCGCAAAGCTCGCCGCGGCTGAACACCTCGATCGACAGCGCGCCGTCGCGCTCCTCGCCCCTCACCTCGGCCTGTTCGCCATCATAGACCGGCTTGACGAAACGCGCGTCGATCAAGCCGCGCCCGAGGAAATCGCGGCCCCATGTCGCAACCGGTAGATGCATCATATAGGCCATCACGTCGACGCCGGGGACCAGCCCGCCCGAGAAGCCGTACCGCCGCGCCACCGCATCGTCATGGATCTTGTTCTCGGACTCTTTCGAGGTGTTATAGGCCGAGACGCGGTAGGTTTGCGGATGGCTCATGGGGTTCCCCTTATTTCGGTTGTTTTTCTGACGGGATCGTACGCCATCAACCGTCCGTGGCAAGCCTGTGGGCGGCCTCGCAATTTTCCGCCCGATGGGTTACATGCGGCCCACGAATGAACCGCCAAACAGTGATGCCGACTGAAAACCCCACCCGCATCTATGTCGATGCCGACGCCTGTCCGGTGAAGGATGAGGTCTATCGCGTCGCGCTCCGGCATGGGCTTGCGGTCAGCGTGGTCGCGGGCAATTTCATCCGCGTGCCGCAGGACCCGCTGATCGAACGCGTCGCCGCCGGTTCCGGCATGGACGCCGCGGACGACTGGATCGCCGAGCGCGCTGGAGACGGCGACATCGTGATCACCGCCGATATTCCGCTGGCGAGCCGCTGCGTGAAGGCGGGCGCGGACGTGATTGCGCCAAACGGCAAACCATTCACGGAGCAATCGATCGGTATGACGCTGGCGATGCGCAATCTGATGACCGACCTGCGTTCGTCCGGCGAGATCACCGGCGGGCCACGATCATTCTCGCCGCGCGACCGCTCGGCGTTCCTCTCGGCACTCGACACCGCGATCCGCCGCATCCAGCGCCGCCGCGCCGAACAAACCGTAACGGGACAAAACTGATGGCGCCGCCCCTGATCCAGCTCAAGGACATCAGGCTGACGTTCGGCGGCACGCCGCTACTCACGGGCGTCGAGCTCTCGGTCTCGGCCGAAGAGCGCGTGTGCCTGATCGGGCGCAACGGCTCCGGCAAATCGACGCTGCTCAAGATCGCGGCCGGTTTGGTCGAGCCTGACGCCGGCAGCCGTTTCGTGCAGCCCGGCGCGACCATCCGCTATCTGCCGCAGGAGCCGGATTTCGGCGATCACGCCACCACGCTCGCCTATGTGGAAGCCGGTCTTGGACCCGGCGATGACCATTATCAGGCGCGCTATCTGCTCGAGCAGCTCGGACTGCACGGCGACGAAGATCCCGCCCATCTCTCCGGTGGCGAGGCGCGTCGCGCGGCGCTCGCGCGGGCACTAGCGCCCTCGCCCGACATCCTGCTGCTGGACGAGCCGACCAACCATCTCGATCTGCCGACCATCGAATGGCTGGAAGGCGAATTGCAGAACCGGCGCTCGGCGCTGGTGCTGATCAGCCACGACCGCCGCTTCCTCACCAATTTGTCGCGCGCGACCGCCTGGCTCGACCGCGGCCAAATCAGGCAGATCGACCGCGGCTTCGGCGCGTTCGAGAGCTGGCGCGACGAAGTGCTGGCGGAGGAAGAGCGCGATCAGCACAAGCTCGACCGCAAGATCGTCAACGAGGAGCACTGGCTGCGCTACGGCGTCTCCGGACGACGCAAGCGCAACGTCAAGCGGCTTGCCAATCTGCATACGCTGCGCGCGCAGCGGCGGAACTATCGCGGCACCGCGGGCAGCGCCAATCTCGCTGCTGCCGAGGCAGACAAATCCGGACGGCTGGTGATCGAGGCGAAGAGCATCGGCAAGGCATTCGGCGAGCGCAACATCGTGGAAGATTTCTCGATCCGCATCCAGCGCGGCGACCGCGTCGGCATCGTCGGCCCGAACGGCGCCGGCAAGACCACGCTGGTCAACCTGCTGACCGGCGCGGAGGCACCCGATGCCGGCAGCGTGCGGCTCGGCGTCAACCTCGAAATGGCGACGCTCGACCAGCACCGCGAAAGCCTCGATCCGAAATCGACGCTGTCGGAAGCCCTGACCGGCGGTCGCGGCGACCATGTGATGGTCGGCGGCAAGCCGAAGCATGTCGTCAGCTACATGAAGGACTTCCTGTTCTCGCAGGAGCAGATCCGCACACCACTGGAAGTGCTCTCCGGCGGCGAGCGCGGCCGGCTGATGCTGGCTCGGGCGCTGGCAAAACCGTCGAACCTCCTGGTGCTGGACGAGCCGACCAACGACCTCGATCTCGAAACCCTCGACGTGCTCGAGGAGATGCTCGGCGATTACGAGGGCACGGTGATCCTGATCAGCCACGACCGCGACTTCCTCGATCGCGTGGTGACGTCAGTGATCGTGCCCGAAGGTAATGGCCGCTGGATCGAATATGCCGGCGGCTATTCAGACATGCTGGCGCAGCGCGGCGCGGATCTGAAGCGCGAGGCAGTGAAGACGACGGTTGTCGAGGAGAAAAAGGAAACGAAGGCTGCGGCGCCGACGGCTACGCCAAAGCGGCGGCTGAGCTTCAACGAGAAGCACGCGCTGGAGACATTGCCGAAGACGATCGAGAAACTGCACGCGGAAATCGCAAAGCAGCAGAAGCTGCTTGACGATCCCAACCTCTACGCGAAGGATCGCAAGACATTCGACGACGCCTCCGCCGCGATCGCCAAAGCGCAGCAGGAGCTTTCCGCCGCCGAAGACCGCTGGCTCGAACTCGAAGTGCTGCGCGAAGAAATTGAACAGGCATAATCCATGACCAATCCCCTCGCCGCAAAAATCGCCCGCGACTATGGCACGCCTTGCGCCGTCATCGACATGGACCGCGTCGAACGCAACATCGCGCGGATCCAGGCGGCGTGCGATGCGGCCGGCGTGGCGCATCGTCCGCATATCAAGACCCACAAGAACCCGATGCTGGCGCAGATGCAGATCGCGGCCGGTGCCAAGGGCATCACCTGCCAGAAGCTCGGCGAGGCCGAGATCATGGCGGATGCTGGGATCGCCGATATCCTGATCAGCTACAATTTGCTGGGCGACGAGAAGATGGCGCGGCTGGGCGCGCTGCAGGGGAAAGCAAACGTCACCGTGGCGGCGGACAATTCGGTTATCGTCGCCGATCTGCCGAAAGCGGCGGCTGCGTCCGGCCGCACCCTGTCGGTCGTGGTCGAATGCGATACGGGGCGCAAGCGCGCCGGCGTCGAGACTCCGGCAGAAGCCGTCGCATTGGCGCGCGAGATCGCCGGCGGCAAGGGGCTACAGTTTGCCGGCTTCATGCTGTATCCGACCGAGACCGGCTGGGCGGACGCGCAGAATTTCTTCGACGAGGCGCTGGCCGGCGTGCGCGCCCACGGGCTTGACGCGACCATCGTATCCACCGGCGGCACACCGAACCTGAAAAATCTCGGCAAGCTGAAGGGCGCGACCGAACATCGCTTCGGCACCTATATCTACAACGACCGCATGCAGGTCGCCGCCGGCGTCGCCACCTGGGACGACTGCGCGCTGCACATCTATTCGACGGTGGTGAGCCGCGCCGCCCCCGAGCGCGGCATCCTCGATGCCGGCTCGAAGACGCTGACCACCGACACCGGCGGACTCGAAGGCCACGGGCTGATCCTCGAACATCCCGAGGCCAAGATCGCGAAGTTCGCCGAGGAGCACGGCTTCCTCGATCTCTCCCGCAGCAACACGCGTCCCAATGTCGGCGACGTCGTCCGCATCGTACCCAATCACGTCTGCGTCGTCGTCAACATAATGGACGAGGTGGTGATGGTGCGCGGCGAGGAGATCATCGGCACGCTGCCGGTCGCGGCGCGGGGGAAGCTGCGATAGCTGGACATGGCGGTCGACTGCAGCACCCATATGACAGAAGCGCTGTCTAATTCACGCGCTAATCTAGCGCATGTACAACGCTAGCTTGCAGGCATAAGTTGCCACGACTGAGTAGCGCCCTACTGCAAAATGCATTTTCATTAGGGAGGAATTGACCGTGGCCATCATCAGGAGAGTGCTGACAACTCAGGGTGTGGAAAATAGAGACATCACGCAGCCAACCCTTTCCTACCCCGACACCGACCTTCCCAGAGTGATCGTTGAGGTGTGGAACGACCGTCGACACATATTGGATCGGGACTCCCCCGGCATTCCGACGCAACAGGCCGTGGATGAGGCTACAGAACTGGTTAATCGAGAAACCGGCATGGCACTGAGGCGTGCCGTCATTATCACCGAAGAAGAGCACGATAATCACTATACCATGCAAGACGATGACGAAATCGTCTTTGTGCTGCCGAACCTAAGCCGGGTAATCAGAGGCTCAAGCCAACATCAGCTTCTCGAATCGGCCAAGCTGCTGATGGCCTGTACACCGAATGGGATTTAGGCATAAGTCCTGACGAGATATTCGAGCGCGCGCCTACAATGCGGGCGCTCGTTTTCTCTCTCACAATTGAGCAAAATAGCTCGTGCCAATAGACAAGCATTCGTAGCGTCGCAGCCAGCGCTACATTTCAACACTGACTGATCCGCAGGGCTTGAAGGTTTGGAGCGAGTGCCCGTGCAAGCATCCTTCATGTTTCTGGGCGTAGGCAAGCACGCCCATGATAATCAAAGCCACCACGACCAGTCCGGCTACGAGGTTCTGCACCATGGCTGCCACTCCAGCTCAACTCGCAAGGCGACCAACGCGATCGTGCCCCGGCGCGATCGTGGGGATCAACGCCGGGGCGCGCTTCCTCTCCGCCGACCGGGGCTGGGGGCTGAGTGGCCAGCGAGAGGTCGCGCAGCCAAGGAGAGCACAGCCGTCGAACTGATGGCAGTGCAAACCGTGCCGCGCAGTGCAAAAAATCTGGACGTCGTGCAGCGCCTTCGGCTGAGTGCAGCAAAACCCATCAACTCCTCATCGGGACTAAGATGATGGGTTTCGCTGTGCTCTAGCCATCCTACGCATCGAGCCAGTTCAACGCGCCCTTCCCCGCGGCGGCGCCCGTCGCAAACGACGCCTGCAAGAGATAGCCGCCGGTGGGCGCTTCCCAGTCGAGCATCTCGCCGGCGACGAAGATGCCGGGCAAGCGGCGGAGCATGAAGTTGTCGTCGAGCTCGTCGAAGGCGATGCCGCCGGCGGTGGAGATGGCGCGGCCGATCGGCGCGATGCCGGTGAGACGCAACGGTACGGCGTTGACGAGGCGGGCGAGATCGGCGGCAGGCTGCGACGGCAGAGAAAGCCCCGAGGTTTTTGCTGCTTCCTGCAGCAGGCCGATGGCGATGGGCGCAAGGTTCAAGGCTTTGCGCAGGAAGTTCGAGAACGATTGCTTGCCTTTCGGCGCTGATAGCTTTGCGGCGAGTTCATCGATTGAGAGATCGGGCCTCAAGGCGATATGGAGCGTTGCCTCGCCATCACGGAGGATCGCCTCGCGCAGATCGGCCGATAGCGCGTAGATGGCGCCTCCCTCGATGCCGGTGCGGGTGATGATGGCTTCTCCCCGTACCTGCTGCTCGCCGAAGCTTAACGCGACGCTCTTGAGCGGCTGGCCCTCGAAGCGGTCGCGGAAGATATCCGACCAGGCGACGGTGAAGCCGGAATTGGCTGGACGTAACGGCGAGACTCTTACGCCTTTCGCCGTCAGCACATCCACCCATGCGCCATCAGACCCGAGCCGCGGCCAGCTCGCGCCGCCGAGCGCCAGGATGGTGGCGCGGGCTTCAGCGGCGCGCGTTCCTTCCGGCGTTTGAAACAGCAGGCGGCCGTCATTGTCCCACCCGCTCCAGCGATGCCGCAGCAACAGCCGCACACCTGCGCCGTCTAGCCGGCGCAGCCAGGCGCGCAGCAGCGGCGAGGCCTTGAACGCTTTCGGGAAGACACGGCCGCTGGAGCCGACAAAGGTCGGCTGGCCCAGCGCCTCACTCCAGTCGCGCAACGCTTGCGGTGGGAACGCTTCGATGGCGGCCTCAAGATGCGGCATCGCCTCGCGATAGCGCGCGAGGAATTTTGGCAGCGGCTCGCTGTGGGTGAGATTGAGGCCGCCGCGGCCGGCCATCAGGAATTTGCGGCCAGCCGATGGCATCGCGTCGTAGATCGTGACCAGCGCGCCGGCCTGCGCCAGCACTTCAGCCGCCATCAGGCCGGCGGGGCCGGCGCCGATGACGGCAACTTGGTGTGGAGCGGAAGGCATGGCTTGAGTTTAGGCAGGATTCTCGTACCGCAAAACGGCCGTCATGCCCGGGCTTGACCCGGGCATCCACGAAGAACTTGCGCAGCCCTCACGACGTGGATGGCCGGGTCAAGCTCGGCCATGACGGTTGAGTGCGGCGACGCGACGTCGCGTTACAGCTTGATCCCTGCTCTTGCCGCCGCCTGGGCGACATATTTCTGCGTCTGCTCGAACGCGCCCTGCAACGCCCTGGCTTTCGACATGTCGCTGATCTCAGCGAAATGCGCGGCGATGGCGTCGGGGGTCCATTCGGAGGGCGGCAGGTTGATGCCCTCGGTCTCCAGGATCTTGATCACCGCAAACGAGCCGGCGCCGGCGCCCATGATGGTGCGGGTCGGCGCGTCCTCGCTCAGCATATATTCCACCGCCGGCGTAATCGCTTCCGGTTTCATCAGCGCGAGCGCCTGCGGCGGCAGCAATTCCTCGGTCATGCGGGTCGCGGCCGTCGGCGAGATGGTGTTGACGCGGATGTTGTTCTTGCGGCCTTCTTCGGCGAGCACGTTCATCAGCCCGACCATGCCGGCCTTCGCCGCACCGTAATTGGCCTGACCGAAATTGCCGTAAAGGCCTGAGGACGAGGTCGTCAGCACGATGCGGCCGTAATTGCGGTCGCGCATGCCGGCCCATACCGCCTTGCAGCAGTAGAAGCTGCCGACGAGATGGACATCCAACACCTTCTGGAAATCGGCGACTTCGAGCTTGCCGAACGACTTGTCGCGCAGGATGCCGGCATTGGCGCAAAGCAGATCGACGCTGCCCCACTCCTTGGTCGCGCGCTCGACCATCGCCGTGACCTGCTCGAAGTTCGAGACGTCGGCGCCGTCGGCGATCGCGGTGCCGCCCGCTTTCCGTATCTCCTCGACCACAGCTTCAGCCGGCGACAGCGAGGCGCCGGTACCGTCGCGCGCGCCGCCGAAATCATTGACCACCACCTTGGCACCACGGCTCGCGAGCCCCAGCGCGTGCGCCCGTCCGAGACCATTGCCCGCGCCGGTGACGATGGCGACGCGTCCGTCAAACCTGATTGTCATGCGTAGAATTCCCAATGTGATGTGGTCAATCGAAGGCCTTTTCTTCCCTTCTCCCCTTGTGGGAGAAGGTGGCGCGCATCGCGCGCCGGATGAGGGGTTCTCTCCACAGATGCGCTCGCGGAGAGAGACCCCTCACCCGCCTCGCTCCGCGAGGCACCCTCTCCCACAAGGGGAGAGGGTACCAGCGCGCCGATTTGACAGCTTTTGAGCAGCGATGGATGGCCGGGTCAAGCCCGGCCATGACGCTGAAAGGAGCGGCTCAGGCGAAGTAGATCAGGCCGAGCCAGTCGGCGACCAGCGCCGGCTTTTCCTCGCCTTCGATCTCGACCGTAACGTTCGTGCGCGACGCCAGCTCGGTCGGCTTGCGCAGCTTGGCCTCGGCGAGCACGAAGCGTCCGCGGACGCGCTTGCCGGAGCGCACCGGCGAGATGAAGCGCAGCTTGTCGAAGCCGTAATTGACGCCCATCGTGGTGCCCTCGATGACGGGCATCACCTGGTAGGACATGATACTGAGCAGCGACATCGTCAGGAAACCGTGGGCGATCGTGGTGCCGAACGGGGTGTCCTTCGCGCGCTCAGGGTCGACATGGATGAACTGGTGATCCTCGATCACGTCGGCATAGGTATCGATCCGCTGCTGATCGATCAGGTGCCAGGCCGACACGCCGATCTCCTTGCCGACCATGCCCTGGTACGTCTCCAGCGACACGGGCGGCTTCTTCCAGACTTCGTTCATTTTTCTAATTCTCCGATCCAGTCGCGCGGACCTTCTGCAGCTCCGGGAATTCTTCCTCGCGGAACTCAACGCCGCGCAAACTGTCCTCGCGATTATCCTCATGTTCGAGCCGACGCAACTGCACCCGGCGGATCTTTCCGGAGATGGTCTTGGGCAGCTCGGTGACGAGCTCGATCTTGCGGATGCGCTTGAACGGCGCGAGACGGGTGTGCAGATGCCCGAAGATCGACAACGCCGTTTCCGGCGTGCGCTCGACGCCCGAGACCAGCAGCACATAGGCCTTCGGAATTGCGAGCCGGATCGGATCGGGGCTCGGCACGACAGCAGCTTCCGCGACCGCCTCATGCTCAAGCAAGATGCTTTCCAGTTCGAACGGGCTGATGCGGTAATCGGATGATTTGAACACGTCGTCGGTGCGGCCGACGAAGGTCAAATACCCGTCCTCATCGCTGAACACGACGCCGCCGCTGCGATAGATCGCGCCGTCGGCCCCGGAGAGCTTGCCGTCATCGCCCTGATAGCCCTGCATCAGACCAGCGGGCCTGTCGGCACCGAGTACCAGCGTGACCTCGCCCTCCCGGGTCGGATTGCCGTCGAGATCGGTAATCGCGACGCGATAGCCGGGCAGCGGCCGGCCCATCGAGCCGATCTTGACCTTCTGGCCCGGCGAGTTGCCGGCCAGCGCAGTGGTCTCGGTCTGGCCATAGCCGTCGCGAATGGTCAGGCCCCATGCCGCCTGCACCTGATCGATCACTTCCGGGTTGAGCGGCTCGCCGGCGCCGCAGACCTCGCGGAGCGACACCTTGAAGGTCGACAGCTTCTCCTGGATGAACAGGCGCCACACCGTCGGCGGCGCGCACAGCGTGGTGACGCCGCAGCGGCCGATCGTTGAAAGCAGCGACTTGGCGTCAAAGCGCGGCTGGTTGACCACGAACACGGTGGCGCCAGCATTCCAAGGCGCGAAAAAGCAGCTCCAGGCGTGCTTGGCCCAGCCGGGCGAGGAGATGTTGAGATGCACGTCGCCCGGCTGCAGGCCGATCCAGTACATGGTCGAGAGATGACCGACCGGATAGCTGCGCTGGCTGTGCCGCACCAGCTTCGGCTTCGCCGTGGTTCCCGACGTGAAATAGAGCAGCATCGGGTCGTCGGCCTTGGTCGGCCCATCGGGCGTGAAGGTTTCCGATGCATCCGCGGCCTGCTCGAACGGCAGCCAGCCGTCGTGCTGCGACGTCGCTCCGACCACGATGCGCACGAGTTTATCGCTGCCGAGGCCGGAGAACTTCGCAACCTGATCCTGCGTTGCGACCACCGCCCTCGCCTTGCCGCGGTCGAGCCGGTCGCGCAATTCGTCTGCGGTCAGCAGCGTGGTTGCAGGAATCACGACGACGCCGAGCTTCATCGCGGCCAGCATGGTCTCCCAGAGTGGCACGACATTGCCGAGCAGAAGCAGCAGATGATCGCCGCGCCTCAAGCCTTGCGCGCGCAGGAAATTCGCGAGCTGATTGGAGCGGCGCGACAGCGTGGCGAACGACAGCTTCGTCTCGCGGTCGCTGCCACCATCGACGATCCACAGCGCCGCGCGGTCGCGGCTGTCAGGGTTTTGCGCGAGCTCGGCATCGAACCAGTCCAGCGCCCAGTTGAAGGGCACCGGATCGGGCCAGCGAAAACCCTTTACCGCCGTCTCGTAATCCGTGCGGTGCTGAAGCAGAAACGCGCGCGCTTCCTGAAAGGTGGTCATCAGGTCATTCCCTCCGCGCCTTATCCGGCCGCTAAGGGAAACCAGCGACCATTATTTTCCGGCGAGTGCTCTAACGTGCTGGATAATTCCGGAAAAGTCGACCCCGCCGTGACCGGCTGCATCGAACGCCTGATAGATCTCCTGCGCATGCTTGCCGAGCGGCGTCACCGCGCCGGCGGTGTTGGCGGCGTCCTGCGCCAGCGTCAGATCCTTCACCATCAGGTTCGCGGCGAAGCCGGGCTTGTAGCCGTTGTTGGCCGGTGAGGTCGGAACCGGGCCCGGCACCGGGCAATAGCTCGTGATCGCCCAGCACTGGCCCGACGAAGTCGAGGCGACGTCGAACAGCGCCTGATGCGAGAGCCCGAGCTTCTCCGCGAGCACGAAGGCTTCGCCGACGCCGATCATGGAAATGCCGAGGATCATGTTGTTGCAGATCTTGGCCGCCTGCCCTGCACCGGCGCCGCCGCAATGCACGATCTTCTTGCCCATGTTCTCCAGCACGGGCTTGGCCGCCGCGAACGCCCTGTCCTCGCCGCCGCACATGAAGGTGAGCGTCGCTCCCTTGGCGCCGCCGGTGCCGCCGGAGACCGGCGCATCCACCGACAAAACGCCGTGCTTGGCCGCAAGCGCATGCGCCTCTCGCGCGCTTTCGACATCGATGGTCGAGCTGTCGATGATAAGCGCACCCTTGGTCACCGCGGGCAGGATCTCGTTCCACACCGACAGCACATGCTTGCCGGCCGGCAGCATGGTGATGACGATGTCAGCGCCCTTCACCGCGGCGACGCTGCTTTCAGCAATCGCGGCGCCATCGCTCTGAGCCTGATTGCGCGACGCGGCCACCAGGTCGAAGGCCACCACCTTGTGGCCGGCCTTCACCAGGTTAGCGGCCATCGGGCCACCCATGTTGCCGAGACCGATGAATGCAATCGTTGCCATCTGGATGTCCTCCCCGTCCTGTCTTCTATTGTTTAAAATGTCAGCTCGTCGGCGCCGACCTCGGCGAAGTATGGCGCCAGCATTTCCGGTGTCACGTCCTCGACTCTTGCCGGTGACCATTTCGGATTGCGGTCCTTGTCGATCACTGCGGCGCGAACGCCCTCGCGGAAATCGTCGCTGGCGAACACGGCGAGCGCGGCACGATATTCCCGCACCAGGCATTCCTCGAGCGAGGACGATGTCCGCGCCAGCCGCAACAGCTTCAGCGTCACCACCATGCCACGCGGCGATTTCTCGTTCAGCACCTTCAAGGTCGACAGCGCGAATTCCGAGCCGTCGCGCTGCAGCGATGCGATGATGTCTTCCATGCGATCATGCGCGAACCAGGCATCGATCCTGGGCTGCATCGCCGCAGCAGGACCTGAGGTCTCGCCGGTCGCAAAGCCGTCGATCAGCTTCCTGATCTCGGCGTGCGTCACGCCGGCGCGGACTTTCGTCAGCGCCTCGCGCAATTCAGGCAATTTCGACGACGGCACCTCTGCGTCGGCAAATTTCGCATAGATCGCGTCGGGCCCGTTCATGATTTGCCCGGTCAGGCCAAAATAGCTGCCAAGTTCGCCCGGTGAACGCGACAACAGCCAGGTGCCGCCGACATCAGGAAAAAAGCCGAGACCGACTTCGGGCATCGCCAGTTTGGTGCGCTCGGTGACGACACGGTGCGAAGCGTGGCCGGACAGGCCGACGCCGCCGCCCATCACCAATCCATCCATGAACGCCACGTACGGCTTCGGATATTTCGCGATCCGCGCGTTCATGACGTATTCCTGGCGCCAGAACCGCTTGCCGAGGTCGCCTCCCGCCCTGGAGCTCTCATAGAGCCCGCGGATGTCGCCGCCGGCGCAGAGCCCGCGGTCGCCGGCGCCTTCCAGCAGCACCACGGCAACAGCAGGATCGGACTCGAACCGGTCCAGCGCCGCGTCGATGCCCTCGGACATCTCCAGCGTCATCGCGTTGATCGCCTTGGGACGGTTGAGCCGGATCACGCCCGCCGCCCCTTCGCGGCGAACGATCAGGTCGCCTTCATCCTGCACGGCAGCCGTCATCGCGCTCCCTCGATCATCTTGCGCGCCACGATCAGCCGCATGATCTCGTTGGTTCCTTCAAGAATCTGGTGCACGCGCAAATCGCGCACGATCTTCTCGACGCCGTATTCGCTGAGATAGCCGTAGCCGCCGTGCAGCTGCAGCGCCTGGTTCGCGACTTCGAAGCCGACATCGGTGCCGAAGCGTTTTGCCATCGCGCACAGCTTGGTCGCCTCGGGATCTTTGCGGTCGAGCGCCGCGGCGGCGCGCCAGAGGAACGTGCGCGCGGCTTCGAGTTCGGTCGCCATGTCGGCGACGCGGAACTGCAGCGCCTGGAATTCATCGAGCCGCTTTCCGAACGCCTTGCGGTCCTTCATGTAGGCGAGCGCCTTGTCGAGTGCGCTCTGCGCGCCGCCGAGCGAGCAGGCCGCGATGTTGAGCCGGCCGCCGTCGAGGCCGGCCATCGCGATCTTGAAGCCGATGCCTTCTTCGCCCAAACGGTTCTCGACCGGCACGCGCGCATTCTCGAAGATCACCGCGCGGGTCGGCTGCGCATTCCAGCCCATCTTGCGTTCGTTGGCGCCGAGCGAGAGGCCCGGCGTGTCGGCGGGGATGACCAATGTCGAGATCCCGCCGGGACCGTCGCCGCCGGTCCGGACCATCACGACATAGAGATCGCCGCCGCCGGCGCCCGAGATGAACTGCTTCTGGCCGTTCAGCACGTAATGGTCGCCGTCGCGCACCGCGCGGGTGCGCAGCGCCGCGGCATCCGAGCCGGAGCCCGGCTCAGTCAGGCAATAGCTTGCCAAGAGCTCCATCGTGCAGAGCTTTGGCAGCCATTTCTGGCGCTGGGTATCGTTGCCGAAGGCATCGATCATCCACGACGCCATGTTGTGGATGGAGATGAAGGCCGACGTCGTCGGACAGCCGGTCGCGAGCGCCTCGAAGATCAGCGCCGCATCGAACCGCGTCATCGCGGAGCCGCCGACATCGTCCTTGATGTAGATGCCGCCCATGCCGAGCGCCGCCGCTTCGCGCATCACGTCGACCGGAAAATGCTTCTCCTCGTCCCAGCGCAGCGCGTGCGGCGCGATCTTCTCCGCCGCAAACGCCCGCGCCATGTCTCTGACGGCGATCTGGTCCTCGTTCAGAGCGAACTGCATAACGCCCGCCTCGCGCGAGGTCATTTCATCGTCGGGATCGAGAACTCCGCGCCTTCCTTGACGCCCGACGGCCAGCGCGAGGTGACCGTCTTGGTCTTGGTGTAGAAGCGGATCGAATCCGGGCCGTGCTGGTTGAGGTCGCCGAAGCCGGATTTCTTCCAGCCGCCGAAGGTGTAATAGGCGATCGGCACCGGGATCGGCACGTTGATGCCGACCATGCCGACATTCACCTTGGCGGCGAAATCGCGCGCCGCATCGCCGTCGCGGGTGAAGATGGCGACGCCGTTGCCGTAGTCATGATCGGACGGCAGCGCCAGCGCTTCGTTGTAGTCATGCGCGCGCACCACCGACAGCACGGGGCCGAAGATCTCTTCCTTGTAGATCCGCATGTCCTTGGTGACGTTGTCGAACAGCGAGCCGCCGAGATAGAAGCCGTTCTCATAGCCCTGCATCTTGAAGCCGCGGCCGTCGACGGCGAGCGTGGCGCCTTCCTTGATGCCGATGTCGATATAGCCCTTGACCTTCTCGACCGCCTCGCGCGTCACTAGCGGACCGTAATCGGCGGACGGATCGATCGAGGTGCCGATCTTTAAGGATTCCACGCGCGGAATCAGTTTTTCCATCAGACGGTCGGCGGTGGTCTTGCCGACGGGAACGGCGACCGAGACGGCCATGCAGCGCTCGCCGGCCGAGCCGTAGCCGGCGCCGATCAGCGCGTCGACCGCCTGGTCCATGTCGGCGTCGGGCATCACGATGGCGTGGTTCTTGGCGCCGCCGAAGCACTGGCAACGCTTGCCGGTCGCCGCCGCGCGCTCGTAGATATATTGCGCGATCGGCGAGGAGCCGACGAAGCCGATCGCCTTGATGTCGGGATCGTCGAGGATGGCGTCGACCGCTTCCTTGTCGCCGTTGACGACATTGAGGATGCCCGGCGGCAGGCCGGCTTCGATCATCAGTTCCGCAAGCCGCATCGGCACGCCGGGATCGCGCTCCGAAGGTTTCAGGATGAACGCGTTGCCGCAGGCGATCGCGGGCGCGAACTTCCACATCGGGATCATCGCCGGGAAATTGAACGGCGTGATGCCGGCAACGACGCCGAGCGGCTGGCGCAGCGAATAGATGTCGATGCCCGGGCCGGCACCTTCGGTGTATTCGCCCTTCATCAGATGCGGGATGCCGCAGGCGAACTCGACCACTTCCAGGCCGCGCTGGATGTCGCCCTTGGCATCGGGAACGGTCTTGCCGTGCTCGCGCGCCAAGAGCTCGGCGAGCTTGTCATAGTCGCGCTGCACCAGTTCCAGGAACTTCATCATCACGCGGGCGCGCCGCTGCGGGTTGGTCGCCGCCCATTCGGGCTGCGCGGCCTTGGCATTCTCGACCGCGGCGCGCAGCTCAGCCTTCGAGGCCAGCGCCACCTTGGCCTGCACATCGCCGGTCATCGGCTCGAAGACGTCGGCCGTCCGGCCCGAGGTGCCCTTGACCTCCTTGCCACCGATGAAATGTCCGATTGAACGCATGAAAACCTCCCTGGTCCCGGCCGAACGCCTGATCCGCACCTTTAGTTTCGACACGCTTTCTTCACGCGAACCGGTATCCACCCTCGGATCAAGTCCGAGGGCATGCTTCGCTCGAAAACGCTCTAGATCGCTTTACAAACCCTATTGACCCGCATTTTATGGGATTCAAGTCCGATAAATTGCACCATAGATGTGCGGAAATGCTGGATCAAGGCGGCGCGATCGACTGGGATGATTTTCGCTTCGTGCTCGCCATCGTGCGCGGCGGATCGGTGTCGGCTGCGGCAAAACAACTCGGCGTGGATCATGCCACGGTGATCCGCCGTGTCGACCGGCTGGAGCATCACCTTTCGGCGAAGTTGTTCGACCGCCGCAAGACCGGCTACCTCCTGACCGAAGCCGGCCAACGCGTCGCCGACAGCGCGGAGGCGATGGAATCGACCATCGTCGCCAACCAGGAGGCGGTCGGCGGCTCGCGCGCGCATTTGACAGGGACGGTGCGGATCGGCGCGCCCGACGGTTTTGGCAGCCACTTCCTGGCCTCGCGCCTGGTGAAGTTCACCGACCGGTATCCCGATGTCGATCTGCAACTGGTGGCGACGGCGCGATTGTTCAGCCTGTCGAAGCGCGAGGCTGACATCGCGATCAGCCTGACGATGCCGAAGGAAGGCCGCATCGTCGGGCGCAAGCTGCTCGACTACAGCCTCGGCCTCTACGCTGCGCCCGCCTATCTCGAGCGCGCGCCGGACATCGCTTCGCGCGCTGACCTGCAACAGCATCGCTTCGTCGGCTACATCGAGGAACTCTTGTTCACGCCCGAGCTCGACTACCTGCCGCAGGTCTCGCCGAAGATTTCCGCCAAATTCCGCAGCGCCAATCTGATCGCGCAGCTCAACGCGACCATCGCCGGCTACGGCATCGCCGTGCTGCCGCATTTCATGGCGACAGCGCATCCGGAATTGTCACCGGTGCTGCCGGAGGAAGTGCGGATATCACGCACCTTCTGGCTTCTGATGCATGCCGACAGCAAGGACCTCGCCCGCATCCGCGCGGTGGCGGATTACATCTACGAGACGGTCGAGGACGAGCGGGCGTTGTTTAACGGAAGCGAGGCGCCCGCCATGACAACACGGTGTCGTCCCGGCGAAAGCCGGGACCCATAACCAAAGGGACGTGTTGTGGTGCGAGCAAGCAGTTATAGCCTCGCGCCTGATCAAGTCCTGTGGTTATGGGTCCCGGGTCAAGCCCGGGACGACCCAGGTTGGCGCAGCGGAAGCTTCAATGCGCCTTGGCGCGGGGCTTCTTCACCGCCGGCTTCGACGACGACGCACGAGACAACACGGCTTCGCGGCCCGAAGCGAGGATCTCGTCGGAGAACTCGCCATTGCCGGCGATGCGGGCCATCACGACGGTTCCCATCATGGTCGCGAGCGTCGCCATCGCCTGCTTGCGCGCGGTCTTTGGCGGCACGTCCACAATCTGGTCGGCTATCATGTCGATCATGCGTTCCAGCTTGGCGGCGAAGGCCTTGCGGGTCTTCGGGCTTTCGCGGGCGATCTCGGCGCCGAGCGAAGGAACCGCGCAGCCGCGGCCGGGATCGTCGCGGTGCGTCGTCGTGAGATAGGAATCGACGATGGTTGCCAGCCGCTTCTCCGGCGGCGTCTCCTCAACGATCTTGCGCCAACGCTCGTTGCCGCGATCCATCGCATAGTTGAACGCCTCGATCACCAGCGCTTCGCGGGAATCGAAATGGGCGTAGAAGCCGCCATGGGTCAGTCCGACCTCCTTCATCAGGTCGGCGACGCCGATGCCATGAGCGCCGCGTTCGCGCAGCCTGACCGAGGCCTGCTTCACGATCCGCTCGTGGGTCTCCGCTTTGTGTTCTTTCGAATAACGCATGAGAGTCTCATTGGATGTTTCCAGTCATATAATAGCATCAAGATGTAAAGAAAGCTGCAGCTATTTCAAATTCGCGCCACCGATCATGGCGAAGGTCGCGGTAGAGTGCACTGCAAGATTGCCGGCGCCGTCGCGGACGAAACCTTCGGTGTAGCTGTTTTGGCGGCCGAGCTTGATCACCTTGCCCTCTGCCCGGATCGTGCCTGAACGCACCGACAGCGGTCGCAGATAAGTGAGCTTCAGGTCGAGCGTGACCGAGGTCTGGCCGGCGGGGAGCATGGTCGAGATCGCGCAACCCATGGCGGTATCGAGCAATGCCGCAGCGGTCGCGCCGTGCAGGAGCCCGATGGTGTTCTCGAGGCTCTCCTCGGGATCGAGTTCCATCACGATCCGGCTGGGCTCGACGACAGCCATCCGGAAACCGATCAGTTTGGCGAACGGCGGCGGCGGCAGGATGCCGTCGCGGATCCCGCACATCGCTTCCATCCCCGTCATCGCGGCAGCGACCTTCGCGATCGGCCCAGGCGCCTGCCAATGCACCACCCGCTCGCGGCGGGATGTTGGCGAGAGCAGATCGACAGTATCGGCGAAGGTCATGGGCAACTCCTTTCAAGTGACATTAAATGATAATCATCATTCTATTGCACGCACTGCTGCGTCGCAACACCGGTTGCGCGACGGCTTGACAAGCGCCGCCATTGTCCGGGAAGTGGCCGGATGTTCCCCTGCCCCGAGATGATCCCATGGAAATGCTCAACCCCCATTGCGGCGTCGACCGCGATTCCCGCGGCGTGGTCCGCCTCACCGTCTGCAACGCCGGCTCACTGAACATCCTGAGTTCGGCCGTTATCGATGGCGTCCGCGAAGGGTTCGAGAAGCTTGCCGATGACCGCGATATTCGCGCGGTGATCCTGGCCGGCCAGAGCGAGAAGAGCATGATCGGCGGCGCCGATATCAAGGAGATGGCCGAGCTCGAGCAGAAGTCGGCGGAAATCTTCATTACGCGACTGCGCGACCTCTGCGAGGCCGTGCGCCGATTCCCGGCGCCGGTCATCGCGCGAATGCCGGGCTGGTGTCTCGGCGGCGGGCTGGAAGTGGCCGCAGCCTGCGATTTCCGGATCGCGGCGCATGACGCCAAATTCGGCATGCCCGAGGTGCGCGTCGGCATCCCCTCGGTGATCCATGCGGCGCTGCTGCCGCGCCTGATCGGCTGGAGCCGCGCGCGCTGGCTAGTGATGACCGCCGAGAACATCGACGCACCCACCGCGCTCGCCTGGGGCGTCGTCGACAAGGTCGCGAAACAAGGCGAGCTTGACGCCGAGGTCGAACGCACCGTGGCGGCGCTGCTCGAATGCGGCCCCGAAGCGCTGCGCATCCAGAAGGATTTGCTGCGGCAATGGGAAGAACTGCCGCTGACGGAATCGGTCAATTTGAGCGTCAGCGTGTTCGGGAAATCGTTTTTGACCGGCGAACCGCAGCGACTGATGCAGGGGTTTTTGGGGCGAAAGCGGTAGCCGCAAAGCGCGCCGTCATGCCCCGCGAAGGCGGGGCATCCAGTACCCGCCAAACGACGTTCTGTGGTTACTGGATCATCCGCCTTCGCGGATGATGCCAGCGGTAGGGATGAAGCACGACAATTTCTCATGCCGGCGGGCGTTGCAATTTTTGCGGCGCATCATATGATTATCATCATGTGACCAAGAATCCTCCAGGGAGCCCGCCATGGCCAATGCCTCCGATCCCGTCGTTATCCTTTCCGCCGCCCGTACGCCGCTCGGCCGTTTCATGGGCGAATTGTCGCCGTTCAGCGCGCACAAGCTCGGTTCCCATGTGATCGGTGCGGCGCTGGAGCGGGCAAAGCTCGCGCCTGAACGCGTCGATGAAGTGTTCATGGGCAATGTGCTGCCGGCCGGCCAGGGCCAGGCGCCGGCCCGCCAGGCCGCGCGCGGCGCCAAACTGCCGGACGCAACCGGGGCGACCACGGTCAACAAGGTCTGCGGCTCCGGCATGAAGGCGACCATGCTCGGGCACGACATCATCAAGGCCGGCTCGGCCGAGATCGTGGTGTCCGGCGGCATGGAGAGCATGAGCAACGCGCCGTATCTGCTTGCCAAGGCGCGCGGCGGCTATCGCGCCGGCCATGACCGCATCATCGACCACATGATGATGGACGGACTTGAGGACGCCTACGAGACCGGACGCTCGATGGGCGATTTCGGCGAGGCGACGGCGGAGGCCTATCAGTTCACACGCAAGGACCAGGACACTTACGCGATGGAGACGCTCACGCGGGCGCGCAACGCGGTCGAGGGCGGCGCGTTCAAGGCCGAGATCGCGTCGATCACGATCACGGAGAAGGCAGGCCCGCGCGTGATCGCCAATGACGAGCATCCGCTCAAAGTGGATCCCGCCAAGATCCCCGGATTGAAGCCGGCATTCCGCGCCAACGGCACCATCACGCCGGCCGCCTCCTCCGCCAATGCCGACGGCGCCGCGGCGCTGATCCTGGCCAAGCGCTCGCTGGCCGATCGCGACGGCCTGCCGGTACTGGCCGAGATCAAGGGCCATGCCACCCACAGCCAGGAGCCGCAATGGTTCACCACGGCGCCGATCCCGGCGATCCGCAAACTGCTCGACAAGGTCGGCTGGAGCGTCGGCGACGTCGACCTGTTCGAGATCAATGAGGCCTTCGCGGTGGTGGCGATGGCGGCGCAGCGCGACCTCGGAATCCCGCGCGAAAAACTCAACATCAATGGCGGCGCCTGCGCGCTGGGTCACCCGATCGGCGCCACCGGCGCGCGGCTGATCGTGACGCTGCTGCATGCGCTGGAAGCGCAGAACCTGAAGCGCGGTGTCGCCGCGCTCTGCATCGGCGGCGGCGAAGCCACCGCGATCGCGGTCGAGCGGGTCGCGCATTAGCCTTCGCCCCTAATGTCCTGAAACGAGGGAAGTATGGCATTTACGTCATGCCTCCCTCGCGGCAGTATCTGTCTGACGAGCTAACCTTCCAGTTAGAATTTTCCGAGGCTGCATGATCTCGAACTGGCTGGCGGCCGCCCTTGGCCGCCGCAGTGTCCATTACGGCTGGGTGATGGTGGGCGTCACCTTCCTCGCCGCCCTAATTGCCGCCGGCACCGTCGGCGCGCCCGGCGTCTTCATCGTGCCGCTGCAGCAGGAGTTCGGATGGAGCACAGCGGAGATCTCCTCCGCGCTCTCGATCCGTTTCATCCTGTTCGGTCTGATGGCGCCCTTTGCCGCGGCGCTGATGAATCGCTACGGCTTGCGCAATGTGACCTTGGTGGCCCAACTCATCGTGGTTTCCGGCCTGCTTGCCTCGCTCGCGATGACACAGGTCTGGCAGTTGGTGCTGCTGTGGGGAGTCGTGATCGGAATCGGCACCGGCATGACGGCGCTGGTGCTGGGCGCGACGATCGCTGCGCGCTGGTTCGTCGCGCAGCGCGGCCTCGTCATCGGCATCATGACCGCGAGTGTCGCAACCGGCCAACTCGTCTTTCTGCCGCTGCTCGCAACGCTTACTGAGCGCTACGGCTGGCGGATCGCACTGTCGCTGGTATGCGTCGTGCTCGGCCTGTCCGCCTTTCTGGTGCTGCTCGTTATGCGCGACCGGCCAAGCGACGTCGGGCTGCGCCCGTTCGGCGACACCGGCAAGGAGCCAATCCCCGCGCCGCCGCCGAGCAACACGCCGATCATGGCGGTCGCGCTCGGCACGCTGCGCGACGCGTCGAAGTCGCCGGTATTCTGGATCCTGTTCGCGACCTTTTTCATCTGCGGCGCCTCCACCAATGGCCTGGTCCAGGTGCACTTGATCCCGATGTGTCTCGATTTCGGCATTCCGCAGGTACAGGCTGCAAGCCTGCTCGCCGCGATGGGCATTTTCGATTTCTTCGGCACCATCGTCTCGGGCTGGCTGTCGGACCGCTATGACAACCGCTGGCTTCTGTTCTGGTATTACGGCCTGCGCGGGCTGTCGCTGATATTTCTGCCGTTCACCGACTTCTCGTTCTACGGCCTGTCGCTGTTTGCGATGTTCTACGGGCTCGACTGGATCGCTACCGTGCCGCCCACCGTGCGCCTGACCGCGCAGAACTTCGGTGTTGAGCGCGCCAATCTCGTATTCGGCTGGATCTTTGCCGGACATCAGCTCGGCGCCGGTGCCGCCGCTTTCGGTGCCGGCCTGTCGCGGACGGTCTACGCAAGCTACCTGCCCGCCTTCTTCATTGCCGGCGCGCTCTGCCTCATTGCTGCATCGATCGCGCTGGCGATCAGGCGGCCGGCGCTGAAAGCGGTCGCGGCAGCCGCTTAGATCCCGTAGGGTGGGCAAAGCGCAGCGTGCCCACCTTTCCTTGCACCGACTGTGGGCGGTGGGCACGCTGGGCTTTGCCCACCCTACAAGTCGCGGCGCGCCTCCAGAGTAACGTCGTCACTCATCACGCAGCTAATACGTGATGGTCGTACGTACACCGACCATTACACCATCCTTGATGCGATGCGTCTGCGTGGGATCGTAGGGATCGACCGCGCCGCCGCCCGGATGCGCAATATATTGAAGCACCGGCTGCAGATAGAAGCCGGGCCTGACCTCATGCTGATAGGTGACCTCGAAGATCGCCTCGTAGTCGCGGATCGGGTATGGCGTTCCGGTGAAGAACTGGATGTCGCGATCGAGGGCGCGGGCGCGGTCGGAGATCCTGGCATAGGTTGCAGCGACGCCGAACCTGTCGTTCGGATGGGCGTCGCTGAAGCCGGTGAACAGGAAGCCTCCGTCGACATAGGCGTTGACCAGGTTGCGATCGGACGGGCTCACCGAGGCCCGCATGAAGAATGCGACGCCCTTGTCCGAACCGGGTGCGGCGCGCGCCAATTGCTGCTCGTAGACCATGAACAATCCCTGGTTTCGGCGCCACCACGCCGGATTGCCCGAGCTATTCGGATCGGCGAGCGACAGGCCGTCACCCGAAAAGCGCTGATCGGGAAACGACATCATGTGATACCAGCCACCGCCGCTGATCGTCGCCGGCAGCCGGCTCTCGCCGATCTCGAACTTGTATTTGAGCTGTCCGATCCACCACGGCGGATCGTTGACGCGGAACAGAAGGCCGTTGGCATTGGCGATCTGCGCGTCGTCCGCATCCGGCGCTGCCGCACTGCCGTCGAACAGTGCGAGATAGGCGGTGATCCGGTCTGAGAGCGCCGCCTTGATGCGGATGCCAGGAACCGCGAGCGGGGGCGACGGCCCGCCCCCCGGCAGGTTGATCCCTGTGATGCCGGGCCAGCCCAGCGCGGAGTTGATGAAGATGTCGTCGTACTGGCTGTCGATGAACTCAATGTCGGAGGCCTGTTGGCCAACGCGGACGGCGAGCTTGCCGCCAAGCAGTTGCTGCTCGATCCAGAGCTCATAGAGCCGCGTCGAGGACAAGGCCTCGACGCCGGAGACCAGCATCAGATTGCCGATATAGCTGCGCGACAGGCCGTCGCCATGGATCTGGAACACGTTGGCGTGGAAGGTGGCGCCGGTCCAGCCCATCACCTTTTCAAGGTCGATGGTGGTGCCGAGGTCGAGACGCCCGGTATAGATCGCACCGGTACGCATGCCGCCCGAGACGTTGGCGAGCCCCTCGCCGATATAGGTCAGGCTGAACTGGTAGCCGGCATCGGCCAGCCTGTCGCGCAGGTCCTTGTCGCCGCCGTCGGGCTGATCTGCCGCGCGGGCGGCTGCGAGAGCAAGGGCAGTGATCGCCGCGAATACCGTGACCGCGCGGATGAGCACTCGGTACATGCAATGATACCGCAGCCAGTTATTTGACGATGCCCAGGCGACGCATGATTAGATAGGCAAGGCCTGAGGCGGCGATCAACAGCACCGCGGCCCACAGGAAGCCGCTGTCGACGTCGGTGAGCGGCAGTCCCTTGGTGTTCATGCCGAAGATGCCGGTGACCAGCGTCGGCGGCAGCAGCATCATGGTCACGACAGAGAGCGCGTGCAGATGCCGGTTGCTCTCCTCCTCCAGCTTGAAGCGAAGCTCTTCCTCCAGCAGCCGGCTGCGTTCGCGCAGCTCGGTGATATCGTGGTCGAGACCGTCGAGCCGCTGTGCGAGCTTTGCGGCATGCAGCCTTAGCGCCGGGCTGAGATTTTCGGGGCTCTTCTGCTCGAGCCGGTGGAACAGGACACGCAAGCCGGCAAGCTGACGATGCAGCCGCAGACAGGTTCGCCGCAACCGGCCGAGCCCGGCCCGCATCTCCGACTTGGTCTCGCCGGACAGCACCCGTTCCTCGATGCCGTCGATCTCGGTGGCGATCTTGTCGGCCATCCGGTCCATAGTGTCGGCGACCTCGTCGATGATCTTCTCAAGCAGCGCCGCCACCGTCGCGACACGATGGCCGCCTTCGAGCACGCGGCGCGTGGCATCCACCGCGCACAGCGCCTGATGGCGGCCGCTGATCAGGAGACGCTCGGTCATCGCGAAGCGAAGGAAGCCGGTTTCCTCCGTTGGGGAATCGATCTCGCGCACGAGATCGGAGAACACGCCATAGACGCAGTTGTCGATGATGTGGAGCTGCTGGAAATTGTCATGCGAGAGCAAGAGATCGCGCGCCAGCATCGGAAACTGCAGGCCGCCAAGCCATTGCCGGCTGCGACCATCCGCCAGATTGAAATGCAGCCAGAGCCTGCCATCATGGCTGAACTCGATCGGCGCATCGATGGGCAAGGATTCAGCGGTGCCGTCGCCATGCAGACGGAACGCCCACACCAGGCCAGGGATCACCGGAGTAGCGTCCGCCGGCACGCTGATAATTTTCGCTGGTTCAGCCGACATGACCAGCCCGAAGCTCAACGCGAGACATCGTCAACCCCTGCGCAAGCCAGCACATATCAGTGCGGGGCGCCTTCCCCACACGCCGGCACGCGACGATTGAATTACGCTTCTGTTACAGTTTGATGTCGCAGCCTACTCCGCCGCGAGACCCGTTGCGGCCAGCTCGGCTTCCTTGTTGTAATCGTGCACGACGCGGCCGAACGGCAGCGTCAGATCGGCGAGGAAATGATGCGCGCCGACCACCCGCCGCACCGGAAAATCCGCAACCGGCGCATTGACGTGCGGCACCAGATGCAGCCGGCCGGGACCGATCCATGAGCCCTTGACGTTGATGTCGGTCAGGTTGATCGCGACGAGCTGGCAGACTTCGAGACGGCCATCGACTCCCGGGATCATCTTCAGATTAACTTGCGTCTTCGACAGCGTCGCGCGGGTGATGTCGCCATTGCCCGCCATGCTCTCATGCTTGTAGCCCATGGTGCCCATGGCGACGAGCTGGCCGGCGTATTCGAGCGTGCCGGTCAGCGTGTCCTTGACGATCTCGAGCTTGGGATGGGCGTATTTCTTCGGAAAGCCCCAGATCTCCCGGCCCGCCGCAATCGGCGGATCATCGTCGAGGTACATCTGCGAAACAAAATTGACCTCTTCGCCGTGCAAGCGCGCCGGGATCACCAGACCGGACTCGGTATAGCTGCCGAAGCCGGAACTATCAGGCATCTTGATCCATTCGTAGTGCACGATCGGCTGATCAATCGGCTCGAGCGGCTCAGGCAGCCCGGCACGGATCAGCGCGGGATCGGTCTCGTAGGTAATGACCAGGAATTCGCGATTGACGAAGCGGTAGGGTCCTGCGGGATAGCTCGGGCCCGCGGCTGGCATTGACGGAAGCCGCAATAGTTCTTCCCTGCGCATCGCAAATCCCCCTGTTTTGCAATTAATGGCCCGAACGCTAGCGACGGACATTGACATTGATATGAGGGATTTCCTTCAGCCGCGTGACCCGAATGTCCCCCTTGGCGGCTGTCATCAGCGCGTCACGGGCACACGGAATCGTTGGCGCGCAGGGAGTGCAAGGACATGGATGCGCGTAGCCCACGTTTCGACGAACAAGAAACTGCAACCTCCCATCGCGGCTGGCGGCCGGAGCGCTGCGACCGTGTCGCGCTGGTGCTGCAAGGCGGCGGTGCGCTCGGCGCCTACCAGGCCGGCGTCTATCAGGCGCTGCACGAAGCAGGTATCGAGCCGGACTGGATCTGCGGCGTCTCGATCGGCGCGATCAACTCGGCAATCATCGCCGGCAATCCGCCGGAGCGGCGGCTTGAGCGACTGCACACATTCTGGGACCGCATCACCAGCCGCAAGATCTGGCACTACACGCCGGACGGCGACATCTTCCGCAAGGCGCGCAACTTCACCTCCTCGTTCATGACGACGGTGCTGGGCCAGCCCGGCTTCTTCGCGCCCCACACCACCAATCCATGGCTCAGCCCGGCCGGCGCCAGGACCGCGACGAGCTATTACGACACGGCGCCATTGCGCGAGTCGCTGCTCGAGCTGGTCGATTTCGAGCGCATCAACTCCAAGAGGATGCGCTTTGCCGTCGGCGCGGTGAACGTGCTGTCCGGCAATTTCATCTATTTCGACAACGCGCATGACGAGATCATTCCCGAGCACATCATGGCGAGCGGCGCGTTGCCCCCGGCGCTGCCGATGGTGAAGGTGGGCACCGACCATTTCTGGGATGGCGGCATCGTCTCCAACACGCCGCTGCAGCATCTGCTCGACCAGGTCGACAGCCTGAATTCACTGGTGTTCCAGGTCGACCTGTTCTCGGCCCGCGGCGTGCTGCCCCGCGACATCCACGACGTAATGGCCCGCCACAAGGACATCATGTATTCCTCGCGCACGCGCTACAACACCGATATGTATCGCAAGACCCACAATCTCCGCGCCCGCCTCTACAAGGCGCTATCGAAGATTCCGAACGAGCAGCTATCGGAGGAAGAGCGCCAGCTCCGCGATTCCAACAGCGCCCTGCCGAGCATCGCGATCCTGCAACTGATCTATCAGCAGAAGGCCTATGAAGGCCACGCCAAGGATCACGAATTCTCGGGCACCTCGATGCGCGAGCACTGGATGAGCGGGCATGAGGACACCAAGCGTACGCTGATGCGGCGCGACTGGATCAAGATGCCCGACGCCGGCATGGGCATCGTGGTCCACGACGTGCACCGCGAGAGCGAGGTGTAGGACTGCCGAAAGGACGCAGGCGCCACGCACTCCCCACTCATCCCGAGGAGCCTGCGTAAGCAGGCGTCTCGAAGGATGGGCCGCGGGTGAGATCGGGGCCTCATGGTTCGAGACGCCGCCACGCCGGCTCCTCACCATGAGGGTCAGGCAGCAACTACGGCCTTGTCGACATGTTGCCTGGCGGCCCCGCGGTCCGGATCGGCTCAGCCAAACGCGCGAATTCGCAGAGCAGCGAGCGCGTCCTGCGGGGGTCGATCACCTCCTCGACCCAGAACTTTTCGGCCGAACGGAATGGCGAGCGCAGCTTGTTCAGGCGGTCCTCGATCTCCTTCAGCTTCGCCGCCGGATCGGGCGCGGCCTCGATGTCGGCCCGGTAGGCGGCCTCGATGCCGCCCTCCAGCGGCAGCGAGCCCCAATAGGCCGACGGCCAGGCGTAGCGCATCGAGAAGCGGTTCGCCGGCTGGTGCACCACGCCGGCGACGCCGAAGGCGTTGCGCACGATGATCGTGCACCAGGGCACGGTGCTCTGGTTGACCGCCGCCATCGCGCGCACGCCATGGCGGATGGTCGCGCTCTTCTCTGCCTCCAGCCCGATCATGAAGCCGGGGCAGTCCATCAGGTAGACCACCGGCAGATGGAAGGTCTCGGCGAAATCGACCCAGCGCACCACCTTCTGGCAGGCTTCCGCGGTCCACGAGCCGCCATAGTGGAAGGGATCGCTCGCCAGCAGCAGCACCGCCCTGCCCTCGAGCCGCGCCAGGCCGACAATGATCGGCTTGCCGAAATTGGCGCTCACCTCGAAGAACGAGCCCTTGTCGACGACAGCGTCGATGATCGGGCGCATCTTGTAGACCTGCCGGCGATTGCGCGGCACGGCTTTCGTCAGCGTTTCCTCTGATCGTTCAGGATCGTCGGTGCAGGGAATGGTCGGCGGCAGTTCGAACACCGATTGCGGCAGATAGGAGAGGAAGCGCCGCGCGCACTCGAACGCCTCCTCCTCGGTCTCGACTGCCTGATCGATCGCGCCGGCGCGGGTCTGGATGTCGGCGCCGCCGAGCTCCTGCTTGGTCAGATCCTGCCCGAGCCGCTTCACCACCGGCGGGCCCGCAACGAACATCGCCGAGTTCTTCGTCATCACCGAATAATGCGTGGCCGCAAGTCGCGCCGCGCCAAGGCCTGCGACCGAGCCGAGCCCGAGACCGACGACCGGCACGCGCGCGAGGTTCGCGGTCGTGTACCAGTACCAGCGCGTGCCGCCGACGCCGCCGGGCAGGTTGGCCGCGCCGCGCGTCTCGATGGTCTTGACCGAGCCGCCGCCGCCGGAGCCTTCGATCATGCGGATGATCGGCAACCTGAAATCATGCGCCATCTCCTCCGCCATCAGCGGCTTGGCGGAGATCGACGCATCGGCCGAGCCGCCGCGCACGGTGAAATCGTCGCCGACCACGACCACCGGACGGCCGTCCACCCTGGCGCGGCCGAACACGCAGTTCGCGGGCGTCAGCTGCTTGAGCTCGTTGTTCTCGTCATATTCGGCGATGCCGGATATGGCGCCGATCTCGTGAAAGGATTTCTGATCGACGATCTTGTCGATGCGCTCGCGAACGGTGAGCCGGCCTTGATCGCGCTGTCGTTTGACCTTCTCAACGCCTCCCATCTCCCGCGCGAACGCTTCGCGCCGGGCGAGTTCGTCGAGTTCCGGCTTCCAGTTCATTCCTTTCCTCCGCTTTTATGATCTTGTTATGGTTCACGGCTGCCGGAACAGGTTTTCGCTCAAGCCGGTTATTGAAGATGCTGGCGTCGGCGCCTTCGAGCAGGCTGGCGAGCGCGGCGCCGAGCTGCACCATTTGCGGCCCGACCTCCTTGTGCAGCCGCTTCTCGTCATACATCGCCGACAACAGGCCGATCGTCGTCACGACATAGGTCTGGTATTGCGGCGACCATAGCGGCACCGCGACGCCGTTGATGTGCGGACTCCAGAGGCCGCAGGCGACGACATAGCCGTGCTCGCGCAACAGGCGACGATTGCCCTCGATGCGCGGCTTGAGCAGCTTCGCGCCTTCGGGAATCTCGCGCTCCATCTCCGCGATCAGGGCATCGCCGACCTCGGGCTCGAGCGCGGCCGTATAGGCGTGGCCCGCAGCGGTGGTCGCCATCGAGATCCGGCTGCCGGTGACCTCGTGCAGGCCGAGAGCGTTCGCCGAGCGCGCGTATTCGAGATAGACGAGCTGGAACCGATCGGGGATGACGAAGCCGACGGTGCCGGGCAATTGCTCGGCGACGTCCTGCAGACGCTGACGGATCAGGTTGCGGAGCTGCAGGCCCTTCATCATCGCGGTGCTCATCGCCACCGCGCTAGGACCTATCCGATATTTCTGGTCCCGCGGCAGATAGACGAGCTGGCCCATCCGCGTCAGCGTGTGCGTGAGCCGCGACACCGTCGATCGCGGCAGGCCGCAACGATTTGATATTTCAAGATTACCGAGCCGCGCTTCGTGTCCTTCGAAACATCTGAGGACATCAAACGCGCGCGACACGACCTGGATCACGTCGCCCTCGCCTGCGAGATCGCTGGCGAGCATTCCTTGGCGGCTAAGCCGCTCTGAGCGTCTTCCCATTTGTTATAGGCTCCATTCCGCCGTACGGAATAAAATTCCACTTGCAGAACAAGCTACCTCAGGCAATGTGCGGCCACAACAAAAGCCGTTCGCAGAGCGCTATGCGTTTCGCGAAACGGATGGGGAGCGTGGAATGCCAGATATCAAGATCATCACCGAAGTGGCCGGCCGTGTATGCGCAATACCCGTTGAGGCCGGTGCCAGCATCGCAGATGGCGACGAGGTCGCGCTGGTTGAGGCGATGAAGATGGAGATTCCGGTGACGTCGACCGCGTCGGGCACGGTCAAGTCGATCCTCGTCAGCGTCGACGACGTGATCGCCGAAGGACAGGCGGTCGCCATCGTCGAGACCTGACGCGCACACATTCAAGGCTCGATCCGCGACAATCTGTCCGGTGATGCAACGATGGTGGCAGTGCGCGCCAACGGTGCGCCGTTGCCATCATCGCGATGCGATGCAATGATCCTCGCAAACAACAAGTTTCGCGTAGCGAAACATCAGGGAGGAATCATGATCCGTCGTCTGCTCGCGCTCGGCGTCACCCTACTCGTATCAGGACCTTCGCTCGCCGAAGACATCAAGCTGCCGCCGACGATGGGCGTGACCGCCTACGACACGGGAACCGCGGGATTCAACATCGCGGTCGGTGTCGGCAAGATGATGAAGGACAAGTACGGCACCGACCTCCGCGTGCTGCCGGCGGGCAATGACGTGGCGCGGCTGGCGCCGCTGCGCGCCAAGCGCGCGGTGATGTCGGCGATGGGGTCCGGCACCTATTTCGCGCAGGAAGGCGTGTTCGAGTTCGGCGCCAAGGAATGGGGGCCGCAGCCGCTGCAACTCCTGTTGTCCACGGTCGACTGCAATGCAGCCTCGCTCGGCGTCGCCGCCGATATCGGCGTCAAGGACATCAAGGATCTCAGGGGCAAGCGCGTCGGCTTCGTGGTCGGCTCGCCCGCGCTGAACCAGAACTCGCTCGCCATCCTCGCCTTCGGCGGTCTCAAGCAGTCCGACGTCAAGGCCGTCGAATTCGCAAGCTATGGCGCGATGTGGAAGGGCCTGATCAACAACGACACCGACGCTGCCTTCGGCACCACCATCACGGGGCCCGCAAAGGAAGCCGAGACCTCGCCGCGCGGATTGATCTGGCCGCCGCTTCCAGCTGACGACAAGGCCGGATGGGAACGGGTGCAGAAGGTCGGCTCGTTCTTCTTCCCGCATCGCGCGACCTGTGGCGCCGGCATCTCGCCAGAGAAGCCGCTCAACCTCGCAAACTACCCCTACCCGATCTTCGTCGCCTATGCATCCGTGCCCGCGGACCAGATTTACGCCATCACCAAGGCGATGATCGTCAACTACGATGCCTACAAGGATTCCGCGCCAGGCGCGAGCGGGCTTGCCGCCGATAGGCAGACCAAGAACTGGGTCGCGCCGGTGCATCCCGGCGCCGTGAGGGCGCTGAAGGAAGCGGGCCAATGGACCGACCAGCAGGAGGCCCACAACAACGCGCTGTTCAAGCGCCAGGACGTGCTCACCGCCGCCTGGACAGAATATGGCAAGTCCAATCCGCCCGCGGACGAGAAGGCGTTCCTGGAAGGCTGGATGAAGGCGCGCGCGGCAGCGCTTGCCAAGGCCAACATGTCGAACGGCTTTGAATAAAGCCACCAGCTTCCATTGCAAGCTAACGCCATTGTGGGGATCTCCTGATGTCAGCTTCTCCGCTCGATAGCGCCGTGGCCGCGCCGCCGAAGAGGATCGAGTTCGAAGATCCCCATGCCGGGGCGGGCAACATGCAGGAGGCCGAGGTCACGCGCGTGCGCAGCTTGCGCGGCGGCTGGCGTTGGGCGCTGGTGATCGCGACCGCGGCCACCATCCTGCTCTGCATCAACCAGCAATTCTCGCTGCGCTTCCTGATCGGCTACACCCAGCTCAACACCGAATATTTCTATCTGCTGATCGCGCTGATGCTGCCGTTCACGTTCCTGATCTTTCCGGGAACGGGGAGCGCGCCGCTCGACCGGATTCCCTGGTACGACCTTCTCCTGTTCGTGCTGACGTTTGCTGCGGCGATCTGGCTGATGCTCAACATCCGCAAGGCCGCGCAGTACGGCTGGGAATCCGACGGCGCGCCGCGCAACGTCCTGATTGCAGGCGTCGTGATGTGGGCGATGCTGATGGAGGCCCTGCGCCGCACCGGCGGCTGGAGCCTCTTGCTCAGCGTGTTCCCCTTCACAGTCTATCCGCTGTTTGCCGAGGCCAAATGGCTCGGGCCGTTTCGTGGCTCCGAACTCACCTTCGACCAGGCCACCGCCTATCATGTGCTCTCGGGCGAGAGCCTGCTTGGGATTCCGATCCAGGCCTTTGCCGATACCGTGATCGGCTTCCTCGTGTTCGGCACCGCGCTGATGATGACGGGTGCCGGAAAATTCTTCATCAACATCGCCTTTGCGCTGTGCGGCACGTTCCGCGGCGGGGCGGCGAAGGTCTGCATCTTCGCGAGCGGACTGCTCGGCATGATGTCCGGCTCGATCATCTCCAACGTGCTCACTGCCGGCACCATGACCATCCCGGTGATGAAGCGCAGCGGCTTCCGCGCCTCCTATGCCGGCGCCATCGAGGCCTGCGCCTCGACCGGCGCGGTGCTGGCGCCGCCGGTGATGGGCGCCACCGCCTTCGTGATCGCGCAGTTCCTGAACATCAGCTACGCCGAGGTCGCGGTCGCCGCGATCATTCCCGCCGCGCTCTATTATATCGGCCTGTTCATGCAGGTGGACTCCTATGCGGCGCGTCATGGCTTGAAAGGCATCCCGCGCGCCGAACTGCCGCGGGTCATGGATACGCTCAAGTCCGGCTGGTACTACGTGTTCGTGATCGCGCTGCTGATCGTGATGTTGCTCTACTTCAAGCGCGAGAGCCACGCCCCGTTCTACGCCACTGCGCTGCTGCTGGTGTTGAACCAGTTCTTCTCGAAGGACACGCGCTGGACCTGGGCCACGATCGCGAAATTCCTCGAGGTCAATGGCCGCACCTTCGTGGAGCTGGTCGGCATCCTCGCCGGCTGCGGGCTTCTGATCGGCGCATTCTCGATGACCGGCGTGGTCTCGAGCCTCGCCAACGACCTGCTGACGCTTGCGGGCGACAACGCCTTCCTGCTGCTGGCGATGTGCGCATTCACCAGCCTGATCCTGGGCCTCGGGCTGACCACCACGGCGTGCTACATCTTCCTCGCCATCCTCGTGGCGCCGGCGCTGGAGAAGCTCGGGCTGAACCGGATGGCGGTGCACATGTTCATCTTCTACTGGGGCATGCTGTCGTCGATCACCCCGCCGGTCGCGATCGCCTCATTTGCGGCGGCCGGCATCGCCGGATCGCCGGCGATGAAGACAGGCTGGGAATCGATGTGGGTCGGCAGCATCATCTATTTCATCCCGTTCTTCTTCGTGCTGAACCCGGCGCTGGTGCTGCAGGGACCTTCCCCCTATCTCGCCGGGCTTGGCCTGATGGCGCTTGCCGCCTTGGGTACGCTGTTCATTTGCGGCGGCATCCAGGGCTATCAGGCCTTTGTCGGCGATCTCAGCCGCGCAGGCGCGCTGGAATGGCCGCTGCGGGTGCTGCTCGTGATCGGCGGCTTCGTGGTGGCGACGCCTGGCGGCGGCATCATGCCATTGTCGCAGATGCAGGTGACGCTGCTTGGCCTTGCCATCCTGGTGCCGACGGTCCTGATCGCGCTGCTCCTGGTCCGGCGGCAGGCGCTAATACCGAACCAGTTGCGCGCCCCCTGATTGCGTTGCACAACAGGCGGCGATGAAATCCGAGCCGCCTCCTTCCAGCGCCACCGCCTGGACCCGCTCAAGACCGCCTCTGCTGCGGTTCCTGCAGTCATGCCACGACGAGTTCGCCGCCGAGACCGGTGGCGCCGTCGCCGATTACATCCCCGAGCTCGGCAAGGCCGACCCTGCCCATTTCGGCATCAGCCTCGCCACCCTCGACGGTCACGTCTACGAGGTCGGCGACACCAAGGTGCCCTTCACCATCCAGTCGATGTCCAAACCATTCGTGTTCGCGCTGGCGCTGGACACGCTGGGGGCGGCGCGGGTGGAAAGCGCGATCGGCGTCGAGCCGTCGGGCGATCCTTTCAACTCGATCCGGCTGAATGCGGAGAACCATCCCTTCAACCCGATGGTCAATGCCGGCGCCATCGCCTGCACCGGGCTGATCCATGAGGCCAAGGGCGATGCCGCCTTCGACTATATCCGGCAGGCGCTCGGCCGCTTCGCCGGGCGCGAGCTCGCGCTCGACGAGGCGGTCTATCTTTCCGAAAGCACGACCGGGGACCGCAATCGGGCGATCGGCTATCTCCTGCGCACCAATGCGGTGATCAAGGACAACGTTGCCTCCGTGCTGGATGTCTATTTCCGGCAATGCGCGGTGCTGGTGACCGCGCGCGATATCGCGATCATGGCGGCAACGCTGGCCAATCGCGGCATCAATCCGGTGACCGGCAAGCAAGTGATGACGCCGTATGCGATCTCGCGCACGCTCTCGGTGATGACCTCGTCGGGCATGTACGATTTCGCCGGCGAATGGATCTATCGCGTCGGCATTCCCGCCAAGAGCGGCGTCGGCGGCGGCATTCTGGCTGCGCTGCCGGCACGGCTCGGGCTCGGCAGCTATTCGCCCAAGCTCGACAAGCACGGCAACAGCGTGCGCGGCATCAAGGTCTGCGAGGCGCTGTCTTCGCATTACGACCTGCATATGCTCAACCGCAGCGACGATGCGCGCACCAGCATCATCGCCGACTACAATATCGGCAAGAGCCCGTCGCGCCGCGTCCGCCGCCCGCATGAGCGCGACATCCTCGCGGCGCATCACGAGGAGGTGCGGATCATCGAACTGGTCGGCACGCTGTCGCTTTCCGCGGTCGATTACGTGTCGCGGCGGATGGCCTCGGAGCGGCGGCCGCAATTCGTCGTGTTCGACCTGCACCGCGTCACCTCCACCACCCGTGCCGGCGCGCGGCTGGTGGCGGAGGCCTTCGAGGAACTGGCCGCGCTCGGCGTCACCGTGATCCTGTCCGGAATCAAACGCTCATCGACGGAATGGAAGACGCTGCGCGAGTGGACGGCCAAGCTCGGCAACATCAGGGACTTCTACCTGCTCGATACCGCAATCGAATGGGCGGAGGACCAGATCGTCTACCGCTATGGCGGCTCGATCGATTTCTTCGAGACCACGGAATTGTCCGAGCAGCCGCTGCTGGCCGGATTGAGCGCGGAAGAGCTGACCGACCTCGCGTCGCTCGCTTCGACCCACACCTACCGCTCCGGCGAGAAGATCATCTCCGCCGGCGATGCCGCTGGCTCGCTGTTCTTCTTGCGCAGCGGTGTCGTGCACATCACCCTGCCCGACGGCGTCCGCCTGGCGACGCTCACCGCCGGCATGGCGTTCGGCGAGATGGCGCTGATCGAACCGGTCCGCTCCGCTGACGTCCTGGCGGACCAGGCTGCGACCGCCTGGGAAATCCCGCTGTGCGACTTCGAACGGTTCCGCAAGCAGCATCCGCGCGCCGGCGAGCGGATCATGCGCAACCTCGCGCAACTGCTCGCCGACCGGCTGATCGTCGCAAACGCGAAGGTCGATCTGCTGACGGCGACGTAGGCCTATCGATCTCCCTCTCCCCGTTCTTACGGGGAGAGGGTTGGGTGAGGGGCTGCCTCTGCGAACACGGTGCCAGTTATATTCGCGGAGGCAGCCCCTCACCCGGATCGCATCTGGCGATGCGATCCGGCCTCTCCCCGCAGGCGGGGCGAGGCGAAGGAGTTCGCGGCAACAGTCCCTATCAACCCACCACTTCCGATACCGGCTGCAGGTCGATCTCGAACGTTTCGAGGAATTTCGAGGTCATGATGTAGAAGCCGACCGAGAGCTGCAATTCGACGAGCGCGGCTGGCGTCAGTTTCGAGGCGATCGCATTGAAGGTGGCATCCGTCGGCTTGTTGAGCTTGACGATCTCATCGGTGAAAGCGAGCGCGGCGCGCTGCACGTCGTTGAAGCAGGTGGCGGACTGCCAATTCTCCAACGCTTCGTTCTGTTCGTCGGTGACGCCGACATTCTTGCCGATCCGTTTATGCGCGACGATTTCGTAAGGAGCTTCGCACAGGATGCCGGTGCGGGTGATCGCAAGCTCGCGGACAACAGGATCAAGCTCGCCTCTGTGTCGGATCGCGCCACCGAGCCGGCAATATTGCTCAAAATAACTGGGCGAATGCGCCATCATGCGAAAGATGTTGGCGTTGCGATTCTTGTCGAGGATTTCACGGGTGCGATCGCTGGCTTTGGCGGGATCGCTGTATTCGATGCGGGCCATTCTTTTCCGTCTCGTTCTTTTTTCTCGATTTGCTTCGGTTCCGTTAAGTTTCAAAACACTATCCGCCGCTTGACGCAGGAGCAACACAGCCGAGTCAAAATGCCGCCGCAATGCTGACCGACCCTGCTACCGTCGATATTCGCCGAGTGGGGACTCAATCAGAGCGAATGTCCGACGCGGGGTGTTCCGAGAGTACCAATCTAAAAGGCCGTCGCTTGCGCGGTTTCCGCGCCACGATGAGTCACGCCCAAGTCTAGGGAGACAGGCATGAAGGAAGCCACCAGGAGGGCGGCCTCGGAAGCGCTCGCGCAAATGCTGGCGGTGACGGCAATGGTCGTCATCGCCAGTATTGTGCTCTATTGGCGGTGACCGCGATCATCTAACCTTTTCAAAATACGGCACCACGCGGCCCGCGAACTGCGCAAACCGCGCGGTCACCTTGTCGCCGATCGCAAGATCATTCTCGCCGTGGGCCATCATGCGGAAACCTTCGGCGGTGTCGACCAGCACCATGTTGTAGGGCACATGCGCGCGCGTCTCGGGCGTCGCGGCGCGGCAGACCAGCGAGGTCGCGTACACCGTCCCTATCCCGCTGGCGCGCCTTTCCTGCGGATCGGGCGCGCCGCAGGCGGCGCAAAAGCTGCGGCGGAAAGATTGCACAGCGCCGCAAGCGGTGCAGGATTGGTAGACGATCGCTTCCGCGCCGCTGGTCCAGTCTGCAAGCTTGCCGCTCATCGCACCTGCTCCAGGAACATGCTGACATGCGAGGACAGCACGCCGCCATCGCCATGCAAGAGCGCGACCGAGGCGTCGCGGACCTGGCGGTTGCCGGCTCGCCCGGTCATCTGCAGATGCGTCTCGACCAGATGCGCCATCGCGCCGCCGACGCCGCAATGGCCGTAGCTCAACAAGCCGCCATGGGTGTTGAGCGGCATCTCGCCGTCCTGATTGAAGTGGCCGGCGCGCACGCGCGCGGCTGCCTCGCCGCGCTTGGCGAGACCGAGATCTTCGAGCAGCATCGCCAGCGTGATGGTGAAGCTGTCGTAGACCGCCGCATAGCGCACATCGGAGATCGCAACGCTGGAGACCGCCTTGGCCTTGGCGATCGCGATCTCGGCGCCGAGTTCACTCAAAGCCGGCGCGGCGGTGACATGCTGATGCGTATGCGCCTGCGCACAGCCGCGGATGCGCACGCCGATGTCGCCGGTCCGCTCGCGGCTGATCACGAACGCAGCGCCGCCATCGGAAACGGGGCAGCAATCGAGCAGCTTCAGCGGCTTCGCCACCGGCTTTGAAGCCATCACGTCAGCGACCGTGATCGGGTCGTGGAATTGCGCGCCGGGATGGCTCAGCGCGTGCTTGCGCATCAGCACGGCGAATTCGGCAAGGTCTTCCTCGGTGACGCCGTATTCGTGCATGTAGCGCGAAGCAACGAGGCCGTAATAGGCGGGGATGGTCGGACCCAGCGGCACTTCGTAATCGGGATGACCGACTTGGGCGAGCGCCTGGATCGAAGCGTCGCGGCTCTGGCCGGTCAGCCTGTTCTCGCCGCCGACCACAAGCACATGCTTCGCCACGCCGGCATCGACGAGATGATGCGCCAGCATGGTCATCGCGAGCCCGGTGGCGCCGCCGACCTGCACGGCATGGGCATAGGACGGGCGAATGCCGAAATGCTCGGCGAACACGGTCGCAAGCATGATATGCGACGAGACTGTGGAATAGCCGCACAGGATACCATCGATCTCCGATCGCCTCACGCCGGCGTCCGAAATTGCAAGCTCAGCCGCCTTGCTCATGAGATCGAGCGAGGATGAGCCCTCGTGCTTGCCGAATGAGGTGAGCCCGACACCGGTGATGAAGCTCATGGTCGCTCTCCGTCATTCCGGGGCGCGTCGAAGACGCGAGCCCGGAATCCATTGCGCCTCCTCGCATGCGGCCAGATGGATTCCGGGCTCGCCGCTTCGCGTCGCCCCGGAATGACAGGGTGAATCACCGCGGCCATCCTCAATACGACTTCGGCAGCCCGAGCACCTTCTCGGCGACAAAACTCAGGATGAGCTGCGGGCTGATCGGGGCGATGCGCGGGATCAGGGATTCCCGCAGGTAGCGCTCGACATGATACTCCTTGGCATAGCCAAAGCCGCCATGGGTCATCACCGCCTGCTCGCAGGCGCGGAAGCCGGCTTCGGCGGCGAGGAACTTCGCCGAATTGGCGGCCGGCCCGCATGGCAGGCCATTGTCGTAGTGCCAACCAGCGGACAGCACCATCAGCCACGCGGCCTCCAACTCCATCCAGCATTTGGCGAGCGGATGCTGGATCGCCTGGTTCATGCCGATCGGGCGGTTGAACACGATGCGGCTCTTGGCATAGGCCTGCGCGCGCGACAGCGCGACCTTGCCCAGCCCGACCGCTTCGGCCGCGATCAGGATGCGCTCCGGATTCATGCCGTGCAGGATGTATTCGAAGCCGCGGCCCTCCTCGCCGAGCCGATCCTCGACCGGAATTTCAAAGTTCTCGAAGAACAATTCGTTGGAGTCGACGGGCTTGCGGCCCATCTTCTCGATCTCGTGCACGGTCACGCGCTGCTTGTCGAAATCTGTATAGAACAGGCTCAGGCCCTGCGTCGGCGTCCGCACCTCCTCCAGCGGCGTGGTGCGCGCCAGCAGCAGGATCTTGTTGGCGACCTGCGCGGTCGAGATCCAGACCTTCTGGCCGTTGACGATGTATTTGTCGCCCTTGCGTACCGCGCGGGTCTTGAGCTGGGTAGTATTGAGCCCGGTGTTCGGCTCGGTCACCGCAAAGCAGGACTTGTCGCGGCCATCGATGATCGGCGGCAGCATGCGCTGGCATTGCTCCTTGGTGCCGAACACGACCACCGGATTGAGCCCGAACACGTTCATGTGCACGGCTGACGCGCCCGACATGCCAGCGCCGGACTCCGAGATCGTGCGCATCATGATCGCAGCATCCGTGATGCCGAGCCCGGAGCCGCCATATTCCTCGGGGATGCAGATGCCGAGCCAGCCCGCCTCCGCCAGTGCACGGTGGAAGTCGGCGGGGTAGCCGCCCTCCTTGTCCTTCTTCAGCCAATAGGCGTCGTCAAAGCGCGCACAGATTTTTGCCACAGCATCGCGGATGGATTCCTGGTTGGCCGAGAGCGCAAAATCCATCTGTCTCTGTCCTAGTTGTCGAGTGTCTTGGTGACGCCGTCCCGGAGCATGGCGGCGATCTCACTTGCGGAGAAACCAGCCTCCCGCAGGACCTCCACACTGTGCTCGCCGAGCCGTGGCGCGAGCCGCTTCGGCTCGGCTGTCGTCTCCGACCAGCGCGCCGAGACCTTCATGCTGCGGATGCGACCTTCAGTCGGATGCTCGATGACCGGAAACACATCGGTTGCAACGATGTGCGGGTCCTGCAACAGGGTCTCGAGATCGTGCATCGGCATGACCGGCACGTCGGCCTTCTCGAGAATCTCGTTCCACTCCGCGGTGGTCTTGGTCTTGAGGATGCGCGCAAGCTCGGCGTAGACGCAATCGATATTGGCGGCGCGGCCGGCGAAGGTCGCAAATCGCGAATCCCCGCGCAGATCGTCGCGCCCGATCGCGGTAAAGAAATTGTCCCACTGCTTGTCGTTGTAGACGATCACGCAGATATAGCCGTCGCTCGTCTTGTAGGGGCGCCGGTCCGGCGACAGGTGCCGCTTGTAGCCGCCGCGGTCGAGCGGCGGATCGTAGGTGAGGCCGCCCATATGGTCGCCCATGACGAAGCCGGCCATGGTCTCGAACATCGGGATGTCGACGCGCTGGCCCTGCCCGGTCTTGTCGCGATGCACGAGGCTTGCGCAGATCGCGCCGACCGCGGTCAATCCCACGATGCGATCGACCAGCGCGTTTGGCACGTAGCGCGGCACGCCGTCCGAGGTCTGCGCCATCAGCGCCGGCAGCGCCGTCGCGCCCTGGATCAGGTCGTCATAGGCGGGCTTGGCGGCATACGGTCCGTCCTGGCCGAAGCCGAACACGCCTGCATAGATCAGCCGCGGATTGATCTTGGAGACGACGTCGTAGCCGAGCTGCAATCGCGCCATCGCCTGCGGGCGCACGTTGTAGACGAGCACATCGGCCTTCGCGATCAGGCGCAGCACCGCCTCGCGCCCGGCCGGTTTCTTCAAGTCGAGGCAGATCGAGCGTTTGCTGCGGTTGGTGTTGAGGTACACCGGACCCATGCCGGCATGGCGCGTCGGGCCGATCTGGCGCGTGACGTCGCCGTCGGGCGATTCCACCTTGATGACATCGGCACCGTAGTCGCCGAGCGTCTGGGTCGCATACGGCCCCATCAATACGGTCGTCATGTCCACGACCTTGATGCCATCCAGCGGTCCCATGGCCTCGTCATCCTCTCAGAAAGGCAGCCAATCACGGCCGCGTTATCGCTTCCGGGGACCTAGTAACGGCAGGGCGTCCGCAAGATCAAGGCGCGCGGCGCGTATGGGCGTATGCGCGGCGGGTAGCGGATTATCTTGTCGACCGCGCGTCGCGCTCCTTCATCAGCCGCTCGAGCTCATCATTCTGCTGGCTGATGCGGTCGGCAATGCGCGCCTCGTTCTGCTCGCCGGATGCCGCGGCGGCCTGTTCGATGAGCTGCCTGATATTGTCTTCAAGAATCGCGATGCGATCGTTGAGTTCGTCCAGCGACAACGAGCTTTCGTTACCCATGATACACGCTCCGAAAGTCTGCGCCGCGGCGTACCGCGGCAAATGCGTCGCATTGTAGGGTGGGCAAAGCGAAGCGTGCCCACCGTCACGAGCGGAATGCTTGATGGTGGGCACGCTTCGCTTTGCCCACCCTACGGCAGTCCGCAGCCTACTTCGCCGGCTCCAGCAGCGAAACGTAATTCGCAACCGCGGCGCCGCCCATGTTGAAGATGCCGGCGAGCTCGGGATTCTTCAACTGCATGCCCTCGGGCGCCTGTCCCGTGAGCTGCATCGCGCTCATAACATGCATGGAGACGCCGGTGGCGCCGATCGGATGGCCCTTGGCCTTGAGCCCGCCGGACGGATTGATCGGCAGCTTGCCGTCCTTCAGCGTCCAGCCCTCCTGGATCGCACGGGCGCCCTGCCCGCGCGGCGTCAAGCCCATCGCTTCATACTCGATCAACTCGGCGACGGTGAAGCAGTCATGGGTCTCGACAAAGGAGAGATCGGCCAGCTTGGCGCCGGCCTGCTCCAGCGCGCGCTGCCAGGCCACCGTGCAGCCCTCGAACTGCAGGATGTCGCGCTTGGACATCGGCAGGAAGTCCTGCGCATGGGCGGTGGCGCGGAAGTTCACCGCCTTGCCCATGGTCTTGGCGGTCTCCGCATCCGTCAGCACCAGCGCGGCGGCGCCATCCGACACCAGCGAGCAGTCGGTGCGCTTCAAGGGGCCGGCGACGAACGGGTTCTTGTCGCTCTCGGCGCGGCAGAACTCGAAGCCGAAATCCTTGCGCATCTGCGCGTAAGGGTTGGCGACGCCGTTCTTGTGGTTCTTGGCGGCGATCAGCGCCAGCGCATCGGACTGGTCGCCATATTTCTGGAAATAGGCCTGCGCGATCTTGCCGAACACGCCGGCAAAACCGCCAACGGTGTCGCCATCTTCCGGCAAATAGGACGCCTTCAACAGGTTGCGGCCGATCTCCGGCCCCGGCGTCCGCGTCATCTGCTCGACGCCGACCACCAGCACGAATTTAGCGCCGGTCTGGATGGCGCGGATTCCCTGGTGCACAGCGGCAGAACCGGTCGCGCAGGCGTTCTCGACGCGCGTGGCCGGCTTGAAACGGAACTGCGGATCGGCTTGCAGCACCAGCGAGGCCGTGAAATCCTGCGGCGAGAAGCCTGCGTTGAAATGTCCCAGCACGATCTCGTCGACGTCGCCGGCCGAAATGCCGGCATCAGTCAGCGCCTCGTTGGCGACGCGTGTTACCAGGCTTTCAACGGTCTCCGCGTCGAATTTGCCGAAAGGCGTGTGGGCCCACCCCACGATGCTGGCTGTCATGGCCGTTCTCCCAAAAATGTTCCTGATCGCTTGTAGCTGATCCGTAACCGGACTTCACCCGGCTTTCAGCGATTTCATGGTGCGGTCGCACATGGCGGTTATGCCGGCCCAATTGTTGGACCTGACCTCCGCGGGCGGGCAGAGCCAGGACCCACCGACCGCGACCACATTGGGCTCCGCCAGCCAGGTGGCGGCATTGGCCTCCCCGACGCCGCCGGTCGGGCAGAACCGCGCATTCGGGAACGGCCCGGCCAGCCCCCGAAGTGCCTTGATACCGCCTGACGATTCCGCAGGGAAGAATTTTGCGAGATCCAAGCCGTGTGCCAGCGCCTGCATCAATTCGGATGCGGTCGCGATCCCCGGCGCGAATGGCAGGCTGCTTGCCGCCGCCGCCTTCAGAAGCTCAGGCGTCGCGCCTGGGCTGATCCCAAATTTGGCGCCGAGCGACTCGGCTCGGGCCAGATCATCAGGGCTCAGGATCGTGCCGATGCCGACGATCGCGTCCGGCACCTCGGCCATGATCGCCTTTGCCGCCTCGATCGCGACCGGTGTCCGCAAAGTGACCTCAAGAGTGACCACCCCGCCGGCGACCAGGGCGCGCGCCAGCGGCACCGCATCCTCGCGCCGCTCGATCGTGAGGACGGGGATGACCTTGGCCTGGCTGAACAGCGTGACCAGCGTTTCCTGTTTGGCTGATGTCATTGCGAAACCCTGCGCGAACTCGGCGGCCGCGGCACTTTCTTCGGCGGCATGGCATAGCGCGGAATGATCGCGCCGGGATAGCACACCACGACGCCGGCCAGCCGGTGGCCCGCCCGCGCGGCCTCCGGCGGCTCGGCGCCGGAAAGCCGCGCCGCAAGGTAGGCGGCCGCGAAACTATCGCCCGCGGCGGTGGTGTCGATAACCGGCTGGGTCACCGGCTCGGCCCTCACTTCCCGCGATCCGCCGGCAAAGCGCAGCACGCAGGCCGGCTCTGACAGCTTCAGCACCACTTCCGGGCTCGGAATGCCCGCGAGCAGCGCCTCGGTGCCCGCGCCCGGATAGAGCGGCAACAAATCCTCGATCGAGGCGAGCACGATGTCGGCCGCCTCGAACGCCGCGCTATAGGCGCTGCGCGCCTCGGCCAGATCGGGCCAGCCGCGGGCACGGAAATTGGTATCGAAGACGAAGCGCGTGCCGAGCAGGCGCGCGCGCTTCAGGGCCGTCATCAGGCGCCCTCGCCCGTAATCGTCGTAGATGGAGAGCGTGATGGCGGAGAGATAGACAAGATCGTAGGTCGCGAGCGAATTGAGGAGATCCTCGGTCTCCGGCAAATGCATCAGCTTGCGCGCGGCCGAGTTCTCGCGCCAGTGGAAGAATTTTCGTTCGCCCTTCTCGTCGGTCTGGATCAGATAGAGACCCGGCAGTTTGCCCGCGAGCCGGGCGACACGCTTGGTGCCGACGCCCTCGGCCTTCCAGGTGGCGATCATCTCTTCGCTCAACGCATCGTCGCCGAGCGCCGTGATGTAGTCGACGTCGACGCCAAGGCGCGCGAGATAGACGGCGGTGTTGAGGGTGTCACCGCCGTAACCCCGGGAGTAGAGGCCGCCCTGGTGCCCGCTTTGGGCTCCGCCTTGCGCCTGCCTCAACTCGATCATGCATTCGCCGATAGAGGCTACCCGCGTCATGACCGCACTCCGACGAACACTACGCGGCGAACTTGCCGCCGAGCTCGTCCTCGATGTGAATCCGGATGATGTCGTCGAAGGTCTTCTCGGCCGTGGTGAAGCCGAGCTTCAGCGCGCGGTCGGTGACGAAGTCGCGTGGCCAGCCGGAGACGATGCCGATGATGGTCGGATCCGGCACCCGCTTGATCCGCGCCGTGACGTTCTTGCCGGCGACGCGCTCGAGTGCTGCGATCTGCTCGCCGACAGTGGCGGAGAGCCCGGGCATGCTGAGGTTGCGGCGCGGGCCGATGGCATTGAGGTCCATGGTCCCGGCATGCACGAGGAAGCCGACCGCCGACCGCGGTGAAGCATGCCAGTGCCGCACGTCCTCGGACACCGGCAGGATCGCCTCCTCGCCGGCGAGCGGCTCGCGCATGATGTTGGAGAAGAAGCCCGACGCCGCCTTGTTCGGCCGGCCCGGCCGGACGCAGATCGTCGGCAGGCGGATGCTGATGCCGTCGAAGAGGCCCTTGCGGGTATAGTCGTTGATCAGAAGCTCGCAGATCGACTTTTGCGTGCCGTAGCTCGTCAGCGGCGTGTGGAAGAATTCATCGCCGATCTTTTCCGGGAACGGGGCGCCGAACACGGCGATCGAGGACGTGAACACCAGCCGCGGCTTGTAGCCGCCGCCGACCGCGCGGATGGCGTCGATCAGGTAGCGCGTGCCGTCGAGATTGATGCGGTAGCCCTTGTCGAAGTCAGCCTCGGCCTCGCCGGACACGATCGCAGCGAGATGGAAGATCACGTCGGGCCGCTCGGCGATCAATGGCGCCGCGGCGCCGGCATCGGCGAAGTCGGACGCCACCACCGTGACCGGGATCGAGGCGTTGGCCGGCTTTGCAGGCTCGACGACGTCCTGCAGGGTCATCCTGGTGATGTCCTGCTTGCCGAGGCGGCCGTCGCGCAGCAGACGGTCGGTCAATTTGCGGCCGACCATACCGGCGGCGCCGAGAATCAGAACGTGCAAGACCCAACTCCTTCGTGTTCTTCAGGGCTAGATGGGCGCCTGCGCTATTCCTTCACGGCTCCCGTCATGGCCGACACATAATGCTCGACGAAGAAGGCGTAAAGGATCACGAGCGGCAGCGAGCCGACCAACGCGCCGGCCATCAGCGATCCCCACTTGTAGATGTCGCCGTCGACGAACTCGTTGACGATCGCGACCGGCACCGTCTTGTTCGGCGTCGATTGCAGGAAGGTCAGCGCATAGATGAACTCGTTCCAGCACAGCGTGAACGAGAAGATGAAGGCCGAGATCAGGCCGGGGATCGCCAGCGGCACGATGATCTTGGCCAGGATCTGCCAGCGCGAGGCGCCGTCGATCAGCGCGCATTCCTCGAGCTCATAGGGGATGGTCTTGAAGTACCCCATCAGGAGCCAGGTCGAGAACGGAATGAGCAAGGTCGGATAGACCAGGATCAGCGACAGCGGCGAGTCGAACAGGCCATAGGCCTGGATCACCGAGGCCAGCGGGATGAACAGGATCGACGGCGGCACCAGATAGGCGAAGAAGATCAGGATGCCGACCGTGTCGGCGCCCTTGAACCGCAGCCGCGTGATCGCATAGGCCGCCAGCACGCTGGCCGCGATCGACAGGAAGGTGGCGCCGACAGCCACATACATCGTGTTCCAAAGCCAGCGCGGATACTGCGTCTCGAACAGCAGCTTGCTGATGTGCTTGAAGGTCGGATGGACAACCCAGAACGGGTTGAACTTCTCCATGTCGATCAACTGCTCGTCCGGTTTGATCGACGTCAGCACCATCCAGTAGAACGGGAACAGCAGCACCACGAGGATGATGAACAGCGGCAGATAGAGCGTGATCAGGCGCCGCGGCAGCGACTCCAGATAGCTCATGCCCTCGGAATCGTCGCTCACGGCCGACGCCGGCGCTTTGGTTTGCAGGGCTGAATCAGTCATTGTTCGATCCTTGCTGCCACTTGCGGCGCTGCATGCCGAACCAGGAGATCGCGATCGCGGCGAGCAGGAACGGGATCATCGCGGTCGCAATCGCCGCGCCCTCGCCCAGCCGTCCGGAGATGATGCCGCGCTGATAGCTCAGCGTCGCCATCAGATGCGTCGCATTGACCGGCCCGCCGCGGGTCAGAGCCCAGATGAGCTGGAAGTCGGTGAAGGTGAACAGCACCGAGAACGTCATCACCACGGCGATGATCGGCGTCAGCAGCGGATAGGTGATGTAGCGGAAGCGCTGCCAGTTGGTGGCGCCATCGAGCGTCGCGGCCTCATAGAGCGAGGGCGACACCGTCTGCAGGCCGGCCAATAGCGTGATCGCCACGAACGGAACGCCGCGCCAGACATTGGCGAAGATGACGCTGGCGCGGGCCCAGGTGCTGTCGCCGAGGAAGTTGATGTTGTGTTCAATCAGGCCGAGCTTGATCAGCGACCAGGAGATGATCGAGAACTGGGCGTCATAGATCCACCAGAATGCGATCGCCGACAGCACCGTCGGCACGATGAAGGGAATCAGCACGATCGAGCGGATCATGGCCTTGAACGGCATGTGCCGGTTCAAGAGCAGCGCGAGATAGAGGCCGATCGCGAATTTGATGACGCTGGCGATCAGCGTGTAGAGGATCGTGTTGAAGACCGACAGCCAGAAGATCGCGTCGTCCCACAGCCATAGATAGTTCTCCAGGCCGATGAAGACGCCGGCACGGCCGATGCGTTCGTCCGTGAAGCTCATCCAGATGCCGAGCCCGAGCGGATAGGCCAGGAACAGGATCAGGAAGGCCGCGGCCGGCAGCATGAACCACAGCGCCGCCCAGTTACGGCTGGCGCGCAGTCTTGACCAAAGTGACTGCTCGCCGGCAGCGGCAGTCTGCGCCGGCATCGATGTCTGGACAGTGCTCATTCCGTCTCCAACTCCAAATCGAAGGCAACGCCGGCCCGTGCCCCCCACGGCCGAGCGTCGCCCCGATCACCTTCACATCCAAGGCCGGCGCGGCACTCCGCGCCGGCCGTTCGCTTAGCGGAAGATGCGCTTGGCCGCGCGTTCGGCCGAAGCCATCGCGGTTTTCGTATCCTCGCGTCCGGTGCAGTAGTTCGCGTACATGTCGACGAGCACGAAGTCGGCGATCGCAGCCGCCGCGTTCTCGCTCATCTGCGCCTCGCCGGCCGGCGTCGACGCGCTCTGCGCCACGCTGCGGTAAGGCGTCGTCTTCGGATCTGCGGTCCAGACCGGGTTCTTGTCGTAGCCGAGGAGGAAGTGGGACAGATAACCCTGCGCCGCTTCGATCCAGGGGTTGAACTGGTCCGGCTCCAGCATGAAGGCGGTGAACGCCTTGCAGGTCTGCGGATACTTCGAGAAGGTGAAGATCAGGATCGGGAACCCGAGATGAAGCTCGCGCGTCTTGCCGTCGATGCCGGGCGGCAGATGCGCATGGTTCATGTCCTCCGCGATCTGCGGATTTTCCTTCTTCGCCGTCACATAGATCGAGATGCCGTTCGTGGTGAGGTGAAGCTGGCCGGCGAGGAACGCCTTGTTGTTGGAGCTGTCGTTCCATGAGGCCGTGCCCGGCACGAAGTTCTCGTAGAGGCCCTTGACGTACTCCAGCGACTTGGCGGTCTCCGGCGAGTTGATGACGACCTTGTTGTTCTTGTCGATCATCTTGCCGCCATGGGCCCACAGCGCCCAGTGCAGCCAGCCGTTGGCGTCGCCCGAAGCATGGCCCAGCGCCATGCCGGCCGGCGTGCCGTTCTTGTTCATGCCCTTCACGAGGTCGGCAAAGCCGGCGAGATCCTTCGGGAACTCCTTGTGGCCGGCCTTCTCGGCCGCGGCGACGCGATAGTTGACGAGGCCGCCGGTGGCCGCAACGGGAATCCCGATCCATTTGCCGTTGAGCATGCCGTAGGCCTTGCCGGAGTCAGTCCAGCCGCCGCATTTCTGGCCGAGATAGTCGGCGACGTCGGTAACATCGACGCATTTGCTCGGGAACAGGAACGGCAGCGAATACAGACCCCAGACCATGTCGAGGCCCTGCCCGGTGTTGGCGGCAACCGACGCCTTGGGCTGGATGTCGTCGTAGGATTCGTTGGAGACGTTGATGGTGACGTTGTTGGCCTTCTGGAAGGCGTCGACGATCTTCATGAAGGCAACGTCTTCGGCTTCGACGAAACGCTTCCAGCGCAACAGGTTGATCTTGGCCCCCGGCTCCGGCTTCCACGGCGAAGTCTGCGCCCAGGCCTTCGCATAGCCCAGCAGTTCGTCGCCCGACATCGTCGCGGCGGCTGCCAGAAGGCCCGCACCGCCCTTGAGCAGCGAGCGGCGATCGGTCGTAAACTTATTCATTTCAAGTCTTCTCCCTTAATTTTATGGTCTTGCTTGGGCTAGTTAATCCGGCCGCCTAGGGCGTGATGACTTTTCTTCGAATCGTCATCCCGCTCTAGCTCTTTGTTCGAGCATGATCTTCTTCGGAAAACCGGTCTCCACTTTTCCGGATCATGCTCTAAAGACGGTGGCCGGTGTCCTTGTCGAACAGGTGAGCGGACGACGCCCGCGGCCGCAAATGAATCCTTTCGCCGGGCTTGACGTCGTGTCGCTCGCGGAACACCGCAATGATGTCCTGCTTGCCGATGCGCGCCACGATCTGGGTTTCCGAACCGGTGGGCTCGACGACGATGACTTCGGCCTCGATGCCGTCACTGGCGAGGTCGAGATGCTCGGGCCTGATGCCATAAACCACCGGCTTGCCGTCGGAAGCGGTCGGCGCGGTCGCCAGCGGCAACCGGGCGCCCTCCTCGGTCTCGACATAAACCTGACCGTTGGCTTTCAGATGCCCGTTGAGGAAGTTCATTGCGGGCGAGCCGATGAAGCCGGCGACGAACTGGTTGTCGGGCTTGTCATAGAGCTCGAGCGGCGATCCCATCTGCTCGACGATGCCGTCATGCATGACGACGATCTTGTCGGCCATCGTCATCGCCTCGATCTGGTCGTGGGTGACGTAGACCGTCGTGGTCTTCAGCCGCTGGTGCAGTTCCTTGATCTCGGTGCGCATGGCGACGCGCAGCTTGGCGTCGAGATTGGACAGCGGCTCGTCGAACAGGAACACTTGGGGATCGCGGACGATCGCGCGCCCCATGGCGACGCGCTGGCGCTGACCACCCGACAGTTGACGGGGGAAGCGCTCAAGGAGCGGCGTCAATGCGAGGATTTCGGCGGCCTTCTTGACCCGGGAGGTGATGTCCTGCTGGTTCGCGTTCCGCAATTTCAACGAGAAGCCCATATTTTGGGCAACGGTCATATGCGGGTACAGCGCGTAGTTCTGGAACACCATCGCGATGTCGCGCTCTTTCGGCTGCACGTTGTTTACGACGCGATTGCCGATCGAGATCGTCCCGGAGGTGATGTTCTCCAGTCCCGCCAGCATGCGCAGCAATGTCGACTTGCCGCAGCCGGAGGGGCCGACCAACACCACGAACGCACCGTCCTCGATCGGAACAGTCACGCCGTGCAGGACTTCAAACCCACCGAACGACTTGCGCACGTCGCTAATCTGCACCGACGCCATTCATTTCCCTCCGATTCTAGCGGCGGTTAGGACCATAAAGGCCCTGCCCACTCTTCAAGTTGAGTTGCCTCTTAGCAGAATTTTTTCGCCATGTCGTTGGATCAAAGTTGAATATCGCGGCGCTCAATCAATTGCGAACAGTCGGTCGACGTGCATAAAGTCGCGTCAATGAAACAAGGCTGAGTGCAGTGCAGCATGCCTTTTGCGCTCGGGGAGAAACAATGAACAAGCCCGTTACGCCAGTCACCAAACGCAAGCTCCGCTCCAGTGAATGGTTCAACAACCCGCACAATCCCGGCATGACCGCGCTCTATCTCGAGCGCTACCTTAATTATGGACTGACGCGGCAGGAACTGCAGTCCGGCAAACCGATCATCGGCATTGCGCAGACCGGCAACGATCTCTCGCCCTGCAATCGCCATCATCTTGAATTGGCGCATCGGGTGCGCGAAGGCATCCGCGAAGCCGGCGGTATCGCGATGGAGTTTCCGACCCATCCAATTCAGGAGACGGGGAAGCGGCCCACCGCCGCGCTCGATCGCAATCTCGCCTATCTCGGCCTTGTCGAAGTTCTCTTCGGCTATCCGCTCGATGGCGTGGTGCTGACCACCGGCTGCGACAAGACCACGCCCGCCTGCCTGATGGCGGCGGCGACCGTGAACCTGCCCGCGATCGTGCTGTCGGGCGGGCCGATGTTGAATGGCTGGCACAATGGCGTGCGCTCAGGTTCCGGCACCGTGGTCTGGAAGGCGCGCGAGCAACTCGCCGCCGGCGAGATCGATTATGAGGAGTTCATGAACGTCGTCGCCTCCTCGGCGCCGTCGGTCGGCCATTGCAACACGATGGGCACTGCCTCGACCATGAACTCGCTGGCCGAAGCGCTCGGCATGTCGCTGCCAGGATGCGCGGCGATCCCCGCGCCCTATCGCGAGCGCGGCCAGATCGCCTATGAGACCGGCAAGCGCATCGTCGAGATGGTCTGGGAGGACCTGAAGCCTTCCGACATCCTCACCCGCAAGGCGTTCGAGAACTGCATCGTGGTGAATTCGGCGATCGGCGGCTCGACCAACGCGCCGATCCACATCAACGCACTCGCCCGCCATGTCGGCGTCGAATTGTCGATCGACGACTGGCAGAAATATGGCCACGACGTGCCGCTGCTGGTGAACATGCAGCCAGCCGGCTTCTATCTCGGCGAGGAATATCACCGCGCCGGCGGCGTGCCCTCAGTGGTGCGCGAATTGATGACGCACAAACGCATCCATGAAGATGCAGTGACGGTCAACGGCCGCACCATGGGCGAGAACTGCAAGGATGCAGCCCGGCCCGATGCCGACGTGATCTGGACCTACGACAAGCCGCTGGTGAAGGACGCAGGCTTCCTGGTACTGCGCGGCAATCTCTTCGATTCCGCGATCATGAAGACCAGCGTGATCTCCAAGGAGTTCCGCGACCGCTATCTGGTCAACCCGAAGGACCCGAACGCCTTCGAGGGTCGCGCCATCGTGTTCGAGGGGCCGGAGGATTACCACAAGCGGATCGAGGATCCCTCGCTCGAGATCGACGAGCACTGCATGCTGTTCATCCGCGGCGCCGGTCCGATCGGCTATCCCGGCGGTGCCGAAGTCGTGAACATGCAGCCGCCGGCGGCGCTGATCAAACGCGGCATCCTGTCCCTGCCGTGCATCGGCGACGGACGCCAGTCCGGCACCTCGGGCTCGCCGTCGATCCTCAACGCCTCGCCGGAAGCGGCCGCCGATGGCGGGCTGGCGATCCTGAAGACCGGCGACCGGGTGCGCATCGACCTGAACAAAGGCACCGCCAACATCCTGATCTCGGACGACGAGGTGAAGAAGCGGCATGCCGAATTGAAGGCGAATGGCGGCTTCCGCTATCCGGCGAACCAGACGCCGTGGCAGGAACTCTATCGCGCCACCGTCGGCCAGCAGGCCACGGGCGCCTGCCTCGAACTCGCCACCCGCTATCAGGACATCGCCGGCAAGGTCGGGGTGGCCAGGGATAATCACTAGGTCGGGGTCATTCCGGGGCGTCGCGAAGCGGCGAACCCGGAATCCATTGCGCCACAAACGCGAGCGGACAAATGGATTCTCTGATGTGCAATTGCACATCATAGCTCACGCTTCGCGTGCCCCGGAATGACGGGCAGAATGAAGGGAGACAACATGTCAGACCGCCTGAAGGGCAAGCGCGCATTCGTCACCGCAGCGGCCGTGGGCATCGGCCGCGCTTGCGCGGTGGCCTTTGCGCGCGAGGGCGCCACCGTGTTCGCCACCGATATCGACGAGGAGAAGCTCGCGCTCCTCAAGCAAGGGGGCATCGCCGAGGTGGCGCGGCTGGACGTGCGCGACACCGCTGCGGTCGCGGCGATGGCCAAGCGCGTCGGCAAGACTGACATCCTGCTCAATGCCGCCGGCTTCGTCCATCACGGCACGGTGCTCGATTGCTCCGATGAGGACTGGGATTTCTCCTTCGACCTCAATGTGAAGTCGATGCACCGCACGATCCGTGCCTTCCTGCCGGGCATGCTGGACGCGGGCGGTGGCGCGATCGTGAACATCGCCTCCGCCGCCGGCGTGTTCAAGGCCGCGCCGAACCGTTACGTCTACGGAGCGACCAAAGCGGCGGTGGCCGCCCTCACCCGCTCGGTCGCGGCCGACTTCATTTCCAAAGGCATCCGCTGCAACTGCATCTGCCCCGGCACGGTCGAGACGCCCTCGATGCTACAGCGCGCCGCCGCCGCGGGCCCGCAGGGGCGCGACATGTTCATCGCCCGCCAGCCGATGGGCCGGCTCGGCACCGCCGAGGAGATCGCCGCACTCGCCGTCTATCTCGCCAGCGACGAGAGCGCGTTCACCACCGGCGTCGCGCATGCCATCGACGGCGGCTGGACACTCTAATTTCAAGGAAGCACACCATGAACGAATACGATCTCACCGGCCGGGTTGCGGTTGTCACCGGCGGCGCGCAGGGATTTGGGCGCGCGATCACCGATCGCTTTGTCGCCTCCGGCGCCAAAGTCGCGATCTGGGATCATGACATCACGCTGGCGGAGAAGACCGCGAAGGAGATCGGCCCGGAGGTGGCCGCTTTCAAGGTCGACGTTACCGATCCCGCCGGCGTCGAGAAAGTGCGCGACGAAGTGCTCAAGGCGTTCGGCAAGATCGACATCCTCGTCAATAATGCCGGTATCGCCGGCATCAACAAGACCGTGTGGGAGACTGACCTCGAGGAATGGCGCAAGGTATTGCGCATCAACCTCGATGGCCCCTTCATCTGCTGCAAGGCGATCGTGCCGGCGATGCTCAAGCAGGGCTACGGCCGTATCGTCAACATCGCCTCCATTGCCGGCAAGGAAGGCAATCCCAACGCGGCGCATTATTCGTCGTCGAAGGCCGGCCTGATCGCGCTGACGAAATCGCTCGGCAAGGAACTCGCGCAACACGATATCCTCGTCAACGCGGTAACGCCGGCGGCGGCGCGTACCGCGATCTTCGACCAGATGACGCAGCAGCATATCGACTTCATGCTGTCGAAGATCCCGAAAGGCCGCTTCGTGCTGGTGGAAGAACTCGCCGCGCTTGTCGCCTGGCTGGCGTCGGAGGATTGCGCCTTCTCCACCGGCGCCGTGTTCGACATCTCAGGCGGCCGCGCGACCTACTAATTAAATCGGTTGGCGGAGCTCCGCGACCAGATGGTCGGCCAACAGTAACGCCGCGCGCGACAGGTTCGCGGCGCGATGCAGCCTGATCTCGGCGCGCGGCAGCGGCGGCATGCCGTCGCGATCCGACAGGCGCCGGAGCCGCGGCGGAAAGGTGCCGGCCTTGACCACGGTGACGGCCAATCCCTGCACCGCGATCGCCTCGACCGCCGCGAGGCTGTGGCTGACGAAGGCGAGCCGCCACGGCCGTTTCGCAGCGTCGAGCGCCTGCATCGCCCAACTCCGGAACAGGCAGCCCTGCGGGTAAAGCGCCACCGGAAGCGGATCAAGCTCCTCGACGCGATGCTCCGGGCTCGCCGCCCACACCGCCTGCTCGCACCGCAGTAGTTCGCCTTCGCCGCATCCTTCCGGGTGCATGGCGATGACGAGGTCGTAGGCCTCTCCGAGCCGGTCGGTCATGGACGAGGTCAGCCCCGTCTCCATCTCGATATGGATCAGCGGATAATTGGCGACGAAGCTGGCGAGCAGCGGCGGGACCAGTAGCGTGCCGTAGTCGTCCATCACGCCGAGGCGGACGCGCCCCTCTACCTTGTGCTCCCGGACGCGGCCCATCGCCTCCTCGTTCAGGCTGAGGATGCGGCGCGCATAGCCGAGCAGGCCCTCGCCGGCTGCGCTCAGATCGACGTTGGCTTTGGTGCGATGAAACAGCTCCGCCTGCAGCCGCTCTTCCAGCCGCTTCACCTGCATGCTGACCGCCGATTGCGTCCGGTTCAGCGCCACGGCCGCACGGGTGAAGGAACGATGGTCCGCCACCGCAACGAATGCCTTCAGGAGATCAGGATCCAGGCTCATCACGAACCGTGATTTTATCTATCAGATAAATTCCATTCCTCGATTATCGCGTGTCCCCTACCGTCGGCAAGAGCCGAAAAGGAGGTCAAGCCGGATGGGCGAAACTTGGGGTGTCCTGGCCGCGGTGCTTTCGAGCGCGCTTGGCGGCACGTCGATCGGGGCAACGCGCTACCTCGTGGGCGCCATCGACCCGCTCGCCATCGGCGCGTTCCGCTTCGGCATCGGCTTCCTGCTGCTGCTTCCGCTCGTCCTGATACAGGGACGAAGCTGGCCGGCGCGACGCGACTGGCCGGCGGTGATTGGCCTCGGCCTGTTGTTCTTCGCCCTGTTCCCGATCCTGTTCAACGCATCGCTGATCTTCACGACGGCGGCGCGCGGTGCGCTCGCGCTCTCGACATTGCCGCTATTGACGATGGCGGTCGGCGCGGCGCTTGGCAGCGAGCAATTGACGGTGCGAAAGACCACGGGCGTACTGGTGACGATAACAGGTGTCGCCATGGCCCTGCTCTCCGGCCTCAGCACCGCGCCTGATGGGGCCTGGCGCGGCGATCTCCTGATGGTCGCGGCCGCGCTCTGCATGGCGCTCTACAGCATCTGGTCGAGGCCCTTCATCCGCCGCTCCGGCCCCATCCCGTTCACGACGATGGCCATGGCCGCCGGTGCCGCCTGCCTTATCCTCGCCTCGCTCGCGCGTGGCAGTTTTGCCCCGGTCGCCGCTTTCGGTGTCCCACAATGGTTCGGCGCGGTCTATCTCGGCGCCTTCGGCGCGGCGCTGACGTTCTATCTCTGGGCATTCGCGCTGGAGCGCACGACGCCGACCCGCGTCGCGATCTCGGTGACCGTCAATCCGATCGCGGCATCGCTCGTCGGCGCCACGCTGCTGGGCGAACCGCTGCGCTGGAATCTGGTGATTGGCATCGTGACCGTGTTCGCGGGCATCTGGATCGCGACGACGCAATCCGGCCCCAAGGAGGTCGTCGAGGCCGATCCGGCAGTGCAGAAGCTACGCTGACGGCCGATATTCCACGCTAATGCGTCGCAGCGCATTTCCGCCTTGCGCCGGAACCCGGCCGCAACCATCATGTGTGGTTGAGAGCGGCGCCGCCGCGACCGGATATCCCCCTTGAACATCTCCCTCTACACCATCTCCGTCTGGGTGCTGCCGCTCCTGATCGCCATCACCTTCCATGAGGCGGCGCACGGCTTCGTCGCCCACCGGCTGGGTGACAACACCGCCTGGCAGCTCGGCCGCGTCAGCTTCAATCCGCTGAAGCATATCGATCCCTTCGGCACGGTGGTCCTGCCCGCCGTGCTGTTGCTGTCGCAGTCGCCCTTCCTATTCGGCTATGCCAAGCCGGTGCCGGTCAATTTCCGCAATCTCAAGCATCCCCGGCTCGACATGGTCTGGGTGGCGCTGGCCGGCCCCGCCACCAACATCATTCTCGCTCTGGTTGCCGCACTGGCATTCCACTTACTCCCATTCGTCCCGCCGGACAGCGCGCGCTGGGTCGCGGACAATCTCAAAAACGCCTTCCTCATCAATATCGTGCTCGCGATCTTCAACATGATGCCGATCCCGCCGCTGGATGGCGGCCGGGTGGCGGTCGGGCTCTTGCCCCGGCCGCTCGCTGAGCCGCTCGCGCGCCTCGAGCCCTACGGGTTGCTGATCCTGATCGGGCTTTTGATCTTGCTGCCCCTCCTCGGTTCGCAGCTTGGTCTCAATCTTGATATTATTTCCGCGATACTGCGGACACTGACCGGCTATGTGATAGGTGCGCTTCTCCTCATCACCGGCAACGCCTAGGTTGAGAAAAAATCGCGAGGGCCTCTTGATCAAAGCTGCCGATATGCTGATCGCTCGACGTGCGGACACCCGTGCCAGAGCGGACTTCGCGACCTGGAAAATGCTCGCCAAGCTGAACGGCACGTCGTCCTTGTCGGCCGACGCGCAGAACTTCCTCGGCACCTACAACAAGCTGCTGGAGCAGATGCCGGAGCTTGAGGCGAGCGAGGCCACCATCAAGCTGATGTACAAGAGCTATTATGCCGAGATGGGCGGTGCCGGCACGCCGCCCGACGTCCCCGCCCCCTCCCGCGAGCCGGTCGCCGACCGCGGCAATGTCACCGCCTTCCGCCGCCTCCCCGCCAAGAAGCCGGGGGTATCAGGCCCGACAGGCAAACGGCCGCTGCCTGTGGCGCTGATCTTCGCCTGCCTCGTCGTGGTCTACGTCGGCATCCGCTATTTCTGGCGCTAGAGCCGCGTTGCGGCCGTAGGATGGGTAGAGCGAAGCGAAACCCATCATCCGCGCAGCGTGCTTTGAGACTGATGGGTTTCGCTTCGCTCTACCCATCCTACGAGCTAATCCGCCCTGCGCCTCAACCCGTTACTTCGGCTTCTTGAAGTTCACGTCGAGGCTGAAGGCGAATTGGTCTTCGGTGAGTTCGGCTGGCGGCGCGGGGACGGGATCGGAGCGACGGACCATCGAGATGGCCGCGTCATCGAAGGCCGGGTCGCCTGAGGACTCCGCGACAGCGACGTTGACGATGTTGCCGCGGCGGTTCAGCACGATGCTGACCTTCACGGTGGTCGCCTTGCTCTTGTTGTGCGGATAGCGCTTGTGGAGCTCGAAATAGGCGCTGATCTTGCGGCCCCAGTCGGCGGTCAGCTTCTGCCTGTCCTTGCCGATGCCGCGATTGGGGGCCTTGGCCTGCTCGGCGTCCGGCGCGTTCTCCTCCAGCGTCTGCCGCGCGGTTGCTTCCTGGGCGGGCGCCTCCTCGGAAGCCTGGGTCTGGACGGCCTGGACCTTGGGATCGTCTTCCTGGGGTTTCTTCGAGTCGTTCTGCGTGACGATGCGGTCGGGGTCTTCGGACTCGTGCGGCACGTCCTTTGGCAGGTCGGTCTCCTTGACCTCGGCCTTCTGCTCGGAGAGCTGCGGAGCGGCCTGCGACGCATCGGCGTCGGGACCCGGCGGCAGATTCTCCTCCTCGACCTTGGGCGAGGCCATCTCCACCGCGAACTCGGCGGCATTTGCGCCCAAGCCGTCGCCGACGTCATCGCCGCGCAAATTCGCAAGCGCCAGCGCCGCGCCGCCAACATGCAGCGCAAGCGCCGCCACTGCGGCGCAAATCCATAGCCGCCGGGAAGGCTTCTGCTCGAGATCGAGGTCAGACATCGCTGTCCGTCGTCAAGGTTTTGCCGGCTCGGCGGCTTGCGGTGCGGCAGGCGCGCCGGGAACACCTTCGAGCGTCACCAGCTTGACCCTGTTGTAGCCGCCCGAGCGCAGGATTTCCATCACTCCCATCAGCTCGCCATAAGGCACCGCGCGATCCGCGCGCAGGAATACATACTTATCCTTGCTCATGTCGGCCAAGGTATCGAGCGAATGCACCAGCTCAGTGCGCTTGACCGCATTTTCGCCGATCGCAAGCGTCAGGTCCGACTTGATGCTGACATAGGTCGGCTTATCCGGCTTCTTCTGCGGCGTCGCGCTCGACGTCGGCAGATCGATCGGCAGGTCCACGGTGGAGAGCGGCGCGGCCACCATGAAGATGATCAGCAGCACCAGCATGACGTCGATGAATGGCGTGACGTTGATCTCGTGCGATTCCGCGAAATCGTCGTCGTCGCCGTCATTATCCGCGATCGAGACAGCCATCGCCTACTCCGCCGCCGTGCGCGAATGTGCGCCGCCAGACACGCTGACATTGGTGCGGTCGAGGTCGCGCGACAGCAGCCGCGCAGCCGCGCCCGAGGCACGGCCGACCAGTTCCAGATAACCCTTCGTCACCCGCGAGAAGTGATTGTAGATGATCACGGCCGGGATCGCCGCGACGAGGCCGATCGCGGTCGCGAGCAGCGCCTCGGCGATACCGGGCGCGACCACCGCGAGGTTGGTGGTCTGCGATTTCGAGATGCCGATGAAGCTGTTCATGATGCCCCAGACGGTGCCGAACAGACCAACGAAGGGCGATGTCGCGCCGATGGTCGCAAGCAGGCCCATCCCGACGCGAATGCGGCGGCCTTCGGCACGCACGATCTCGGCAAAGCTCGATGCCGCGCGTTCCTTGATGCCGGCGTCGCTGGAGATGCCGGCCGACAGTCGCCCTTCCCGCATCGCCGCGGCGATCAGGGTCGACAGCACGCTGCCCTTGGCGCCGAGCGCGAACTGCGCTTCAGCAAGCGAGCGCACATCGCTGATCTTGGCGAGCGCGGCGCGCAACTTGCGCTGCACGACGGTAAGCTCGATCATCTTGGCGATGAACACCGTCCAGGTCACCAGCGATGCAAAGGCAAGACCGATCATCACCGCCTTCACGACGATGTCGGCATTCCAGAACATCACCCAGGGCGACAGTTCCTTCAGTCCGGCGATGGTCGCCGATTTCTTGCCCTCGCCTTCGGCGGGCGCCGCGCTGACGTCCTGAGTTCCCTGCGAAGCAACCGGCGCAGCGGCGGAGGGTGACTGCGCCGGCGTCGCCGCCTCTGCCGGTGGTTGCGGCGCGGCGGGAGCAGTCTGTTGCGCGACAGGCGCAGATGGAGCGGGAGCGGCGGGCGCCATCTGCTGCTGCGCCGACGACGGTGTCGTCAGCGCGGCCAGCGTCAGCACGGAGAGTGCAAGAAGTGTCGCGCGGGTAGTTAGAATGTTCATACTTCGGCCCAGTGGCGTATCAAGTTGTGATAGATGCCGGTCAATTTGACCGTTTCGGGATCGTCTCGCCCAAGCCGCTCCACCAAGGCCTGGATAGCGGTGTCCAGATCGAAGATCAGACTGCGAGCGTGCGCATCCCGTACCATGCTCTGCAGCCAGAAGAAAGACGCAACCCGCGCGCCCCGCGTCACCGGCGTGACCAGATGCAAACTAGAAGCAGGATAAAGAACGAGGTCGCCGGCCGGCAGCTTCACTTCATGCGAGCCGTAGAGATCTTCGATGACGAGCTCGCCGCCATCATATTCGTCCGGCTCCGATAAAAACAGCGTAACCGAGAGGTCGGTGCGTATCCGCAAGCCGGTGAGATGGTCTCCCCTCACCGCGTTGTCGACATGCAGACCGAAATGATGACCGTCGGTGGCGACGTAACGGTTGAACAAAGGTGGAAAGATTCTAAGTGGGATCGCCGCCGAGATGAAGCGCGCACTGGCCGAAAGCGCCGACAGCACGCGGTTGCCGAGCTGGCGTGCAACCTCGCTATCCGGCGGCAACTGCTCGTTGCGCTTCACCAGCGCCGACGCAGCGCCTGCCGTCGAACGTCCATCCTCCCAGGCGCTGGCATCCATGATGCGACGGAAGTCAGCCACATCGGTCTTGCTCAGCACATTCGGAACGCAAATCAGCATGCCCTGTCGTTTCAGAACCGTGCCGATACGACGAGATAGGCGGCGCGACCTGGCGCCTCGAGCACGAACGGAGCCGGGCTCTGATACAACGCGTCGTAATAGAGCTTGTTGAAGATGTTGTTCACGAACAGTTTGACTCTCCAGTTCTTGTTGAGCTTCGCCTCCGCGAACGCATCGAAGCGCCAGTAGCTCGGCAATTGCGTGCCCTGGTTCGCCGCGAGGAACGTGCCGCCATAGATCTTGGAACGGTAGACCGCCTGCCCACCGATCTCCCACATGTCCGTGAGCTGGTACTTCGTCAGCAGGCTGAACGATTGATGCGCGACGTTGGCGAGCGGCAGGCCGACATTGGTGGTGTAGAGAATCGTGTTCGCGGGCGGAACGAGCGATTTCGTCACCTCGGACTGCATCAGCACCAGTCCGCCGAACACGCTCCATTTGTCCGTGATCTTGCCGCCAAGGCCGAGGTCGATGCCGCGGATGCGGTAGGCAGCGCCGGCACTGATGCAGGGCACGGTGCCACTTGTGTTCGCGGGATAGGGACAGGATGCGGTGGCGGTCGCCGGCGTGATATTGACCGATTCACGCGCGTTATCCTTCTCCGTCTGGAACAACGCCGCCGTCACCAACAGGTGCCGATCGAACAACTCCCATTTGGTGCCGAGTTCGATCGCCGTGTTCTTCTCGGGACCGAAGATCTGATTGGTGTTGCCGTTCAGCACCGGCGAGAGACCGCCATACGCCGTGCTGGTGCCGTCGAACTCCGCACCGACGGGATTGGAAGAGGTGGCATAGGCCGCATAGACACTCGCGATCGGAAGCGGCTTGAGCAGGAGGCCCAAATTGAAGTTCGGCAGACCGAACTCGGCCGACTGCGTCCCGAACACGTTGGGCACGCCGTTCACCGTGCCGAAGCCGCTCGTGTTGATCTTGTAATTGTCGTAGCGGATGCCGCCGTTGAGGATGACGAGATCGTTGTAGTTGACGGTGTCGAGCAGGTAGCCGCTCGTGGTGTCGATCCCGATCTTGGTCGGGAGACCTGCGAGCGTCGGGGTCGTGCCGAACGGCAGGAATGTGTATTGCGGGTTGAACACGCTGACACCCGTGACCGAGCCCGTGCCCGAGAACGGCGCGCCAATGGCTTCCGAACTCAAGCCGGTATACTTGTCGATGCTGGAGCGCTCCTGCGACACTTCAACACCGGCGAGCGCCGTATGGCGCCAGCCGCCAGTGTCGAATTTGTAGGTGGCCTCGGTCTGGTTGGCCAGCGTATCGGTGGTCTGATAGCGGCTCTGCGGATTGGCCGACAACGTCGAGAAAATGAGCGGATTCCTGAGGACCGGCGCCTCAGGCAGCGTGCCGATGTAATTCAACAGCGAGCGCGAGGCCCTCGTCTTGTTGCTGAGCGTAAGATCCGGCGTGACCTGCACCTCGGCGTTGATGGTGCCGATATCCTGCTTCACCTGCGAGAAGTCGCGATCGGTGAAGCCGTACCAATTGTTGCGGTTGACGCCGAAATCCGGGAACGGGCCGCCTGCCTTGCTCGCGGTGCTCGGCCGGAAATAGGGCACGCCGAAATCCGGCAGGCCGTGAATATCGGTGTGAATGTAGCCTGCAGTCACCTTCACCGCATCGATCGGCGTCCACTTCGCCGCAACGAACCCGCCGCCGCGGTCATCGGACACGTAGTCACGGCCGGCAACGCCCGCGTCCTGGAACAGGCCGCCCGCGCGCACGGCAAGCGTCGGGCTGATCACCTGGTTGACGTCGAGCGTGACGCGCTTGGTGCGGTCGGTGCCGAACGTCGTATCCATGTTGTAGAAGCTGCCCTCCGTCGTCGCCTGCTTGGTGACGATGTTGATGGCGCCGCCGGTGGTGCCTCGGCCGGCGAATGAAGAGCCGGGGCCGCGCAGGATTTCGACCTGCTCGGTGAAGAAGTTCTCGCGGACGCTGACGCCGGCGTCGCGCACGCCATCGATGAATATGTCGTTGCGTGCATCAAAGCCGCGGATGAAGAAGCGGTCGCCGAAGGCGTTGCCGCCCTCGCCCGTGCCGAGCGTGACACCGGCAGTGCTCAGCACGGCCTGTCGCAACGTGGTGGCGTTCTTGTCGTCCAGCACTTGCCTGGAGAGCACCGTGATCGTCTTCGGCGTATTCAGGATCGGCTCGGGAAACTTTCCTGACGCCTGCACGCGATCGACCTTGTAAGGCGCGGCAGGATCCGCATAGGGATCGCGATCGGCATTGAGCCCACCGGCGTTGGGATAAGGGACGGCCGCAACCCGCGTCTGCTGCGTGCGACGTGACGCGCGCCTGAGTGCGGTGCGGGCGCGGACCTGATCCGATGTCGGCTTGGTGTTGGCCGGCCGCGGCCGCGCCACGGGCGCTTCCACATTCACCGGCGGCAAATTGGGCTGTTGCGCTTCGGCGCCGGAAAACGATGCGACCGCGATCAGGCCCGCAACCGTCGACACTTTCTTGCCCGAGTAGCCCTCAAGCCGTTCGCCGGCCGAGTTGACCGCCGCCTCGAAACGCAGCGACCTCGGCGTCTTTATGTTGCTCATCACTCGCCCCCGCGATGAATTCTGATTTATGCGCATTGATACGCGACGATGTGTCTCGGGGCGGTGGTATCGGCGACGAAATTTCGGGTCAACGCGAATGCGTGGATCGCTCGTTTGAATCGATCCAGATCAGAACGCTTCTAATCTGACTATTTCAAACTATTCTAATAACGATTCTAAAGAGCAGGAAAACCGCTGCGAAATCAATCACCGCACAGTTCGGCGGTAAACGAAGCTTAATCGGCGCTCGGCGGCTTCATCAGCGAGAACAATTCGTCCACCGTCCGCTGTGCGACCTGACGCACGCGATCGGTGTTCTCGCCTGCAATATTCACTCCATTCACCACCGCTTTGATCTCGTCGCGGAAATCGGTGAGGAAACGCAGCGGATCCTTCTGCTCGTTGGCAACGCGCGCGATCAATCCCGTGATCAGGATCTGGCAGGCCATCATGCGTCCGTTCAGCTCGTCCATCGCTCACCCCGATTTCGCTCGCGGGCTGCGATATGACCGACATCGAGTCCGGATTCAACCGGGAGAGAAACTCCCTCTCCCGCTTGCGGGCGAGGTGACGTGCTTTATTTCACCGCAACGTCCGGGCCTTCGCCGAGCGACTTGATGCGATCCTTGAGGTCCCGCAGCGTCTGAAGGCTGGCCTCAATCCGCTGACCGGGAATGTCGCGCAGCACGTCGGTTGCGATCGCATCGCGCAGGCTGTCGAGATCGTCGACCAGCTGCCGGCCGCGATCGGTGAGGAACAGGCGGTTGGCGCGGCGGTCCTTCGGATCAGGCCGGCGCTCGAGCAGCCCGTGCTCGACCAGTCGGTCAAGCAGCCGCACCAGCGAGATTGGCTGCAGTTCGAGCACATCGGCGAGATCGACCTGCGACAGCCCCTCCTGCTCCCGCAGCCGGAACAGCACGATCCATTGCGCGCGCGTGGTGCCACGCGTCTTCGCACGATGGTCGATATAGTTACGCAACAGGCGTGAACTCTCGACAAGCTGCGAAACAAGCTGGCGTTTCAGATCGAGCGACATGTCGGTTTCAACGGACGGATCGAGGCTTCAGGAACGCGCTCCTAAACCTTTCCAAATGTTTAGGATTCTCAAGTGTTAGTGTGTGTACGCATTAAGTGCTGACGCATTATATGGTTTCCCCGGAACGGTTTTAAACACCTATAATTGTCTCCGAACCCATGAGCGCGCATGTCCAAGTCACGAACGATAGGCTGGCTCTTGCTGGTCGCCGCCGTCGGCGCCGCGGGCTATTTTGGCTGGCAGCGCTATGGCGTGGGACACACCAAAGCTGACGGGCAAAAGACTGCCGCCGTTGCCCGTCCGCCCGTCCCGGTTCGGATTGCAGGTGTCGAAACCGCCGATTTCCCGGTCTATTTGACCGGCCTCGGCACCGTGCAGGGCTTCAACACCGTCCAGGTCCGCACCCGCGTCGACGGACAGATCATGAAGATCGCCTTCCAGGAAGGCCAGCTGGTCAACAAGGGCGACGTCCTGGTGGAGATCGATCCGCGCCCGTATCAGGCCGCGCTCGACCAGGCCACGGCCAAGAAGCAGCAGGACGAGGCGAATCTCGCCAACGCCAAGCTCGATCTGCAGCGTTTCACCCGGCTCGGCGAGTTCGCCACGCGCCAGCAGACTGACACTCAGCGCTCCATGGTCGCGCAATTGACGGCGCAGATCGCCGCAGACGATGCGGCGATCACGAATGCGCAGACGCAGCTCGATTACGCGACCGTCAAGGCGCCGATCACGGGGATCGCCGGCCTGCGCCAGGTCGACGTCGGGAACATCGTCAATGCCGCGACCCAGACCGGCATCGTCTCGATCGCCCAGATCGAGCCGATCGCGGTGATTTTCACCGCGCCCGAGGACCAACTGCCTGACATCAAGGCGGCGCTGGCGGCCTCCCCGCCGAAGACCATCGCCTACTCCACCGACGGCAAGCGCCTCCTGTCCACCGGCGTTCTCGCGCTGATCAACAACCAGGTCGATACGACCAGCGGAACCATCCGCCTGAAGGCGGTGTTCGAGAACAAGGACCACGCGCTGTGGCCGGGCCAGTCGGTATCGACGCGGCTTCTCGTGCGGACGCTGAAGGATGCGACCGTGGTTCCCGACGATGCCGTCCAGCATGGCACGGACGGGCTTTACGCGTATACTATCAGCCAGGAGAACAAGGCGGAGCTGCACCGGATCAAGGTCAGCTACTCGATCGACGGCAAATCCGTCGTCGATGAGGGGTTATCGCCGGGCCAGCAGGTGATTACCTCGGGCCAATACAAAGTCTCGCCCGGCGTGCTCGTCAGCACCGCGGTCGCGAGCTCGGATGCGACGCAATCCAAGGTGAAGCCGGAATGAGCTACGGCATTTCCGCTCCCTTTATCCGCTACCCCATCGGCACCTCGCTGCTGATGGCCGGCATTCTTTTTGTCGGCCTCGTGGCGTATCCGCTGCTGCCGGTCGCGCCGCTGCCGCAGGTCGACTTCCCGACCATCCAGATCACCGCGAATTTGCCCGGCGGCAGCCCGGAAACCATGGCGACCTCGGTGGCGCAGCCGCTGGAACGCCAATTCGCGCAGATCCCCGGCGTCGCCCAGATGACCTCGACGAGCTATCTCGGCACCGCATCGATCACCATCCAGTTCGATCTCAATCGCAGTATCGATGGCGCCGCCAACGACGTACAGGCCGCCATCAACGCGGCGAGCGGCCAATTGCCGAAGAACCTGCCGTCGCCGCCGACCTACCGCAAGGTCAACCCGGCGGACTCCCCGATCATGCTGCTGTCGGCGACCTCGGAGACGCTGCCGCTGACCGAGGTGAGCGATGCCGTCGACGCGCAGCTTGCGCAGCAGATCAGCCAGATCTCCGGCGTGGCCCAGGTCATCATCGGCGGTCAGCAGAAACCGTCGGTACGGGTCCAGATCGATCCGGCCAAGCTGGTGGCAAAGGGCCTGTCGCTGGAGGACGTGCGCGCCGCCATCACCAGCGCCACCGTCGACAGTCCCAAGGGCAATATCGACGGCGACACCCGCGCCTATACGATCTACGCCAACGACCAGCTCCTGCAGGCCGCCCCCTGGAACGACGTCATCATCGCCTACCGCAATGGCGGCCCGTTGCGAATCCGCGATATCGGCCAGGCCGTCGCCGGCCCGGAAGACGCCAAGCAGGCGGCCTGGGCTAACGGCCAGCGCGGCGTGTTCCTGGTCATCTTCAAGCAACCCGGCGCCAACGTCATCGACACCGTCGACAAGATCAAGGCAACCCTGCCGCGGCTGGTCGCCGCGATCCCGCCGGCGATCAAAATCGACGTCATCAGCGACCGCACCACCACGATCCGCGCCGCGGTCGAGGATGTGCAATTCACGCTGCTGCTCACGATCGGGCTGGTCGTGATGGTGATCTTCGTGTTCCTGCGCAGCTTCTGGGCCACGGTCATCCCAACTGTGACCGTGCCGCTCGCCCTGCTCGGCGCCTGTGCACTGATGTGGGTGTTCGGCTACACGCTGGACAACCTGTCCCTGATGGCGCTGACCATTGCCGTGGGTTTCGTGGTCGACGACGCCATCGTGATGCTGGAGAACATCACGCGCTATATCGAGGAAGGCGAGAAGCCGATGGCGGCCGCCTTCAAGGGCGCGAGCGAAATCGGGTTCACGATCGTCTCGATCAGCATCTCGCTGGTCGCGGTGCTGATCCCGCTGCTCCTGATGGGAGGCATCATCGGGCGCCTGTTCCGCGAATTCGCGGTCGTGCTGGCGATGACGATCTTCGTCTCGATGTTCGTGTCGCTGACGCTGACGCCGATGATGGCCTCGCGCTTCCTGCGGGCTCATGGCGAGACCAAGCACGGCCGGTTCTACCAGATGAGCGAGCGTGGCTTCGACGCCATGCTGCGGGGTTATCAAAACGTGCTCGACCTCGCATTGCGCTGGAAGTTCACGACGCTGATGATCTTCTTCGCGACGCTCGGCCTGTCGGTCTACCTGTTCGTGGTCATCCCGAAGGGCTTCTTCCCGCAGCAGGACGTCGGCCTGATCACTGCGACCTCGGAAGCCAACCAGGACATTTCCTTCGTCGACATGAAGCGCAAGCAGGAGGCGCTCGGCAAGATCGTGCTCGCCGACCCTGACGTCGCGACGGTGGCCATGGCCATCGGCGGCAGCGGCCGGGCGGGCAACAACGGCGCCATGTACATCACGCTGAAGCCGCGCGACCAGCGCTCCGCCAACGCGCAGCAGATCATCGCACGCCTGCGGCCGAAGCTCGAGCAGGTCGAAGGTGCCAGATTGTTCATGCAGGCGGCGCAGGACGTTCGCCTCGGCGGCCGGCCGACCCGCACCCAGTTCGAATTCACGCTGCAGGATGCCAATCTCGCCGAACTGAACGAATGGGCGCCGAAGATTCTCGCGAAGATGCAGACCTTGCCGGAACTGCGCGACGTCGCCACCGACCAGCAGACCAACGGCACCACGCTCGAGCTGAAGATCAATCGCGACACCGCCTCGCGCTACGGCATCCAGCCGCAGCTCATCGACGACACGCTGTATGATGCGTTCGGCCAGCGCCAGGTGACGCAATATTTCACCCAGCTCAACAGCTATCACGTGATCCTGGAGGTGCTGCCCGAGCTGCAGGCCGGCATCGACACGCTGAACAAGATCTATCTGAAGTCGCCGCTGACCGGCGAGCAGGTGCCGCTATCGACCTTTGCGACCTGGACCAGCGTGCCGGTGCGGCCACTCTCGATCAGCCACCAGGGCCAGTTCCCGGCGATCACCATCAGCTTCAACCTGGCGCAGGGCGTGGCGCTGGGACAAGCGACCGATGCGGTGCAGAAGGCGATGGTGGAGATGGGTGCGCCGCCGACGCTGAATTCGAGCTTCCAGGGCACCGCGCAGGCGTTCCAGCAATCGCTGAGCACCGTACCGCTCCTGATCCTCGCGGCGCTGGTGGTCGTCTACTTGATCCTCGGCATCCTCTACGAGAGCTACATCCATCCGATCACCATCCTGTCGACGCTGCCCTCGGCCGGCGTCGGCGCGCTCGCGATCCTGATGGCGGCCGGCTTCGATTTCAGCCTGATCGCACTGATCGGCATCATCCTCTTGATCGGCATCGTCAAGAAGAACGGCATCATGATGGTCGACTTCGCGATCGCGGCCGAGCGTGACGATCACCTGGAGCCGGAGGCCGCGATCCGGCAAGCCGCCCTGCTCCGCTTCCGCCCAATCATGATGACGACGATGGCAGCGCTGCTCGGCGGCGTGCCCTTGATGCTCGGCACCGGCACAGGATCGGAAATCCGCCAGCCGCTCGGCTACGCCATGGTCGGCGGCCTGATCGTGAGCCAGGCGCTGACGCTGTTCACGACGCCGGTGGTCTACCTCTATCTCGACAAGCTCTCCAATATGTTCGCGGGCTGGAGCAGCTCGACGGATGCGGAGGACGAGGAGCATCGGCGCGAAGAGCGTTCCGTCAAGGAAGCCGCGGAGTGAGCTGTTCGTAGCCCGTAGGATGGGTAGAGCGAAGCGAAACCGATTGGTTGCCGCCGCGAAAAAGATGATGGGTTTCGCTTCGCTCTACCCATCCTACAAAGTCGCATTAGCCGCCGAGATATGCCTTCTGCACTTGCGGGTCCTGCGCCAGCGCGGCGGCGGTGCCTGAGAGCACGCTCCTGCCCACCTGGAGCACGGTGGCGAAGTCGGAGACTTCCAGCGCAAGCTCGATCGATTGCTCTGCGAGCAGAATCGTCAGCCCCTCGCGATGCAGCCGGCCGAACGTCTCGTACATCGACTCCACCACGGCCGGCGCCAGGCCAAGCGACGGTTCATCCAGCATCAACAGTTTCGGGTCGCTCATCAGCGCGCGGGCGACGGCGAGCATCTGCCGTTCGCCGCCGGACATGGTGCCGGCGCGCTGGCTGCGGCGCTCCTTCAAGCGCGGGAAGATCTCATAGACGCGCTCCAGCAACGTCCTGATGCGCGTCTTGTCCTGCAGCGGGGTGGCGCCAAGCAGAAGGTTGTTCTCGACGCTCTGCTGCACGAACAGCCGCCAGCCTTCCGGCGACAAAGCAAGGCCCTTGCGCACGATCGCGAACGCGCTCTGCCCCGCGATCGCCTCGCCGTTGAAGTGGATGCTGCCGGCATGCACCGGGATCAGGCCAGCGATCGCGTTCAGCGTCGTGGTCTTGCCGCCGCCGTTTGAGCCGAGCAGCGCGACCACGCTGCCCGCGGGCACTTCCAGCGAGACGTCGGAGACGCCGATCAGGTCGCCGTAGCGCACTTCGAGATGTTCGAGGCTCAAGAGCGGCCCGGTCATGTCGCCGGCCCGCCCATCAACTCGATCGGGGTGTGGCCGGCGGCAACCTTGGCGGCGCGGGTGCCGAGATAGGCCGCGATGACGGCCGGGTTGGACGTCACCTCGCGCGGGCTGCCGCGCGCGATCTCCTTGCCCTGGTGGAACACCATCACCCGGCTCGCCAGCGACATGATCACTTCCATGATGTGCTCGACGATCACGAGCGTGATGCCGGAGCGATGGATATCGCGTACCAGTTCGATCGCAAGCTGCACCTCGCGCTGCGTCAGCCCTGCCATCGCCTCGTCGAGCAGGAGCACTTTGGGTTCGGTTGCAAGCGCCCGCGCGATCTCCAGCCGCTTGCGGCCGGGCGTGCCGAGCGAGCGCGCCGGCGCATCCGCAAGCCGCATCATGCCGACCTGCTCCAGCACCGAGCGGGCTTTGGTCTCGGCCTCGACGCGATGCGGCGTGCGCAGGAAGGCGCCGATCATCACGTTCTCCAGCACTGTCATGCCCTCGAAGGTCTGCGGCACCTGGAAGGTGCGCGCCAAGCCGAGCCGTGCGCGCGCCTCCGGCGACAGCTCCGTGATGTCGTGGTTCTCGAACAGCACTTGGCCCGATGTCAGCGCGAGATCGCCGGTCAGGCAATTGAAGAAGGTGGATTTGCCGGCGCCATTCGGCCCGATCAGGCCGAGGATATCGCCCTGCCCCAGCGTGACGCTGGCCGCATCGACCGCCTTGAAGCTGCCAAAAGCCTTGGTGACCCCGCGCGCTTCAAGAAGCATGGCCGGCCTCTTGCGCGATGCTTTCATCCATCGGCTTGGCCCGACGCTTCGCCCACAGACGATTGATCAGGGCCAGGATGCCGCCGGGCTGGAAGCGCGCGATCAGCACGATGATGGCGCCATAGACGACGAAGGTCAGGCCGGCGCCCTTGCCGCCCAAGAGGCTGTTGGAGATTTCCTCGAGCGGCACCAGGATTGCAGCGCCGACGAATGGGCCGAACAATAGTCCGGCGCCGCCGAGCGCCGCCATGATCAGGATCTTCACCGAGATCAGGATGCCGAGCCCGGACTCCGGATCGACGAAGCCGAACATCATCGCATAGAGCGCGCCGGCGACGCTGGTGAGCCCTGCGCTCAGCATGTAGGCGTAAAGTTTGATGCGGCTCGCAGGCGCGCCCAGCGAACGCGCCGCACGCTCGGAATCCTTGATCGCGCGCAGATAGAAACCCATCCGGCTGCGCGTCATCCACCAGGTGATGGCAAGCGTGATGATCAGGACCGCCAGGAACAGATAGTAATACGGCAGCGCGGAGATGAAGGAGAGATCGAACACGTTGCGCGCCACAGTCGGGCCGCTCAGGCCAACGGCGGCGCCGAGATATTCGGTGTTGGTAACGATCAGCCGCGCGAGCTCGGCGACCGCGATCGTCGCCATGCTGAAATAGTGGCCCGACAGCCGCAGCGTCGGCCGGCCGATCACGGCCGCGATCAGCACGGCAAAGACGATGCCGGCGGGAATTCCGACCAGCGGCGACAGCGCGAAATGCGTATACGCGCCCATCGCGGCATAGGCCCCGCAGCCGAAGAACACGACGTGGCCGACCGAAATCTGGCCGGCGTAGCCGCCGACGATGTTCCACGCCGAGGCTGCGATCGCATAGAGCAGGACCAGCGCGCCGAGCCGTTGCTGGAACGGCGTCGTGAACACCAGCGGATAAGCGACCACCAGCGCAAGCGCGATCAGGAGCCAGAGCGTGCGCCGCATCACGTCTTGCCCATCAGGCCCTGTGGCCTGAACCAGAGGAAGCCGAGGAACAGCGAGTACACCACGATATCCTTGTAAACGGCGCCGATCAGATAGCCCGATAGCGACTCGATCACGCCGATCAGCAGCCCCGCGACCAGCGCGCCGGGCACGCTGCCGAAGCCGCCGAGCGAGACCGTGACGAAGGCGACGATGCCGAGCGTCTCGCCGACCGTCGGCACGATGTAGAAGAAGGTCGCGATCAGCGCGCCGGCAAGGCCGGTGGCGCCGGCCGCGATCGCCCAGGCGATCGCCTGCATGCTGTCGGGCCGGATGCCCATGAGCTGCGCGGCCGTCGCATCCTCCGCGACCGCCAGCATCCGCGAGCCGAGCGTGGTGCGCGTCAGCAGAAGATGCAGGGCGAGTGTCACCACCAGCGCGACCACGCCGGCCAGTAGGCGCGAGGCCTGGATGCGGATGCCGAAGATGTCGAAGGTGCCGCCGACGAGGTTTTCGGGCAGCGACAGGAAGTTTGCGCCAAACCACCAGAACACTGAATAGCGGAGCAATAGCGCCAGCCCGAAGGTGCCGAGGATCTGCGCCAGCATCGGCCCCTTCATGATGTCGCGGATCAGGCCGAAATAGACGATGACGCCGAGGGTGGCGAGCAACAGCGTCGCGAGCGGCGCGCCGATGAGCGGCCCGCCGCCGAGCAGCGTGTAGACGACGAACGCGACATACATGCCGAGCATGACAAAATCGCCATGGGCGAAGTTGACCACGTTCATCATCCCCCAGACCAGCGTCAGCCCGGAGGAGAACAGCGCGTAGACAGCTCCCAGCAAGAGGCCGCCGACGATCACCTGAACAAGCGTGAAGGTCATGGATGTGCGCGTATTGTTCTTGGTTGAATCACTTGGCCGTCAGCCCCCTGACCACCTCTCCCGTCGGGAGAGGTCGGCGCGAAGCGCCGGGTGAGGGGATCAGGTCTATCGATGAGCATAACCCCTCACCCGATTTGCTTGCGAAAATCGACCTCTCCCGATGGGAGAGGTGAACACTCTGCATCACCAGCCCTTGTAGGGCATGATCGGCGTCTTCTCGGCGCTCGCCTTCGGCCAGACCGAGACGTAGTTCTCACCGTCCTGGAGCTGGATGATGAGGCCGGACGCCAGGATGTTCTGGCCCTTGTCGTCGAACTTGACGCCCTTGTAGCCCATCATGATCTGATCGGGCTTGAGGTCGGTCGCCTTCAACGCGGCCTGGATCTTAGCGGGTTCCGTCGAGCCGGCGCGGTCGATCGCCTCGCACAGCACGAACAGCGCCTGCATCTGGCGCGCGACGGTATCGTCCATGTCATCGCCGCTCTTGTCCTTGTACATCTTGGCGATGATCGCGGTCGGCGAGCCCGCGGGACCGACGCTCCAGGACGAGCGGTTGAAGACGCCTTGCGAGATCTTGCCGACCGCCTTGATGAAGGACGGGTCGGAATAGCCGGAGTCGTCGGCGAGCAGCATCGGCGGCTTGTAATCGAGCGCCTGCATCGTTTTGGCGAACAGGATCGCATCCGACGTATAGGAGATCGCGATGACGACGTCGGGCTTCTTCTCCTTGAGCTGCAGCACCTGGCTCTGCACGTCGGTCGCGTTGGTGGCATAGGCGACGTCGAGCGCAACCGCGATGCCCTTCTCCTTGAACGCCGTGGTGAGGGTGTTGGCGACGGAGGCGCCGTATTCGGTGTTGTCGTGGAGGATCGCGATATTGTCGGTCTTGGCGCCGGCAGCCTTCATGTCGTTGAGGAATTCGTAATAGACCCGCGCGAAATCGGTCGCGATCGGCGTGACGCGGAAGAACCATTTGAAGCCGCGCTCGGTGAGGTTCGGCGCCACCGACTCGCCGTTGACGAAGGGGATGTTGTATTTCTCGGCAATCGCGCTCGCGGTCAGCGTGATGCCGGACTGATAGGCGCCGGTCAGCGCTACCACTTTTTCCTCCGTGATCAGCCGCAGCGCCTGGTTTTGCCCGGTTGCGGGGCTGCCCTGGTTATCGGCGTAGACGATCTCGACCTTGGCCCCGCCGAGACCTGCGAGGCCGCCATTCTTGGCGAGCGGGAAGTTGCCGAGCTCGGGATGGGGGTTGTTGATGATGTCGAGCGCGACATCGAACGCATGCTTGACGTGAACGCCGATGCTCGCCGCATTGCCGCTCATCGGGAAGATGCCGCCGATCTTGACGGTCTTGCTTTGGGCCGCGGCATTGCCCACCAGCGCGGCCGACATGGCGGCAGCCGAAAACAGCCCGATGACATGTGAAAATCTCATCTTCGAACGTCTCCACTATCCCTTGCCCGATGCCGGGCTTTTTATGCATGGGAAGCGCACGAGCCGTTGCAGCCCCCGCCCCCAATTTTCTTGGTACACCAGCATCGCATGGCACCCTGACCTCGGCAAGCCAAGCCAGGTGCGAGTCCGCATGCGCATCACGCGAGCCGATCGCGCTATCGCTGCTTCAACGCTAGGCAATTCAGCGCTGCACGTGCGGCGTGCGCATTCGAGCGTAAGGTGGGCACGTCACTGCGGGTGTGACGCCGCGTTAGGCGTGACGGAGTTGCTCTTTAGGTGCTCATAAAGCTGACGGCGATGACCGCAGCCGTCTCGCGTTCTGCGAGCAAGAATCTAGGCCACATCGAAACCAACGGCTGCTTCGATGCCCGATCGCCTGCGGTGGAAAGCCGGTTTCGGATCAAGCTGTTGTGGGATTAGCCAATCTGGCTGGGGAACCTGGATTCGAACCAAGACAAACAGAGTCAGAGTCTGTTGTGCTACCGTTACACCATTCCCCAAAATTGCTCAACGGCTTCAATAGCTTAAGTCTATAGCCGGGGCAATGCCGGCGGGCGGGACCATAGCAAATCGCCGCCTCGCTGCGAGGTCCTTCTACTGTTCGGTCCGGGCCTTGGCAAGCAGGTATGGCAAGTGTTTCCGGGCAAAAATGCGGCCGGCCGGCGCGTGCAGCCGGCCAACGAGCTAACAATACGCTCGCAGGGGTAACACGCGCGTGGCGCTATCGCTTCATCGCCATCCGAGCCCAGCGCCCTCACCTTCCGCTGCGCACCTGCATGACAATCGCATTGAGCCTCGTATTGAGCCCTGCGAGATCGACGCGGCCGATGCCGGCTGTGCCAAGGCATTTCTTTCCGCAGCCGCCGCCTAGCCCCGCCGGCTTGCCGAAGGTTGCCACCGGGACGCTGCCGGTGACGGGAAATCCGCGCGCGAAGAGCTTGGCGCGAACTGCGAGGCAGTAATTGACCGAGAGATGGGAGAAGCGCGTCTCCCCGTGGCCTGCGCGATATTTCATGGTCGCGGTGCAAAGGTCGCCGCCGGCAAGGCGCCTGCGCAAGATAAGTCACCCCGTAACGGATGTTGTTTTCGGGCATCGCGAGCTCGGCATTGCTTCCCGTGAAGCCCAACATGCGCGCCGTCGACGGCAGGATCTGCATCAACCCGATTTCGCCGACATCGCCGATTGCGCCGGGGCTATAACCGCTCTCCACCGCCATCACCGCCTCGGCAATGGCCGGCGCCAGTCCCTGCCGCCCGGCCTCCTTCTCGATCAGCGCGCGGTAGTAGGCCAGCGCGTCGCTGCGGTTCATCGGCGATTGGGGCTTGGCCGGAGCTGAAGAACCAGCCAGCGGTCCGGCAGACGGCGGGCCCGGTGCGGGAGCCGTGTCCGCAGGCATCTCGATCGCGGCGTAACGGACGGCGAAACTCGCATCGTTCGCGGCTGGCTCCGCCCGGCCGGCAGCCGTCATGAACGCGGCGGATAGTACCGCCATTGCCGCCACCAAGCCGCGCCATCGCTGCGATGCCGGTGCCGGCACGTTCAATCCTCCACGCCTGTCTTCGGACGCAACGAGAGCCGCATGCGCAGCGGCTGCGGCATATCGAGCGGCGTGCTGCCAACGCCATCGCCGATCAGAAGCGTGGACAGATCATGCGAGGCGTCGTCGTCGAGGCCTTCCAACTCAATGCGCTGGACTTTGCCATCGGGCATCACCCATACGCGCACGACAATCGACGGGGACGCCGCCCTGGCATCAGATGCGCGCCTTGCGACCGCGTCATGGAAGCGGAGCGCCGGCGTCGATTCCGACGCCAGGCGCTCCTGCAATCGAAGCTGCAGGCGCTTGGCGAAGTCCTGCCAAGCCGCCGGCGCTGGGGCCGCGTTCAGCCTGCCATCCACGTCGGTTGCGGCCTTGGCCGAGATTGGCTTGGCGCCGAGCAAGACGGCAAGCGCGCCGAGCGCTGCGCCGAACCAGCGCGCGCTTCGTCGTCGCCACAAGATGCGGCTTCCGCCGGTATGGATAGCGGCCTTCATCCGCATCTGGCGCCGCTACTGAACCGTGTGGGGCACGTCTGTCTCGGCGACGCGATCGCGATCCGTCGCGGGCGTCTGCAAGGCTGTGCTGGCAGCGGGCGCATTCGGCGCCTTGGCCTTTGCCAGATTGGCCAGTTCTTCGCGCAGATAGGCCACGAGCTGCTGCACCAGGTGATCCCAAATTTCGATCTGCGCCCGCAGATTGTTCTGCGTCACGCCGCCCGCCACCGAGAAATCGAGCGACAGAGCGAGGAACGGCGGGCTGAGCTGCAGGCGCGCGAACCGGCGGGTCGCATTCCAGCGATTGATCAGGTCAAGCGGCAGTTCGCCCTGCACCTGCAACACGGCGATGAGGGCGACGTCGATGAAGCTCTGCTCGTCGCCGGCGATCCGGTTTCCGGAACGGACGTCGAAGGCAAGCCCATTGGTGCCGGAGCGCAGGTAGGAGATGTTGGCGACCGGGTCGGTCAGGGTCTCGACGCGATAGCCGGCGAGCTGAAACAGTTCGCGCAGGCTGTCGAGCGTCAGTTTGGTGATCGTGGCATCGGACATGGAAAACTCCGTAACAGGTTGTGGGTGAGCGGATCGTCAAATGGCAGCGGAATGCTGCCGGCGTGTGTTGCAGACGTTGCAGTGTTCCGACGACAATCGTTGCGTCATCGGCATCAAAAGGCGGCGCTTGCGGGCAGCACCTGGGAGGGCCATGGCGCCGTCCCGGGCGAACGCTCCTGCGCGATCAGGGCGCGCGCCGCCTGCGCCAGGTCGGGCAGCACCTGGTCGGTCAGGCAATCGCAGGCGGCGAGGCCGAGGCCGACATGGCGCGTGGTCGTGCGGGACGATGCTGTGGCCGGCCCGCCGGGGTCTTGCGGATCGGGCACCACAAGACCGGAGCGGCCGGCGGCGAGGTCGGCGGCGAAGCGGGCCTCGATCCGCAGCACCGGCGCACGGGCCTCCTCGCCAAGCCGGTCGTTGACCGGCAGATGCGCCAGCGTCAGCCGCGCATCCGCGATCAGCAGCCGCAGATGGCGCAGCATCTCCGCCCCCTGCGCCAGCACGTCGTCAAACCGGATCATGGTGCCGAGCAACAGATCGGCTTCGAGCTCGAAATCGACGCGCTGCCCATCGACCGTGGCCGGCACCACCTTGCGGATCTGCCAATAGGTCACCTCGCCGATGCGCGCGTCATGGCCGTTGAGCTCCAGGCTGCAGCGGATCACCACACGGGTCAGGCCGTCGCCGTCGCGCGCGAGCTGATCGCCGAACTGCAGGCAGACCCGGCACCCGGCCGGCAGCCCATGCCGCCGCCAGGTCGCGAGCACGGCGCCGCGATAGCCGCACATCGCAAGCAGCGTCCGCAGCCCGCCAGCGGTCAGCCTCCAGTCCGGCGCCGGTTCGGCGATGGGCGGCACGGCGGCCATCGCACAGATTACCGCGCCGCCGGCGTCGGGCCGCCGATCAGGCTGGAGAGCGCGAGCTCGTTGATGACGGGCGGATTCTGCTTCAGCAGCTCGGCGAGGTAGGCGCGCCGCAGCATCGCGGCGCGCTCGCTGCGCATCTGCTGCACCAGCACCTCGCGCACCTCCGGCAAGGTCCTTGTGTAGGACGCCTTGGTGTCGGTGAGCTTGATGATGTGCCAGCCGTCGTCCAGCTTGATCGGCTCGGCGATCGCGTTCTTGGCGAGCGCCATCACCTGGGTGCGGATTTCCGGCCGGATCTGGGTCTCGGCCAGCCAGCCGAGCTCGCCGCCATTCTTGACCTCGCCGGTCTCGTTGGCGAGCGCGGCGAAGTCGGCGCCGGGGGCCTTCAGCTTGCGCTGGATGTCCTCGACGGTCTTCTTCGCCTTGTCCTCGGCGGCCTTGTCGGCGTCCTTGGCCAGCGGCACGAAGATCTGCGCCAGCTCGAACTGCCGCGGCATCAGGAACGAGGCCCGGTTGGCATCATAGACCTTCTGCAACTCGTCCTCGCTCGGGAAGCTCGCCGGCGGGGTCGCGACCTGCTGCAGATAGAGTTCGGCGACCGCGCTCTCGCGCACCCGGTCGAGCTGCTCGGCGATGGCCGGCTGCTGGTCCCACTTCTTGGCCGCGACCTCCTGCAGCACCAGGCGGTTGGCGAGCATCAAGCGCACCGCCTGGCTGAGCAGGTTCGGATCCTGCCCGAACGCGGCGCGCTCGCGCGGCCCGAGCGCGGCGACATAGGCCCGGATCTGGTCGGCCGAGATGTTGATGCTGCCGACCCGGGCGATCACGTCGTCACCGGCGCCGGATTTGGCGGCGGCCGCGCCCTGCGTCGTCGCCACCGGCTGCGGAGCCGCGGCGGCGGGGGCCGCGGGCTTCGGCTTGGCGACGGCCTGCGCCGGACGCTGCGGCGCCGGCGGCGGTGCCGTCTGGGCGAAGGCGGCCAGCGGGAGCGCGGCGAGCGCCGTTGCCATGAGCGACACGCGCAGGGACCGGATCGGGAGTGCGCCGCGGAAAAGAGAGCGTTTCATTGTTCTGCCTTCTGGTCGAGGATCTTGTCGCCGCTGTCCTGGATGTTGTTCTGGATTTCCACCCGCCGCAGCCCCAGCATCGGCTCATGCGCGACGATGGTGTCGCCGATCGTGACGCTCTTGTACTGCTTCAACAGCTCGCGGCCGGCCTTCAGCATCTGGTCGTTCTTGGCGACGCAGCCTTTGGTCGCGGCCTTGTAGGCGTTGGCCTCGCCCTCGAACTTGGCCCGCGCCGCGTCCTTGTCGCGCGCGACATTGGCCGCCTCTTCATAGGCCGACTTCCATTTCTCCAAGGTCTCGTCGCGCTCGGCGAGGCGCTTGTTGAACTCGTCGACGGCCTCGCGATGCTGCTTCTCGGTCTGGCGGACCTGCGCCTTGGCGGCGTCGACCTGGGCTTTCGCCGCGGCCTTGTCCCGCTCGGCGTCCGCCAGCTTGGCCTGCAGCGCCGTCCGCTGGTCCTCCAGTTGCCGGGTCTGCAGGGTGGCGCTGCGCAGGGCTTCGCGCAGCCGATCGGTCTCGGCATCGGCGCGCGCGGGTCCGACCTGCGAACCCACCGCGACGGCTGCCGCCATGGTGAACGTGAGAATGCGTATCTTCATGATCAGAACTTTGTGTTGAGATCGACCAAGAGGACGTCGACGGCATAGGGCGATCCGGCGATGCTGTTGGCGCTCAGCCAACGCATCGACGCCCATACGTTCTCGCTGAGACCGACATTGGCGCCGAGGAAGTAACCCTTGAGGTTGGTGCCGCCGAGCCCGAAATCGGAATCGGCGAAGGCATCGAGCGTCGCGTCCGACTCCAGGTATTTGTAGCCGGCATGCACGTTCCAGTCGGCGAAGTGCTTGATCTCCTTGTTGCCGAGCGTGACGCGCGCCATCCAGCCCATGTCGCCGCCGTTGAACGGGCCAAGCACCGACCCGCTCGCGGTACCGGCGCGGTTGTTGATGGCGATGCCGGGGACGTTGGACACAGGCGCAAGCCCGGTGCCGGGGACCGTCAGCGCGCGATTGAACGCTGAGTTCCAGACAAATTCGCCGTCGAGCACGATGTGGAACGGATGGAATTCGCCGAGGTCGAGCGATCCGCTGGCGACGATCGGGCGGAATTTCTGGACCAGTCCGAAATACTGAAACTGAAGGTTCTGGCCCAAATTATTGTGGACGTCGCTGTAGATGTTGCGCAACATCATGTAGGTGTTGCCCTTCTGGGCAAACAGCGGCCGCGACAGATCCGAGCTGCAGCTATCCGAACTCGAGCCGACAAAGCAAGTCTCGGAGAGCTGCCCCTGCACGTTCTCGAAATCGTAATAGGCTACGCCGAAGCGGAACTCAGAGACCGGGTCGAACCGTGCGGCAAAGCCGCCTTGGGCGCCGAACAGCCACTTGTCGTGGCTCGGAAGCTTTCCACCACCATTCTCGTAAGACGCGTTGGTACCCGCGTTGAAGTCGGTATTGAAGATCGGAAACGCGCCCAGGACGCCGAACGCCGTAATGTTCGGAATCACCTCCTGCTTGGCCTGCACGGCGAAGCCGTCGAAGCCGAGTTCGCGGTACCAGACCAGATCGGTCGGCGACCAGAACGGATTGTCGAAACGCCCGACCTGCGCCACCACATCCTGGTTCGGGAGCTGATACTTCAGGAAGCCCCGATCGAGCCAGATCGAATATTTGGAGAAATTCGAGCCGCTGCCGCCCAGCGTCTGGTTGGTCGAGACCGGCGAGTTGCTCTCGCCGGTCGCGATCCGCAAGCCCGCTGCGAAGCCGTTGGTGAGGTCGGCGTCCATGCCGAGGCGGGCGCGCAGCCGCACCTGGTTGCGGTTCTGATAGGTGTTGTACGTCGGGATTTGGTTGAGGTTGTCTGGTCCCAGATTGTAAGGCGAGCCTGAGTTGATGGCGTTGAAGTTGATCAGCCCCGGATCGTTGCCGGTCGGGAAGAAGCTGCCCATATAACGAGCGCGGACGTCGCCGTAGAAGCGGATGCGCTGCGCCCATTCCGGATACGCGCCCGGCGAGGCCCAGTTCTCCTTCGCGGCCTTTGCCATCACTTCCTTCTTGATGTCCTCGCGCAATTGCCGCTTCACGATCTCCGGCACATAGGTGACGTGCCGGGTGCCGGGCGGATTGGCTGCCGCAGCGGCCGCGGTCGCTGCCTTCGCGGCTTCATCGGCCTTGCTGGTCGCGTCCTTGGAGGCCTGGCGCGACACATAGGCTTCGTCCTCGGCCTGCTTGATCAGCGACTGCGCCTCATCCTCGCTCAGCAGCTTCCGCTTCACCATGAGGTTGAGAAGATTGACCGTCGTATTCGGCGAGGTCGGCTTGGCGTCCGACACTTTCGGCCGCTTGGACTCCACCTTCTTCTCAGGTGCGCCGGCCTCATCCGCGGGCTGGCCAAGTGCTGGCGCCACGCAGGACAGCGCAGCCAGCGAAACGGCGAGCAGCACCGTGCGCCGGCGTGCACCTGGATTAATCTCAAACATGTTGTCCCCAGTCCTCTTGTAGTCCGTTGTGTTTGACAAACGTCGCGTTAGCTCGGCCGACGCGCGGTCACGCGCGTCACCATCGGCATCGGCATGTCTTTCGGCGGCGGTTCGCGCAGCGTCAGACTGCCGAGAATGTCGTTACGTATCAGCGCGTCGAGTTCGGCATCGCCGGTCGATGGCACGAGCTGAACCCGGTTGATGCGGCCGGTGCTGTCGGCCCACAGGCGGATTTGCACCTCCATGACCGCCCTGCGCGTCCTGTTGTTGGAACGCAGCGCGGATTCGATCTGCGCCTGCACCATCGAGGCGTACCAGCCCCAACGGCTGCCACCACCGCCCCCGCCACCGTAAGGATTGCCGCCCGGCTTGCCGCCGAGATTGAAGAGATCGCCTGGTCCGGTCGCCTGCGCGTCAAGCGACAGCGGCCCCGGCGGCTCGTCGTTCTTGGCGTCCTTGACCGGCTCGTCCTGCGGCTTCTCGATCGGCTTTTCTTCCTTGAACTCCGGTTCGGCCATCTTCGGCTGCTCGATCATCTTCTGCTCGGGCGGCGGAGGTGGCGGTGGCGGCGGAGGTGGCGGCGTGATGTTGACGATCGTGATCTCGCGGACCTGTCGCGGCGGCGGCAGATCGTCCCCGCCGAACAGCCAGTAGCCTGCCCCGCCGAACAGCAAAGCGATCACCGCAAGCGCCGCGCCGTAGCGCATTCCGGGGCTGCGGAATATAGAGCGCTGACGATCTGACGGCTCGTCCGGCAGATTCCAATCGTCCCGAAGCTTGCTCACGATACGACCTCGACCTGCCGCAGACCGCGATCGCGCTCGGCGAAGTACTGAAAGACGAATTCAACAAGCCTTGTGAATTCCTTCGTCTCCAGCGTCAGCGCCAGGACAGGCGCGGCATCTATCTTCAGATGAAAGGTTTCGTCTTCGGCGTTGAACTCGACATAGGCGTCGCGGTCGATCGACAGGCGCGGCCGGCGGCCGCGCGAGATCGTCGCCAGGAACGGATCATCCTCCAGCTCTCCGGCGGTGACGCGGCCGCGGAGCTCGTTCGCCAGCTTGACCAGAAGCGCTTCGCCCCGAATGGGAAACGGCAGAACGACAGAACTCACGCAATCCCCTCCCTTCGTGGCATCGGAGGCAAGGTTATCGAGAGCCGGCCCGACCAGCCGCAGCCGGACGAGCGCTCGCTGCAGCGCATCGAGCGCACGCTCGTAGGCGCGTTTGCGCCGAATGGGCGTGTGAGGAAGAGCCGTTGGTACCGGGATCGACGATCGCATCACTTCACGAGCGGTTTGGTGGCGAGTCCAACCTGGTTGAGGCCGATGCGGCCCAAGAGGTCGAGCACGTCCATCACGCTTTGGTATTGGGCCTGCGCGTCGCCGCGCAGCACCACGGGGAACTCCGGCGTCAGCGCCTTCTGCTGCACCAGCCGCTGCTCGAGCTCCGGCAGGGTCACCGGAATGGTGTCGAGGAAGATCTTGCCGTCGTTGGCGACCGTGATCGCCTTGGTGGTCTGCGTCGCCAGCGACGGCGCGGCCGAGGCCTTCGGCAGGTTGACCTTCTGGCCCTGCACGGTCGCCGTCGTCATGATGATGAAGATCACCAACAGCACGTAGGCGAGGTCCAACATCGGGGTGATGTTGATGTCGTCATACGGCTTGGAGTCGCTCTGGATCTGCATCGCCGTTTACTCCGCGGCCATGCGGTGGTGCTCGATCGGGTCCGGCCGGTCGGCGGAGTAGAACTCCGCCATCTTGGTCACGAACTCGTCGACGAAGACCTGGATGTCGCTGGTCAGGTCCTTGATCTTGGAGATCAGGTAGTTGTAGCCGAACAGCGCCGGGATCGCGACGCCGAGGCCGGCCACGGTGGCGACCAGCGCCGCCGCGATGCCGGGCGCGATCGCGTTGACGTTGACGTCGCCGGAGGCCGCGATCGCCGCGAAGGTGATCATGACGCCGACCACGGTGCCGAGCAGGCCGAGGAACGGACCGCCGGAGATCGCGATGGTCAGGATCACCATCAGCCGGTTCAGCCGCTGGATCTCCTTGACCACGCCGCTGTCGAGCGCGGCGCGGATCGCCGCGATCGAGGCGCCGGACAGCACCGGCGCGGCGCCATTCCGGAAGCGGTGGCGGATCTCCTCGGCGCCGATGTGGTAGATGCGATAGAGCGAGGAGGCCTTCATCGCCTTGGCATCGGCCGCCGACAGCCGGCCGCCGAGGGTGGCGACGTCGGCATCCGCGCCGCGGTCGAGGATGGTGAGGTCGTCGGCGACCGCGCGGAAGTGCTTCATGAACACCGCGTTGGCCTTGGCCTGGCGGTTCAGATAGCCGGAGCGGTCGACCATCACCACCCAGCTCAAGGCCGCCATGATCACCAGGAGGCCGATCACCACCCAGCCGTCGAGCGTGACCGACTTCAGGATCACCGCGAAGTAGCCCGACAGCCAGCTGCCGGTTTCCTCATCGACGCTGAAGGCGATCAGCTTGGCCTGGTCGGGGCCCTGCCCGACCGCGGCGAACTTGATGAAGCCGGCGGGCCGCGCGATCTTCGCGATCTGCAGTTCGTCGACGTCGCCGGCAAAGCCCGCCATCGCCGGGACCGCGACCGGCGCCGCGGCGGCGGCATCGTCCGCCGCCGGCGCCGCGCTGCCGTCCGCAGCCGTCGCAGCAGGGGACTGCGCGGCTGCGGACGGGGCGGCCTGGGCGATCGGAGCACTGGAGGTTGCAGACGTGTCACCTCCGATCAGGGCCACCGTGTTCAGCGCCGGCAACGCCGCGGCGACCGACGCGTAAGGAGTGCCGTCCAGCATCAAGGTGACCTGGCCGTTACTCGCGACCACCGCCAGATGATGCCAGGTGCCAGGTGCGACCGGCGCCCCAGTGCCGCTGCGCTGCGCGGCGCCGGCCGTCGTCACCTCGACGAACGGCGCGCCATTGTCGAGGCCGATCACCAGCGCATTGCCGGCCGCCGCATCGCGGCGGCTGTAGAGCGCCGCGTTCGGCTGCGCCGCCGCCGGCTTGATCCACGCCGACCAGGTGAACGCGCTGCCGGCGGCCAGCGTCAGCGACGGCGAGGCCGGCAGCGTCACCGGGTTCTGCCCGGTCAGCCGCACGCCATTGCCGATGAGCGCGCCTTCCGCCGGCTGGCCGACGCTCTGGGCGTTGTTGGCCCACACCGAGGAGTCCAGCGACGGCGTGCCGCGCTCGTTGAAGTGATAGACCAAGAGCGTGTCGGGGTCGTAGGTCGCCTTGGCGTCGGCCGCAGCCAGCGCCTTCTTGTTGCCGTAGTAGAGCCAGATCTCGGCCTTGGCCCCCGGCTGCAGGTTCGGCACCGCGACCCAGAGCAGCGCCTCGCTGAGCAGCCCGTCATATTTCTCGACGTGATACTTCAATGGCGTCTTGTCGTCGCCGGCGACGAACCTGAGGTCGGAGCCGTCGTCCTTGGCGGAGCCAAAGCGGAAATTGCCGGTGTGCAGCCGCACCAGCACCGGCGTCGTGCCGATCGGATCGGTGATGTTGGCCCCGGCGGCGCTGGCATCGATCGTGATCTTCTTGCGCAATTGCCATTCATCGTTCCACCAGGCGTTCGCCGGCGCCGCCAGCGCCAGCACCGCCAGCACGGCCAACAGCAGCATGGCCGCCGCGTTCGCGGCCGCGCGCCTCGCACCGCTCCCCATGGCCCGCATCTTGTCCCATCCCATCATCATCAGAATTCACCCCAGAGCCGAACGTTGAAGCGCGGGTCGCCCGCGCGCGTATAGGTTTGGCTGACCATCGGAACGGACAGCGCGAACATGCCATTGAAGGCGTTGAACACCTTGAAGCGGGTGCCGACGCCGTAGCTCCACAGGTTGAACGCCGACTGCTGATCCGGCAGCGGCTTCTGGATGCTGACATGCGCGGCGTCGGCAAAGGCGAACAGCCGCCACTCGTTGAAGGTGGTGAAACGCGGCGCGCCCTGGCCGGTCTCGTCCTTCATCTCCTTCTGCAGCATCGGGCCGAGATCCGGGCTGCGGAGCTCCAGATTGCCGATCACGCCGTCATCGCCGAGCACTTCGGATTCCAGATAGCCGCGCACGGTATTGAGGCCGCCGGCGCTGAGCTGCTCGCTCGACACCAGAGGGCCGTCGGCGACCTGGGCCTGCACCTTGCCCCAGAGCTGGAAATTCTCCGGCAACTCCTGGGTGTGCGCGACGTCGACGTTGAAGTGCGTGAAGCTCGGCGAGGCGTAATAGCGCTTGGCGTCGAACTCGGTCCAGTCGCTGCCGAACGGCCGCAGGCTGTAGGTGATGCCGGCGTTGAACTGGGTGGTGAAGGTCTCGTTCTGGAACGTCGCGCCGTAGCTGGCGACCACCGGATAATAGGTCACCGGCGAGGCGAAGCTGTCGGTGCCCAATCCCACGGTCTGGTCGAAGTGCTTGTAGTCGACCCCGACCGACAGCGTCTGGAAGAAGTTCTCGCGGCCCGGCAAGGTCATCACCGCGCGGCCGCCGATGATCTCGCCGGGGCCGACGATGTTGGTGCCGCCGACGGTGGCGACGTTGCTGCTCGACTTCACGCCGTAGAGCAGAAAGCTCAGCCATTCGACGTCGGGAATCCGCGCCAGATACGACCCCGAGAACACCTCGGCATCGCCCGGCCGCTGCGGCGCCACCTGATAGGTGAAGCTGGCGGAATGCCCGAGCTGCCACAGATTGTCGTAGTGCACGGTGGCGATGAGGCGGGCCGGCGTCGTGTTCGGCGAGTTGGCGTTGTTGACCTCGACGGTGCCGTGCAGCGGCGCCTTGTCCTGGACATTGAGGTCGACATCGACCGTGCCCGGCGCGACGCCAGCGCGCAGCGCCGGCGTCACCCGCCGGTCCGGCCATTGGTTGAGCGCGACGATGTCCTTGGTGACATCGTTGAAATTCGGCAGCGTGCCCTCTTTCAGCGAGGCCGCCCGGTCCTTGATCTGCTCGATGTCGAAGTAGCGCGAATTCTTCACCCGCAGCCGCCCGACCTTCATCTCCGCCACCTTGAGAATGACGACCCCGCGCAGCGCATTCTGCGTCGGCACCGACACGCTCACGGTCTGAAAGCCCTTGTCGCGATAGGCCTTCTCCAGCGCCGCGCGCGCCTTCTCGACGTCGTCGGCGCTCTTGTTCGGCCCGAGGAACGGATAGATCGCCTCCTCGATCTCGATCTGCGGCAGCTTGTCGGCGCCCTGCACCGCGAAATCGTCGATGTCGAAGCGTTGCGCCGGCGCCGCCGCATTGTCCGCATTCGCGGGCTGCTGCGCCCTGGGGGCATTCGCCGGCTGCTGCGCTCTTTGCGGCGCCGCGCCTGCCTCACCCCACGTCAGCGCGCAAAGACCGCCGGCGATCACCGACACGACAGGCCTCAGGCCGAGCAACACCGTTCGGGCGGACGCAGGTCCGCCACGCTTGTAACCGATCTCAGATTGCACGGGTGCTCGCTCGTCTCCTGGGCACGCACATGACGACACGGCGGAATGCCGCGTTCATGGTGCCTCACTTCAACAGACGATCGAGCCGGAACGAGACTGAATCAAAGTCTTAAGAAATTTTTGCGCGCCTTACGATTCGCGGACAGCGCGTGCGCCGTGCGGATCACCAGCGAAGCGCGCGGCGCAAACCACGCGGCATCGGGCTTTCCCGGCGTCGTCCCGGTCGTGATGCTATTTCAGATTCAGCAACAGGCGCAGGCGCAGGGGCTGCAGCATTTCCGGTGGCGGCGCCTCCCCGACATTGCCCCGCGTGAGGATCTTCCGCAGATCAGCGTCGGCCTGCGCATTGTTGAGCGGAGGGAAGGTCACCTTTTCGACCGAGCCGTCAGGATTGAGCCAGGCGCGCACCTCGAGCATCTGCGGCGCCCCGTCCTCTTTTCCGCGGTGTTCGCGAAGATAGGCCCGGAAACGATTGCCGACTTCGTCATCCGCTCCCATCCAGTCTTCAAAACGATACCTGACCAGCTTCGCGAATTGAGTCCAGTGCGGCGGCGCCTTGCTCGCCTCGCGATATTCCTGCGACCGCGCTGGCGCGAAAACCAGCGTCGGCGAAAACGTCGCCACGATGGCTGTCGCCGCAACCCAACCGGCTATCTTGGACAAACTGATCTGCCACATCCGTCTCGCCTCAATTCTGCAAACACGTGACCCGCGCCGAGATCGAGGCCGCTCGGCTGGCGCGCGAGGTCGTGGCGACGATCTGGGATCGGTCATCTTCCGCGACACGAACTCCCTTGGAGGCGAGGAAACTCTTGGCGTCCCCTGCCCCCACCGCGACCACACGGCTCGATCCGGTCCTGCGGCTTATGATCCCTTGTACCAGGCCACGACTGTCCAGTACCGGCGCACCGCTGGCGCCGAAGGTGACATCCGTATCTATCTGCAGCACACCCGACTGGCTGCCTGGGCTTCCCGCCACGGTCGCGTTTGCAAACATGCCGCGGTTGGTCGCCAGCTTATCGTAAGCGGAGGCAAACACCATGTCGTTGGTGCTCACGCCGACCGTATTCGGGAAAACCGCCGCCAGGCCCAGAGTCTTCGTCACCTTGATCAGCGCGATATCCGCGCTGGGCGACAAGGCCACGAGCTGCGCCGCGAGCGCCCGGCCTTCCTTGAAGACAATGAGCCGCGAGCAATCTTCCGCCGCATGACGGGCGGTCAACATATGGCCCTTGTCGTCGACAAAAAAGCCGGTGCCGGTCTTTTGGCGGTTAGGCGCCGTAGGCTCCTGCGTGCGCGCCAGGGGCGAAACCTCAGACCGCTGCTGATGCGGCGCGAAATTCCCAACCGCCCAGCCGATGTCATGAGCCTCGGCGCGCCAGGCGGCCGCTGTTGTCAGCCCCAGCAGCCCGAAACCGACCGCAATGCCTCGGATGACGGTGGCCAACCCGCGACACCGGTGCATGCCATCCGCATGTCGCGGCTTGATCATTGAATCCTCTTGTCCTGCAATTTGTCTGGCAGACCCGTTTTCGAACAATTTGTCGCGGGGCGCGGAGTCCGTTCAAGACGCGAGCGAGATGACTTTTCTTCGAATCGTCATCCCGCTCTAATTCTTTATTTGAGCATGATCTTTTCGGAAAACCGGTCTCCACTTTTCCGGATCATGCTCTAGCTCAGCAACACGATGCCTCCCGGCAGAGTCCGCGCCGTGGCGCCGAACAGGCCGTGGGCCTGAGCGATGAAGTCGTCGAGGTGATCGAGATGGAACGTGCCCGAAATCATGCGGTGCCCAAGCTGCTCGTCCATAACGACAATCCTGCCCGGCCGGTAGCGATTGATCTCTTGGACCAGACGATTGACGGGCCAGTCGCGAACGATCAGAAGACCCTTTCGCCAGCCATTCGCCTGTTCCAGATCCGCCTGCGAGGCGCGTCCGAGCCCCATCTCCGCCGAATAGGATATCTGCTGCTCGCCCGAAATGGCGACGCGTTGTCCTTTCCATTCGACTTCGACGGCGCCTTCAAAGCACGACACCGAGACGGCACGATCAAGACATCTCACATTGAAACTGGCGCGACGCGTCGTGACGCGGCCTCCGGCGGCATCAATGATAAGCGGCGCGGGCGCGTCGCGCTCCGCCTGGACGGCGGCCTCGCCCGAAATCAGCTCGATGCGCGGAGCCCCCTGCTCGGATCGCACGGCGATGCTGGTCTGGGTGTTGAGCGTCAGCGAGACGTTGTCGGCCAAGGCGATGTTGCGTCGTTCGCCCTTGCCGGTCCGATAGTCCGCCGAAAGTTCTTCGAAAGACGGCCATAGCCCCATCGGCGGACGAACGACCACGTATCCGGCGGCCACCGATGCGGCGGCAGCCATCGCGCCCCCGATCAGCGCCCGGCGGCTGAGCCTGTCGCGAGCGTCGCGTGGACTGCGGCGTTCAACATTCACAAGCTCTTGGCTTGCGAGCACGCGCGTCGCCTCGCCGAAACTGCGCCACAGCCTCACGGCATCGCGGAAGGCGGCCTCGTGCTCAGCGCTACGCCGCCGCCAAAGCGCCAAAGCGGCAGCATCGTCCGACGTCGCCGACCCGGAGTGCAGGCGAATAACCCACGCAAGCGCCTGCCGCAGCAGCGGGTCAAGCTCGGAAGGAATATCGTCGCCTGCGGTCAAGGCCAATCGCTCTTTGTTGATTCTCCCGCCGAATGACTTCGGCGTACTCAGAAATACCGCATCCTCATGCTCTATAGACGATTGACGCAAAGGAAGACTGAATCGAAAATGCAGCCTATCCGCACTTTCAAGCTCTTTGTCGCTATAGAAAGTGCATCTTTCAAAATCTTTCTTGAAGATTCGCGATCCGCGCCGGCATTCAACCGTGCGCGTTGGAAAAATGCCGCTGGAGCATGATCCGGAAAAGTGGAAACCGGTTTTCCCTCGCGACAAACGCGAAGCGTTTGCGCACGAAGATCATGCTCAAACAAAGAGACGAGATCATGATCCGATCCGTCCAATCGGATTATGATCTAGACAGCCTGACAAGCACGTCTCTTGCCAAGATGCAAGCTACTCGCTGGCCTTCGCTTTTGGACGCGGCCCGAGGCGCCGGAGAACGGTGCGGCCTAGCCGACGGCTGAGATGCTCCATGGCATGCTGCAGGTCGAAATCGACCGTGCGCACATTGATGCCAAACCGATCCGCGATCTCGCGGTGGGGCTGATGATCAAGATGGGCCGCGATAAATACATCGCGCCGCCGGGCGGGCAATTCCGCGAGAGCCTTCTGAAATTCCGTCAGCTCGATGCGCGATTCCGTCACCATTGCCGGGTCCGGACGGTCGTCGGGGATGACGTCCATGATCGCCGCGATTTCCGAGGCGTTCAACAAGTGCCGATCGCTTTTGCGCCGATCCTTGGCGACATTCAGCGCGGTACGAAACAGATAGTCGACGGGGCTATGAATCGGCACCGCATCGGATACTCGATCGACTCGCAGAAACGCTTCGTGCAGCGCCTCGCGCGCAAAATCCGAGGAGCCAAGGCAACGCGTCAGACGCCTGGCCAAGCCCTCGTAATCAGCTGCGACTGTCTCTCGCAGAGATTTACTATTCGAATCAGACACCTACCAGCCCCGCAACGCCACGCCCTGCGTTTCGCAGATCGCGGTCAGTCCCACTATTTTCCCTATCCACCGAGGATGACACTCGCGTGACGGACATCAGTCACTCGCAAGCTGGTCGGCGATTGCAGCAATCGAACCACAGATGCGGGAATATTAAGATACCGCGGCCATTCAGCCGGAAGCTTGCAACGGCTGCGCACCAAGAATCGTTGATCGCCCCAGCATCGAGTAAGATGTCGCCGGAGCTTGAGGCAACCCCTTATATTGGTCGCCTACAGCGCATGGATCGAGATCATGAAGCGGATCGGGAGCGGCATGTTAGGCGGCGCCTGCTGGCTCAACACCAGGCCACGCAAGCTCTCGGCGATCGAGCTATCCCGATCAAAGTCGCCTGTCGAACCGTCGAGCTCGGCCCTGTCTATGACTCGCGAGGACGGCGTCACCCATAGTTTGACCGCGACCCGATATTCGCCCCGCCTGGTCCGCCCGCCCTTCTTGAGCGCCTTCTGAATGTCCGATTGCAGGAGGCTGATATATTCCCCCATATTGCGATCGGGAGCGTCGGTCGTACCGCGAACACGTAACGTTCCAAGCGTTATGTCCGCGGAGACTGGGGGATGGATGGGCGGCTCGTCGGGATCCGGCACGGACGCCGGCGCGAGCGTCACGGCGTTGGATCGGCTATAGCGAACCCTCAGGTCAGTATCGGCCAGGAGCATCAGCAGCGCGGCCTGCGGCGTAAACTCGCCGTTGACCGACGGCGAACGGAAGCCGGCTGCCGAGGTCGTTTCGAACATCACCTGGACGCCGGCCTGCTGGCTGTACGCCTGCAGCGCGTCGATCAGTGGCTGCGCCGGGATATTGAACGTCATGAGCCCGACCGGCGGCGTCCGCTCGTTTCCAGATGCGACGGTAACCCCTACCAAAATGACAAGTAGCGCCGCGACCTTCGCCAAGGTCCAGGCGCCGAGGCGGGGTAAGTTCATCCTCTGCCGGACTTGCGCCCGGGACGAAGCGATTTGGCCAATACTTAGCATCACTGACAACTGAGCCGTCTCGCCGGCTACTTCCTCGCAAGGGCCTTCGATTTCGCGCAAGCAGATCCCGGAGGTCGCGCCATCCCTCGGTCCTCACATCGTACCTTCCTATGTCAACCATATGACAGATTGCCTGACGGCGTCACCTGCCCGACCTTGGCACATCAGCCGATACCGCCGCGGCCGAACGAGCGCACGCCTCGAGACGATGACGCGGGAAGCAGCTCGGATAGGTTTCGCGAGCCGGCCGAGCTCAGCGGTTAAGGTCACAGAGGATTTACCGTCAGTTTCGAACGCGTGCTTTTGAAAGCGCCGCCCACTTTCCCATTTGCAATGTATGGGAGCTGCGAAGCGCTCCGACATATCGAACAGATCGAAAGTTGCCTCGCAAAGCAGGCGTCGGCGCACTGCCGCGCACTTGCACACGATGGTGAGGATCGAAGTATGACACAGATCGCGGTGGCCTACACCAACTCCACAGTCGAAACTGAAGCGGTGCCGGAGGTTGCGTCCCGCCGGCATGCCATTCATCAAATGCTGCTCCCGTTTTCGGTGGCCTATTTGATCGGCGCCTTCGTCACCGATCTCGCTTATTGGCGGACTGCGCTGGTGATGTGGGAGAGATTTTCGGTCTGGCTGATTGCGGCCGGATTGGTGATCGCGGCGCTTGCGGCCATCGCCGCCGTGATCGATCTCCTGATCGACAGGCAGAGGCCGGCCTGGTTTCGCGCACTCACTTATGTCGTCGCGATCCTGCTCTCGATCGTGAATGTCCTCGTTCACAGCCGCGATGGTTACACCGCTGTCGTGCCGACCGGCCTCGCGCTCTCGGGACTCGTCACGATCCTCCTGCTGTCGCTGTTGGTGGGAGGCTGGGGCTTGACCTATGGCGATCGCGCGGGAGCAGCCAAATGACCAGCTTGTTCAATCTTGCCCGTGCGGCGAACCTGCCGCGCTTTGCCACCGTGGCTGTTGCCGCCGCCGCGGCCTTGAGTCTTGCGGGCTGTGACGACAGCGGCGGGAATCCCGCAAGGCAGATCGGCGCCCATCCGTACTTGCCGGAGGTGCAGCAATATCTGCTGCCGCCGATCAGGATTGCGCGGCCAGCTCCGTGGGGTGACGAAACGCCGAAGGTGGCGGAAGGGTTGCAGGTCCGTGCATTGGCCACGGGGTTCCAACATCCGCGATCGCTTTACGTACTGCCGAACGGCGACGTGTTGGTGATCGAAAGCAATGGCCCGAAGGCCCCGGTCTTCCGGCCCAAGGATCTCATCACCGGTTGGGTGCAATGGTTCGCCGGCGCCAAGGCCGAGGATGCAAATCGCATCACGCTGTTGCGCGACACCAATGGCGACGGCATTCCCGATGTGCGCACCGTATTCCTCGACCACCTCAACTCACCATTCGGCGTTACGCTGGTCGGCCACGATCTCTACGTCGCAAACACCGATGCGATCGTCCGATATCCGTACGAGGATGGACAAACCAGCATCACCGCATCAGGCACCAAGCTGACCGATCTTCCCGGCGGGCCTATCGATCATCACTGGACCAAGACCTTGCTCGCGAGCCCCGACGGCGCAAAGCTCTATGTCGGTGTCGGCTCGAACAGCAACATCACCGAGAACGGCATCCAGGCCGAGTACGAGAGAGCCGCGATCTGGGAGATCGACCGCGCGAGCGGCGCCCATCGCATCTTCGCCAGCGGCGTGCGCAATCCCACCGGGCTGCAGTGGGAGCCCGAGACCGGCAAGCTCTGGGCCATCGCCAACGAACGCGATGAGATCGGCCCCGACCTCGTGCCGGACTATCTGACCTCGGTGCAGGATGGCGGCTTCTATGGTTGGCCTTACAGCTATTATGGCCAGCATCTCGATCCGCGCGTCGAGCCGCAACGCCCCGATCTCGTGGCCAAGGCGATTGCGCCGGACTATGCCCTGAGTTCTCATGTGGCTCCGCTTGGCCTCGCCATGTACACCGGCAACAACCTTCCAGCGCAGTATCATGGAGGCGCGTTCGTCGCCGAGCATGGTAGCTGGGATCGAACCCCGCTCAACGGCTACAAGGTGGTGTTCGTGCCGTTCAGCGGCGGCAAGCCATCCGGTCCTGCGCAGGACGTCGTCACCGGATTCCTCAATGCGGACGATCGCGCGCGCGGCAGGCCGGTTGGCCTCGCGATCGATCGGGCGGGTGCGCTGCTAATCGCCGACGATGTCGGAAACACGGTGTGGCGGGTGTCCGCCACGAGCCCAGCGGCCCAAACCAAGTCGGACACATAAGCGCTAGAGGAGCCCAAGGAGCAAGACAGAGCCGGGCGTCGTTCGCGACGTCCGGCTCCGCCATCATCGGAATAGCGCGCGGCCCGCGAGCAATGGCAAGAGCGAGATCGCACGCATTTGCGAATTCGCACGGCCGCCTCCCCTCCTCGACCAACCTGCGCTTCACAAATAACCGCGGCGTGAACTCGCTTGCCTGCGAGCACAGCAAGCTCACCGATTTGTAAGCAGCATCCTCTCAATCGGACGTGAACTCATTAAACGCCTGTTTAGTGGCCCCGCCGACCACGCGTGGCCTACGTTCAGCTTGCAGCTAACTCGAAGCGAGAGCGTGATCGCCATGAACAGCTCAGTGCGTTACCGGCCCCGACCGAGCTTCGATCTCGGCACGACACAAACTCCGGGCTTCGACCGAAGTGATCTGAAATGTGCGTTTCAGCAAAAACCGTCGCTCTCGAAAGACCGATGCAACGCCTGCCCCTAATGATCGTAATGCCTCGACATAGCGCGGGCCTCGACCAGCACTCGACGCAAAGCGTCGGGCGCAAATAGGAACCTTTACGATGGAACAATACTCTTTATTGGACGCAGAACAGGAACAGCAATTTGCACGCCGTTGGCATGAACTCGGCGATCAGGCCGCGCTGCATGCGCTCGTCAAAAGTCATCTCAGGCTTGCAGCCAAGGTAGCGCGGCATTATCGCGGATATGGTCTCCCGCTCGCCGATATCATCGCCGAAGCCAATGTCGGTCTGGTCGTTGCCGCACAACGCTTCGAGCCGGACCGTGGCTCGCGGTTTTCGACATACGCATTATGGTGGATCAAGGCGAGCATTCACGAATACATCCTGCGCTCCTGGTCGCTCGTCAAGATCGGCACCACCGCCGCTCAGAAAAAACTGTTCTTCCGCCTCAGGAGCGAAATCAGGAAAGTCTCGAACAACCAGACCTCGCTCACGCCGGAAATTGCCAATGTGGTCGCCGAGCACCTGGGCGTCACCGCTGCCGACGTGATCGAGATGGACGGCCGGCTGCGCGGCGATTTTTCCCTGAACAAGCCGATGGACGACGATGGACAAACGGCGGAATGGGAGACGATGCTGGTCGATAATTCCCCTGACGCCGAAGTGATACTGGTGGAGCGGGACGAGACGACCCAGCAGACGACCGCACTCTCAGCAGCGCTCAAGGTGCTGACACCGCGGGAGCGACAGGTCTTCGAGGCGCGGCGCCTCACCGACAACCCGCCCACGCTGGCAGAACTCGCGAGCCGGATGGACATTTCGCCCGAGCGCGTGCGGCAGATCGAGAACCACGCCTTTGAAAAAGTGAAGCGCGCAGCGGTCGGCTATCTGAGGACCGATCGATTGACGCCTGATGGCGCGACGAGCGTGCCGCCGCCCACGCAACGCGACCGCCTGCAGAGGAACGAGTCGGGTCATGAACGGGTACGCGCGGAATACGAAATGCAGATTTAGAGCATGCTCCGGAAAAGTGGATACCGGTTTTCCGAAAAGACCATGCTCAATGCTCTAGAGGCGGAATGAGGATCTCACCTCATTGTCCCCTGCAAGACACGGAGGCTGCGACATGCTCGCGATGATGAAGCGCTTCTCGATCGGTGCCGGTTTGATCCTCTCACTCAATGCACCTTTCTTCGCTCAAGCATTTGCCGCTGCGGCTTCACAGGGCATCTCGACCGCCGGCCCCGCTATGCCCCAATTTCGCCCCGGCGATCTTGTCCGCCTGCGCTCAGGCGGGTCATTGATGACGGTCGACACGGTCAAGGACGATCAGGTCGATTGCTTCTGGACCGACGGCAGCGGCCAGACCAACAACGCGACCTTCCCCGTCCAGGTCCTCCGAAAGTTCTGATGCCAAACAGACATCGTGGGGCGGATTAGCACTACTTTGGCAGATTGTTGATTTTGCGGCGTTTTATAGGATTCCCGAATCAATTTTTCAATGATTCATGGGTGGTCGGCTCTTGGAGGGCTGACCATGCCGGGATGGGAAGACGAACTCGAACGCTGGCTGATGCCGTTCTTGGACCGGCTGGGTCATAAGACCCGGCAGCGGATGTGTCCTCTGTATGTTGCGGGATTGATCGGTCCGGGCGATCGCAAGAGCGTTCAGCCGATGGCGGAACGCCTTGCCACGAGCAACTACGACCAGTTGCACCATTTCATTGCGGACGGTGTCTGGGATGCGACGCCGCTGGAGAC
>NZ_AXAP01000191.1 GCF_000472865.1 Bradyrhizobium elkanii WSM2783 | reverse complement strand
CCGGCGTCAAATTTACCGACGGCGTCGCAGAATCGACGACGCCAGCTAACCGCGCCGCCTGATCGGCCCCATCACCCAATTTCGGCCATAGCTCATCAGCGTCAAGGAGCGGACGCACTCTCCGGCGGAGACGTCCAGCGATATGAGGTTCGCGCATAGCATTAGCAATTCGCGTATACACAACGCGCCTCATGGTTCTGGGCCCGTTCCTGCCCTCATGAGAACAGCTCCTGCGCTTTGACAAGGGCACCCGCCAGCGCATCGATCTCTTCATAGGTGTTGTAGAGGGCGAACGAAGCGCGGCACGTTGCTGGCACGCCAAACCGCTCGAGCAGCGGCATCGCGCAATGGGTCCCGGCGCGCACCGCCACGCCTGCACGATCGATGACGGTGGCAAAATCGTGCGCATGCGACTTTCATATCGAAGGAGATGATTGCGCCCTTCTCAGCCGCCGTTCCAATAATGCGTAAGGGATTGATGCCTCGCAGCTTCTCCTGCGCATAAGCAAGCAGTGCGCTCTCGTGCTTGTGGATCTGTGGCTTGCCTATTGAATTGATATAGTCCACAGCCGCGCCCAGACCGATCGCCTCGACGATCGGGGGAGTTCCAGCCTCAAACCGGTGAGGTGGATCACCATATGTGACACCGTCACGCGAGACCTCGCGGATCATCTCGCCGCCACCGTTGAACGGCGGCATCGACGCCAGATGCGCATATTTGCCGTAAAGCACGCCGATACCGGTCGGCCCATAAAGTTTGTGGCCCGTCATCACGTAAAAATCGCAATCAATGTCGCGGACATCAACATCCAGATGGACGCAGCCTTGCGAGCCGTCGACCAACACCTCGATGCCGCGCGCATGCGCGATCCTCACGATCTCCTTCACCGGCAGGACAGTGCCGAGCGCGTTGGACATCTGTGTGATCGCAACCATTTTGGTGCGCTCGGTCAGAAGCCGCTCGAACTCCTCCAGGAGAAAATTGCCCTCGTCGTCCACTGGCGCCCATTTGATGACAACGCCGTGGCGTTCCCTCAGAAAATGCCAGGGCACGATGTTGGCGTGGTGCTCCATGATCGAGAGAACAATCTCATCCCGGGGTGAGATGCGCTCGCGGCCGAAAGTCTGGGCGACCAGATTGATCGCCTCGGTAGCGCTACGAGTAAGACAAACTCTTCGGTGCGGCGCGCGTTGAGGAACTGCGCCACTTTGGTGCGGGCGCCCTCATAGGCCTCGGTCGCGGCGTTAGCCAGATAGTGCAGACCGCGATGCACGTTGGCATATTCGGACGTGTAAGCCTGCATCATGCGATCGAGCACCGCCTTTGGCTTCTGCGCCGAGGCGGCGTTATCGAGATAGACCTGCGGCTGCCATAGACCTGCAGCGCCAGCGCCGGAAAGTCCTCGCGCACCCGCGCAACATCGTAAGCGCCGTTGGCGACCGCCGGATGCGCGCTCATCCCCTCGCCTCCAGCCAGCGCTCGGCCAGTACTATCACGAATTCGCGTAACCTCCCGTCGGCGATTTCCTCGATAGCTTCGCCGAGGAAAGCCTGGACCAAGAGCGCCTGTGCCTCCTTCCCGGAAAGGCCGCGTGCGCGTAGATAGAACAGCAGAGTCTCATCCAGTGCGCCGGATGCCGCGCCATGGCCGCAGGTGACATCGTCGGCAAAGATCTCCAGCTCCGGCTTGTTGTCGGCTTCAGCCTCGTCGGACAGCAAAAGCGCACGCGTCATCATCCTGCCGTCCGTCTTCTGTGCATCAGGACGCACGATGATGCGGCCCTGGAATACCGAGTGGCCGCGGTCGTCGACGGCCGCGCGGAAATTCGCCCGGCTCGTGCAATGCGGCACAGCGTGGTTGACGACCAAGGTCGTGTCACCATGCTGTTTGTCCCTCAGCAGGTTGATGCCGTTGACGGAGAGCTCGGCGCCCTCGCCCGCCAATGTGATGAATGCCTGGTATCGGCTCACAGCACCACCACAGATCATGCTGAACAATTTGAGTTTCGCGCTCGCCCCGAGCGCGAACAATCCGGAGGAAATGTTGGTGGCGTCCGCCCCGTCCGCCAGAACGTGCAGATGGGCAAGATTGGCCGCCTCACCAACCGAGACGATCACCGCATCATTGGCCTGATGGTTGCGGGCGCCTTCGGCCGCCACAAAGCTTTCGACCACGGCCGCCTGCGCGCCCTTGCCAAGCCTCAGATGCGAGCGAGTGAAGCTTGACGCCGACGAGGTGGTTGCGACATGGACGATTTGAATCGGTCGGGATAACTCGGTGCCGTCGGTGACCGTGATGACCACGCCGTCGGTCACCATCGCGGCATTGAGCGAGATCACCGCATCCGTCGTTGCGGTCAGCAGCAGGTCGCCTCTCCCCTCGTTAGCTGGATCGTCCAGAACTTCGCGCAGCGTGCGCACGTTGACGCTCTGGCCCAACTCGGCGATGTCGGAGAGATTGGGCGCGAACAAACCATCGACGAGCACTAGCTTCGCTGCGCCCTCGATCGCTCCCTTCTCGACGGCAGCTTGCGCGACTGCAGCCCTTGCCCGCGCGAGCGCAGCCGCATCCGGTTGCGGCGCGAGCGGTAGGACGTGGCGCATTAGCGCGCGCAGGTCGGTGTATCTCCATTCCTCGATCCGCCGGTGCGGTAAGCCGACGCGCTTGTAAGCGTCGAATGCCCTCGCGCGGATGTCGGCAACAGAGCCTGCGCCGGGCAGCCGTCCGTTGGCCTTGACGAACACATTGCCCACCGCGCGTCCGGGATCGGTTTTTGACAGAACCAGGTTCATCGAAAACTCCTTGCGCTCTCTAGGCCGCGTGCTCGAACGGAGCGTAGCCGGCGGCCTCGAGCTCCAGCGCGAGATGCTTGTCGCCGCTCTTCACGACACGCCCCTTCGCCATCACGTGCACATAGTCCGGCACGATGTAGTTGAGCAGGCGCTGGTAGTGGGTGATCACGACCATGGCACGCTCGGGCGAGCGCAGCGCGTTGACGCCGTCGGCCGCGATCCTCAGCGCGTCGATGTCGAGGCCGGAATCCATTTCATCGAGGATACAGAGGCTCGGCTCGAACAGCGCCATCTGCAGGATCTCGTTGCGCTTCTTTTCGCCGCCGGAGAAGCCGACATTGACACCGCGCTTGAGCATGTCCTGCGGGATGTTGAGCGACTTTGCGACCTCGCGGACCTTCTTCAGGAAGTCCGGCGTCGAATATTCGCTCTCGCCGCGCGCCTTGCGCTGCGCATTCAGCGCGGTGCGCAGGAAGTTCATGGTGGCGACCCCGGGGATTTCGACCGGATACTGGAACGCCAGAAACACGCCCTTGGCGGCGCGCTCGTCCGGCGCCATCTCCAAGAGGTCCTCGCCGCGGAACAGGATCTGTCCGCCCGTGACCTCATAGCCGGGCTTGCCGGCGATGACGTGCGAGAGCGTCGATTTGCCGGAGCCGTTCGGCCCCATGATCGCGTGGACCTCGCCCGGATTCACGCTCAACGACAGGCCGTGGAGGATTTCGCGATCCTCGACACGAACCTGGAGATCTTTCACTTCAAGCAATGCCATTACAGTTTTCCTAGGGTAGCATCCTCAAGGCGCCGCTACGGCAGGCCCGCCAGGGATGAGGATTATCCAACCGAACCTTCGAGCGAGATCGAGATCAGCTTCTGCGCCTCGACCGCGAACTCCATCGGGAG
>NZ_AXAP01000190.1 GCF_000472865.1 Bradyrhizobium elkanii WSM2783 | reverse complement strand
GCTTGCGATCTTTCCGCGAAAGGTGGACTTCTCTTGCTTCGGGTATCATCCATATCTTGAATCACGACTCACGATCCAAGAAAAGTGGGTACTAGTCCGTGTTGCGACGACATGCCCCGCTTTCAATCGCCAGATATTGATGCGATTGGCTCGCCTTTGCAATTCGCCTGGCGCAAGAGGCGCAGCCCTGCGAGCAATGCGGTGAAGACCATCGTCAGCAGCAGGATCGCGACCGTGGATTCACGGATATCGTGGACCTGCCAGCCATAGCCTCTGTCGTCGACGGCTTCGCCTCTCTCTCCCATGATCCAGGGCACGATGTGCGTAACGCCGGCGCCGACATAGAAAAGGATGCCGATCACCGCCAGCCTGTGACTAATCCTCAAGTGCTGCCGTCGGCCGTCGCAGCGCAGGTGGAGGGCGAAGGCCTGGCAGATCAGCCAGGAGGTGAGAAGCCAGCCGAGATAGTTGGAGAGTGGAACACCGAACATTCCACCGCCGCCGTGCCATATCCAAGCCTTGGCTATCGTCGCGTTAGGGGCATCCGTCACAAGATTCCACTGGGTCATCACGAAAGCGGCTACGATGGGCAGGGCGACCAAATTGAAAGGTCGATCGAGCTGACGATCGGCGTGATCCAAAAGAACCGACGCGACCACCCATGAAAAATAGCCCACAACGAACCATACCGGTCCCACGATGATCGGGATGAGGCCGATCTGCGGCAAGTCCGCGCCGACCACGAAATGAAAGGTCCCAAATGGAAACGCTGTGGCAGCGCTCAGGTTTTCCATCGCAAACGCAATTGCGTTACAAGTAACGAACAGAACCAAGGCGCTCCGCGCACCATAGGCGAAGGTGGCGTGGATCAGGGCGCAGGCAATGAAAAGTGCCGCAAGCGCTTGAGCAACCGGGGTTGGATTCCAGGAAAACCAAATTGCGGCCGCAAGAATGCCGGCGATGGCCAACCAAAGCGCGGCCTCCTGCGGCACGCGGAGTCGGCCTCGGCCGGCATTGTCTGGGGTCATTGCATGCAATCCTTCAGTTGAGCAACCGGCAGCAAGGCTTACTTAACGTAGTTGCACCGGGTAGGCAGCGCAAGTACGAGCAGCGGCGCGGGGAGAGGTGCATATTTCACTGATAGTGAGCAGCGATCTCGCGCGATCATGAGCGCCGAATTCAGACGATCGTGAGCGGCCCGCTCCGGCCAAGGCGTTGATAGAGTCAGCGTTCTGGCTGCTCGTCAAGGGTGATGGTTTTGGCGTTGCGTTTTCGCATGCTTTCGCCGGCCAGCTGGAGGCGGTGAGCGTTATGGACGAGGCGATCCAGAATGGCGTCGGCGAGCGTGGGATCTCCGATAACTTCGTGCCATGAGTCCACGGGAAGTTGGCTGGTTACGATGGTCGATGCGCGGCCATGGCGGTCCTCGAGGATTTCCAGTAGATCGCGCCGCTCGGCGACGGTGAGCACCGACAATCCCCAATCGTCCAAAATCAGAAGCTGGACGCGGCCAAGGGTTTTGAGCAAGCGGGCATAACGTCCATCTCCCCGCGCGAGCGCCAACGCTTCGAACAATCTTGGGACGCGATGGTAGAGAACCGAGCGATTGTCGCGGCAGGCCTTGTGACCGAGAGCACAGGCTAACCAGCTTTTGCCCAATCCGGTCGCCCCGGTTAGAAGAAAATTCTCGTGGCGATCGATCCAGTCGCCGCTGACGAGCTTGGCGAAGACGGCCCGGTCGATACCCCGCGGCGTGCGCAAATCGACGTCCTCCACGCAGGCATTCTGGCGAAGCGCGGCCAGCTTGAGGCACGTGGTGAGCCGCCTGGTGTCACGTTCTGCGGCTTCCCGGTCGACCAGCAGGCCGATGCGATCTTCGAACGGCAAGGCTTCGAGATCAGGTGATCGTCGCTGCTCCTCAAAGGCCTTGGCCAAGCCGCTCAAGCCGAGCTCGATCAGGCGTTCGTGGGTGGGATGGTTGAGCATACAGGTCTCCTTGGCTTCAGTGGAAATAATCCCAGCCGCGGATGTTGCCGTGGCGCAGGGGTTGGTGTTCGGAGGGTTCGTCGAGAAAGGTGCGATCCAGGCCGTTCTGGAGGATGGAGCGGATCGAGGCGACGGATCGTGCCTTGATCAGAATGCCGCGCCGGCAGGCCGCGTCGACGCGCTCGGCGCTGTAACTTTTGGTCAGCGACAGAATGCCGAGGCAGGTGCGAAAGCCTTGCTCGGGATGCGGCCGGGCCGCGATCACGGCTTGGAAGAAGGCGGCGGTCGACGGACCGATCCGCTCGCCGGGGCGGCGATCACTCCGGCGGGCGTCCATTGGCCGTAGCGCCGATGGGCGCTGGGCATATGGTCGGCGATGGTGGTGTGGCCCCGCCGGTTAGGGGCGCGGGCGTGGCTGGCGATCCTGCGGCCGTTGTGGAAGATCTCGACCGTCCTGTCGTCGATGCGCGCATCGACGAGCTCACGGATGAGCCGATACGGCGCGGAATACCAGTGTCCATCGATCTCGATATGATAGTCGGGGCCGACCCGGCATCGCTTCCAGCGTGCGAAAGCGTAAGCCTGGTCCGGCAGCTTTGTGAGCTTGGGCTGGTCGAGCTCGGCGAACAGTTCGGCGCGGCTGGCGCCAAAGTCGCGCATCTGCCGGGCATTGAGTTCGACGGCGAGTATTTTGATGGCTGCGTTCAGCTCCGCTAACGAAAAAAAGCGTTGGTTGCGCAGCCGCGCCAGAATCCATCGCTGGGCGACTTGCACCGCAACTTCGACCTTTGCCTTGTCTTTTTGGGCGCCGCGGCCGGGCTGCGAGAATGGCCGTGCCGTAATGGCTCGCCATCTCGGCATAGGTTCGGTTGAGGCCGGGATCGTGGCGGTCGGGATTGGTGACGGCGGCCTTGAGATTGTCGCAGACCACGAATGTCGGCGCGCCGCCGAGGGAGGCGAAAAGGTTGATGTGGAGGCGGATCCAGTCGGCGAGCCCCTCGCTTGGGCAGGCCTCGGCGTAGGTATAGTTGGAGGAGGCGCCCATCGCCGCGACGAACAGCTTCATCGACTGCACTTCCCCGTTTGAGGGATCGATGACGTCGATGGTGTCGCCGGCGAGATCCACGAAAACCTTCTCGCCGCCCAGATGGGTCTGCCGCATCGAAGGCCGGGCACGCCCCTTCCAGGCCTCGTAGGTCGTGCAGAACCATGTGTAGCCGAATCCATCAGGATGGGTGGCGCGATACTCGTCCCACAGCAGCCGACGGGTCACATTGCGCCGGCGCAATTCCTTGTCGACATAGCCCCAGTCGGGAGCGGACCGCTGGAGGCTCTGCGACTCCGGCTTCGGCGCAGGGAAAAGCAGCAGCTCCAGGTCCTCGTCGGTCATTCCGGCCGGCAACGGCCAGTTCAGCCCGGCAGCTCCGGCTCGGCGCAGATAGCTGTGCACGGCACCGTTGCTGATGCCCAGGGTGCGCGCGATGGCTCGCTCCGGCAAGCCTTGAACATGTTTTAAGCGGAGAACCTCTTTGATCCGGCGCATCGACAATCTCTGGGTGGGCATCGGCCTTCCTCGTTCACTGACGAGGCAGTTCCTAAGCCGGCTGAGTTATCGGCCGAAGCGGACTGAGCCACTGAAAAGCTGCTCACGATCCCGCGAAATCCCTGCTCACGATCCTCTGAAAGGCGCGGCCATTGGGCAACTTCAGATAACCCTGCGTTCGCTCCAAGGCCTGGATCGAGGGCTTCTCGTCCACGCACAGCACAATGGGCTTCGC
>NZ_AXAP01000189.1 GCF_000472865.1 Bradyrhizobium elkanii WSM2783 | reverse complement strand
CAGACGCTCCTTCCGCGAAACGCGGACTTCTCTTGCTTCGGGAATCATCCCGATCTTGAATCACGACTCACGTTCTATGAAAAGTGGGTACTAGGGAATGACCATGGGTAACAAGCGGTGGGCCTGTGACCGACCTTGCTCTCTCAGGCTCAGTCTACGCGCCCTATGGTCTGATTCTCTGCACTGACTGCACCTGAGCCGTTGAGAGATCCTCTCCTTCGCTTGGTTGGGATGGCATTCGCATGTGGTGGGCGAAGTCCTCCTCCAGCGCGCCACGGTGTAGCGTTCATTGTCGATCTTCTCGCGGTCCCATTCCCTCGCAATCTGACGTCTCTTGACCTACAATGCAAATGCATTGCCGGGGGCAGATTATGGGAGCGGACCGTGACCAAGACGGCCGAAATCCTTGAAATCCCGCGACAATCACGGAGCGCGGCCAAACAACCGTGCCGGTACCCATCCGTAAGATCCTGGGGTTGGGCAGGCGCGACCAGGTCGTGTTCCGCGGCCTCTCCGACGGGACCGTCGTGATAGCCAAGAAGCAAGCGCGCGCGGACGAGGGCGATCCAGTGATCGGCAAGTTTCTTAAATTGCTTGCACGAGACCATGGCCGATCAGCGGGCGCGGATTCGGCCCGTACCGAAGTCGCTGCTCGCGCGCGGCAAGGCCCTCGTCAAAGGCGTCAAGGTCGATCTCAACTCGGCTCTCCGAGATGACGAGGCGTGAGCGACGATAACCCCAAGATCAATGGTTGGACGATCTACGCGCAACCGCTATTTCTCGACCAGCTCGAGGCGATGATCGCGGCCGTCGAGAAAGCGCAAAACAAGGATCTTAAGGGATATAAGAAGAAGCGCATGGCGGAGCTTCTCGCCGCCGTCCTCAAGCTGGCGTTCGAAGATATCCCGAGCGACCCACTCGTGATGTCTACCGGCAGGGCGCCACGCTCGGCGACGAATACAGGCACTCAATTCCTGCAGCAGTTCCGCCTTTTCTTTCGATACCACCAATCGGGAAACTGCAAAGGTTATCGTGCTCGCCTGGGTAAACGATGACTCGACCCTGTCCGCCTATGAGAGCGCAAATGACGCGTATGCCGTGTTTCGGAAGATGCTGAAACGCGGAAACCCGCCTGATAGCTGCAAGGAGCTCCCGGCCGCCGCTCCGACGCCTCGACCAAGCGAAGGCTCGCGCGATCCGCGCCCAAGGGCTAAGCATGGAAACGGCGCGCGTCGATACACACACTACCCGCACATCGATACGATCAATTGCGAAAAGGTCGGACCCGTCGGGTAGGCCCAGGTCAAGGCCGGGAATGAAATTGCAAGCTTTTCGGTTGCAAAAGTCCGAAAGCTTGCATCGATGTCACCGAAGACGACGTCCAAGTGTCACGGAAGCGGTGCAGTTTCATAGGCAGTCCTCCAGGTTCAGCGCGGCTCCTTGTCTTCGACCATCACCAGCTCTTCTTCAGCAGACGACCGACGCCGCACCTTCCGGAGGAAACCAACACGGTCGCCATTGGCTCCTTGTGACACTCGTCAGGTTTTCGACAGCTAGCCCCTGCAAGATTAGTCTTGGCTCGCGCTGAAATCTCTGCCGCCCCGTACACTGGTCCGGCGCGTAACTCCGCAGATTTGCGCAGGCCCTGTATCGTCAAGAGGAGAGCAGTATGGATCCAATCGACCCATTATCAGCGAACCATCATAAGGTACGGGACATCGGGCCTCTCGTCGATTCGGACTGGGAGCACGGCTCCCGACGGGCCTCGGACGTCTTGATCGACATACTTGATTACAGCGGGCTCCCGCCGACCCACTTCGTCCCAATCACACGTTTTTCCATCAACCGTGAGCCCTCCACGGCCGAGCTGGGGCCGGAAGGGCCCCGCGACGTTCTTCTCGTCCATCACTCCCAAGTTGGGCAGATGGATGAAACCAGGGCATCGTCGTCTGCCAGGCCATGCCATCAGCAGCGACTGGATTTCGCGCCTGTGATCCGCGAGGGGCATTGGGATCACAACCGCGAACGTTTCGCCCCACTAGAGCTCATCCAAGCACTGGACGACGAGGGTCTCGTGCCGAGCGCGGGCCGTCCAACGCATATCCTCATCGAAGGTGTACCCTATAGGGCCGAGTTGCAAGAAACGGACAGAGGACCGCGCGTTCGTCTCTATCCTGTTGGACGTGGCTGAATAACTCGATTGGACTGCAACCCCAAGGCCCAGCGGGTTTGGGCACCGGGTACGCGCTCCACAACCAGCTCGCAGCACGGGCATGCCCGCCTCACCAATGGGGGCTTGGAGGAGTCGCTGACGGCGCGAGGACACATGCCGATCGAGTTCTACCGGCGCTGCGACTGGCTGAAGAACTAGGACGTCGGCGCCATCACCGGCATCAACTTCGTTTCACTCGCTGCGAAGTCCGCTCGAGGTGCCTTCAAAACCCCTGCCGCTTGAGACTCGGAACGTTGCGGGGATGATGTGGGCCGTTCTCAGCTGGAATGTCCTGGCCGCGCCGACTGCCTGACCAGATCTCTGAAAGGACGCATAATTAATTGACCGGGTACAATTATCTTGGCGCGAGGCTAAGATAGCCAAGATCGTCGACGCCCAGGAGGGACGTCGCCAGGCGCTGCTGCCGTCGGCGACATCCCGAAGGTCTGTTTTCGCGGGGAGGCGCATGGCCCTGCCGCGAGCTGCTGTGGAACGTCTACCCAGTGGGTGAATCCTCACCCGAGTATCCAGGCCAGAGGCTAGGGTCCAGCGACGGGTTGATACGAACGAAATCCTCATCTCGCCATTCGGCTGTGTGGGGGACACCTATAATGGAGAAGGTTGTCGGTGAGTCTCTGCTCGGCATGAGCCCGACGCTTCTTAGCATATTCATCTGAGCGTTCGAGGCCGTTTGGGGAAAGAAGACCCAGTACTCGCTGGCACGGCGTCCGTTGTTCATGACGAAATCTCCGAGTTCGCGTGGCGCGGCCCCCGCGGACGAGGACGGCCCGGCCTGCGATGGCCCGGCCTGCAGCCCGGGATCGAGCTCCTGCCAAACTGGGTCCTTATCGAAATCGGGGGCTTCCGCCAGCGACTGAGCAAGCGGCTGCTGCGAGATGGGTCGCTGAGGGCCTTCCAGGGCGAAGGATGATGGCCCGGCTTGCGACGGCCCGGCTTGCAGGCCGGATTCGAGCTCCTGCCAAATCAGATCCTGATCGAAATATGCGGCTTTCGCCAGCGGTTCAGCAATCGCCTGCTGCGAGCTGGGCTGCTGAAAGCTTTCGCCAGTGGCCGGTAATGGCTCAGGGGAAACCGCGGCCGGCGTATGCAGATCATCCTGCCAATTCAAATGTGACGAATAGGGATGCCCGGCCTCCAAATATGGCGAATAGGCTTCGCCCTGCGGCACTGGCGACCGAGTAACGTATGGCGGAGCACTATCTTGCAATTCGCTCAGCTGGTGCTCAAAGCCCGTTGGATCGGCGGGCGGGGGTGGTAAGTCAGGCGGGGGTCCGTGTTCAGTGGGTCGATTGAGTTGAAATCCATCCTGTTCCTCCTTTGAAACATGGAGCGGCCCCGAGCCCTTGTTCGACAAAGGCCACTTGCATCGCGGCCTACGGAGAACTGTTTAGAAGACTCGCGTTGAGCCGCAGCCTGCGAGCTACCGGCAACAATGACGCCAACCCGGTTTCAGGTAGTGTGCGGAAGGTTCTGCAAAAGCCTGAGAGGCTGGAGCGGTCATGGTAAGTCCGGTGATTGCGAAGATCACCGCTCATAGAGGAGCTTG
>NZ_AXAP01000188.1 GCF_000472865.1 Bradyrhizobium elkanii WSM2783 | reverse complement strand
GTGGTTGCGCATCAAGCACAAGGTCAGGCGATGCAAGGGCGGGACCTATCCACTCTCGCACCTTTACGGGCACTTTGGGCTCGTACGTCTAACCGCGCTTGGCCGCGACCGGCCGTGGGCGAAGGCGTGAGGTCTTGTCCGAGAGCCGGATGCGGGAGATCTGCCTGTCCGGTTCGACGAGCGGGATGTGGAAACGGAGTCACGGCTACACCACTAAGGCACCGCCAGACGAAAGGGGCGGCAACAGATATGTGTAGCCTAAAGCCACCGCGCCACATCTCGACTCCACCATGAGCGGTAATGCTCCGACTGATCATAAGATTTCCGCTTGGCCGAACGAAGCTGACGTGTACGCCTATGAGTACACAACCCTAGCGGCCGTCTTGGTCCTCCCAATCCTCCCATTCAACATCATTGTTGATCTCCAGATAGGTGGAAACGGCGGCGCCGACGGTCGGGAAGAAGCTGTCCTCACCAAGCTGCGCCAGTAATCCGAATTTCTTCAGCTTGTCCTTTACGGGATCCTTGAGTTCGGCAAAGCGAAGCTCGATACCCCGCGCGTGTAGTGTCTCGTCCAACTGGGCAAGTGTATCGCCGGCGGTGACGTCCACGCTGGTGACCGGCTCGGCGGCAACGACCAGCCAGCGCACGGGCGTCGGTGATTTCGCCACGGCGTCCATAATGCGCTCGTTGAAGAATTCGGCGTTGGCGAAGAACAAAGGCGCGTCCCACCGAAACAGCACCAGCCCCGGGACCTGGCGTGCATCCGGATATCTGGTGATGTCGTGATAACCTTTGACGCGGTCGGCGCGGCCCAACACGGCCGAGTGCGGGCGCCACCCGTCCCATAGAAACTCGGCGATGGCGATGGCGATCGCGAGGCCAATTCCCGGAATCACCCCGAGCGCGGCCACACCGACAAAGCAGACGATCGACAGCCAGAACTCCCATTGCTGGATGCGATAGATCCGTTTGAGGTCGGTGACCTCGAACAACCCGATCGCGGCGGCGATGACGACGGCAGCGAGTGCGGCGTTGGGCAAGTGCTGAAGGAGGTTTGGCGCTACCAGCAGCAGAAGGGCGATGGCCAGCGCGCCGACGACACAAGTCAGTTGGGTGCGGGCGCCGGCGGCTTCGGCAACCGGCGTGCGCGAACTGCTGCTGCTGATCGGAAAGCCCTGGAAAAAGCCGGCTGCCAGATTGGCGGCGCCAAGCCCCACCATCTCCTGGTTGGGATCGGCGTGCGTGCCCAATCGTGCCGCAAAGGCGCGCGACAGCACGCTGGTGTCGGCGAACGATATCAGCGCGACGGCAGAGCCGCCGAGCACGACCGGCACTATGTCATTGGTGCCGATCAGGGGAACGGCGAAGCCCGGCAACCCCTGCGGAAGAGGACCCAGAACGGTGACGCCGTAATGCGACCCGAGACCCAGCGCACCGACGATGAGCGTCGCCGCGACCACTGCAATCAGGACACCGGGCAGACGCTTGTTGTTCCGGAGCAGGAGAATAATGATCAAGCTGCCGAGTCCAATCCCGAACGTGATCCAGTTGGTCTTGCCTTCAAGGATCGCATCGCCGATTGCCCACAAGCTCCGTAACGGTCCTTCGCTCTCGATGGAGAAACCGAACAGCTTTGGCAGTTGGCTGACCAACACGGTCAGGGCAATTCCGTTCATGTAACCGTAGCGTATCGGCTTGGAGAGAAGCTCGGTCACAAAACCCAGACGCGCGATGCCTGCCAGAATGCATACCGTCCCGGATACGATCGCCATTGCGCCGGCCAAGGTTGCGGCGCGCAGAGGATCGCCACCCGACAGCGGAACGACGACGCCGAGGATGACGGCTGCGAGAGCCGAGTCCGGTCCCAGCACAAGGATGCGGCTGGGCCCGAACAACGCGTAGACCAGCAGCGGTACGATCGTTGCGTACAGACCGTAGATGCCAGGCAAGCCCGATGCTTTCGCGTAGGCAATCCCAACCGGGACCAGCATGGTCGCCAGCACGAGCCCGGCGAAGACATCGTGGCGGAGCGACGCCGCTTCATATCGACGGATGGCGTCGAGACCCGGCAGCCAGCGGCTCCAATGCTTCATCGCCGGTCACTCCCCAACCCGGTCAGGCTCGCACCATTCTCGGATCAAACCCGGCAGAGCTTCAAGCTGAGCGGACGGAGCGGGGCAGGCGACTTACGAATTACTCTGCTCCTCGAACGCCTTCACCGATACCGCGGCGACCTGCCGCAGTGCCTCGCGGTCGGCGCCCGACGAGGCCATCACGCCCATGCCGGCGATGACTGCGGAGAGATAGCGCGCGAGCGCGGCGGGGTCAGCGGTTTCCTTCAGGTCGCCCTCGGCCTTCGCCCTGACGAAGCGCTCGCGGAGCTGGTTTTCGGTCTGCGCCCGATGGGCGGCGAGTTCGAATGGAACGTTTGCCGAGCCGGTGCCGCAGGCAAGACCGCCCTGGACCAGCAGGCAGCCGGGTGGGTTGGCCGGGTCGGTCTGGGTATCGGCGGTGCCGATCAGCATGCGCTCGGCCACCCCGCGGGCGGTCGGCGCGCTCACGATTTCTTCCATCCAGCAGGCGCGTTTGGCGCTATAACGATCGAGCGCAGCCTTCAACAGGCCCTCTTTGCTGCCGAAGGCCGCGTACAGGCTCGGCGGATTTATGCCCATGACTTCAGTGAGTTGCGCGATCGTCGCGCCCTCATAGCCGTGCCGCCAGAACACTTCCATCGCCTGGTCCAGCGCCGCGTCGGCGTCGAACGCCCGGGGCCTGCCCATCGCCATTGCGTGCTCCCTGAAAATTTCTTAACATGCGCTACATAAGTATCTTGCGGACCGGCGTCCAGATCCACATTTGTAGCGCTCACTACATTATGGAGCGCGCGAATGCCCCCCGCCCGTATTACCCCCCGTTCTGGCCGATTCCGACGCATCGTTGGCGGTATTGTGATCGTTGGCGCCGTCGTGGCGGCTGGATCGGTCCTTTCCGGCCGCTATTTTTATGCCGCGCAGGCGACCAGTGCAGCCGCCGCACCGGAGCAGGCCGTCGCCGTGACGGTCGCGGCCATCGAGCCCCGACAGGCCAATCTGTGGGACGATTTCTCCGGCCGCCTCGAGGCCATCGACCGTGTCGAGGTCCGGCCGCGTGTCGCCGGAGCGATCCTTTCGACCAACTTCACCGAGGGCTCGCTGGTGAAGGCCGGTGACGTCCTGTTCAAGATCGATCCCGCGCCTTACGCCGCGGAGGTCGACAAGGCCAAGGCGCAGCTCGAGGCCGCCAAAGCGCGCGTGGTGTTCACGACCAGCGAACTCGAGCGCGGCGCGCAGCTCGTCGGCAACGCGGTCGTGACGCGGCGCGACTATGACCAGCGCGACAATGCCAATCGCGAAGCGATTGCCAACGTCAAGGCCGCCGAGGCGACGCTGCAAACCGCTAAGCTCAATCTCGACTATACCGAGGTGCGCGCGCCCGTGGACGGTCGCGTCGGTAAGTTCGAGGTCACCGTCGGCAATCTCGTCGCCGCCGGTACCGCGTCGCCGGTGTTGACCTCGCTGGTCTCGGTCAATCCGATCTATGCCAGCTTCGACGCCGATGAAGAAGTGGTGCTGCGCGCGCTGAACTCGATCGCAGATGCCTCCGGCACGCGCGGCAATCTCGACCGGATCCCGGTGGAGATGACGACGTCCGGCGGCACCACCGCCAAGGGGCATATCCAGCTCATCGACAACCAGGTCAACGGCCAGAGCGGCACCATCCGCGTGCGGGCGGTGTTCCGCAATGAAGACGGCCGCCTGATCCCGGGTCAGTTCGCCCGCGTGCGCATGGGCCAGCCGCAGAAGCAGACGCTTGTGCTGGTTGATGAGCGCGCGATCGGCACCGACCAGGACAAGAAATTCGTGATGGTGGTCGGCGAGGATAGCCGCGCAGTCTACCGTCCGGTCGCGCTCGGCGGCACCGTCGACGGCCTGCGTATCGTCACCTCGGGCCTGAAGCCCGGCGACCGCATCGTCGTCAATGGCCTGCAGCGCGTGCGCCCCGGCGCTCTCCTGAAATTGGAGATCGCCGAAATGGGCGCGCGGGGCACCCAGCAGGCCGCTGCCGATAGCAACAATCAGCATCTGGCGCAGCAGTGATGCGTGGTGACTTGGCGCTTGATCGATCCGCCGGACTCCACCTCGCCCCGCTCGCGGCAGGGCTGTCCGGGGAAAATCAGCCATAGCAAAATGCCAATTGGTTCGGGGAAGTTCGCGATTTGGGCTTACTGGGATTGATAGGTGGCGGCTCGTTGATCGCGGCCAGGGATCGACGGGTGAACAGAAACTGGCGGATCAGTTCGGCCAGCCTGAGAGGGAGCATCTTGACGCAGTTGGCGCGCGCGGCGATGCGCAACAACAGGTAGGCAATCATCGCAGCGAGCACCTGCAGGCGGATAGCATTGTCGTTGGTGCCGAGGAA
>NZ_AXAP01000187.1 GCF_000472865.1 Bradyrhizobium elkanii WSM2783 | reverse complement strand
CGGCCCGGCTTGTCCTCATAGACCGCGCCGAACTTCTGCTCGAGGAATGCCCAGTCGATCGTCCGCGCCAGCTGCACCAGCGCATGGTTCATGTCGATGATCGCGTCCAGCCGCGAGCGCAGAAGGTCGGCCTGTCCGCTGTCCCGTCGTTCCTTGGGTCGCATCGTCCCCTCCGTTGCGACCACGGAATCACGACACGCGATTCGACGGAATCCCANAAATCAAATTGCAAGCTTTCGGGCCTTCAAATCCAAAAAGCTTGCAATCCCGANCCTCGCTCCGATCCAAAATTCGACTCCCGCTCAATGACTTGGGAGCTTCTTCACGGACGACGAAACCGCTTCCGCGGCGCCCGCGCTTCTCCTCAGTCGACGCGAGCCGAACTCCAGCGCCTTCACCTGCTTCAGCCTTTCACGACGCCAGGTCCCTACAGGGCTAGCGTGGATTCTCCAGGCCCACAACCTCGTTGATTATGTGACGTGGCTCATCCCGGCCGACAAGCCGCTTATCGTAGAAGATCACTTCATATCCGTGCAACATCCCTTCCTTACGGCGAACGTAGCCAGCGGCCTCATAAAGTCTTTGAGCCCCTACTTGGATCTTTGTCGTGTCGAGTACTATCCGCTTGAATCCCAGGGCGGCGGCTCGCGTTTCCAATTCACTAAGAATCCTCGTCCCAAGCCCTCGCCGTCGAAAGGCAGGATCGACTCGCATACGCTTCAGCTCTGCGACGTCATCGTCAATAAGCTTCAATCCACCCATGGCAACGAGCTTGGAACCAATATGCGCAACTACGAAGTCTCCGCCTGACGCGATGTATATTTCTCCAATGTTTCGTAAATCATCCTCCCACGCTCCTTCCGGGCCACACACACCAACCGCCTCCGATGCGCGTCTATGCAGATGCCACACATCATCAGTATCTCCTGACTCAAATTGACGAAACATCACTTCGTCCTGAGACATCGAACGCCACCTTTGGACCCGTGTCGGATGCCTGCGCCTCTCAGCATCACTACATGTTTTACCTAGCCAAATACCGCCGGCTATCGCGCCGCCGTTAACAGCCGCTGTGAAAGGACAGCCTCAACACTTTCCGAAGCCTCGACTCCGACAATTGGATGACCCGGTTCAACCGTATATTTCAAAGCCGTAGTACGGTGCATCCGGGTAAACTGTTCCAGCGCACAAACACACGAAGCGCGCAGCCTTCGGACTTCTCCACCATAGCGTTCGACGACGGGCGAAATGGTTGCAAACCCAGGAAAGTCCGCTTTCCCTTCCAGCCAACTTGGCGTGGGCTCCGCGCCTTTGTCATCTGGTGACAACCAGCGGAATACCTCGTGAATGCCTCCCTGCGGATAGTATTCGGACAGCCGATACAAATCCCTATAGTATTGCGGCTTCTGCTGAAAGAGTTCTTCGCCGACCAGTAGCACCGAGACCGCCACGACCCGGGCAGAAAACCGACCGCTTGGGCCAAGCCTATTCTTGTAAGGGTTTTTTCCGTAAAACACACGAAATTGGCTAAATAGGTCGGGCGACATATGTTCAAAAAATCGGGCCAGAACATAGTTCGCTGACTCAAGGCGTTCCAAGCATAGCGCAAGACATTGATGAGCGTCCGCGTCAGCCGCATCACGCAATTCAAGTAGAGCTGCGATTGCCAATTTTAGCTCGCTCTCGATGAGTTGATGACCCAAGCAAAAGTCTCGCTCCTCGACCCCGGCGGCGCCAAGGCAATATATGCGAGGATCGCTCTGCACTGGATTCGTCAGGATCATATCTTCATAGGAGAGAACCTCAATGCTAGGCTGTCGCTGGCAGCTTAAGCGGGCGAGACGGCTCAGCGCCTCTCCCACCGTCAACTCCGCCTGCACGGGATCAAGGCCGGCAAACGCCGACATCTGATAAGCACAATTGACGAGATATTGGACGTCTGTCTTAGCGACGGCGAAGTCGGGATCCGGCAACTTCAGCAGCTGTCCATCATGGTCAGCCGATGCAATCATCGCATTAATGCTACTTCCAAGAGCCTTGACCGCTTCATCTGGCCGTTCACTGCCTTTGATCTCGGCAATGAAGTGCGGCAGTTGATCGGCGACAACATTGCTGACAAGCCCAAGCGGCCGTTTCCGTTGCCCGCGATCGAAGCTATCGGACACATGAGAAAATATCTGCCGCGCCCGACGGCGCTGCTGTTCCGGAGTGGAAAAGGACAACGTAGCGACCATAGACGAGCGCTCCCCCACTTCATCGAAAAACAGCTTGCATTTCTGCACTCGACCCATATCTTGCGGCGGGCGAATAGTCGTGCTTTTCGATTAGATCCGTTTGTTTGTCTGTTATCCTGCTATCGTTGTACGCGACCCGCTCAAGTACATTCTCAGAGAAAAATAGCAACGATACAGCGCCCGAGTTGATAATTCCGGCGTCGGTTAACGAAAGCACGCCATCGTTTGAAATGCGAACGAGGCCTGCCTCCCTTAAGATTTCAAGCTCGCCGAAAAAGTATTTTTCTAGCGATACTCCAAATTCGCGCTCGAAGCGGGAGAGCAGCACTCCGCTGCTTCGCAAGGCAAACATTAATGTTCGGCGCATGAGGTCGTCCTGGGACAGTACAACCCCCTTCCACACTGGTTTCTCGCCGGCTTCGACCCTACGTAGATAGCGATCTAGATCTGCCTCGTTGTAGAACTGGCACTGGCTCATGTAGCCAAATCCACCCACCCCAAACGGGACGAGATTATTGTCGTTCCAGGAATCGTATTTACGGCTTTGTTGAACGGAGTGCGGCTGCGACCTCTTAGTCCAATAGAAAATTGGTCCATAGCGATAACCGAGCTTCGTGAGGATGTGCTCCGCCATGAAGTGCATTATAATGCGCTCCTTGGCCCCGGCGAATTGATAGCGTCCCATAGCCAAATGGCGGGCCACGGGGTCAGTCAATTTAAACATCAACGGGAATACGTTGAACTTCTCTATTCCAATGTCCAACAGCCCGATTATTGAGTCGTACCAGCTCCGAAGCGTTTGCTGCGGCAGCCCATACATGAGGTCAAGCGATAGATTCTCAACGCCCATCTCGTTCAGCAATGTCACGAGTTGTATCACCTCCTCCACACCGTGCCCGCGGTTCAATATACGCAAAATATCCCGATCTAGACTTTGAACGCCCAGTACGAAGCGGTTTACTCCGCCTCTAAGTAGAGTCGAGATGCGATCCGCGGCGTCCGCATGCTTCACAAGCGAGGGATGCAACTCAAAACTTACTTCTGACTTCGACAAATCAAAGCGCTCGTTAACCATGGCAAATAGCGTTTTGAGTTGATGGTTAGTCAAAAATGAGGGAGTGCCCCCTCCAAAAAACGCAGTCTCAACAGCTCTCCCAGCAAGCGCCGCGCCCGACCAAGTCATTTCTTTATTTAAGGCCGCCAAATAGCGTTCCACTCGCTCGGAAGATGGATTGATTTCCTTGGCGAAGTGGCAAAACGTGCAATACTGATTACAGAATGGGATATGAAAATAGAGGTCAATTGACGAGGCGACCTGAGTCAACAATCTTTCGGCATCCAGGTCACCCATTGCCTTGAGAGGAGGATATGTGCCGACGAGATAGTCGTTGTGCGCGTCCAGGTGCAGATTTCGCGATCTCAACATGTCGAGATTGATCTCGTACGAGCGGTCGATCGCAAATTCCAGGGCTTCGGAATAGCTGGGCGCGTTCATCTGTTGGGGACTCCATTAGCTTTCGTGTAGGAAAGCCGCGCTGGCAGCCGCGGCCGTACCACATCAATCTCGTCTTGCTCGTTACTGAAGCGGCGCGTTTCAATCAGCGAGCTGCATTCGCGCCCCACTCGCTGCAGCTCCGTTCGCAGGTCGCGATGCGCTCGGTGGTACACGGAGACGACTACAGATTGTCGACGAGAGGCAGATGTTTTGGCTAATGCGAATGCATGCGATACCGACCGCACTCAACCGTACAGCTATGGCGCTGACTTGTTTGGATCGAGCAAGTTTCATTTGAACTCCTGCGGCGACGACTGGATTGCATGGTCATGCGGATCCTTTTCCGTGTCCCAGCAATCGACGTGCCACCAAAGTCCGCTCGCGCGGGGCTTTTTTGAGGAACGAAAACCATGTGCTTTGTGCTGTATTGTCGGAATAGTTACGCCACAGCGTCGGCTCCCGGACATACGCGTCCTCAACGGGACACGGCCGAAAAACGACAACACGGAGCATCGAGTGACCATGATCGTCTCTCGACAGAGGAACTCCATGCGGCGGCGGCGCTTTGAATGCTCCGCGATGACCGTTCCGGTGGCAACCTGGAGCGCGGCGAACAGCGTCGTCGTGCCATGCCGCTTGTAATCATGGCTTTGGCCAGTCAAAGCCCGTCCGTTGGGCAGCTTCAGATAGCTTTGGGCGCGCTCCAGGGCCTGGATCGATGGCTTCTCATCGACGCACAAGACAATGGCCTTTGCAGGCGGATCGACATAAAGACCAACAACATCGGCGGCTT
>NZ_AXAP01000186.1 GCF_000472865.1 Bradyrhizobium elkanii WSM2783 | reverse complement strand
TAGAGCGTTTCACGTTTTGATGGAAGCATATCCTGCGTTGGCGAAGTAGTTGCTGCATTCGGCAGGCTGGATCGAGGTGACGAGGTCGCCGATGTGTCGCCAAATGTCTTCGAGGGTACGCTTCTGCGCGATGCGCATCCAGTGCTTGATCTTGGCGAANGTCTGTTCGATCGGATTGAGGTCGGGTGAGTAAGGCGGCAGATACCAGAGTCTGGCGCCGGCGCCTCGGATGATGCGACGCAGAGCAGCCGACTTGTGGCTGCCGAGATTATCCATGATCACGATGTCGCCCGGCTTAAGAACTGGAACAAGCTGCTGTTCGACATAAGCGCGGAAGCATTCGCCGTTGATCGGNCCGTCGAAGACGCAGGGAGCGACGAGGCTGTCAGAGCGCAAGGCGCCGAGAAAGGTCAGCGTCCGCCAATGGCCGTGGGGTGCAAAACCCGCACCCGTTCGCCCTTCGGTCCCCACCCGCGCAAGGGGGCCATACGTGGGGGAGGCATCCTGCGCGATAGCTTGCTTCGCTGGTACCGATTTCCAGTAACGACACTGCGAGAGGGAGGCCTGCCGTTTCGGCCGCTGCGCGGATTGCGGCACCGGTGAATGGTCCGTGCCGCTGCAAGCGAAGAGCGATGGGGAACGGACCCCTGTAGGCGAAAACCAGCCGTGATACCTACGGCCTCTAATCCAGATCTAAGCTGATTGCCGACGCGCTCCGCAGTTTCAAGACTGATGCGCGTGTAATCTGGGCCGACCTCCTGAATCGCCGCGTTGGCGCGATTCATCCCGCCAACGAGCGCGTACTTGGTTCTGCATTCCCCGAATCCTCAGCCCCTCTCCGCATACTCTCGCAGGTTGCTCGAAGTGGCGAATCCAACCCGCTACGCAGCACACGCCATGTGGAGTTATACGTCGTCAAAGGCATGGCCAGGGGCTCGTCGGTTTCGTTCTCTCGAATTTGCACGTGCCAGGTGACATTCGTAATTCAGATGTTGTGGAAGAAGTCGGCCAATGGCCGCTGTCCACTTCGAGGTCTTTCAGCAGATCCGCAAACGTTCGGGCCGAAGGTCCGACTTTGGCTCAAAGAAGGTCGTTTACCGCGGGCTTGGGGCGGCGGCTGGTCTAAGCGATGGAAAGTAAGTAGCGCCTCACCTGCCGGTCTGATGGGATGGCTGCGCGTTACCACAGCGGCTATCTCGTTTCCCGGCGGCGTGGAGCGCTCTCTCACGCAGATGCCTTGGCGACCGGGAACGGCTTCACCTGGAATCGGTCATCCCAAACTCATCGACTCTCATCGCCTGGTCCTCTCAACGGGCCGCCGCCGGTGCGGGCCCGCCCGGCGCAGCGCCGGCCATCTCTAGTCGCGGACTAACTTTAAGCGTCAGGGCGACGAGGCCACCGACCAAGGCGCAACCGGCCAAGGCCAGCAGCCCGGCGGTGAAGCTGCCGGTCGCATCTTTGAGGTAGCCCATAAGGAAAGGCCCGGCGAACCCGGACAGGTTGCCGAGCGCATTGATCCCCGCGATCCCGGCTGCAGCCGAAGCTCCCGTCAGGAACGCGCTGGGTATCGGCCATAGCAGAGGGGGCGTCGCGGAAACGCCGATCTGGCTCAGGCAAAGGAAGCCAAGCACCAGCGCCGGGGCGGAGACGAGACCCGCGCCGGCCAGACCGATCGAGGCGAGAAGCATGGCGAAGCAAACGTGCTCCCGACGCCTCAATGTGCGGTCGGAGTTGCGGCCCAGGAGGACCATTCCGACGGCGCCAAACAAGAACGGCACAGCGGACAGCAGACCGGTCTGGAAGTTGCTCACGCCGAAGTCCTTGATGATCGTCGGCAAGAAGAACGCCACACCATAGCTCGCCGCGTTCAGACAAAAGTAGACGAACGCGCAAGCAAGGACACGGAGGTCGGTGAGCGCCCTGACGATGCCCAGGTGCTCGACGGCCACCTTATGCTGCCGTTCGGATTCTAGCCGTTGTTCGAGCCAGCCCCTCTCGTCGTTGGCCAGCCACGTGGCAAGCGCCGGTCGATCGGTCAGGTAGAAGACGACCCCGAAGCCCATTAGTATCGACGGCAAGGCTTCGAGGATGAAGAGCCATTGCCAGCCATCCAGTCCAGCGCCGACGATGTTCAGCAGAGCCCCGGAAATCGGGCCGCCCACAATCGACGAGAACGGTATTGCCAGCATAAACAGCGAGACGACCCGGGCGCGGTAGATCGAGGGGAACCACAGCGTCAGGTAAAAAATGATCCCGGGAAAGAAGCCCGCCTCGGCGAGACCGAGCAGAAAACGGAGGATGTAGAACACCCACTCGGTCGAGATCCCGGTAGCCGCTGAGATCGAGGGGATGAAGGCGAACAATCCAGAGATGACACCCCAGCTCAGCATGATGCGGGCGATCCAGAGCCGAGCGCCGAACCTATCGAGCGCAAGGTTGGATGGTACTTCAAACAGGAAATAGGAGATGAAGAACAGGCCCGCACCGAAGCCGTATGCAGCCTCCGACAGGCCGAGCGCCGAATTCATCTGTAATTTGGCGAAACCGACGTTCACCCGGTCGAGGTACGCGACGAAGTAGCAGATGAAGAGGAAGGGCAGCAAACGCCACATTATCTTGCGGATCGTCCTTGCTTCGATCTCGTCCATGACACCGTTACCTCCGTGTCGGTGGAGCTTGGGCGGCCTGCCCGGATCACTTTGGGGGCACTCATTTTGCTGCCAATCGGTTGGCTCTGATCCGATGGGTGTCAACTTGCGGGTCGCGCCGTCTGACCGCATTTTCTGAGTGGCAAGGTCAACCCTTCAAAACCAGCTCCTACAGACAAGACACCGCTGCACCGCAGTACAGACATCACGGCTGCCGTCGGCGCTGGATCTGACTTAGGGACAGGCTTTCCGATGCTAGATTACGATGCAAGCTGAACACTTACGATGCAAGCTGAACACGACCTCGGTTGCAAACCCAAGTTCCTTCGCGTGAATTGGTTCCTTTGCCACAGCTTCCGCGTGAAAGTTAAAGCCGCTTAGGCCATCATGGCAAACACGATGGACGACCCGCCGCAGATCGCAGATTGGCAATATTACTAAGCTATAACGGTACCCCCGCCGTATGGATCTACCGCGATTTGCCGGGTTTCTGAATGACCGCCCCGCTGCGCGACCCCAACAACCTGATAGCGATCATTTACGATTGGGCCGCCGCCAATGCCGCCAGGCAGCATCGCGGACACTTCCATCAATTTCACTCCGTGTTTGGTCGGCCTTGCAATGATCTTTCCAAGGCGTTTGCTGAGCTCGTCGTGCGGACCGTAGTCTGGAAATCCCAGTGCGATGATGTCCTCATCTGCACGCTCAGGAGATGCCGCGTGGAGTGAGTTAAGATAAGTTCCTGAAGGCACGTGGTGGTCGAGTATCAGCAAATCGTGATGATCTGCGTCGGCGACTGGAAGGCGTGACCATGTACTTCACTGAAAATGCCGCCGGTTTGTAGAGGTCAGCGCGCTTAACGGGCTGAAGCTCCGCGAGAACATGATGCAGAAAAATCAGGAACGATCAGAAAGCGGAGGCCGGCAGGATTTCCGTATTGCGACCGGTGGCTAAGATCTGCGGGCTGCGGCTAAGGTTCAAGGCCGATCCGCGCGAGCGGTCGGCGACCTAAAATGAGCGACGACAGGAGCACGTTAGAGAGGAGAACAATATGACAATCTACATTTCACAAGGGCGTTACACGCCGACGGCGATCCGCGCAATGACCGCGAAGCCGGAGAACCGTTCTGAGGCGATTGCTGAGATGCTCGCCGCCGCCGGCGGTCGTCTAATCGGTTGGTACCTCACCTTGGGACGGTACGACTGGCTGATAGTAGCCGAAGCACCCGACGAGCGTACACTGGTGTCGGCCGTGCTTGCGGCGGCAGCTGGCGGAAGCCTGTCCGACATAACCACGACGGTGGCACTCTCGGCCGACGATACAGTAAAGGCTTTCGGTCAGGCGGGTGAGCTTGCGAAGAAGTTCAGATCGGCCGGAGCCGACTACTACGGGGTGCCGGTCGAGTCGGCTCGCGAAATTGCGACGGACCCAAAGTAGTAGAACCTCCATACGCCACGTGGATGGCAGAGACTATGCCGACGGGAGTTCGTAAAGCGAGCGGCCAGTCGCTTCCGGTCTTGCCCGATGAGCGGACATTCTTGGTGTCCGTCGGCAGGTCTCAGAAGGGCCAAGGGACTAAACCGCTCGCGCGGTAGGCCGCTGCGGCAAACAGGGTGGCCAAGCCGNTAGCGCCAAGGGGCGTCCTGTCTTGAGATTGAGGGGTTGCAACAACCTCACCCAAGACAGGAGCATCCCCATGACCGACGAGGCAATGAGCCCGTTGCGCCGGCGCATGATCGAAGACATGACGATCCGCAAGTTGGCCCCGAAGACCCAACATGACTACGTGCAAAGGGTCAAGAACTTCGCGGCGTTTCTCGGGCGCTCGCCCGATACGGCGAGCTTCGAGGACGTGCGGCGCTACCAGCTGCATCTGGCGGCGAGCGGCGTTGGCGTGCCGACC
>NZ_AXAP01000185.1 GCF_000472865.1 Bradyrhizobium elkanii WSM2783 | reverse complement strand
GTGAGGTTGTTGCAACCCCTCAATCTCAAGACAGGACGCCCCTTGGCGCTATCGGCTTGGCCACCCTGTTTGCCGCAGCGGCCTACCGCGCGAGCGGTTTAGTCCTTTGGCCCCAAGCAGCGCTTGGGGGATGTCCGCTATTCCGACGCTGTCAGGGGATAAGCAGACAATCCAGCGAACGGGCCAAAATGACGCGAGTGACCCTGACCAGAAGTTAATTGTTCGTAAAGGCTAGTCGACCGCCACGTGCGCAAGCACGGCGTCGAGCGGCGGCCGTAGCATTCGCCAACAAGAAGAGTCGTGTTGCCTTTGTGAAGTTGATGACCGCCGCGCTACGCACTTTTCGCTGCACGGACCGTGGGTTCCCCTCCCAAACAACCGACGGTCAGTCCGAGTGATGCCTAGAAGACGCCTGGAAAAAGTCGTGAACAAGGTAGCAGATAACGCGTCAAACCTGCGACTCAAGGCTTTGCCCGTTGGGGCTTGGGGCTTTCATCACTCGACCTGGGGAGGGTTGTGATGGACAGACTGAAGCACTCGCTGGAAGACCGTGAAGCGCCAAGCTGCCCAACCTGCGGCAGCGAGATGCAGTGGTGTCGATCGGAGCTTGTTAGATTTGTCCCCGCAACCAATCTGCATCTGTTCAACTGTCCGACCTGCCTTCTGTTGGCAGAGTCAGAGACGGTTAGCGAGCCGGTTCAGGTATCTCCCGACAACCTCGCGGGAGCTGGTTTCCGGTTTTTTGCCGTGGCGGCATAGGGGGCAGCGGGTTACGAAGCGCGATGCCCGCTGTTAACGTTCGGTCTAAGAGAAGACCGCGGCTAAATTGGCTGCCGAGATGCGGGCTGGCGCGCCCTCGATGTTCTTCCGGCGTCTATGAGCCGGAGCGCGTCGCCGCGGCCCGCGAGGGCGACGCCCTGCAATGGCCGGGCAACCAACTCGCCCTTATTCGCGCCGGTGCCGAAGCCGACCATTGAAACCGGTGTTGAGCGCCACCCGCGCCGAGCAGCGCCACCCGGCGCCCCTTCATCGAGCGGCCGAGATTACGTGTGATATCGTTGGTAAGGCCGACGCCGTCGAAGTTTTCTCCAGTCACCCGATCCACCTCGAACTTCATCGCGTTTACCGCACCAGCGAGCCGGGCGCGCTCCTTAAGATCGGTGCAATACGCGAACGCATCCAGCTTGAACGGCGCGGTGATGTTGAGGCCTAAGCCGCCTTCGCGCCGAAACTTGTCCACCACTTCGTTGAAGTCGCCGATAGGAGCCTCAATCGCGACGTAATCGATATTCTGCCCGGTCTCTTTGGCGAAGCTGAAATGGATCAGCGGCGATTTGGTGTGGTCGATCGGATTGCCGACCACGGCATATTTGTCAGACATAAGTCGCTCCCTCACCTCTTTTTTTCGATGTTCGGGCTTTTCGATTGAGATGCGCCCTGCCTAAATCTTCTCCAATGCTACCCCTTCAAGCACCACTTCGCTTCCGGGTCAAAAGCGCCGCTTGGAAGCGCGACCAGTCACTTCCGGTCTACCCCGATAAGCAGACCATTTCAGAACCCACGCGGACGTCGCATTAGGGCCACAAAGCAGACCTCGTGCGAGCAAGCAAGACGATGTCAATGGTCAGCCCGAGCGCATTGACGGTCTTGAGATTGATGGTCAACGCGAACGCCGTCGCTTGATCGACCGGGAGTGTGCCCGCATCCGCTCGACGTCTTGCCGTTACCGGCTCAGCGCTCAAAGACGACCTTGCCGCCGATAAGCGTCATGTCGGCCTTGATGTCCTTGATCTGTGCTTCCGGTACGGCCATGTAGTTGGCGGAAAGCACCACGAGGTCGGCAAGTTTTCCGGGCTCGATCGTCCCCTTCCGCGCTTCTTCGAAGGTGTAGTGCGAGGCCGCACTGGTGTAGAGGCGCAGGGCCTGTTCGCGACTAATGGCTTCCGAAGCGCCGTAGACGCTTCCATTCGGATCCTTCCTGGTCACCATGATGTACATGTTGAGGAAAGGGTTGATCGGATTGACGGGGAAGTCCGTTCCGGCGCCGAGACTGTCGATACCCATTTTCGCAATCAACGTCCTGGTTGGGATGGCGCGGTCAGCGGTCGCGCGCCCCAGAAACCGCTCGACGGTCGCGGCCTTGTCCCACATGAAGACATTCTGGAAATCGATGCGGACCCCGAGCCTGTGTGCACGCTCCATCTGCTCTGGCCTGATCAGACTGGCATGGATGAGGACGAAACGACGATCCCGAATGGATTTTTCCTTGTCGGCTGACTCAAGCGCGTCGAGCACCTGGTCGATACCGAGATCGCCGACGACGTGCACACCGACACGCCAGCCGTAGCGATTGCAGATCGAGACGAGTTGCTTCAGCCGTTCAGGTGTCTGCTGCGCGATGCCGTGGTAGTTGTCATGTGAATCGGGATAGACGTCGCGCATTAGCGCTGTCTTCAGCGTCATACCACCATCGTAGAAGATCTTGATCCCGGCGAATTTAAGCCAATCGTCGCCAAAGCCTGAAGAAGCCCCGTTACCTGATATGATCGCTTCCCACGCGGTCAGATCGGCAGGCGGCTCTGGCCGGAACATCACGCCAACGCGCAAAGTCGCTTGTCCGGACGCGGCGATCTTCTGCAGCGTGCGGACATCGCGGGCTTCCGTTGCGCCTTCCACCGCGCTCGTGATTCCGAAGCTGTTCAGCACGCCTTCGGCAATTGTGAACTGCCGCATTTCATCGTCTTCCGTCCACGGCGGCACGGCTTTCTCGACCCGATCAATCGCCGTCTCTACTAGGACGCCGGTCAATTCACCGGCAGCGTCGCGTTCGAAGGATCCGCCGCTCGGATCCGGGGCGGTCTTGTCCACGCCTACCTTTTGCAGAGCCATGGTGTTCGCCATCGAGAAATGCCCGACGGTGCGCAGGTAGACCGGATTGTTTGGAGCGACGCTATCGATCTCCTGCTTGGTCAGATAGCGCTTCTCGGCGAGTTGCGACGGCGGATGCCATGGGCCACCCACGATCCACTCGCCCGGCTTCTTCCTGGCCGCGAATGCCCTGATCGCCTCGAGCGCTTCCGCCACCGTCTTCGCTCGGCTCATGTTGACGACATAGTCGGCAAGACCAGCCGCCTTGAAGTGAGCGTGCGTATCGATTAATCCGGGAATTACAGTCTTGCCGGACACATCGAGCACGCGGGTCCGAGCGCTGGCAAGCGACTTAATCGATGCGCTGCTTCCGGTCGCGAGAATCTTTCCGTTACTGACGGCGACCGCCTCAGTCACGGTCGATCGTTCGTCCAGCGTCAGGACCTTTCCGTTGACGAGGACGAGGTCAGGCGCGTTGAAGTCTCCCTGCTGGGCCGCCGCAGGTGCAGCGCCAGCGAACCACATGCCCGCCCCAAAAACCGCAAGCGCCGTGAACTTGCAGATCATCGCAATCCCCCCATAATTATTGTTCAATAGGCGAACATTTGTTCTCTTTTGGAAGAGTAACTCCGATCTCGAAGCGGTTCAACGCTTCTTGGACAAGGTCCGCAAGCTGACTTATTTGGACGACGCGCTATCCCAGTTCGGCTAACGGCCGGACCATACATTGAGTCAAGAGCGCCGCTTGGAAGCGCGACCAGTCACTTCCGGTCTACCCCGATAAGCAGACCATTTCAGAATCCACGCGGACTTCGCATTAGGGCCAGAAGCTGACGTCTCCGGCACTCAGCTCTTTTGCCTAGTAAGGAGCGCAAGTGGTTTTCGGTTTCGATGACTATCCGCTCGCCGCAAACAGATCCCACTTCCCGGGCAGTCCTTTGAGTTCGTAAGAACCGCGTTCGGCGAATTTCAACCCGGCTCCGGCNACGAGGTCGGTGACNACGCGCGAAACCAAAACTTCATCGGAGACGCATTGCGACATCACGCGCGCGGCCGCGTGNACGGCGATGCCAGCAATGTCATTGCCTCTAATNTCAATCTCCCCGGTGTGCAGGCCGGCGCGAACGGAGAGTCCGATCTGTTTCGCCGCCGAGCCAAAGGCGAGCGCGCAGCGCACCGCTCGTCCAGGACCGTCGAAGGTTGCTAGAACGCCATCGCCAGTGCTNTTCACCAGATTGCCGCGGTNNTTACCGACCATCTCTCTTGCAATCTGATCGTGATTGTCGAGCAGCCGAAGCCAGCGCNCGTCGNCCATCGCAGTGGCGNTGCGCGTGGAGTCAACGATATCGGTGAATAGCACGGTCGACAGCACGCGCTCAAACTCAACCGCGCCATGATCGCGGCGACCGGTGACGAACTCCTCGATATCTCCGGGCACGGNCTCGTTNTTGGCGGTCCAGACCGCGTGGTCGCCAATTGGATATTCAATGTATTTGACGCCCGAGATCGCGGCTGCGAGCTTTCGGCCGAGATCGACCGGCACTTGGAGATCGGCTTTGCTGTGCAANACNAGGGCCGGCACCTGCAACGTCGNCAGGATCGCGGTCACGTCNATCTGGCGGTTGAGTCGTAAGAGTGTTCGCAGTGCACCGGGACTACTCGCCAACCGCTCCCACTTAGCATATTGCGCGATCACGGCTGGATCGACCGC
>NZ_AXAP01000184.1 GCF_000472865.1 Bradyrhizobium elkanii WSM2783 | reverse complement strand
CGACGCAAGCCTCCATCCCGATCAAGCACGGCGGCAGGTTGGCGAGCCGCGTTTCCACCTGGCCGCGTGACCACTTCTGTCGCAGCACGATGGCACCGCGGTGATCATGACCCACGCGGTGGAACGAGTTCTTGCCGATATCGATGCCGATCNCGGCGATCGCTGCGTTGAGCTTCTAAAGACATCGTGTGCTCCTTGTCTTGAGCGCCCCTTGCCAGCTTCTCGCACTGGCAGGGCCGGAGCACGGCCGGACCATTCCATTAGCGGCCATCAAACCATAGCCAGAAATTTTCGAACCCAGCCGATCCCGCTGGCGTTCGAAAATTGCTGGCCCCGCACAAATTCCGCACCTCGTGACATAAAACATTTGACGCTCTGAATTTTATCTGTGTTTAGATCATCACATTCGTAGCGGGTGAAATTGCCTACACTCCTGAGGACCGTAATGCGCAACGCACGCACACACATCGCGGAAATTGCCGCCCGCATCCGGCCACTTATTCGGCTGGCCGATTGGTCGTGCATGTCCGTGATGACGTGGCGCCGGAATTTTCAGCTCGATACAGGGCTGATCCGCAAAGCAAGCGTGTAACTCTCGGCGCAGGGCAGCTCCCTCCGCCGAACTGGCAGGAGGGCAAGATGAACGCCCGCAACGACGTCAAGAGACGATCTGACCGGAGTCTGGACGCGAGGCTTGTGCTGGCAGCGGCTCAACTGCAGTTGGCCGCGCGGGTCGATTTTCTCGTGGCTCGCTGGCTCGAGCGCTGCGCCGCAAACGCTGAGGCCGCACAACGGTTGTTCAAGACCGATCCGACGCCCACACGTGACTTCGGGATGGGCGCGAGCCCTGTCGTTTCATGTCCACGTTGGGATGAGTCTCCATGACGGCAGTCGGTGGGGTGGGGATACCATCAAGGTATGGGAGGCCGCCCGCATGGCAGCCTCCCTTACTCCATCGAGGGCTTCCCACGACTGCCATGCCGGAAGTGGCGATACTCAACGCCGCTCCCGGTCAGGGACTGTCAGGTTATTCGGCCGCGATCGGGTGCATGGCTCCGCTCTGGCCCTGGCTCGCGAACGCAAAGCCCTCGTAGCCCTTTTCGGCGACCTCGGCGCACTTCCTGCGATAGCCGCCGACGCCTTCCGGGCCGAGATACGGCAAGAAGCGGTGCGCCTTGCCGTCGATGTTGGCGCCCATGTACCAGGAATTGGCGGTGATCATGAGGGTTGAATTCACGACCTCCTCGACGTGAGCGGCCCACGCGTCCTGCGCCTGCGCTGTCGCCTCGATGGTCGAAAGCTTGTTCCTTCGCATGTGGGCGATGCATTCAGTGATCCACTCGACATGCTGCTCGATCGAGACCGGCATGTTCGACAGCACGGAGGGGCTTTGTGGGCCGGTGATTGTGAACAGGTTCGGGTAGCCGGCAATAGCCACCCCAAGATACGTCTGGGGGCCAGCCTGCCATTCCTGCGCCAGCATCCTGCCGCCGCGGCCCCTGATGCCAAGCTGCTTCAGCGGACCGGTCAACGCATCGAAGCCGGTGGCGATGACGATGATATCAAGCGGATACTCTTTGCCGCCCGCGCGAATGCCGGTCGGCGTGATTTCCTCGATCGGGCCGTCGATGGTCGCATCCACCAGCAGCACGTTCTTCTTATTGAACGTTTCGAAATAGTTGGTGTCCAGCGGCTGGCGTTTGGTGCCATACGGATAGTTCTTGGGCGTCAGCTTCTCGGCGACCACAGGATCGTTGACGGTCGACCGGATCTTGCGCTTGAGGTAGTCGGCGATGATATCGTTCGCTTCCTTGGAGAAAAACATATCCTGGTAGTTGGCCAGCCAGAACGCGAAGCCGCCGGCGTCCCACATCCTGTCGAACTCCTGCTCACGCTCCTCGGGCGTGGTATCGAGGACCCCCTTCGGCAGGAAATTCAGTTCGAATCCAAAGAACGAGTCCTTGATGCGCTGGCGGATCCCGTCGTAATCGGCCTTGCGTGCCTTGGTGATCTCAGGATCGACACGGCCGTTGCGCGCCGGCACGCAGAAGGCGGGCGTGCGCTGGAACACCGTCAAGTGCTTGGCCTGCTGCGCGATTTCCGGGATTGCCTGTACCGCAGTGGCGCCGGTGCCGATGACGCCAACGCGTTTGGCGGTGAAGTCGACGCCGTCATGCGGCCACTGGCTCGTGTGGTAGCACTTGCCCTTGAACGATTCCAAACCCTTGAACGGAGGCATGTTGGCGGTCGACAGTGCTCCGACCGCGGTAATGACAAAGCGGGTCGTCACCGTGTCGCCCTTATCAGTGCGCACTGTCCAAAGCCCGCTATCGTCATCGAAGACCACCTCGATGACGCGTTTGCCGAATTGAATGTCAGGTTTCAGGTCAAAGCGCTCGGCGCAATGCTCGAGATAGCGCAGAATCTCATCCTGCTCCGGATAGCGCTCGGACCAGTTCCACTCCTGCAGCAGGTTCTTGTCGAACGTGTAGCAATAGATGTAGCTGTCGGAATCGCAGCGCGCACCGGGATAGCGATTCCAGTACCAGGTGCCGCCAACCCCTTCGCCGGTCTCATACAGGGTGACGTTGAGGTCGAGCTTGTCGCGCAGCGAATGCAGCATGTACATGCCGGAGAAGCCTGCACCAATGATGACCGCGTCGAACTGGATCTTCGCGCTTGCTCCTGGCGAACTACCTTGCGCAAACATGATGTTCCTCCTGTTGTGAGCGCTCATTGTCGGCCCAGAGAAGTCTCTCTGTGCGCCGTCGTTTCGGTTGGGTTGTTGCGACGCCCGTCCGGCCAAAGGTCAGACCGGCATTGTCCGTGCTCGAAGGCCAGGTCGGCCGCCCTTACGCGGCCACGCGCACCTCGTCGCTCTGATAGGCGGCCGTCTCGAAGTTCACGTAGCCGACAAACGAAGTCGGATCTCCGAAGGGGAGGATCTGCGTCGCCCAATAGCCACCGATCCCGTTTTTGCGGTCGATCCAATAGAATGTGTTGGCGAGTCCGGCCCAACCAAGGGACCCGGCCGGCCTTCCTGTCGGCGCGTCCTCGTCGTTGAGCATGAAGGTGTAGCACCAGGACTTCTTCAGACCCGGGAAGAACTCGGCATCGTTCGACAGTGTTGCAATCACGCCAGGCAGCATGACCACGGTCTGGTCCGCCCTGAGGCCGTTGCGGACAGCGGCGGCGACCGTCTCCTGCTTGAGCACGCGGCCATTCGGCCCCGCCCCATCGTTCAGCCACATGCGGATGAACTTCATGTACTCGCCGATCGAGGCGTAGAGCCCGTGCCCGCCCATGTGGACTTCCGGATCAGGCGGCAGCTGCATGTCGGGAAGCGGGGTCAGCGACCCGTCGGTTCCGCGCTGGTGAATGACGGCGAGGCGCGACCGCATCGAGGGGGTCAGCGAGAAGGCGATGTCCTCCATCCCGAGCGGCGCAAAAATCCGCTCCTTCATGACTTCGCCGAGGCGCTTGCCGCGGATGCTCTCGACGATCTGGCCACACCAGTCAATGTTGCTGCCGTATTCCCATTTGTCGCCGGGATCGAACAGGAGCGGTGTCATCAGCGACGCCGTCGAGCAGGTGACGACGCTCGGCTGGCCCTGCTCCTGGGCTAGGCGGAAGTAGCTGGCGTTAAAGAAATCGTAGCCCAGGCCAGCCGTGTGCAGCATCAGCATGCGGGTGGTGATGTCGCGTTTCGGCGCCCGCAGCAGCGGTTTGCCGTCGGCGCCGAATCCGTCGAGCACTTCCAGCTTGCCGATGTCGGGAACGTAGGTTTTGGCCGGGGCGTCCAGGTCGAGCTTGCCCTCCTCGACGCATTGCAGGATGGCCGTGCCCGTGATCGCTTTGGTGGTCGAGAAGATGGCAAAGACGGTATCGGCCGTCATTGGCTGACCGCCGCCAAGCATACGCTCGCCTGCGGCGCCTTCGTAGATGTTGGTCGAGCGATCGGTGATCATTGCCACCACGCCGGGGACGCGGTCTTTGCCTGTCACGACAGTTTGCAAAACTCCGTCACAGGCGCTTTTCAAGTTGTTACCCATCGCGGTTCCTCCCGTTGAAATTCGTTCAATGTGATCCCGATCTTCTCGACGGGCCGCTAGCGGTCCCTAGAACAATGTCAACTGTCTTAGCGTGTGGAAGTCGCGCTCCAGTGCGCTTGTCCCAACGCCACTTGCGCGGACGAAAGTCGCGCCGCGACCATAGCAGCAATAGCAGTCGGATTTCTTGATCATCATCTCGCTCGAGGTCAGTTCGTGAAGGTTGACCGAGCGTCGGGAAGACTAGAACGAATTCTTCGATGCAGCTACATTTCTGGCATCGAGCGTACAGACGTTTTTGCCGAGGCAGGTCAGCGATGCTGACTGATGAAGTGTTCTCGGCGGCGCATCGGAAGACCATGACATTTTCGTCGAGTCAGGTGGCGGCGATCTTCCGCTTGTGTGAAGGGTTTCGGATGCCGGCCGCTTGAGGGAGGGCGCGGCGTATTCGGCGGCCGGCGTCCGAAAGCCTCAAGGGAGGAAACCGCGCGTGAGAAACGTAAGGCGGTGCGGCAGGCGTTATGGGGATTTGAGCGCCGCGGGCGAGCTCGTTGATTGAGATCGAGTCGGCCCAACGAGTTGCGCGACGGTGAAGTCGCTGACGAATGCGCGGCGGATGGCCTTGAACTCGACAAGTTGTCCGACGATTTGCGACGGCTGGTGGATATCTGGGCGCGCTCTGCGGTGGCCGGTCGAGGGCCAGCGAGCGCGGCGAGCGGATTTGCGGGATTGCGGCACGGTCAAGAGGTG
>NZ_AXAP01000183.1 GCF_000472865.1 Bradyrhizobium elkanii WSM2783 | reverse complement strand
GAACCCCTCCGCATCCCCACGGCGCCCGGCCTGTCCCTCGCGGGCGTCCGGTTGATCATCCCTGACCACGTCGTGGGGCCTCCCGTGTTGCGTACGCTTTCCTTGTGTGCATGCCGTCGCCACTACCCCGGCGCAGCGGCTGGGCGTACTGCTTCGCTCATCCCCCCAGCCGTATCGGCCTTCCCCGAAAGGGTCGTCGGGTCGGCCTGCGCATCGTCCTTTTCGAGGCTTGCTCGNCGTTCACTCGCGTTACGGCCTGCACACTCGCGCTGTCACCAATTCGTGACACGCTAATCGAAGGCTTCAGCCACTTCGTTACCTCCATGACTGCTCCGATTGCTTCCGGCTGGAGCGTTTGCCGGGTGGGGCTTGCACCCACTGGAAAGCGCCGCCTTTACACGGCGCACACCCACAGCGGACGTTCCGACGGCGTCGGGCGCATGCGATGGCAATCGCATCCCACCATCACTCTGCGCGTCGGCGACGCCGAGCTGCAGATCACACTTGATGAGATGATCGACCGAAGTGCGTCAAGCCTTGGAGTGCAGGAGACCACCAGCTATCCCGTTACGCAAGCGGTGAGCTGCATCAGGCCAGCTGGTCGAGCAACGCCTTAGCGTCCCGCAGGACAGGCATGTGGAAGCCTTCGGTGAACGAGCCGTACACCGGCGCGAGGAGGTCGCGAGCTTCCGTGCACTTGCCCTGGTTGCGCCACAGGCGGGCGAGGCTGGTCGCAGCGCGAAGCGCAAACGTCTTCGCGCTCTGGCGCTCCGCCACCGCGAGTGCCCGGTGATAATTCTGCTCCGTAGCAACTTGGTCGCCTCGGGCGTTCATCATGTCGCCTCGAAGTCGATGCAGCTCGACCTCACCGCACCGCTCGCTGGTCGTCTCGATCAGTTGTGCAGCCTCGACGAGGCAATTCTGCCCCTCCTGCAGATGGCCGACCTTGACGTGAGCCTCGGCGAGAAAGCAGAGCGCGCGCGGCGTGTGCACGACGGCTCCGGCAGTACGAAGCACCGAGAGTCCCCTCGCGAGCAGCGCGAGGCCGTCATGCACCTGTCCAAGTGCCGTCAATGAACGACCATGCTGAAGAAGTCCGACGCCCAACCAGAGCGGAAAACCGTGCTCCTTCGAAAGAGCCGCGAGCTCCTCGGCGTGCCGCCGTGCGTCATGCAGCAAGCCGGCGGCCGCCTCCACCGCACACACCTTGCTCAGCACAAAGGCTACCGTGAACGGATGGTCGAGCCGGCGGGCTTCCAACAATGCCTCGTCCGCGCGCGCACATCCCTGATCGATCTGGCCTAGGAGCGCCAGTGTCAGCGCCAAGTGTCCGAGGCTTGCCGCGTGCGGATCGGCCACTGCGATCGCGGCGCAAGTCGCGCGAGCGGTCGGATCTCTCAAGCCATCACACCGCTCGAGAAGGGCGCGCGCTGTCACAAACTCCCCGCGAAAGTAGCAACTGGCGCCGTGAATATAGTGACCCAGCAGCAAAGTGACTTGATCTTTTCTCGTATCGCCTAATTTCTCCAACTGTTCGGCAAGGGACGCTGCCAGCTCGTGCTCGGCCCGAACCATGTGGAAACCCCATTGGGAATAGAGTAACGGAGCGAGACAATCCGGTCGATCGAACCGCTCAGCGAGCGCTCGTGCCCTGGCGAGGGTGTCGGCCACCACCGGCGCCGAATACCCACGGGTTGCCATCAGGGCTCGGCCGAGAGCGATCTGCAGGTCGAGCTCGTGCTTCACGGGCCGGGACTCCTCGGGCATGTTCGCCAGCAATTCCAGTCCCTTCTGCAACTGCGACACAGCTTCGGTCATCGCCGATCGTGCGACCGCCTGCTGGCCGGACTTGAGCCGGTAGCCGACCGCCTTCTCGTTGAAACCGGCCTCGGCACAATGGTGGGCCATGAGTTCGGGCTGAGCGGCTACGATTTCAGGAAACTGGCTCTCAAGCGTCGTCGCAATGCGGGCGTGAATCTGTCGGCGTCGACCGCGCAGCAATGTGCTATAGGCTGCGTCCTGCACGAGCGCGTGCTTGAAGGTGTACTCTGCACCGGGCGGGGTGCCCCGCTGGAAGGCCAATTCGGCGTGTACGAGCTGCGCCAAGGCCCCGTCTACCTTCTGCTGCGGCATGGCCGCGACGGCGCTGATCAGCTCATGCGAGAACGACCGGCCGAGTGCCGCTCCGATCTGCGCCACCTCGCGCACGGGTGCCAGGCGATCGAGCCGTGCCAGGAGCGAGCCTTGGAGCGAGGTAGGGATGGCAAGCGGAGGCACGGGCCCTCTCGCGTCAAAGCGGTCGCCAGCCTCGGTCAGCATGCCACTCTCGATCACCGCCTTGGTCACTTCCTCGATGAACAGCGGTACGCCATCGGTCCGATCGATGATGTGTTCGGCGATCTCCTGGGGCAACGCCTTGCCGCCGGTCACCCGCATGATCATCTCGGCGCGCTGTCGACGCGGCAAACGATTGAGGCTGATCAATGTCACGTGCGAGCGTCCAATCCACGCCGGCGCGAATTCTGGCCGGAAAGTGATGATCAGCAAGGCCCGGAGGGTTGCAACCCGCTCGACGATGAGGTCCAACAGGTCGAGCGAGGTGGGGTCGATCCAGTGCACATCCTCGAACACCATCAGCACCGGGCGGCGCGCCGCCAGTCCCTCGAGCTGGGCCAGCAGGACCCTAAGCGTCTCCTCCTTGCGCTTCTGCGGGGTGAGGCTGAGCGGTGGATAGCGATTGCCGATCGGCACGGATAGCAGGTCCGCGATCACAGGGACGGCCTGGCTGAGGTCGGCGTTTGCCTCCGCGAGCAACGCCTCGAGCTTGTCCAATCGTTGCTGGTGCGTATCGTCTCGCCGGAATCCCGCTGCCCGTTCGAGCTGCGAGATGGTCGGGAAAAGCGCGCTGTCCTGGTGGTGCGGCGAGCAGAAACGGCGCAGGCGGATGGGTGGATCATCGCTCAGCCGCTCCGCCACGGTCTCGGCGAGGCGCGACTTGCCGATGCCTGCCTCACCCGATATCAGCACGACCGAGCCATCGCCGCGTTTTATCTGCTGCCATCGGTGCATCAACAGCTCGATCTCCTCGTCGCGGCCGAGCAGGGGCGTCCTCACAACGCGCAAGGCCTCGAAGCGGCTATCGATCGCGCTCGCACCGATCACTCGCCAGACCGGCACCGCTGCGCTGAAACCTGTGATGGACACGCTCCCGAGAGCGACATACTCGAAGAGTCCACCGACGAGACGGCGGGTGCTGCCGTCGATGACCACCGTCTGTGGCTCGGCCAGCGCCTGAAGCCGCGAGGCCAGATTCGGGGTCTCACCGACGACTTCGTGCTCCTGCGACGCGCCTTCTCCTATGATCACCAGACCGGTGGCAATGCCAACTCGCACTCGCAATGTTACCTCCGGACCGGCATCGAGCCCTTGCACGGCCGCGACCAATGCCAGCCCGGCGCATACCGCGCGCTCAGCATCGTCTTCATCCGCCCGCGGGTAACCGAAATATGCGAGCACGCCGTCGCCCATGTATCTGGCAACGAACCCGCCGAATTTCTCGATTTGCTCGGCACAGCAGCGGTGGTACGCGCTAATGATTTCCCTCAAGTCCTCAGGGTCGAGCCTTGTCGAGAGAGCTGTCGAACCAACAAGATCAGCGAACATCACTGTGAGCTGACGTCTCTCCGGCTCGGTCCGAGGAGTAGATCTCGGTCTGATCTCATCGAGCTCCGCAATCGCGCGCAATATCTTCCTGCGATGGCCGAGCGAGACACCGATTTTCTCGAGGTCTTGGTCGGTGAGATCACGCAGAACGCTCGGATCGATGTCGTGCTCGGCAAAGCGCTGCGCGTATTGCCCCAAGCCTAGTGTGTTGAGCCAGTCCGCAATCTGCTGCATTGGCCCTATCGACTCTCTGATTGGCGGCCAGCCGAAATTTGGACTACAGCGAAGAAACGTTATCCCGATCTTCGCAGCATAGCATGCTTTGGTTTGCGGCATTCGGCCGCAGCAAGCTCTCGATCTTTGCCAAAATGGTGCATGAGTACAGATGCTCGCTATCTAGCCGGGCGTCGCGCAGTGAAGACAACTGGATTGCCGCATGCGCCGGATTTCGGGACCGAGGAGCGCCGCGCACGACCGATAGCTGCGCCCACCAACTAAGTGGGTCCATGGGCCGGCGAAAAAAACTGCGCGGCGTCCCGCTATGGCCCCAGAGCCGCCTAGGCGTAACATCGCCTGTACGTCGATTCCCAGGGGCGAAGCAGACCAATTGTGCTCGCTGTGAGTTCTTCGCGTTTTGACCCATCTGCGACATGGGCAGGTTCAGCCGACCAGCTGGCAGCGCCCGCTGACGACAGTACCGTCGCGTTTATGCGCCTTAAGCGTGCCGTCGACGCGGTTGATGAAACCTTGCCAGACAGCGGTCGGGTCGAACAGATGTTGCCAAATGTTGCTGAGCGTAAGCGCCGTCTCAAAGAACAAGTGCGGATCTGTGACGTGGACGGCCAAATTGCTTCCGAATGTCGGAGAGTGCATCGTCCCCTCGTCCAGATTAACGGTGACCTGTTCCCCGTTTATGTAGACCGAGTTGCGCTGGCCACCCGTAAGGCCCCGCGCCCAGCATTTCAGATGGATCGTCTCGGCATGTGCAGCCGTTGCAGCTAGCAGCGCTGCGACGATGATGGTTGCTTTCAGTTTCACAGTTATCCCGTCGCTTTGTGACGGCCCTGCCGGGGGGCGGACACGGCAGGACATTCGATGACTTTGCCGGATTTCGGCAAATTTGGCCATGTCCGAGTCTGTGAAGGGTTTCGGATGCCGGCCGCTTGAGGGAGGGCGCGGCGTATTCGGCGGCCGGCGTCCGAAAGCCTCCAAGGGAGGAAACCGCGCGTGAGAACGTAAGGCGGTGCGGCAGGCGTTATGGGGATTTGAGCGCCGCGGGCGAGCTCGTTGATTGAGATCGAGTCGGCCCAACGAGTTGCGCGACGGTGAAGTCGCTGACGAATGCGCGGCGGATGGCCTTGAACTCGACAAGTTGTCCGACGATTTGCGA
>NZ_AXAP01000182.1 GCF_000472865.1 Bradyrhizobium elkanii WSM2783 | reverse complement strand
TCCGAGATGCCGTGGCTTCGCAGGAAGTCGCGCGCCGCATTCGCGCCGTCCACCTCGAAGCGCAGCCGACTTTCCCGGAAGCCGGAGGTCAGGCCGACATCATGGAACATGGTCGCCGTGTACAGCAGCTCCGGATCGAAGGTCAGCCCCTTCCGCTTCCCGGCCAGGGCGCCCCAGAAATAGACGCGCGTGGAGTGCTGAAACAGAAGGTCGCTCTCGGTGTCGCGAATGAACTGCGTTGCTTCCCGCGCCAATTGGCTGTCGGGAATCTTCACGCCGGAAATCTCGTTGATCATCATGGTCCATCCTCCATCAGTATCAGGTAAGGCCCGAACTCACGCCTTTCAGGTCAGGGCCGAGGTGACCGGCATTACCGCTGGTTTCTGAACTGCCGTTAGTAAGCCCGCACTTTGACCTGACGATGCCCCTTCAATGGAATGGAAGAACAACTCCACATTCAGCAACCCGCGAAGGGGAGCCAGAAGGTGCCGATCGCCTCAGCGACCGTCAATAGGATACGCCCTCCTGCCCCGGCGGGAAAGCGGCGCTGGGCCGGCCACCGCCAAAACCGAGCCGAAGGTCCGGAAGGGGTCACTAACGGACGATGGTTCGAACCGGCAGCACGTCCGGTTTCTCCCCAACATCGGACGTCATTCGGATATGAGAAGTTATGAAAGAAGTCAGTCGATGACCGATGAGTCGGTGGCCCACGCGGCACACATGTCGGCCATGTTCCCACAAGGAGATATTGCCGTTTGCGAGCACGTCGTCTTGCGCAATGGGGGTCATTCGGAGCGTCGAGCGAGCGAAGGAGCCCGCAAAGGACGCATTGAATAGATCAGCAGCGCAATCCGACGAGATTCGATGAAAGTCAAAGGCAATGCGCTTTAGGCACTGTGGGTGAGCCCTGAGATTGCAACAAGCAAGATCGTGCCCAATGCCAGACCAACAAGGCCGAGGGCAGAGAACGCGAAGACTTGCCAACCTTTCATGCGCGCACGCTCGGGGTCGTCGAAGAACGCGGTCAGTTCCTTGTTGATTGTGATCACGGGCAACAACTGCGCGAGACTGGCGCAAAGGCACCAAACTGCTCCGTTATGCTTCGCCGCCGGAACGGTCCACCAGAGGAGCGACGCGCCGGCTAGCCAGAATAGAAGCACCCAAGGCACAACTTTAAAAGTGTAGGTGCCAATACCGTAACCAGCCACGGAGCCGAGCACAGTCTGTAAGAAGCAGGAGCCCCGCAGCCATGTCGCCTTGCACGCGGCCTCGCGTTGGCGCTCGCGGCCAAGATAGCGAATATCTTCGGCCGCGTCCCGGTCGCCTGAATTCGTGAATGCCGCGGCGAGTTGGGCGTAGGGAGTCGGGCTGTACCTGGGATCGAGCCTGACCCAATTGTCCCACAACCCGACTTCCCGCCTGCGCGTTTCGGGTCCACTGCTTTCGTCAAGATGACCGAAAGTGAACCCAACGAGACGCAGTTGCCCCTTTGCTGGCCAGGTGCCCTTCTCCGCGTCCACAAGATTGCCAGCATGCGCATTGCGTAGATTTAGGACGCCGGAAGTTTCGTGGCTTACCTTCCAATCAGCGGATTCGTGCGCTCCACCAAGTTGTAACGCGCCGGCAATTGATGCACCCGACAGGTCAAGGTTGCCCAGACCGGCCCTGCGCAGATCAAGATCGCGACCAACGCGCGCAAAGGACATGTCGACCTCATCGGAATAGCGGGCGTCAGTCATGATTAGATCGCCCCCGACCTGCAAGGAGATCAAGTTCAGCGCGCGGTCGAAACTTGCGCCGGACATGTTGAACTGTCCCTTAATCACTGCACTTGGCAGAAACACCGCTTTGAAGTTGGATTTGTATTCGAATAGTGATCCCATCAACAGATTGCCGTCGACTTGCAGCAAGCCGGCAACCAGCGCGCCATCGAGACTGGCGCCGATCATGGAGATATTTCCCGCGACCTTCGCCCCGTTCAGATCAACCTTTTTGAAACTGGGCTTGAAGCGGTCGAACTGCATCAACAGATTGCCGTCGACATGCATGGTTTCAGCATCTAATTCACCGTCGAAACTAGCGCCGCTCATGTTGAGCTGACCCTTGATGACCGCCCCAGTCAAATTCACATTGTTGAAGCTGGATTGGTTTTCGTCGGCGGATTGCATGGACAAACTGCCGTTGACTTCCAGAGAGGAGGCGTTCAGCTTGCCCGCCAGGCTGGCGCCTATCATGGAGATATCTCCGGTGACCTTAGCGCTCGTCAGACTTATATCCTTGAAGCTGGCCTTGTTCTGCGCGTTAGATGCCATCGATAGTGTGCCGCCGACCTGCAGCAAACTGGCCTCCAGCGCGCCATCGAGACTCGCCCCGGCCATGATGACATTTCCTGCGACCTTTGATCCAGTCAGATTGACTTCCTTGAAGCTGGCTTTGTTCTGCGCATCGGATCCCATGTAAAGTGTGCCACCGACTTGCAGCAAGCTGGCCGCCAGCGTGCCGTCGAACCTCGCGCCGACAAAGCTGACTTGTCCCATGATTTCGGCGCCGATCAGAAATACATCGCGAAACTTTGTTTTGTCCTGGTTACTGGATGGCGCAAACAGATTGCCGCCGACTTTCAGTAGGCCGGCGTTCAGAGGGCCGTTGAAGCTTGCGCCAAGCATGTTGACTTGTGCAGCGACCTTCGCATCGGAAATGTCAACTTCGTTGAAGCTGGCCTTGTTCTGTTGGTCGGAATTCAAGAACAGATTGCCGCCAATGTGCACCTGGCTCGCCCCCAGCCTGCCGTCGAGCCGGGCTCCCGTGAAACGAATGTCTCCATCGGTTTTGGCGCCGTTAAGATCTATCCCACTTTTGAAAACGCTGGCATTGAAAAGCAGATCGCTCTCCGAATGCAAACCGTCGGCCTCGAGGCGGTTATTCATCAGCGAGCCTTCCAGCGAAATCGAACTGTCTGTCCGTGCGCGGATTAGATTGATGTGGCCCTCGATCCGGCTGTTGAGAATCGAGATCGACCGAATGAGCTTCGCGTTTTCGAGATTGATATCGCCGACGATTCGGGCACCATTAATCTGAACTCCCACAAAGGATATCGCCTCGCGCCACGGCGTCTGCGTCAACAGGTCTTGCAGAAAGCGGCCGGAGAGCTTGCGGCAGTCATCCTGCCAACGCGAATCATTTTCATCCTCCGAGTCGAGCACGGGTGTGTCACATCGCTTGTTGAAGTCGGCAGTATCGCCCTGCTTAAGCTGAGACAGCGCCCAGCCTTCAGCAGTGTTTGGGTCGTTGTAGGGCCCCTGCGCAAAGGCCGAGCCGGCTCCCAGACAAATCGCCAGCACGTTCAAAATCGCGATGGCGTCTCGGAAGAGTAACAAGGCGCCGAACATATCGCGCACCTTCCATATGCCGTCACTCGCACTGACAGAACGCGGCCCCACCGCACCTATTGGGGTCGAGCGGGCCGCACACGCGGCGATCCCAGGGACCGTGAAGACCTTATTTCGCCACGTCCGCTACGTTAGGAAGCTGCGACCACCAGGTACGGACGTATCCTCCTGTTGGGAGAACCTAAATCACAGACCGCGGTTGCATCTCGTCGCAAGCATCCTAGTGGTGCACAAAATCACACCGATGACCGCTTTTTCTCGAGATACTGGAAGACATCTCAACCTCCATTGGCCCCACGGGTTAGAATACTTCGTTACTCAATGCTCCAATCAAATGCTGCCATGCCAGCACGGAAGCTCTTGGTGATTTAGATCACAATCACAGGGTTATTTCCGCATTCTCAACCCGCTTCCGGGCTCCTGAAAATAAATGCTCGGTCGCGCTAGAGGCGCCTGACTTAGAGGCTTTTGAGCTCGGCATAAGCGCTTGAGATATCGACCCTTGTTTCTCAAGAAGCGGTGGCACGCCTTGCTAGCTAGGAGTAAAATTCTGGCTGAATGAAAAAAATCCCTGAGTGAATGTGGGGCCGGTCCGCGGGGGCGAGAGGCGCTGAGGAATTGACTACCCCCCACCCCTCCCGACATCAGCGACTCGACCAGTGGCTTTTAGTATTTAATTCCTGGATTTTGCGCATGAACCAGGGAGCCCGGTCCGCGATCAAACTAAGCCAGAGATTTGACCACCCCCATCTGAACCTCGGGTTGCAGGCCCTCAATTGAGGGCTTGCTTCGAGTATGTAAGAAACCTCAGTCTGCGAAATTTAGCGACCGGTCGAGAACCAAGCTTCAAAACCCAAGTGTCCCGAAAGCAACCTTGGTTGTCGGTCGAACACGGCAGCCGTCTTCGCTACGTGCGATCTGATGGCGCCATTGTGAGCCGGGAGCAAAGCGCCAATTGGCGGCTTGAACGGTAAGGCGGTCAGCGGAGCCCTTGCAGAGAGATCCATTCCGGCATGCGCTCTCTGAGAACATGGAGGACGCCAGCGCTCGCGCAACTATATTCGCAATTTGCGAAGATTAGCGTGGGCCTACGCAGGCTCCACGCAATCTGGTGGGTTTGTCAACCAGCGATGTCAACCGTGTCAACTCTGTCACCCTAACTTTTTCAACGTCCAGCTACCGAGATGCCGGGATGCGAACTACCCGCGATACGCTCAGCTGCTGGAAGGACCCACAAGGAATCCGCCATAAAGCAAGCCGATGTCCGTCAACCGAAGGCCGGATCAACAACACATCCCAGAGACGTACATTCTGGACGCTTCGCCCCGGAGACGCGTCTCTCGCGTTGGTCTATTCGCGCTTGGGACGCTGGTCGACCCTGAACGCGGTGCACGCGTTGGCATTTCCAATCCTTCTCTGTGCAAGCCCCCGAGTTTGGGGCTCGTTTTCTTGATAGCAATCGCCACGAGTTACTCGGAAAGCCTCTTCCTTTCTTCTTTCTGTGTTCTTCGTGGTGCTCGCCATTTTCACAGAATTGGACCCTCTCGGGCGATGGTCTGACGGTGCGCGTGAAATCCAGGCTCGCCATTCCGTCGAGATAATTTCCACCAGATTGGTGAGGCTCTTGCGGCCTCGCATCGGACGCTCGGTGACCTTGAGATGGAACAGCCGGCGGCCTTCATGCAAAGTGGTTTGGACGGTGGTCCGGCAGACGCCGGCAAGCGCGGCTATTTTGTCGATCGGCAAATCGCATACGCCGTGGTGCTTGATCTCGCCTGCGATGATGCAAAGAACAGCCCGCTGTCCTTCGGTATAACAATGCCGAAGCGTATCG
>NZ_AXAP01000019.1 GCF_000472865.1 Bradyrhizobium elkanii WSM2783 | reverse complement strand
CTCGGTGATGCTCATCTGCGTGACGGTCATCTGCGACATGTTCACGAAAGCTTCGACGCCGTGGTGACGCGCCACGGCAGCGGTATTGACCGTGGCCGTCAAGTAATCGGCCGAAACCGACATGCCGAAATAGATCCTCGTGCAACCTTCGATCGCGCGGTGCATCGCGATGAGGTCGGTCAGGTCNCCTTGCATGACCTCGGCGCCGAGCTGGCGCAGGGCCTCGGCGCGGTCATCCTCCCGGCGCACCAAAGCTCGCACGTTGTGCCCCTTGGCGAGCAACATCTCCGTGACATTNCGCCCGATGGAACCGACAGCGCCAGCTGCGCCNGTCACCAGGATCGGGCTAGGGTGTGACGATTGAGTGGTCATTTCATTGCCTCTGGATGATCGATTGCGGACGATCGCATACCCGAGGGCGTAGACGCTGAGCGCAGCAGGCGTTCTCACCATCGCATCGGACGTTGGGAAGAAAAGTCCGAAGACGAGTGCGGCGGCGTGGGGGCAGGATATTTGCAGGAACTGACCGAGTCCAGACCTTGCGCGATGTGCTTCATACCCTGGGCTGGGAGCATCTTGCCTAGGATTTCTGGTCCTGGGGCCCATAGCGGGCGGTTTCGCGATGACTGCAATCCTTCAGCTCTCGGGAGCTTAGACGGACATGCCTGTGCACATTCCGGAAAATTTCCTCCAACCTGCGGCCACTAAAATTGGAGCGCCGCCGCGCTGGAACTGAAGGACCTTCGGATTTTCAGCACCTCCCGCCGCCCCTTGAACGCTGGCCGCTACTGAAATTCCCGGGCTCAGAAACTTTTTGCGTACCGATGGTTGCTTTGGCGCCGTCGGCGAACAAATCAGAAGTTGCAAGGTCACCGAGGCGCCGGCACGTGCGCCGAGCTGCTCACGACGCACGGGCTACCGTCGAGATAGTCGCGGCTTCTGAGCAGGGCTTTCAGCACCAGGAAGAATCTCTCTGCAAGCATGGCCATGCCCTCGCGGATTGGCCGGCTTAGTTCACGCCGCGCGTCGACGGCAGCGCCGGCAAGTCGATCGCCTGCCTGCGGTCGAGGATGACCAGCGCCTGGCGAAGCTCGATTCGAGCCGCTAGGCGTAGAGCGCTCACGGATTGTTTGGACTCCGCTTAAACTTCGCATCGTCCTCGGCCGTTTATCGCGGCGAACTGCAGCGCCTCGGCGAACTGCGTTTCGCTCAGCGCGGGATAGCGCGCGTAGACGGCTGATCGGAAAGTCCGGTAGGCGGCGGCCGGATCATCGTCGACGGCATCCGCGTCAGCCTGCCGCTGCATGGCTGCGAGCATGAAGGCGGCGACGTCACGGGAATCGTAGGTGGCCACCATATCCTCCTTTCCGGAGGAGTCGATAATATCACCTCCTAAATCTTTTCCCGAAATGGTGACAATGTCACTGTTTAAGTCGCTCACCCCTCCGCCTCGCCGCATCCTTGATCATCCGGAAATACGCCTCGCCGATCGCGCTAGGATCATCGGCACGCTCCGCATCGAGCCAGTTCGTCGTCACCATGTAGTCGATCACGACGGCATCGAACGGCGCGGGCGCGATCCTCTCGCCGTCACGCTGCCGCTCCCGTCACCGCCGCATCTCCTCGCGGTCACGCGCCCGCTTTCGCTCGGCTTTCTCGGCGGATGATAGTGGCGGTTGGCGTGGCGGATGGCGGAGCATGTCGACCTAACCTTGCTTTTCCGCCATGCACCGCTCCCGCTGGTGCGCTATTTCTGCCGGGGCTGGTGTCGGGGCGCTCCACGATGTCGATTACTTCCCCAGCCGCGTTCAGGCGCTTGCATGGCCCGGCAGCGGCGTGGCTCTCGCGGTCCTTCCATGCCCGGCGATCCACCGCCGGTCGCTTGAAGTATTCCGGGCTTGGCCCTTCGGCGCGATGTTGCCGCCCATCGATTTTCTCGGCGGGGTGTGGTCCGAGGAAGTGGAGGGCACAAACGGCATCGGCACCTGCATCGTCGATGAGCGGCCTGTCACTGTTCACAGAAGCCAGCATTTTAGGTCCAGACACATTAACTTAAGCTGCTCTGGCGCGCCGGTATTCGGGGTCGATGGGCGACTGATAGCAGTCTTGGACGTCTCCGCCATCGATCCCGAACTCTCCGAACGAGCGCACGCGCTGACTGGCGCGCTAACCGTACGATCAGCGCACGCGATAGAAGAGCGATATTTTCGTGAGCAGTTCCTTCGAGAGTGGATCGTCGCAGTCGCACCGCCGGCGGGAGGGGGTGCAGGCATGCTGCTGGCGATTGATGGCAACCAACGCATTGTCGGCGCAAACCGGGTCGCCGCGCGCGTCCCTCATGCTCGATGATCGCGGGCTCCGGGCGGGTATCAGCTTGTGGTCGATCTTCGAGCGAGACGTCACCTCTTCCGGCGTCAGGACCGGACCGATATCTCTGCGCGATTGCTGATCGCCGGCAGCAATGACAGCCGGCCCGCACTTGTGACCCCACCCGATCACACTATGCGTGCCTCGATCAATCCAACGAAAAGCAACCTGCACACACGCCCGCGCCTGAGCTCGATTGATATTTCGACGCTGCCGCAAGCCCAGCAAGCACGCGGCGGATTGTCGCCCCGCGCGATGCGTCGGGTGCAGGAATACGTGGAAGTGCATTTGGGCGAAGGTATCGATCTGTCGATGCTGGCTGGAGTCGCAGGAATATCAGTGCATCATTTTGCGCGACAATTTAAGCAATCCGTCGGGGTGACCCCGCATGTCTATCTCACGCAAAAGCGAGTCGAGCGCGCCCAGAAGATGCTGGTTCAGACGAATCTCTCGTTGGCGGAAATCGCGATCGCCGTGGGCTTTTTCGACCAAGGTCATTTAGCGCGTCATTTCCATTATATGCTCGGTACTACTCCTCGAGAGTTTCGGCGGTCGCAACGCTAGAAACAAACGACGCTTTGAATCGCATTTGCCGAGATTTCGCTGAGGAGATGGCGCCTGTGATCGTGATCCTGCAACTCGAACGCTAAGGTCTCTTTTGGGTCAGGAAAGGATATTCCGGATTCGCCGCTACCTGTCCGCTTCACCCTCGAAAGCGGCCCGTCCCGGATTTACGAGCATGGACCCTAACCGTCCACGGCGTCTTTCTCCCCCGAGGACGACCGCTCGGACCCACATTGACGATGGCAGCCCATCTCCAAAGTACCGATTGTTAACCTGATCACAATTGCTGCCTGATCTTTATCGCGTTGATTGTGGTGGTGCATGGTAAGGTGGGGTTTGTCGCCTCTACAACAATGTGAAACACGCAGATGCGAGGTGGCAATGGCATCAGTTCAGATCGGCAAACGGGTCGTCGTGATCGGCGCTGGAATGGCTGGGTTCACGGCCGCAGGCGCGCGCGCCGACCACTTCGATAACATCGTTGTTCTGGAGCGCGATATTCTGCCTCGGAGCCCCTGCATCGAGCGGGAACGCCACAGGCGCGGCACGCCCATGCGCTGCTGCTCAGTGGCCAGCGCGCATTGAGCGAGCTCTTCCCGGGGTTCGAGAAGGTAAGGAGCAGCGGGCCGTCCTGAGCAGCGTTTCCGACGCGACTTCGACGCCGCGCTGGTCCCGCAATCGAAAGGCCGGCGCGCAGTTGCATCGCCTTGAGCGCGCGCTCGGCCTGTCCTGTCGCGATCAGGTATTCGGTCGCGCTTCGCATCGCATCCGCGGCGTCGCGCTTGCTTGGCTTCGTCGAAGCCGCCGCAGGCGTGTTTTCGCTTTTCCTCGTGTCCCGTTTTCCCTCAGCCCGCGGTGATCAGTAACCTCGGGCGAATTCTGGTTCAGGTTGCTCGAGAGCAGTAGTCGTGGTCGGCAACTTTGAGTTATTCGCGCAGTTTGACTGGACGCTTGCGCCGGCGGCCGTTTCCAGAGGCACGTCAGGCGTCGGCGATCAGTGAGGCGATGTCCTCGAGCGGACGGCGGCTGAAGTCCTTCGCGAACTCGCCTATGATCTTGCCCCTCAGGTCGCGGTGGAAGTGCTTGCGCATCTCCCCCAGGGTCCTTGGGTCGGAGACAACGACCAGGTGTTCTATGGTCCCGTCCAGGCTGAGCGTGTTCAGGAACGCGGCCGTCGATGCCGCGAAGTCGTCCTCGACGAGCCGCCTGCCGTCAGGGTTGGCAGAGCCGGTGTGATGCCGCGCACCCGAGCCTGAGCGGGCGGGCGCAGGCGGAGCCGCCGTGATCTCGACCAAGTGCACCCCAGGTTTCACGCCTGTGTTGTAGAACAGGCGGATCGTCTCCCCGTCGGCGACCGCCACTGTCGTACCGGTAGGTAGAATCATCGAAAGACCTCCCATTCACTTGCATGCTGGCGCTCTGCGGCGCCTCTTCGATAAGCTCCTGGCGGGAAGCTCCCCAGAGCAGGGCAGTCCCAACGACGGCCGAAAGAATCGACGCGGCGAACACGGCGATCTTGGCGGCCGAGAAGTCGGCGGCGCTTGGAAACGCCTGCCCGGCGATGAAAAGCGACATCGTGAAGCCGATGCCTGCGAGGGTTCCTGCCCCGGCCAACTGCCGCCATGTGTACTCCGCCGGCTTGACGGCTAGGCCTGCGCGCACGGCCGCGGCGGCCGCGAGGAAGACGCCGAGCGGCTTTCCGATGGCGAGGCCAGCGACGATCGCGGCCATGAGCCAGCCATGCCCAACAAAGACGCCCGGGTCGATTGCCGCGCCCGCATTCGCCAGTGCGAAGATCGGGAGGACAGCGTAGCTCGACCGCGCGCCCGCGTGTCGCAGCAGCCGGTCGGCGGGCGATTCAAGTCTGTCATAGATGGCGTCGAGCGCGTGTAACGCCGGGGTGGAGGGGCCGTGCCTGAGAACCTCACCGTCGTGCCGGGCCTCGGAGGCGATGATGGTGCTGGCCTGCGTCATCAGGGCAGCCAGGTTGGCGGGCGGCCGCGTCGGAATGAACAGCGCAAGTATCACGCCGGCCAGCGTAGCGTGGAGGCCGCCCGCGTAGACGAGCCCCCACAACGCGACACCCAACAGGATGTAGGGCGACAGCAGATAGACCCTCGATCGGCTCAGCAGCGCCAGCGCAACGACTGTCGTCGCGGCCGCGGCCAGGTAGCCCGGATGGATATCGCCGGAGTAGAACACAGCGACGACGACGATCGCACCGATGTCGTCGACGATGGCCGCCGCGGTGAGGAAGATGCGCAGCTCGATGGGGACGCGGTCGCCCATCACGGCGATCAAGGCAATCGCGAACGCGGTATCGGTCGCCATCGGAACGCCCCACCCGTGCGACCACGTCCCCGCAGGGATGATCAGTGCATACAGAAGCGCCGGCACGACCATGCCGCCGAACGCGGCCGCGATCGGAAGCGCGGCGGAGCGGCGGCTTGCGAGGTGGCCGACTGTCATCTCGCGCTTCACTTCCAATCCCACGACGAGGAAGAACACCGTCAAAAGGCCGTGGTTGACCCAATGGAGGATGGACATCTGAAAGGCTGCGTCGCCCAAGCTCACGCCGAGCTCCTGGCGCCAGAACGCCTCGAACGCCGGCCCGATCGGCGAGTTCGTCATGACGATCGCCGTCGCGGTCGCGAGGACAAGCAAAATGCCGGCGGACGGGCTCCAACTCGCGAAGTCCAGGGCTGCCGTACGGACGCGGTGGCCGAGTGTGCCAAGCATCGCGTCGACGAGAGAGCTCTCGTCCCAGGGTCCATCGTAGCGCCGGCGGTTGATGTAGAAGGTCGGCGTGAACCTCACGCCGCTTGCGCAAGAGCTTGCGATGTCCGCCTCCACCCTCGTCCTCGCGCGCCGCACGGCGTCGCTATCGCCGACCGCGAAGTCGGCGTTCACGCCGAGGTCGGCGGCCACCGCGACGAGGTCGTCCTCTGTGAGCTGCATCGACCTCGTCATCAGCTTGACGTGCGCGGACCAGAACGCCTTGGGTGTCTGGGCAAGCTCAGCGAGCTCGGCGGCCCGAAACGCAAGGCGGTTGTCCGTGAGCGGCCTGTGCCGGAAGGCGTAGCAGACGCGGTCGCCGAGTTGGTCGCGTGCTTGCGTTATGCGCTCGTTGGCAGCCCTGCAGTGCGGGCACGCGTAGCTGCCGTACTCGACGAGCGTGATCTCGGCATCGGCGGGGCCGAGCACGTGGTCCGTCTCGTGGTCGACCGGACGGTCGAGGCGGCCGGGCGGGATCATGAGCTCCATCGCTGAACCGGTCTCCAACTGTTCGCGCCGGCTAAGACGTCGGCGCAGCTGGGTTTACGACGTCGAATACTCCGCTGTTGGCTGGCGGCGCGCTGAACGCACGCTGCACTCCCAGCGCAACGCCGGCGCTAAACACGAGCACGACGACATCCGCCAGCGGCGAGCCTCCGACAGAGCCGGGTAATGAAACGTTGATTGTCTCTTTAATCTGCATATCGGACCTCCTGGCCTGCGATCGTTCAACGGAACGCCGACTGCGGCCCGTACACGGGGCGAGCGACGATGGATCGAAGATGAGTCCATGACGGTGGAAAGGAAAATCACCTCTCGCCATGGAGTCGATAACCGACCGCTATCGAAATGACTGAGGGCGCCTGGGGGCGCCGCCGGTGTACGTGGCGTCTCTCTCCAAGGACTTGCCGAGGAGCACTCTTGGCGGCCGAGAGGAGGTCTCGGCTTCGTCGATATTTTCAAGGCGCTCGGAAAGTGAAGGTAACCGGCCCCGGCGGCCCGCGCGTTAGTCGGGGCTATCTATCGTTAGAGCAACAACGCCAGGACCACGCAGGCCGCGGCAATGCACATCGCCAGTACGAATATCACTATGACCATATCGCCAAGCATATCGCCTCGTTCGGGTTGGCAGCCGAACCGTGCAATGCCACCGCAGTGGGAGCTGCTGATCGCCCTGCGCTCGCGATCAGCCCATGCTCCCCGGCATGAAGCATCTGACGCCAACGAAAGCGCCGTTCAGAAAGTAGGGCCAGACCATCGCGCGACCAGCGCGGTTCGGTCCATCCACGACAGCGTCGTTTGGAACATCAACCCACTCGCCATCAATGCGTACGCGATAGTGACCATTCTTAGTTTCCCAATCGGCGTCATCAATGCGCTTCGCATCGCTGCCATCGCAGCAGGGCCCCTTGCCGCTGTGCAAACTCTCATACCAACTGTTCAACTCAGGGCGCTGATAATCGTGGGCCCGGGCGTGACCGATTGTATAAATCGGCGGCATGACAGTGAATACAACAAGCGCTGCATACCAAATCCGATTGTTCATCTCACACCCAATCCCGGATTTTCTGTGTGAAGTCAGGAAATTCATTCATCCGCATCAACATGCGAAGCTTTCTCAGCTCGCCGCTGGTAGTCGTCGGCAAGGGCCTTAAGCTGACCCGCAATCGCTGAGTCGGTCATGGTTTTAGCGGCGCGGAGCAAAGTCTGTGCCATCTCTAGATATTTCTTGCCTCGTTGTGAGATCTGAACCGTCATAAAGCCCTCGCGCGATTCTCGGGCAGCTGGTCGAAGGCGATTTGGAGCCATCTCAACCAATTGCGGTCACTTTCCCTGCGAGTTCTGAAGTGATCGACGCACTTCTTGGAACAAAGCGGGGTTCGCCACGAGTAGTGCCGGACGAGACCAAACTTGCCATCACAAACCGCGCATCGCGCGGCACTGCCAGATCTAAGATTATCGGAGTAATGAGGCATCGTAGTCTCCTCTATCGTCGCTGTTCGTCGATCATACTTTTCCACCGTCGCACTGCATGGGTCTGTGGCTTTTCCTACGCGAACAGCCTAGGACGATCGCGGTCAGCCGCTCAATTGAACGTAGGTAATGCGCCGGCCATCCAAAGGGGGCAGGGAATGTTACGAAGGTGTAGCGAGCGCGCCCCTAAAGCCGGCCACTTGCGCAGCGGGCCGTTCGCGACCGAATTGGCCAGCGGCAAGTCCGGGCGCGGTCCGCTATGCCGCCGAACGTGGAAGTTCATGGCATTGGAGCTACGTTAGAGATCGCCTTCACGCTCAACCGGAGTATCCTAGCGCGACGCAAGAGGAGCGAACACGAACTGAGAGCTCGCGACCGCGATCCAGACCGTCAGCGCGCGTCGGCATTGGCACTGCACCTCGATTGCAGCCGCGTGTACATTGGCAAGCTCGAAGCTGAAGGCGTAATCCAGTGGCTAGGTGCCAGCTTCCCGCTCGACTAGAGCCCCGTTACCTACCCTCGATACTTGCGGCGCGAGCGGCAGCAATCGCCGCGCACGCAAGCCGACGCTGATCACGTCAAGGTCAAGACCGAGATGCGGCAGTTGCGCCTGATGGACAAGAAGCACGAACTGGTGCGCCGGACCGATGTCGATGCACTGATCGACGAGATCGCTGGCACCGTGCTGAAGCATCTGAGCGGCATGAGCGCGCGTTGCAGTCGCGACATGGTGGTGAGCGCAACATCGATGAGGTGGTGACGCAGATCAGGCCCGAGATCAGTGAGGCGTGCAGCCAGGCGGCAGACGCACGCAACGCACCGCTGCCGGATGAGCAATGAATGCCCGATTGTTTTGACGGCCCGGCGGCTCTGGTCGAAGCTTGGGGCTCTGCTCACCGTTGCTGTGCGAGCGCGGCGTGCGATCTGGCACGGAACTGCAGCGGTCGTGACGGCACTAAGAGAAAGGCCGCCTACATTGCCACAGTTAATGAGACTTTGATCGACTTCGAATCCATTGCGCCGTTATCGAGCGTCTGTTTGGCCATAAGCACGTGCTCCGCGAATGGCCTGGTCACCTCATCATGTATTCGATGACAATCACGCTTTCGGGGCTATAGAAAGACTATTGGGACCTTGGCGAGGGACGATTCCGCATGGTTGGTGCGATCCGCGGCGTTGCAATCAAGGATGCGGATCTCGATGCACTGAAGAAGGGTATGATGACGACGCCAACGTGGACGTGGCGGAGGGGTTGAAGATGCTGAGGACGCGGGTTTTCGTTTGGTGACCCTGACAAATTCGCCTCCAGCCCCCGGCGGGAAGAGGCCGCTGGAGAACGCCAACCTCAACAAGTATTTCGAGCGGCAGTTCAGTATCGAAAGGCGGCACGCGCCTACAAGCCGGCACAGGTCGTCTTTCAGATGGTGGCCCAGGAGCTCGACGTGCCCCGCAAGAATGCTGTCTGGTGGCGACATATGTTTGGGACACGATCGGAGCGCGGGCATGGGCGGCCTTCTCACGCGGCTGGGCAATGCCATCCTGCCCATCGAAGGCCTATCGCAACCGAACCTGGTAGCCCCCGATCTGCTCGCTCTCGCACGGAAAATGATTGACTCGTTTCAGCCCGCGCCCACAGGGGTGCCTGAGACATAGCACTTCATAAAAAATCGCCGGCGGCGCATCGCACGACGCTGGCGGAATGCGCTTGATTGCAGCTGCGAACCGATTGCTGGGTTTGTACGGACGACCAACAACTCACGAAGCTACCGTGTCGCACTAATTTGACGTCTCGTTCGTCGAAGAATCACTCGTTGGTGAAGCCCACGACTGGGCAGTTCACCAGATGTCCGATCGTTTTAACCGGACCTCCGACAGGGCTTACCAACAAGCCAGCCTCGCTTTTTGCTGCAATGTCGTTACCGTCAGTAATCAGCTTCCGTTGATTGCTCTCAACAGCCTCTTTGGTCCACTCCGCCAGCTGAACATCCCACATCGGTGAATATCCGGCACTGATCTCCTTGAAATTCGCAAGGATATCGAGTGCAGGGCCTTCGCCACTGAGCGCGCTGTTAAGCCCCTGGCGCTCAGGATCCTTCGGACCGGTCCTACCATTTACGATTGTGTAGATAATCTCCGTCGCGCCGCTTTGCAGGATGTCGCTTTCGGCGGGCGCAAAAGTGGATGCCTCGAGCGCTGCCGATTCCTCGGAGTTGGCGTCGAAGCTGAGGTACCGCAGATGTTTGCCGTCCGCAAATCCGAAGCGCAGCTTCAAGTCGACGGTGCCATTGTCAGGGCAGATGCTTGCCACCGAGTCGGTCACAACCGAGTAATCGGGATTGCCGCCGCAGAACGAGATTTTCTCTGCTCCGACGTTGAAGGCGATCATGGGGGCGTTGAAAACAATGTCATTACGGTTTGCCACCCGGACCAACGGGCTGTAGTGCGCATCCCCGACAGACCCGGCCCGCGCCAACCTGGGCGGGAAGAAGTTTGGCGTCTCTCCGGCCGTCAATGTTTGAACGGGTGAGAAATCAACCCGCCCCGATTTGAAGGTGAAGTTATTGGACTCATCCATTTCCGCGACCCGCGTGCTCGCGAGATCTTTTGCTTGACTGAGGCTCGGCGCCCATGTGAGGCCCATTTTCTTGGAAGTGGCGAAATCGCTTACGTCGGTGAGAACGAACCAGACTGTCTCTCCGGAGGAAAGGCGACCGCGATGAAGCGGCAATCTTACCACTTCTCTTGCAAGATCGACTTGGCCCGAGGTGAGAAACAGCTTCGTGATTCTCTTTTCGGTCGATGCATCTGCCGCCGAACTCGCCTCAGTTGCGAGAAAAGACACAAGAAGAACCATCATCGGTCCGTAAACGCATTTACCAAGAGGTTTGCTGGATTTCATAATCGCTCCGATCACTGGCTTTCGTAGCCGGCCTTGTTGGCCGGACTACCATTTGTGGCGATTTCGTACCTATTTCTTCAGTCCGGGATAACCGGAGACATAGATCCAATCCGTTGCCTTGGCTGGGACGTGGCAGCCCAGACAATCAGTACGAAAATCCTTCGAGGTGGTCTTGACCTTATTGTCAGCATCAAACCAGGACCAGCCCCAGCCGTTACCCCACAGCTTGTTGTCAGGGTGGCTGTTCTTGCCGTCCTTCACCATCATGAACCAACCTTTGAGACGATCTACATGACTGACCGTGCCCGTGGTCATTACTGCAGTCGCTGTGCTCTGGACCTCTTTTACTAAGACCGATCCATCAGGGAACTGGCCCGTGGCGCGATAAGCCTCCGCAGCTCCCGGTGAGGCGTAAACGGTGTGCATCTCTTTCGCACCCTTCTCATCGCCTGCCACAGACCAACTTCCCAGGTATTCATAGCTGGTGCGGTAATTGTCCGGTATGTGCATGTTGCCGGCCGCATCGACGAGCTGGGCCTGCGCAGAGCCGGCCTGAGCCCGCGCAGGGCCGGCCTGGCTGCCCGCTGGCAGCGAGACCAAGCATCCAATGCCCGTTGCGATTATGGACGCCGACAAAGCCGCCATCGTTGGCCTGAGAATCTTCATCGCAGCCTCCTACTTTTTTATAGTCTTGTTCTCGGCGGGCGGCACCGGCACCTGGTCGAGCAACGCGTAGAACTGCGTCCATACGTCATCGCGTTTAGCACTAGCGATATGACAATACGCGCATTCCTCCAGTGGCCTGACTTTGGCGGTGGCGGCCTTCGGCTCGAAGTGGTTGAAGTTGTAGTAACCCCAGCCATTTGTCTCGGGGTACCGTTTGGTGTCTTTGACGGTTACATCGGCGCCGTTAAAGGGCCCCGGAAAGAACCCGCGCCCAGAGGGCTCTTGCCTCGAGCCATCCGCACGATCGGCGGGCAGCATAAGTTGTAGCTCCTTTACGAAGATGGTTCCTTCGGGGAAGACGCCCGTGTTCTTATAGATTTCATAGGACCCAGGCTCGATGTACACGTTGTGGAACTCCGGGAAGTTTGCTTTCCCATTGTTCAATATGTTTGGCGTCAGAGGCGAGCCGACATAAACCCATTCATGGAAGTTTTTCGGTAGCACGAGAGCACCATCACTCGTGTATTCCGGAAGATAGCGCCCAGTCGCATGCCAGTCGTCCGGTGGAGGAAGCTTTGGTTGCTGCGCGAATACCGCCGTTGTGATCGCGCCGACAGCAAGAACGCTGGAAAGTAATACTGACACCGTGTGCTTCATGATTTTTCTCCAGTCAAACCGCGATTCGCTCGCGGCGGCGATGAGAATGACTTCCTCTGCCCAGCAAGGAGGGATTTAACCCAGGTGCCCTGGGCCGCGAAAATCGAATGTTGGCATCAAATCGATGCCGATTGGGAATGCGGATGCCGGGCAGTTTATCGTTCGAGACACGACACTCCCTTAGCCAGGCACCTTGCTGCCTCGCAAGGCGATGGCAATTGTGAATGTTGCAGCTCGACGAGGCGATCTCTGCGCTTAACGTCGAGAGCGTGCACTTGGTCCAGCACTCACTAGCGGTCTGCTGAAAAACCCCTCGCTGTAGCGGTGCGAACTTTCACGGCCGGAAGCGCAAGAACGACACGCATGCGAGTACCAGTAATCCCGACGGTCGCCTTCGCAAGGCCCGCCGTGCGGGAAGCAAAGCTCTTCCACAAGGCCACGCCACGATGGAGAACCGGCATGCTCACTCTCGCCAACGGCACCGCCGAGCATCGTGCCGCCGAGAGGATGCTGAAAAAAGCCAAGGTCACCGCATCACTGCCGGTGAGGACGAAGCCTATGATACGGCCGATCATGTCACCAATGTTCGCGCCCTCAACGTCACGCCCCACGTGACGCAGAACAGCGGTATCACCAGAACTGGCAAGAGCCGCCGGAGCGCCATCGACGAACGGACCACGCGCCACCAAGGCTATGGCATGCCGCAATCGGGCCGGCCGGTGATCGAATGCATCTTCGGTTGGGGCAAGCAGCATGGCACAATGCGCAAAACAAAACATCGCGTCATCTGTCGCATTGCAGCCGACTTCATGCTAAACCTGATCGCCTACAACCTGATCCCCGTTCCGAAACTCGTCCCGGCGCAGGCCCGCCCAGCAAAATTACTTCGAGCACCGCATCACCAGGTGCCACGCCCATAAGAGAAAAGCCGATGCCGTTCTCCGCGAATTTCAATTTCAGGGCGGCGGTTATAGACGTCGCCAAGCTCGTCGACCGCCATGGTGTGCACCCGGTGGAATTGACCGGCGTTGCGGCCTCCGCCGCCGAACCGGGTTTTTTCAGCAGACTGCTAGATAAACTGATGGACCGCCGACGCGCCACAAACGCGGCCGCGCATGTCTCGCGACCGAGCGCAAGGCGGCGGACTGCATTCTTGTCATGGAGGTGGCTGGTTCGCGCTACTTGCCTTTGCAAGTTCACACCAAAGATCGCATTTTGCCGATGCACATGGCAATAATCAGAGGGCATACAAACAATAACTTGTGCGAGCCGAGAGGGCCTGAAAGATAATGAGCCATGGACAACCGGGGCTTCAGCTTTAGGGCCTGACAACCATGGCAGATCACGTTACAGGAGCGGAATTGCTGGCGAGACTTCAAACTCGCGCGCGTGCTGGCGAAGCATGTCCGTGCTCGAGCGCGATGTCGGGGCAAGGAGCGCCAGCCGTGCACTTGCCGGCAAGGGTCGCGTCCAGGCCGGAGGACACGAAGGGCGCTGACCAAGCGTACGAGCGCCACCTCCGCAAGGCCCTTGATCGTCTGCACGATGAGCGGCGCTACCGTGTTTTCACCGACATCGAGCGCATTTCTGGCCGCTTCCCGGTCGCCAAGTGGCGCCGGCGCGACGGGATGATCACCGAGATCACGGTCTGGTGCTCCAATGACTACCTCGGCATGGGGCAGCGCCCTGAGGTCGTGGCCGCGATGATCGAGACTGCCCGGTGCTGCGGCGTCGGCGCGGGCGGCACGCGCAACATCGCGGGAAATAACTCGGCACTGGTGGACCTTGAGCGCGAGCTCGCCGACTTGCACGGCAAGGAGGCGAGCCTCGTCTTCACCTCGGGCTACATCTCGAACCAGGCCGGCATCTCGACGATCGCCAAGCTGATCCCGGACTGCTTGATCCTTTCCGACGCCTTCAACCACAACTCGATAATCGAAGGCATCCGTCAATCGGGCTGCGAGAAGCGGATCTTCCGCCACAACGATCACGGCCATCTTGAGGCGTTGCTACAGGAGGCGGGCGACCGCCCTAAGCTCATCGTGTTCGAGTCCGTCTACTCCATGGACGGCGATGTGGCACCTATCGGCAGGATCTGCGACCTTGCGGATCAGTACGGCGCGATGACTTACCTCGACGAGGTCCACGCGGTCGGCCTTTACGGCCCCCGCGGCGGCGGGATCAGCGAGCGCGACGGCGTGATGCACCGCCTAGATGTAATCGAGGGCACCCTCGCCAAAGGCTTCGGCTGCATCGGGGGCTACATCGCGGCCTCGCCGACAATCTGCGATGCGGTACGCAGCTTCGCCTCGGGCTTCATCTTCACTACAGCCCTGCCGCCTGCGGTTGCCGCCGCTGCCCTCACTTCTGTGCGCTACCTCAAGCACTCGAATGCCGAGCGCGAGGCACACCAGCGACAGGCGGCGGCAACAAAGACCGCGCTCAAGGCCGCCGGTCTGCCGGTGCTCGCCACCGACACTCACATCGTGCCGGTGATGGTCGGTGATGCAGAGCGGTGCAAGGCGGCTGCCGATCACCTGCTTGAGCACCACGCCATCTACATCCAGCCGATCAACTACCCTACTGTCCCACGCGGCACCGAGCGTTTGCGCATCACGCCCTCGCCGCTACACCGGGCGGCACACATAGCCAAACTAACGGCCGCGCTCGTCGAGACCTGGGATACCCTGGCTTTGGATTGAACCGTGTCCCTGGGCGAGTTGGGTTCTCGACAGCGGGTGCTCGGCCACACGCGAACAGGGCGCTCCGATGGTTCGGCCAAGAGGCGAGCCTGGGCCGAGCCACCGAAGTTCCGCCAGGGTCGGAGTCATCGGCCCAAACGTGGCGTCACGTCTGGCACCCGTGCCGCTAAGTCGGATCTCTCACGCGATGTGATGCCAACCTGGGCTCGCGCCGCGGCGAGCGAGAAGCAAGCAGGGGAGCGTTCTAAAAACGCGAACGGCGCGGGGCATAGCTGACTGAAAGCGAAGATGAGCCACACACAATCCTGCCATCTCCAAGTCGCGGACCTCTGGGTCGTGCGCGGTGGGCGCACCGTACTCCGTGGCGTATCGTTACGGCTGGACGCCGGACAGCTCGGCGAAGTAACGGGCTCAAATGGCGTGGGCAAATCAACCCTGCTGCGTGTGATCGCCGGCTTCTTACCCCCGGCGTCCGGCTGCGCGTCGTTGAACGAGTGGGGAGCCAAGGATCTGGCGCCTCTCGCAGAGCGCGTCCACTACGTGGGTCACCTCGACGGGTTGAAGTCCGCGCTGACCGCTCGCGAAAACATCCAATTCGGTCTGACCCTTTCCGGGCAGGCCCGGCTGCCCCCTCGGGAGGCGCTCGACCGCGTCGAGCTCGCGCACGTTGTCGACCTGCCGGTCGGCTACCTTTCGGCAGGTCAGCGCCGCCGCGTCGCCTTGGCCCGACTGCTGGCCGCTGACCGCCCTCTATGGCTGCTCGATGAGCCATTGACCGCACTTGACCGAGCCGCACGTGTCATGCTGATGGGTATTGTGGCCGATCATCTCGGACGCGGCGGCTTGGTGCTTGCGGCGACCCACGAACCACTCGGTCTGCCAGGGACCCTCGAACTGAGGCTTGAGGCGCAATGAGAGCAGTGCCGTGGCGCCATACCCGCCTGCTTCGCTTCCATGCGCCCCGGAGCGAGAAACAAGGCCTGGCCGATCCTTTTCCTCAAGGGAGACGGTCACACCGCTATGGCGGCGGCGGATGGAGGCCATGACAGATACTCTTCGAGCCGTTTTTTACCGCGATCTCGTGCTATCGCGCCGCATCGGCGGCGGAGGGTCTCTCGCGATAATCTTCTTCCTCGGTCTCGTCACGATCGTGCCCTTCGCGATCGGACCCGACTTGAACCTGCTATCGAGAATAGGTCCGGCCATCCTGTGGCTCGGAGCATTCCTGGCGACTCTGCTAGGCCTTGACCGGTTGTTCCAAGCCGACCACGAGGATGGTTCGCTAGACCAGATGCTTCTGTCACCGGCACCTCTAGAACTCGTTGTCCTGGTAAAGTGCCTAGCTCACTGGTGCGCGACAGGGCTGCCGCTGGTGATCCTCTCTCCTCTGTTCGGCCTGATGTTGGCCCTGGATGGCCCGGCGCTCGGGGGAGTGACCGTGAGCCTGCTAGTAGGCACACCAGCTCTAACTTTTCTGGGCGCGATCGGGGCAGCTCTTACCGTCACGTTGCGACGCGGCGGCCTTCTGCTCTCGATTCTTGTCGTACCGCTGGCGGTGCCAGTGATGATCTTTAGCGTCTCGGCGGCCTCGGCGGCGGCGAGTGGCACGGTGTCATTCCTAACGCCCTTTCTGATCCTCTGCGCGCTTGGTCTCGCGTCCTTTGCGCTCGCGCCGATCGCTGCAGCCGCCGCGCTTCGCGGGGCGGCGGAATAAAGGAAGCAAGCGGTGGAAATAAGTTCGTTCCGAAGCGGATCACGTCAGTGAAACGGCTCCAATCTGTGGCGCGGTATGACTAACGCCGCAGTTCGAGTCGACGCTTGAAGCGAAGAGGTGAAATGCCTCGGCACGTGCATATCGCAAGATAAAACGATCCGACTAATCCCAAAATCACTCTGAAGGAATATCGGCGTTCAATACCAGCGCGAGCCGGTCGCACTCGGCTTGGCTCAGCGGATCAGGCGGCGGGGACCGCCTGCGGCGGCGCAGTCCGAGAAGAAGCGGGATCGCGCCTGCCACAAACAGGAGGGCCGGCGTGCCCCAGAGTAGGGCGGTTTCCGAGTCGAATGGCGGTTTCAACAGGATGAAATTTCCATAGCGCCGCACCAGGAAATCGCGCACCTGCGCGTCGCTGTCGCCCGCCTTCAGACGTTCGCGAACCAGTAGCCGGAGATCCCGCGCAAGCTCCGCGCTCGAATCGTCGATCGACTGGTTCTGACAGACAAGACAGCGCAGCCCAACGGAAATTCCCCGCGCGCGCGCTTCGAGCTTTGAATCGGCGAGGATCTCGTCGGGCTGAACCGCGCTCGCCAGACCGGGCGCGAGCCCCGCGAACACGACCAAAAGAATGAGAAAGCGACGGAGCGCGGTCATTCTGCGGGCTGCGGCGCTACAGGATCGCCAGAGAGGCGGCCGCGAATGGCACGACGCGCAAAGCCGATCCTGAGACGGCGATCGGACAACGACACAATTCCTCCGATCGCCATCACGATCGCGCCAATCCAGATTAACGTAACGAGCGGCTTCCAGAACATGCGGGCATCAATAGAACCATCCGGGTGCTGGTCTCCGAGCGAGATGTAGACCTGCCCGAAACCTAGGGTCACGATGCCGGCTTCCGTTATCGTAGTCTGGCGCACCGGAAACGTGCGCTTGGCCGGTTCAATCGTTGTTACCGTCGACCCATCCTGGCTGATAATCGCACGGACCCCTATTTCGGAATAGTTGGGGCCCTGTCGCTCCTCAAGCTTGACTATGGTGGCTTGATAGGGTCCGAGATCGACCGTCTGCCCCGGCTTGACCGCCGCGATCTGTTCCACGCCCCAACCGGTTGCGGCGAGCCCCAACAGTGTCACGCCGAGCCCCGCGTGGGCGATAGCCGTGCCCCAAGCCGAACGCGGAAGCCCAGTCGCGCGGGCCAAAGTTACCCGCCAGGCCTGCCCTTTGGCCCAGATCCGCGACACTAGTTCGCTGGACGATCCAAGGATCAGATAGACCGCCAAGCCCACACCTATCGGAGCGAGGACCGGCCCGCCACGCAGGGCCGCCACCAGAACTAGTGAAAGGGCCACGCCCGCCGCCGCCGCAACCATCACCCGTTGCGCTGCGCCGAGAAAGTCGCCGCGCTTCCAAGAAAGCGACTGGCCGATCGGCATTAATAGCAGGATGGGAAGGACCAACGGGGCGAACGTCAGATTGAAAAACGGCGCGCCGACCGAAATCTTGTCGCCGGTCAAGGTCTCAAGTACCAGAGGGTAAAGGGTACCGGTGAGGACGATACCGCAACAGATGGTCAGCATCAGGTTGTTGATCACGAGCGCACCTTCCCGAGACACAGGCGCGAACAGGCCGCCGGGTCGCAAGGCCGGAGCGCGCCAAACGAAGAGAACGAGCGACCCGCCGATAAAGAGGATAAGGATCACGAGGATGAAGAGGCCGCGTGATGGGTCGCTGGCGAAGGAGTGCACCGAGGTAAGCACGCCCGAGCGGACCAGGAACGTGCCGAGCAGCGAAAGCGAGAAGGTGAGAATCGCGAGGAAGATGGTCCAGATCTTGAGCGCGTCTCTCTTTTCCATGACGGCCGCAGAATGCAGCAGCGCCGTGCCCGCGAGCCAGGGCATCAACGAGGCATTCTCCACCGGATCCCAGAACCAGAATCCACCCCAGCCCAGGGTGTAATAGGCCCAGTAAGAACCCATCGCGATGCCGAGCGTCAGGAAACTCCAGGCGATCAGTGCCCATGGTCGAATGTATCGGGCCCAGGCGGCATCGACGCGGCCGCTAATCAGCGCCGCCGCCGCGAAGGAGAACACAATCGAGAAGCCGACATAGCCGAGATAGAGCAGCGGCGGATGTATCGCGAGGCTAGGGTCCTGAAGCAACGGATTGAGGTCTTGCCCCTCGAAGGGTGCGGGAAATCGGCGCGCGAAGGGGTCGGATGTGAGCAGAATGAACAGTAGGAAGGCAAACGCGATCCAGCCCTGGACCGCCAGGGTATTGGCCCGCAGTTCATCTGCCATGCCGCGGCCAAAGCTCGCCACCGCGGCTCCGAAGATCGCCAGGATTAAGACCCAGAGCAGCATAGATCCTTCATGATTGCCCCAGACGCCCGCGATCTTGTAGACGAGCGGCTTGGTGGTATGCGAATTCTCAACGACCGTTACGAGACTGAAGTCGGACACCACATGAGCGTAGGTCAACGCCGCAAAGGCATAGGCCACCAGCGCAAATTGGGTAATCGCGGAAGGCACCGCCATCGAGGCGAGCCCGAGATCGCCGCGGCGAGTACCCCAGATCGGCAGAACCGACTGCAGCAGTGTGACCGCTAAGGCTAGGGCGAGCGCATAATGTCCCGTTTCGACGATCACCCTGTCACTCCTGGACGCTGATATGAACCATAAACGGCAACTCTATTGTGTCTGCGCGGATTGCTCGCCGTCACGCCAAATACCCTGCCGTTTGAGCCCGTCGGCCACGTCCTTGGGCATGTAGCGCTCATCATGTTTGGCGAGCACAGTGTCGGCATGGAAGAGGCTTGGACCTTCCACCGTGCCCTCGGCCACGACACCCTGCCCTTCCCGGAAGAGATCGGGTAGCAATCCTGTGTAGATGACCTTGATGTGCTTCTTAAGGTCGGTCACCGCGAACGTGACGGTCGACGGGCCCTCATGTATCAGTGAGCCCTGCTCCACCAGCCCGCCGATGCGCAGCCGCGTTCCCAACGGCGGCGCTTTCTCGGCCATTTCGGTCGGCCCGTAGAAGAAGACGATGCTGTCGCGTAGCGCAAAGAGTACGAGACTCATCGCGATCGCCAAAGTTATGCCAGCCGCGCCGATGAGGAGAAGGCGCCTTTTCTTTCTTGCCAAAATTTGTCCTTTCAGCCCGAGCTGCTTGACGAACTCATCAACGCGTGCCAACGCTTCATGTTGTCCGAATGCCTAACCCGCGCATTTGCCACGGCCTCTTCGACCTTCTCTTGCTTACACGCGACCGCGTAGGCCCTGATCAATTCAGCCACCCGTCGAGATCGTGATCGTCCTTCGCGGGCTTCCCAGCGAGTCCCTCCACCATCGCACTGGTCACCTCCGCCCTCTGCTCCGGAGGCGGCGCCGCAACGCCAGTACTGTCTAAGCCGGAGCGCGCGGCCTCCACGCCCGGCTGCGGCGCTCCGGCAATAGCAGCCAAATGCGGATGCACAGCATCCATCCACGGCGCGTCGGATAGCGAATCCGCCCGTAGCGCCTCCCAGAGTTGCCTCGCTTTTTCTGTGCTGCCGTCTTGCTCGACCGCGATCGCCTGGAGGCCGTGTCCGTCGTTGAGGTCGGCCGCGTGTTGCGCTCCGATCCTGGGGATTACAGCCGTGGGGTTGAACTCTCCACCCGTCCGGCGTGATGCTGGCATGTCAAGTTGGTTAGGCGCGCCCACCCTAAGATAAAGCGCCAGAGCGATAAACGGCAGCACCACAACAATCGTCAGAACGGCGCGGATGCGCCTCGGTCGCACCGATGCATGCGGCCGATCCTTCCGCACGGAGTCGACGGAGGCGAGCAGCCGGCGCGCAATTTCGGCTCGCGCGGCCGCGGCATCCTCAGCCGCGACTAAGCCTCGGCGGACATCATCATCCGTTTCAACCAATAGGCTTCGATAGAAAGCGATGTCGGAAGCGCGCGGGTTACGCTCTTGCTGCCGCGCCGAGAGCGGCCGGAGCAGCGCCAGCGAGACCGCGGCCGTCATCATTGCGAACGCAAGCCAAAGCATGTCTCAAGGTCCTCTACCGCCGACTTCCGCGAACGCGTGACCTTGCAAAAGATGGTACGCTCGCCATTCTCTACGACCAAAATGCTCCTGTAGTGCAGCTCCTTCGAGCCGATCGATCGCCTGCCCGTGGCGCAGGCCAGTGACGCCGCGCGTACGGACAAGATCAGACTTGTTGGACCTGTCGTATATGGATCGAGACTTAGCAAAGTAGCCGTCATGGCCGTTGCGCGCTTGCGATTGCCGCCATCAAAGCGGGACGCGTCGCGTCCGAGATGCCGCCCACCAGCTTGTAGGCGATGGTCCCGTTTCCTTTGACTACGTAGGTCTCGGGGACGCCATAGACGCCGAAATCAATACCGGTCCTGCCGGACGGGTCAATGCCGACCTGTGCGAACGGATTCCCCTTGGCATTGAGATAGCTCCGCGCACTCCCTGGATCGTCCTTGTAGATGATGCCAGTAAGCTTTACCCCATGCTGCCGCAGCGCCGGTTCACGCGACAAGGCCATGAGCGCCTCGTGCTCGCTATGACATTCGACACACCAGGACGCGAACACGTTCACAAGCGTCACATGCCCTGCCTTCAGGTCGGCGCTCGACAGGCCGGGCGGCCCGGGCGTGGCGAGCCCTTCAAGCGGCGCCAACGCGAATTGCGGCACTGGCCTACCGATCAGGGCGGACGGCACGAGTGACGGGTTGTCGACGCCAAGCCGCACCGCGAGCAGTGCGGCAATTCCGAGGAAAACCAGACTCGGGACCGCCGCCACAATGCGGACCAAGCGGTGCCGAGTGGCCGCGATATCAGGTGAGAGGAATTTCGAGGGAGGAGTGTCGTTCATGAGCGATTGCCGAGACGGCCTGGTGCAAGGCGGGCCAGCGCATGCAGCTGAAGCCGATAGTCGAAGAGGACCGCCGCGATCGTCCCGATCAGGATCGTGCCCGTCACCAGATAAGCTGCCACGATGAACCCGCCATGCTGAGCCATCGCACGCTCAGGAAACAGTTTCGACCGATTGCAGTCGGGCCCCAGCGGATTCGCCAACGGCCGCCAGCATGATCGCGAGCCGCTGAGCGCGGCGCCGCATGATTTCGTTGCGCATCGCCATAACGTGGAGCGTCGCGAATAGAAGCGTGTATGCAAGCGACATGACGAGCAGTGGCCATAGCATCGGGCCGGCGATCGTCGAGCCTTCAATCCGGAACACAGAGGCTGGCTGGTGGAGGGTATTCCACCAATCGACCGAAAATTTGACGATAGGAATATTGATGAACCCGACCAGCGTCATGATCGATGCGGCCCGCGCGGCCCTGCTGGTGTCCTCGATTGTCTGCCAGAGTCCGATCAGACCAAGATAGATCAGGAAAAGGACCAGCACGGAAGTAAGCCGGGCGTCCCACACCCAGTACGTGCCCCACATCGGCTTGCCCCAGAGGGAGCCGGTGACGAGGCAAGTAAAAGTGAAGGCGGCGCCGAGCGGCCCGGCAGCCTTCTGCGCCGCATTCGCAAGCGGATGGCGCCAAACCAACGAGCCGACCGCCGAGATCGCCATCAGCGTATAGGCCAGCATCGCCACCCAGGCGGCCGGAACGTGAATGTACATGATGCGCACCATCTCGCCCTGCTGGTAGTCGGGTGGTGCCGTGAACGCACCGAAGAGGCCGAGCGCAAAGGCTAACGCCGTCAACCCCCACAGCCACGGCAGCAGCTTCGCGGCAACGTGCAGAAAATTGGTGGGATTGGCGTAGGCGATGAAACTGACCTTCAAGTTTCCGATCTCCTGAAATCGACAGCCGCGGATGTGTGGGTCGAGAGCTCTTTCTAGATTGATTGCCAACGGCTAGTGCTCAATAAAGTCGGTGGCGCGCCTATCGCGTGATACAATGCATCCGTAGCAGCTTCGCCAATTACAATCGGTTATCGTTTCGATGCCGTTGGCGCATCTGAATGGAACATTTTGCCACGTATCAGCGCAGTCGAATGGCCTGACCGGCTTAACCGGTTTTGACGTCCGCGAACCACGGGGGTTGAGCGCGAGGGAGATTACTGGATGCCAGAGATTGAACCGAGCACGACCTCGAAGCTGACCATCCACCTGAAACTTTCGCCCGGATGGACTAGACGTGTTTCGGGCGAAGCAGCGGCTTTGCTCCGACGATCTATCCCCAGGATCCGACGCGGGTCGACTTCGTCTTCCAACAGCGACTCGATCATGGCAGTCGGGCTCTAGGAGCGTCTCCAGGAGCTGTTGGGCAACCACATCGACGCGCGCCAGGCTTTCCGGCGATATCCGAAGCCGTCATCCGTCATCCCGTCTTGGATGTGCAGCGTTCGCACGACGGTGTCGTTCGGCATGCAAATTTGGAAACTATGACGTAATTGCGATCGACGATTCTGGACTAAGGTCGTCCTATTATCGTCGAGCTCTCGCGATCAACCGATTCCCAGCGCTACCATGAGCGCGGTGCGTCGGGCTCGACGTCTCGCAAAATGAAACTTCAGTATGCGGTATCGACTATAGCGGGGCGGGTAACGTTCGAAGGCAAAGCTAAATCCGAGCCGGGGGCATTGACTGAACTGCTTCCCACGCGTGCACCAAATGCTGACGGGAAGATTTCAGACTGCCGCTGTAGATTGAGAGTTGCTGTTACCGCCCGATAACCAGTCCTTATCGGCAGCATTCCCAATTTTCATTTCAGCATGTGCTCGCACTCTGGGATGGTGACATCCTGGATGCGAGACACCTCGCTCTCAACGAGAAGGGCGACGATATTGCTCGATCACCTGGAAACTTCTCATGAGTCATCTTCAGCAATGATGTCTTCCGCAAAACCCGCGAGACCAAATTGGCGGTGTCGATAAGTGTACAGGGCGAAAGAGTTGAAGAAGAGAAAACAGCGACCTTGGCTCATCTCGAGGCGAGAAGCCGAGCAGATATTGCAAAGGCGCTCCTCAGAATCGCTCTTCAGCCGTCACGAGCGTCGGTTGGGGCTGTGCTATTCAACCAGAACGGTCAGTTTTTACGGTTCGCCACGTCGAACTGGGCAGAGAACGCTGTGAGGGGTATTCGGCTTTCCTCCTCGCGGCTTGCGTTGGACGATGGTGCTCTTGAGCATGCTGCCAGGATGCCCGATCCCATTTCGATGAACGAGGTTCTTTCTAGGTTTGATGGCGTCGAGCTTTCCGTCCTGCAGATACCTCTAAGGTATCAAGGAGAAACAGTGGATCTGATCTACCTAGAAGCGGATCAAGGCGAGAGCTTCGGAGCAACCTCCATCGAAAGCTTCAGCGCCATCGCAATCCAAGCTGCCGCGGTTCTGGCCAACATTCGATTAACCGATGATCTCGCGCGACAAATACGGGTGCGTCACGTCTACTCGGAGGGTCATCCGGAGACGAACGAGGATGGAGATCTCCTGTATTGAGGAATCGTCATCGACATTACAGAACGGAAGGCCGCCGAACGGTTGTTTGCCGAAACTCCGCCTGAGCTTTCGACCGCTTCGCGCCTGGCGGCTTTGGGCGAGCTTGCCGGCTCGATCGTGCACGAGGTGAACAACCACGGACTGTGCTGATAACCAGCGTGGAGGCCTGCCGCTGTTGGCTGTCAAGATGTCCAATGGAGATATCCAAGGCGGTCGAAGCTGCTAACCAGGTTTGTAAACAAAGGAAAGCGCGATGTTGCGATCGAGGGTGGATTGGAAGTGCTGGCCAACGGTGGCTCATGCGAGCCTCAGCTTCATCAGGATCGACGGCGTCATTTTGGAAGTATTAGGCATGTTTCGTGACGAGCTCGAGAAGTCATCCATTTCCGTGCGTGCCTATATCGATGAAGGGTTGCCGGAGCTGAGGGGAGATCGCTTGCAGCTACAGCAGGTTGTTTTCAACCTGCTGCGAAACGGCATCGATGCGATGAAGGATGTGCACGGCCGGCCGCGAAGGCTGGAAATATCGTGCCGTGCTGACGACGTCGAAATGTTAACGACATTTCGTCATTGCGGTGGTGGCTCAGGAACAAACACAAACGATATGAATCGTTTGTTCGATCCATTGTTCACCGCGAGAGACTCTGGAATGAGTTTAGGCGTACTCATAAGCCGGCGTATTATAGAGGCTCATCGTGGACGGATCTCGGCAGAAAGGAATGAGGATTGCGACCTGACTATCCGGTTAGCGCTGCCGCTATGAGGAAGAGTCAGGAGCGCTCAGGGCGCGTTACAGCATTTCCATTTTCTTACGAAGCAAGGCAGCTTACGCTTCCCAGCTGCTTTGATCCGCTGTCGCTTCGACTCACGGAAGCACTTGCCAAAAACGGTGTGGTCGACCTCGGCACCGGCGTCATCGCTATCCTGAAGGATCAACGGAAACTGATCACTGACGGCGACGATCTCGAAGCCAAGAGTGGGTCAGGCTTACTGGTGAGCCTGCGGGGAGCCGGTGAAGACGCGGGGGACTCTCGCCATTTTTCCGGTCGTAGACTTCACCAATGAATAATCTGCTCGCCCATAACTGGCGCTTCCCGTTTATGCGGGGAGCGCAATCGGTCTCTCAGCCACTGCCGCTTACGAGCATACTCTTGGCCGGTGATGGCGATTACCTCGGTTGGCGCCAACGCTCGAACACATGATCTGCTTTAGCCAAGTTTGGAGAACTATGGTGACAAAGCGTTCGCTTCTGATCGCAGCGACAAGCTACTTCATTGCCTTTGCACCGGCAGCATACGGACGCTCAGCATACGACGGCTCCCGGGACCTCGTCTTCATAACGCAACGAGGAACCTGCGATTCCAGTTACAGGTTTACTGTCGATGTGACCGGCGGAATTGTCACGCATCCCAACCTCGTGAGATTTCGAGGTTACGTCGCAAAATCCGGCGCGGTTCGCGCTTCAGTGACGGTCCAGGATAAATATGCCTCGGGTGCAGGCAAATTGTTCGCAACGTCCGGCCAGGGGACCTGGAACGGCCACTCAGGAACTGCGCGATGCTCGGGCTACTGGACGGCGCGACGCAGCTGAAGGACGCCACGGCGGAGAGGAGCGTTTCCACGCTGAACTGGAGCTCATAATGAGATGACGGTTCCCAGAATACTGGTCGGCGTTGCAGTCCTGCTCGGCCTGCTCTCGGCCGGCCTCGGCAAGACAATACGGCTGGAGAAGGCTCATGGCCAACCCATGAGCGCGCCCAACTCGTTGGGTGAATCGGCACAACTCGAATCGGCTAGCTCTAGTGATTGGTAATTCAAACTATCCCGATGCCGACTCTCCTCTTTCCCAAATGGCACGCGATGCGGAAGGTTTGACAGATACTCTTCGAAAGAACGGCTTCCTGGTGGACGCCGTTGACAATGCGACTCGCCGCGACATGACCCGCGCAATCGATGATCTAAGTGCAAGAAAGTACATTTGAACTCGATTGTGCTGATCTATTTCGGAGGTTTCGGCGTTCAATCTGACGGTGAAACTATTTAATCCCAGTCGATGCGAAGATCTGGTATGAAGAGGATGTTCGTCGACAAGGTGTGAGCATTGACCTCCTCCTTTCGAAACTCAAGACTTCCGGAGCACGCGTCCAGCTCGTAGTCATCGAAGCCTCACGCCGCAACCCCTATGAACGACGTTTCAGGACTTACTCACACGGACTTGCACCCATTCAAATGAGTGAGAACACACTCATCCTGAGCTCAGCAGCGGCCGGCCAGGTCGTCGAAGAATCGGATGAACTACATAGTCAGCTGATGACCGTTCTTCTTACGCAGATGAATTCTTCGAAGAGGATCGAGGAGGTCTTCAACAACACCCGAAACGCGGTGGCGGCTGCTACGCAGGGCCAACAAATTCCAGCTGTGTCATCTACGCTAACCGAGAGTGTAACCTTTGGCCGGCACTGAGCGGCGTTCCCGTCTCTTCCGTTGGCTCTGCACTTGCCGGTTGCCGCGGGTGATGAAACAGACTCCTGCTGACCTCCAAAGATCGAAGGTCAAGGCTGACTTCCCATAGCGGGCGCCCCTCAATCGTCTCCGCCTTGTTTGGAGCTACCAACGCGCGAGGCGGAGCTGAGCATTGTCGCGCGCGACAGCCATGCTCCTGTTTGCTGACTGGCAGACCACGGAACGCACGGTGGTCCCCGCCGAGCGCATGGGACGCGCTCTCGGCGTGCCGATGAGGGTGCTGCCGGATCGGTGAGAACTCATCGTCGAGATCGAAAGCACACCTTGTCACAGGGGTGCTGACCATCAAAACGGCTGTGGATCGGCTGTGCGAAGGGACGCTACGCCGCGAGGAAGCGCGGCCTACGCTGTCGCTGGCTGGAAACTTGCCACCGGTGTGCACACTACGACGGCTTGAGGTGTTCACCGGAGCTGGGGCGTCGGCGGCGGTGGAGCGACGAGGACAAGGCGCGGATCGTTGCGGAGATCGTGGCGAGCGTCGGCTCGGTTTGTTCAGGAGCCCGACGGCACGGATTGTCGCCGCGGCAGTTGTTTTGCTCGCGACGTCAGTTGTGAAAAGCCGCGAACGATCATTCCGAAGTGGAAGAAGTACAGTTCGTGCCGGCGTGTCAATCGGCGTGCAAATTTTGGACGCCGAATGACAATCCACATCACGCAAGTGCCTCCGGTGGCGCTCGCCAGCGTTCCTGGGGCACAGGCGACGGCGGCACTGGGAGGCAAAATGATAAACTTTGCCGATTTGCTTGCCAAAATTTCGGCCAGCGAAAGAAACGAGACGTTCGCACCGCGGCAATCTCGCAAAAGTCGATGATCTCGACAAGCGTGCCGCCACGCTATTGTCTCAAATCGAAACGGCATCGACGACAAGGGCCACGAAGTTGATGAGCTGGACGCCTCGCTGAACCCGGACAACGGCCACAACGGCAGCCGGACCGATGCAGACCAGGTGCATAGGCCTGAAATCGCAGCCATTGTGATTAAGCGATTTCAAAGCACCCGTGGAAGCGGCTTTCCTCCCTAAGCTCCCCTGCCATCCTGTTTGCCAATCACGCAGTGCCACGCCGCTAGGCGCTCGGCGGGATGCTGCTTCATCCACTCGGCAAGCTGCGGCGCGCCCATCAGGCAGGACTGCATCGAGACGTCAGCGAAGTCCGAGGTGGTGACGGTCTGCTCGTGGCAATTTTCCGGAGAGGAGAGACTGCAGAGCAAGGCGATGATCTTGATCACGACAGGAGAACCCCGTCGCTACGATGGGCAATGGGGCCGCTGACCTTATGACTTATCGGTGCGTTGTCCTGCTGCTCGCTGGCTGGATCAGCCGGCGGAAAGATGCTGTCATATATCGCGCGGGCTTCTGCAATTAGACGGGCCCGCTCGCGCTCAGACTTTGGGGACAAATCGAACAACTTCGCCCATATTCGCTCCAAACATTAGTTAGAGAACATGTCTGCTATTAGATGATGATAATAATTCAATCGTGAATTGGTATCTCAGCCCCAACTTTGAAGCTCTGCAGGCGGTAACGACGGAATAAAAAGCTCGTGACTGGCCGCGCTGGGGCCATAAGTTCACGATCGTGCGCGGATGATCTTGATGGCCTTGGCCACCGTGCGCTGATTCAGGCCTAGCGCGTGGATCACTTCCTTCTTTGTGCAGCCGAGATTGCACTCGAGGTAGCCGCGCACACGCTCGACGTTGAATGCTTCCAGATCCTTGGAGCCGGGGCGCAGGTTCAGCGCTTCAATGGTGCAGAATTCGAGAGGCATGCTTCTTTCTCGCGAGCTGACACCCTTCAAAACGTGACATGTTAGCGGCCAAGGCCTTGAGCTGACCCGCAATCGCTGAGTCGGTCATGTTTTTGGCGGCGCGGAGCAAAGTCTGTGCTGTCTCTAAATATTCCTTGTATCGTTGTGAGATCTGGACCGTCATAAAGCCCTCGCGCGGTTCTCGGGCGGCTGGTCGAAGGTGATTTGGAGCCAGCTCACCCAATTGCGATCACTTTCCCTGCGGGTTCTGAAACGATCGACGCACTTCTTGGAACAAAGCGGGGTTCGCCACGCGTAGTGCCGGACGAGACCAAACTTGCCATCACACACTGCGCATCGCGCGGCACTGCCAGATCTAAGATTATCGGAGCAATGGGGCATCGTAGTCTCCTGTTGGTACTATCGTCGCCGTTCGTCGATCATCCTTTTCCACCGTCGCACTGCATGGGTCTGTCCGCTTTTCTTACGCGTACAGCCTAGGACGATCGCGGTCAGCCGCTCAATTGTACGTGGGTAATGCGCCGGCCATCCAAAGGGGCCAGGGAATGATACGAAGGTGTAGGGAGCGCCCCTCAAGCCGACCGCTTCCGCAACGGGTCATGAGCGCAGTTTTTTTGGCGGCCAAGCCGTCACTTCCGGTCTACGCTGAACAGCAGACGTAGTGACCGGCTGTTGTCAGGTCTCTGAAGGGCCAAGAGGCGACGTAACGTGTCCGGGTCAGCTCGGATCGAGTGGCGGGTCGGGGACTTGGCTTCGCCCACCAGACGACCTGAGTGTGCAAGAACAGCTTGGTCGTTACCCATGCAGTTCCGGATTTTCTGAAATTTTCTCTGTAGGCATCCTGCCCTATCTGCAAAATGGCGATGTCTTTCCCTCTCTTACATCGGTCCGGCATCCGGTCGGCGACGTGGCGCACGACAAATCCGCTGTAGGAGCGCCGTCATGGTCAAGGACGGCGGCGCATTGGCACGCGCAACCTCGATTGGTCCAAGGGCGACAACGAGTTTAGAAGTTTCTGCAGATACGGCTGGTGGCATAGCTCGCTACGGCATCACGCGGCTCGGTGGCAATAACGATCGTCTATCGACTCTATGGCGAGAGATGATTTCCCTCGCCGGCGTTGCAAGGTCATTCTCGTCGGGTGGTGGGAGTCATCTTTTACACGAACAGGAGCTACCATGAAGATTCAAGTCCGCAGCCTTGCGATTGCGCTCGCAATTGCCGTTCCTATCGCAGTTGCCACCACGGCCAAATCGTCTGCTGCGCCGATCAATGGCACGTCGATCAAGGCGGCGGTAGCAGCCGTAAAGACGGACGTGCGCTATCGGGTGCGGCGGGATCGGGGGACGCGCGGCGTGCAACGCACGCCGAATGATTATCCCTATCCTTCGTACTGGGACTATCCCACCTATAATTCGTACTGGCGCTATCCGACCTATAATTCATATTGGCGCTATCCGACCTATTACTACCCCGACTTCTCTTACGGCTGGAGTGACTACAACCGGTGGTGACACGAAAGCTTGGCAGCGTGCGGCTCCCTCGAGCCGCCGCTCGTCAACATGTATTGAGAGATTTAGCGTTCCTCGGTCATGCGCACGTCGCCCTTGGGTCACGAGAGGTAAAGTTTCAAATTGATCGCGATCTGTCCGCTTGGCCATTAGAAACTGACATCTACGCCTTTAGTACGCGCCCTAGTCGCAAAGCTCAGTAACAGCCCTCTGCACGACTGAACAGGCAATCCAATGCCCATCCTGAAGAACAGTAAGCATGAGCTGTTCGTTTATACCGGCTACAACTGTGCAAGAAGATGGCGCCGCCGTCACGGAAAACCCGGACGGCTGGGTTTCGAGCGATCTTTCAGGTCGGGCCGCCGCGCCGTCCGGCTCGATGACAAGTTCTCTGCGAACTTTGCTGCGAAGATGGATGAAGGCGAGCGGAACACCATTGCAAGCGAATTGAAGCTGCTCGTGCTGGTGATCGAGACTGCCACCGGGACATCGGTTTCATCCTCGGCGCCGCTGGAAGGCATGTCGACGGTCCGCCATCCGCTGTTGCTCGAAGCGTGCTCGCTGTTCCAGGCGAATGCCATGGGCGAGATGCTGCCGGCGGCCGGTCCCATGAAGGTTCGCGATGATCGGCCGCAGAAGCCGAAGAGCGCCGACATGATGGGCCACAGTGACGGTCCCGCGCTCGATGGCACCAACCCTTTCTCCACTCCGCCGGCGCCGCAAGGGCCGGCACAAGCTACGCCGGGAATCCCCACCCCCGCCCGGCGTCGGCGCTCCCGGCGGCAGTCCCCCGCGTCCCCCCGCTGCCGCCGGGATGCGGCCTCTGCGACCGCCGATTGCCGGGCCTGCCCCGGCGATGGGCGCGCCTGCCGCTTCTGGCCCTATGCCCGGTGCTGGGCCGGGCGCCCGCCCATGCCGGCAACGCCCGTCATTCCGGAAGAGCAAGCACGCGACGCGATCGAGGATCGTGCTTGAAAGGGACATGAACCACTATTTGATCCTTTGGCGAATGCCCACAATCTCCGCGGCCGCTGCGATGATCATCTCCTCTTGCAGTCCGGGTTGAAGAGTGCCGGACGCTCGGACACCGATGGAGTACGCTTGGGCGATGGGTTTGTCATAATTTAAAGTTGGGCGCTGGGGAGACCAGCCAGCTTACCAAGCACTCAAATCTCTGGCGACGCGCCGCCACTGTTCATCAACCGCTGCGGCGGGCTCAAGATCGGAGTAGTCGCTTTGCGCAGCACTTCCTCTCGCTACGGCGCCGGTGCCCAGGCCTTCCATTGGCTGACCGTCATGCTGGTTCTCGCCGCTTACGTGGTGAGCAAGGGCGACCCCGATTCGCTCTATTCCGCCGGCGCGGACGGGCTCCGCCGGATTCACGAGACGCTTGGGGTGCTCGTGTTCATTGTCGTCGTGCTGCGGCTGCTATGGCGGCTGATCGACAGCACGCCCGTGAAGCAGCCGATGCCGCGATGGATGGCTGCGGCCGCAAAACTCGTCCAGTTCGCGCTTTATGCGCTCCTCACCGCGATTCCAATAACGGCGGTGCTTGGTACCTGGCTCTTGGGGATTCCCGTCACCCTTCCCGGATTCGACATCGCTCCCCAGATCGCGAAGGCGCATCGCCTAGGGCAGCTGATCATGGAACTACACACCACCCTCGGCAACGCCATCCTCTGGGTTGCCGGCGTGCATGCAGCCGCGGCTCTCTTCCACCACTTCTATCTGCGCGACGAAGTATTTCAGTCGATGTCTCCGGGCGGATGAATGATTAGTTCGAGCTACTGCCGCGAGGCGTTTTTCGTCTGAATCCGCCGAGAGTCCCGGCAGAATCACTCGGTCTCATGTCGCGCCGCCCTTCAAGGAACGGTAGTTCCTTGGGACGGCTTAACCCCACAAGCCCGCTATTAGTCTTCGATGGTGCAGCCCATGCCACCTTCTAGGCCGCGTGTGCGGTCTGCAATCTCGTCCAGCGCCGCCCGCAATGGGCCCCGCTTCTTGCCGCGGTCGGATGCGGAGAAGCCCTCCCATGCCGCGTGGCCTCGCAAATGGGGCGCGAGGGTCTCGAGGTGCGCTCCATTGCCGTTGCCGAGCGCCCGGCCAGGTCGGATGTTTCAGCAAGACCAACAATGCGGCATGGCTTTGCGACTCGCTTTCCAGTTCGTTGCGCTCGAATATGAGACTTTGACGTGCTGCCCCCCGAAAAGCCGCTCGCGTCAGGCGGGGATTGGCTGCGACGCAGATTTCACCGTTCCTGTGGTTGAGGCTAACGGAAATCACGTTGCTCGTAGAAGGTTGAGACTCTCTTTCGCTCTTGCCAGCGCCGCGCCACTCTCCGGATCTTTATACCCGGCATCGATCAGCAGGCCTCGAAATGGTACGATTGCTTAACAGCGGAACGCGAACAGATCTGCGGATGGAATGGCAAGGATGACTTCATCGATGTCGAGTCTCCTCGAAGCATCTATCTGCTCTCTTACGTCCTTCGGGCAACCTGAGAAGGCAAAGCGCCAAACCAATTCGTTGGGAATTAGCCAAGCAAGTTCCGTCACCAGCTGCGGTTGGCGCTCGTCGTTGTCCGGCCGTAATTGCGAGCGAAGCGAAGCAATCCCGAGTCTCACCTGTGACTCTGGATTGCTTCGTGGTTTCGTTCCCGCAACGGCGCTCCATCACACCGGCCGGCCGCGCTCGATAATCTCGGCAGCACCTCTGGCGAGCAGCTCCATTCCCACTGCGCGGCCGAGTTCGCGCGGGCGGCTTGCTCGGCCAACACGCGAGGCCTCGATGATCCGACCGCCCGCATGATCGAGCACGGATGCGGCGAGCTGCATCTCCGCGCCCGTGACTTCCGCAAATCCCGCGATCGGCGAGTTACAATGGCCATTGAGCACCCATAGCACCTCGCGCTCGGCGTCGGCGCACGCATGGGTCGTCGCATCGTCGATCGCTGACAGGATACGGCGCGTCTCGAAATCGCGCGCGGCGCATTCGACTGCGATTATCCCCTGCCCCACTGCCGGCAGCATCTCGGCAATCGAAAATTCGTACGCTATCCGGCTCGTAAGCCTGACGCGCTCAACGCCTGAGCGCGCCATGATCAACGCATCCGCAGGCCCCACCTCACCGCCATCTGGCAGCTTCTGCTTTGCGCCCTGGTCAAGCTTGCGCACGCGGCTGTCGGCGGCGCCGCGGAAATGGATGACCTCGATCTCCGGAAACAGCCGCCGCACATAGGCCGCGCGGCGGACGGAGTTGGTGCCGATCTCGAATCCCTTGCCACGCGTGCGTTTGAGCTCGTCGACCGAGGTGCCCGGCCGCAGCACCAGGACGTCGCCGGGCGGATCGCGCGAGAGCGTCGCGCCGATCACAAGCCCGGGCGTGTCCTCATTGCCCGGCACGTCCTTAAGCGAATGCATCGCGGCGTGGAGCCTTCCGCTAAGCACCGCCTCGCGAATCTGCGCCACGAAGGCCCCACCTTTGCCGCCATGCGGCAAGAGCTTGCCAACCTGGTCGATATCGCCCGTGGTCTCGAACTTGACGATTTCGACCTCGGTGCCGACGGCCTTCAGGCGTCGTGCGATCTCCTCAGTCTGGGTGATCGCCATTGCGCTTTTGCGCGTGCCGATCCGCAATCGATCCGATAGCATACGTATCCCATTCAAGGCCCGCGGGCCTCACTCCCGCAGGCCGCGGCGATCGCAGGCGGCCAGCACCGTGCCCCGGTGCCGACCCGGCTTTCCCCCGCCGAACTCTCCCGGGCACGATTCCGCATCGATAACGCGGCTGCGCGGCTCTAGAATCGGCTGTGCCATTCATCGAGCTCCCGCTAATCGGCCGCTGCTCGTCAGTTCTTTGCCAAAGATTTGAGGTGGCGGACAAATCCGAGCACATCGTCGGGCATCAGACGGCCGATCGCGCGGGTCGAATACACGGCCGTCACCACCCGGCCTTCGGGATTGAGGACGAAGCCAGTTGCCTGGAGACAGACGGGATCGTCATTGACGAAGGCGCCGGTGACTGCGGAAACCGCTCGCGCGTTGGCGCCGTAAGCGACCGGGAAATTGAGCTTGTGCTTTTCGACGAGCATCTCCGACTTTTCCCGATCGTCTACCGATACAGAGACGACCTTGAGGCGTTCCCCAGCGAATTTGTCCGCCGCTCTCGCAAAAGCGGCAAGCTGAGCATTGCAGTACGGACACCAGGAACCGCGGTGGAATAGGACCACACCGAACCAACCGGCGAGATCGGCAGGCAAATGGATTTCGCCGCCACCGACGCGAGCAAAGGTAAGAGAGGGAAAGACATCGCCATTTTGCAGCATCACAATTGCACTCCATGTTTGAACTATTTGGCGCTCAAGGCGCCGAATGATCTTTTATCGCTTCCTCTAGCGCCGGCTTCAAACCGAGCAAGCGCTCATCGACCGCAACCGGGTTCTCGCGATTGAGCGCGATCATCCGAGCCGGGACCCGGCCGCTACGGATCACCTCGGACGCCGATTTCGATGCCTTCTGCGATGGCGTCGGCAACGGCGGAGGCCGGTTGGCGCGTAAAGCCAGGTTCGGGCCCGGCGGGGTTTGACTTCATCATTTGCATATCCGTCTCGCCGGGATAGAGAGGACATGGATGCCCTCCCTTTTCAACTCGCGCCGCGGCGGTTCGCCGAAATAGGCAAGCCGAGCCTTTAGCGTGGCATAGGTCTCGTAGAACGGCGCGCCGACCGGCGCGATACCGGAGGAAACATTCACCATCATGGCGTCGCCGCTGTTGCGGATCACTAGCGGTGCCGCCCGCGTCAGCAGGATCGGTGCGGTCACGTCGATTAGGGCCTGCAGCTCGGGCTCCGTCCGTGTTCTCCCGACGACCGACCTGCACCGCGCTGGCGTTGTTCACAAGGACATCAAGGCCGGCGAGAGCGGCAAGAGCCTGTTCGAGCGTCGCGGCGCAGCCGTCGGCCGTCGCGACATCAGACGCTATGCCGTGCATCTCGGCGCTCCCGGTTTGCATCGGTCGAATGACTTTGGCGACGACTTCCCTGCGGCGTCCGCTGATCGCCACTTTCGCTCCCTTCGCCAACAACTGGGATCTCAACCCTCCTCACGTACAGGACAACGTGGCTCTCACCGATTGATAGGTTCCGGACGGCCGCCCAATTCCACCAATACACCCGCAGTTGCCCGCAAGAACGGGAGTTACATCCAGGAACAAGGTAACTTCGCTGCCCCCCGAGAGCGGGACGACTTCAATTACGTCGTTGCTTTGCATCTCGAGTCTCCCGGCTTCTCAATCCGGCATCGCGTCTCGGTCGCCGCACTGGACGTTTCGGTACGACGATGCGTTGGAGAATGACTTTGCAACGCCGGCGAGGGAAATCACCTTTCGCCATAGAGTCGATAGACGATGGTTATTGCCGCTCGCCGTGCCGCGTGATCCGGTTGCGAGGAATGCCACGCTTGAGGGCGCGGCCCTTCAAAGCGCTCGCGAAAAGTACTTCGACTATATTGCTGATGCTAGTCTTGACCGAAGCGAACCGATCGAAAGCGATGAGCAGGCCCGGGCCGAAATTGCCAGTGATCTTTCCGAAGCCCTGGACGATACCCTCCATAATCACACCGATAAGCTGAACAAGTTGAGAGAGCTCCATGTCTTTGGCCAGCTCAGCCACAACGAGAAGGGGAACCTGATCGCGCCTGGTTCTCTCGATGAATCCGGCAAGCCGGCCGAGTTCTCGATGATGGAACAGCAGATGCGTGCGATCTACGCCAATGCCGTCAAGCTTTTGGCGCGCTTCGGGGCAACGCTGGACAATGTCGTCGAGGAGACGCTCTATGTCCTCGATGTCGACGCCGCATTCGCCGCGGCGGGCAAGGCGCACAAGGAGGCCTACGGCGCGGCACGACCTCAGTGCGCCAGTAACCTGATCGGCGTGACGAGACTGGCCTTTCCTGAACAGCTCATCGAAATCACCTTCAAGGCTACGCTGTCGGGGTAGAAGCGAAGCCGCGGTGATCTCGGCCACATCGGCGGAGCCAAAGTCGTTCCCCAAAGCCCTCGATCAATCGCGTAGCTTTTTGATCGACTTCACGCAGTGCGTCATGAATGCGTATATTCGTCCTGACTTGCGGATATCCGGATGGATCAGCAACCACAGCTCATCGTTGAGCGCTAGCTCCACTGCCTCAACACGTATAAGACCTGGTGTGACATCACCAAGCATGCGGCGCAGGTAACAGACGCCCAGACCCGCAACGATCGCGGCCGCGACGCCGACAAGCTGAATCCGTCCGGTAGGCGATGTTGTCGTGGTGTACACGTTCTTCAATGAATTTGGACGCTTCGAGGCCGGAGAGGGTCCCAGTGTAGGATACCCATTGGCAATCAAACAGCGCGCCAGTGCCGGGCCACGAACGCAACAGAGTTGGAAAGGCAGACATAGGGCCGGGCTTCATGGTGCGGAAGATCACCTACTATAAGGATGCTCCGAATAAGGCGACCTATGAAGAATTTCGAAACCGGCGCTCGGCGGACTCCGCCTCTCTCCCGATGGCACGATCCCCCCACCCTCCATGGTAGAGGTCGACGCCGCGGCAAACGCTACCCCAGCCGTGCTACTCGAGTTGGGCGAACCCGATACTGTCGAAGCGCAGACTTCTGTCGATACTGCTTATGCGGACGCCATACCGCCTGCGAGATGGGCGGCGCCGAGCACGGACGCGGCACCCTGTCGCCGGAGCGGCCCCTATAGAGTTTAGGTCGAACGCGGATGACGGCGTTTCCGCCTCCCCTCCATCTCTGCCAAAGGCTGAGCCAAGGCCGACTGCGGAGGCTGAGGTGAGGTCGCTGCCGGATCAAACGCGCGCTGATCGGCCTATTTTGAATCCGAAGGCGCCTAACGCGACGACGGAAGACGCGCTTAGGCCATTGCCCACCCTTGTTGGCGACCGACGCCGGAGGCGACAACTACGCTAAAGCACACGACAAACCCACTGCGGTTTCATTCGCGGCCCGGCAACAAGCGCGCGTCAATCGCAGCCCTCCTCGCTTCGATTGATCAGGAGGTGGAAGCTGGTGCCGGGTCCTGAGCGCCGACGGCAGGCGCCCGGCGAGACAACGGGAGCTTCTGTCGCCGCGATTGAGGCGTTGTAGGGATCGATGCGACGCCTCCCCGCGAGATTTTCGCCAACAGCTCCGTCAGCGGCCCGCGCGCCGCGCCACGCGCTGCTGTAGGGAGGACTGCCACCAGCCGCATGGCTCCTCGAAATCGACGTTTCTATTTACAGAGACCTCTAAGCCCGATCAGCGGGAAGCATATGTTTGTACTGCACCGTCTATTTTCCCGCACAACGTCGATGGCATCGATTCCATAGCCACAAGTCATTGGACCGTCGACTTTCGCCGTCCTACTTTTTGTTTGTTTGCGAGGAGATCGAAGGATGAAGGCGTACAAAAACCTCGAGGCGGTATCGCCGCTAACGCTTAGTGCCGGATCACGCATCAAGACGGCAAGCAGGGACTCGTTTCGGAACGAGTACTGGGACAACAAAGAGCCGGAACCCTACGCCGAGGTGGTGTCGGGCGAGCCATTATTCGCGTGCGCCGACAAATTCGACAGCGGTACCGGTTGTCGGTCTAGACCGCAGTCCCGCCTGCGCTTTCCTTCACCGATTTCGAGGGAGGAATGTAGAGGACCTCTTTGTTGTCGGTGCATCCGTCCTTACCCGATAAGCCGTTAGAGGCATGCGCGCGCGTCGACTCGACGACGACCTCAACAGTTAGGTTGCGCGGCTGCGCCACCGCTGATACCGATCTAAAAAAGGATGTTCCCAATGAAAGGCGGAGTGTTTATCGCGGTGCTCGTACTTACGGGAGTAACCACGAATCTCAGCTACGCACAGGACGCCGAGCACGGACAAACCATCTTCAAAGCTTGCGCAGCATGCCATGCGACGGATCATGCCAATCGCGTCGGGCCGGGCCTGGAAGGAATCATTGGCAGGAAGGCGGCCACGGCTCCTGGCTTCAGCTACAGTAGCGCGATGAAGCAGTCCGGCATTGTGTGGGATGCGAAGACCCTCGATGCGTATCTGGAATCGCCACAGAAGGTGGTTCCCGGAAATAGAATGGCCTACACAGGGCTGAAGAACCCGACGGACCGGACGGACCTCGTTACTTATCTTGCTACGTTGAAGTAGCGACTCGTTGAGCGAGGCGTCAGCAAGACGTTATCCATTTGGACGTTACGTCGCTACGCAGCTGCGGCCGACGCAGGCGACCGGACCACCAGGCGATTTGACCTGACCTTTGAGTTTTCAATGCGGACCAAATCGGAATTCCGGTTTTGGAAGGCAGCAAGACAATGATCGGACAACTGACCAAGGCTGAACGTCAATACGCGCTATTGATCCTGCTCGGGCTCGCGCTGTGTGGATTGATATTTGGCATAGCAGGCAAGGACGATCCGCTCGGCATTCACGGGGCGCTCATCGGGGTCGCAGCGCTTGCCGGGATATTCAAAGTCATTTCGGTTTACTACGATCCTGAACCCGGCGACGAACGCCTCAACCACTATTACGACGATCCGACGAGATTCGGCATTATTCTCGCGATGATATGGGTCGTGTTCGGCCTCTTTATAGGTGACTGGGTGGCGTGGCTCTTGGTGAAGCCCGACTTCACTTTTGATGCCGGTTGGGCCAGCTTCGGGCGGCTGCGTCCCGTTCACACCACCAGCGTGCTCTTCGGCTTCGGCGGCAACGCACTGATCGCCACATCCTACTACGTACTACAGCGGACCTCGCGCGCGCGCCTGCCCGATCAGCTCAGCCCGTGGTTCGTTCTGCTCGGCTACAATCTGTTCTGTGTGCTCGCCGTTACTGGCTACATGATGGGTATCACCCAGTCCAAGGAATACGCGGAGCCAGAATGGTACGCGGATATCTGGCTGCTGGTGGTGTGGGTCGTATACTTCGCCATCTATCTGCGCACGCTCGCACGACGCAAGGAACCGCACATCTATGTGGCCAATTGGTACTACATGGCCTTCATCCTGGTGATCGCGATCCTGCACATCGTCAACAACCTCGCCGTCCCCGTCTCGTTCGGCAGCGCCAAGAGCTACTCGCTGTTCTCCGGAGTGCAGGATGCCATGACCGAATGGTGGTACGGTCACAATGCCGTCGCCTTCTTCCTCACCGCCGGCTTCCTCGGCATGATGTACTACTTCGTGCCGGTACGCGCCAGACGGCCGATTTATTCCTACCGGATGTCGATCATCAGCTTTTGGGGCATCACCTTCTTTTACATGTGGGCGGGCTCGCATCACCTGCACTACACGGCGTTACCGCAATGGGTGCAGACGCTGGGCATGACGTTCTCGCTAATGCTGCTGATTCCGTCGTGGGCGTCCGCCGCTAACGCGCTGCTGACGCTGAACGGCGCATGGGACAAGGTGCGGGACGATGCGACGCTGCGCTTCATGATGGTGGCGGCGGTGTTCTATGGTATCACCACCTTCGAAGGATCATTCCTCGCCATCCGACCCGTCAACTCGCTTTCCCACTACACCGACTGGACCGTCGGCCACGTCCATGCCGGCGCGCTCGGATGGGTGGCGATGATCACGTTCGGATCGATCTATGCCATCGTGCCGTGGCTCTGGAAACGCGACCGCATGTATTCGCCGCGGCTCGTCGAGGTGCATTTCTGGCTCGCCCTTGCCGGCGCCGTTGTTTACGTCTTCCATGTGGAATTCCGGCATCATCCAGGGGCTGATGTGGCGGACCTACAATGAGAGCGGCACCCTCGCTTATACTTTCGTCGACTCGCTGATTGCGATGCATCCCTACTACATCGCGCGCGCCATCGGCGGTCTGCTGTTCCTGATCGGCGCGATCGTTGGCGGCTACAACATCTGGATGACGATCAGAACCGGCATTCGCAAGGTGCATGAATCTGCAACCGACATGCCATCGCCGGTGCTCGGCGGGACCGTCCTTCAACCGGGAGAGTAAGCCGTGTTCGGACTGCACTATCGGCTCGAACGCAAAGCCATCGGCCTCACTCTCGGCATCATCCTTGTGGCCAGCATCGGCGGCCTCGTAGAAATCGCGCCGCTCTTCACCATCCACCAGACGGTGGAAGACGCGCCCGACATGCGCGTCTACACGCCGCTCGAACTGGCGGGCCGCAACATCTACATCCGCGAAGGCTGCTACGCCTGTCATTCCCAGATGATCCGCACCCTGCGCGATGAGGTCGAACGCTACGGCCCCTACTCGCTCGCGGTTGAATCGAAATACGACCATCCGATGCTGTGGGGCTCGAAGCGCACGGGACCGGACCTCGCACGCATTGGCAGCAAATATTCCGACGAATGGCACGTCGCGCACCTCAACAACCCGCGCGATGTGCTTTCCGTTTCCGTCATGCCCGCCTATTCGTGGTTGCTGAAAACGACGCTGCGCACCGATGATCTCGGCGCGCACCTGAAGGCCCAGCGCGCCGTCGGCGTGCCCTACACCGACGACATGATCGCGAATGCGAGCAAGGACGCCTACGGCCAGGCCGCGCCGGAATCGCCCTACGCCGATGGCGTCACCCAACGCTACGGCAAGGCCACCAACGTCCGCGCGTTCGACGGCAGGCCTGGCGAACTCACCGAGATGGACGCCCTGGTCGCCTATCTCCAGGTGCTCGGCCACCTGACCGACGCGGCGCACAAATCCGTCGCAAAAGCTGCGAGGTGATCATGGATCTCGGACACGGTACGCTGGTGTGGTTCTCGAAGTCGTTCGGCTTGTTCTATCTGATCGCACTCTCGATCATCACCGTCGTCTACGCCTATTGGCCGTCGAACAAAAAGGCGTTCGATCGCGCCGCGAAGTCGGTCCTGCACAACGAGGATGGACCATGGCGGTAGAAGAACGCGACTACTACACCGGTTATCTCACGACCGGGCACGAGTGGAACGGCATCAAGGAATTGAACACACCCGTTCCGCGCGCGGTGTACTTTTTCCTGTTGATTGCTTTTGTCTTTTCGGTCGGCTACTGGGTGTTGATGCCCGCGTGGCCACTCGGCGTCAGCTACACCAAAGGACTGCTCGGCCTCGACCAACGCAACATCGTACAGGACTCGCTGAAGCGAGCCGCCTTCGGCCGCAGCGCATGGACTAAGCAGATCGAGGCCAAAAGCTTTCGGGAGATTCAAGCCGATCCTGCGCTGATGAACATCGTGCGTCAGACCGGCCGCACCGTGTTCGGCGACAATTGCGCCGCGTGCCATGGGCTCAACGCGCAGGGTGGCCACGGCTTCCCGAACCTGACCACCACCTCATGGCTGTGGGGCGGCGATCCGGACGCCATTGCCGAGACCATCCGCGTCGGCATCAACTCGCCGCATCCCGACAGCCGCACCTCGCAGATGCCGGCTTTCGGCCATGATCAGATTCTCCAGCCAGCTGATATCGACAAGGTGGTAGCCTTCGTGCGCTCGCTCTCCGATCCATCCACCGCGAAGACCGCAAAGCCCGGCGATGTGGACGCTGGCAAGGAGATATTCGCTGCCAATTGCGCCGCATGTCATGGCGAGGACGCTAAGGGCAACAGCGACGTGGGCGCACCGAACCTGACCGATAAGTTCTGGATCTACGGCGGCGACGTGCAGACGATCACGAACACGCTGTGGAATGGGCGGCAGGGCCACATGCCGTCATGGGAGGGCCGCCTGACACCGCTCGATCGCAAGATCCTGGCGCTCTACCTTTTCGATGAGAGGATGCCCGCCCCATGAGCAGCGCGGCGGCATCCCATGGTGGGTGGAAGGCGAAGTCCATCGTCTGGCTGTCGATCGGCATCGGACTGATCGTGTTTGCCGCCGCCAATGCGCATCTGCTTTACGTGGCTGTATCCTCACAGCCGGACTGCGTCGCTCATCTCCCGCACGGCGAAGGCAACGGCACCAATAGCTTCAGCGCGGCGACCTCGTCGTGTTCATCTAAACCCTCCATGACAACCAAAGCGCAGGTGGAATGATCGACATGACCATGATCCCGACCGTCTTGCCTCCGCTTCCCACAAAAAACCGCTGGCATCGCTTACTTGTTCCCGCCGATGCCTTCACATGGCTTACGAAAGGCTGGCACGACCTGACCGTGCAGCCGATGACGAGCCTGAGCTACGGCCTGATGATCTTTCTCGCGTCCGTTGCGATTGTCGACGGCCTGTTTCGCCTAGAGTGGGATTACATCCTATTTCCTGCGTTCGCCGGCTTTATGGTGGTGGGCCCGATCCTCGCAATCGGCCTGTATGAAAAAAGCCGCCGCCTCGCCGCCGGCCTGCCCGTCAATCTCGCGAACATGATCTTCGTCAGGCCGCGATGCGGCGGACAGATCCTGTTCGTGGGCGTCCTGTTGTGCCTTTTGATGATCACATGGATGCGCGCGGCGGTGATCATCTACGCGTTGTTTTTCGGCCTGGTGCCGTTTCCCGGCCTCGAGTATATCGCACCGATGCTATTCACCACGCCGGTCGGCTGGGCGATGCTCATTGTCGGAAGTGCCGTCGGCGGACTGTTCGCGGCCTTCTCGTTTGCCATCAGCGCGTTTTCAATTCCCATGATGTTCGACAAGCGCGTTGACGCCCTCACCGCCATGGGCTCGAGTATGGCGCTGGTCTGGAACAACCTGACCGTGATGCTGACCTGGGGTGCCATTGCGCTTGCACTGTTCCTGCTCTCCCTTGCCACTGGAATGCTGGGCCTGATCATCGTGTTTCCCCTGCTCGGGCACGGCACCTGGCACGCCTATAGCGCGATGGCGGTCGAAGCCGCAATATAACGACACGCCGCCGGCGGAATGCCGGCGAAGTGCAGAAACGGAGTGCCGATGAGTTGTTGTGCGCCCAGCGCTGAACTCGCTCTCGCGATGGCCGATCCCCACACCGCGAATGAGGAAGTGTTGCTCGCGAGCCGTATCATCGGCGACGGCGTCCGCCAGACTGACCTCTCGGTGCCGGGTATTCACTGCGGCGGCTGCATCCAGAAGGTCGAAGTGGCCCTCGGCGCGCTTCCCGGCGTGGAAAAAGCGCGGGTCAATCTCTCCTCCAAGCGGGTCGCAATTCGCTGGCAGGCGGACAAACCGCCCGCACCGTTCATCGAGACACTCAACAAAATCGGTTACGACGCGTACCTTCACGATGCGGGCACGGACAAGACCGAGGAGACACTGAAAGAATTGATCCGCGCGCTTGCGGTGGCAGGTTTCGCCGCCAGCAACATCATGCTGCTGTCAGTGTCGGTATGGTCCGGCGCGGACGCCCCGATCCGCGACATGTTTCATTGGATCTCCGCGCTGATCGCTTTCCCCGCGCTGATCTATTCGGGCCGCGTATTCTTTTCTTCCGCCTGGCGCGCGTTGCGCCATGGCCAGACCAATATGGACGTTCCGATTTCCATCGGCGTGCTGCTTGCCTTGGGCATGAGCCTCTACGAAACGTTCCATCATGAAGCGCACGCCTATTTCGACGCCGCAATATCACTGTTGTTCTTTCTCCTGATCGGCCGCACGCTCGATCACATGATGCGCGAGCGCGCACGGACCGCTGTCCGAGGCTTGGCCCGCCTGTCCTCGCGCGGCGCGCTCGTGGTGCAGGACGACGGCACCCACGCCTATCTGCCGGTGAACGAGATCCGGCCGAATATGCACATCCTGCTGGCGGCGGGCGAGCGCGTGCCGGTCGATGCCCGCGTCGAAACAGGACAATCGGAGATCGACTGCGCGCTGGTCTCCGGCGAGAGCCTGCCGCAGCCGGTTGCACCGGGCGCGGCGCTGTCCGCGGGTACGCTGAACCTGACCGGCCCGCTCACCATCGTCGCGACGGCTGCCGCGAAAGATTCATTTCTCGCCGAAATGGTACGAATGATGGAAGCGGCCGAAGCCGGGCGCTCGGTCTACCGGCGCGTTTCGGACAGCGCCTCGCGGCTTTATGCGCCGGTCGTGCATGTCACCGCACTCCTGACATTCATCGGCTGGATGATCGTGGAAGGCGACCTGCATCGCGCGGCAACCATCGCCATCGCGGTGCTGATCATCACCTGCCCCTGCGCGCTCGGCCTTGCCGTGCCCATGGTGCAGGTCGTTGCCGCGCGGCATTTGTTCGAGAGCGGCGTCATAGTCAAGGACGGCGGCGCGTTGGAGCGCATCGCCAAAGTCGACACCGTAATCTTTGACAAGACTGGAACGCTGACCATGGATCGGCTCCGGCTCATGAATCGCAATGACATCGATCTCGCGGCGCTGGCGATCGCCGCTTCGATCGCGGCCCATTCACGTCATCCCTACTCGCGCGCGCTGGTCGCCGCGGGACGCGACAATGCCGTCACGCCTGTGGCGCTGAACGATCTTTCAGAGCAGCCGGGCGCTGGAATGCAGGCCACCATCGGCACGACGACCTACAGGCTGGGCCGGGCGGACTGGGCGCTGACGGCGGCAGCCGAACAGTCGGCCACCACCGGCGTTGTCCTCTCCGAGAACGGGCGGCTGCGCGCGACCTTCCGTTTCGATAGCGATCTTCGCCCGGACGTCCGCGAGGCCGTGCTTGCCATGTCCAATCAAGGATGCCGCGTCGAGATCATGTCTGGCGACCGAGACGAACCGGTACGCCATCTTGCATCGGACCTCGGACTTGCCTACCGCGCCGGCGTCTCGCCCGCGGACAAAGCGAAACACATCGCTGATCTGACGGAGGCAGGACACCGTGTACTGATGGTCGGCGACGGTCTCAACGACGCGCCTGCCCTCGCCGCCGCCCATGCATCCATGGCTCCGGCCACCGCCGCCGATGTCGGACGCAATGCCGCCGACCTCGTCTTCCTGCACGACAGTCTTCTCGCCGTGGCGCAGGCCATTGCGGTTGCGCGCAATGCGCGGCACCTCGTGCGCCAGAATCTCATGCTCGCCATCGGCTACAATGCCATTGCAGTGCCCATCGCCATCCTCGGCCATGTGACACCGCTGGTGGCGGCGGTGGCGATGTCGACCTCGTCACTGCTCGTGATCGCCAATGCCCTGCGACTGCAGGGCTGGCGCTCGCGCAAAGAGCCGCGCGGGCGCGCGCCCGCTGGCGATATCTCCGGCCGGGCACTTGCGATGGAGAAAGCCCGATGACAGATTACTTCTTCCTGATTCCCGTTGCGCTCGCGCTCGGCGCCATAGCGCTCGGCGCGTTCATGTGGTCGCTGCGAAGCGGCCAATATGACGATCTTGCGGGCGCCGCCGAACGAATCCTGTTCGAAAGTCGCGATGGGCCTGACAACACAGCGAGGGCGCACGGGGACAAGCCGAGTCACCGCAACTAGTTGTTCAGTCCCGATGTGAGGTGGATTGGATCGTATCTGAATCGCCCGGGATTGTCCGTCCAAGCTTTGCTGTTCGCTCATAGGATGTGAAGCCTTGTAAGTCTTCAATCGGTTGGCGAAGTTGTAGGCAACGAGGAATGCCGCGAGGTGATCGCGGAGCCGGATCCTCTTAGTGATAGCGCCGGACGGTCGCCTCCTTGAGGGTGCGGTTCATTCGCTCGACCTGACCATTGCTCCAGGGAGAATTAGGCTGGCTCAGCCGATGTTCAATGCCATGGCTCCGGCAGGCGCGATCAAAGGGATGGCCACGCCATCTGGCGGTAGGTCCCTCGCCGGTTTCTGGGCAGTAGATCGGCGAACTGAATGCCGTCGTCGGTGCGCGCGGTGTTGATCTCATACGGCACCGCACCACCAAGGCCGCCAGGAAGGCGCGAGCCTCGCGCGCGGTCGCCTTCGGCATGAGCCGGGCGAAGGCGCATTTCGAGGTCCGGTCCGCGGCGACGAAGAGATAGAGCTTGCCTTCCTCAGTCCTCACCTCGCCGCTGTCGATGTGGAAGCAGCCGATCGGACATGGTCTTGTCGCCGGTGATCTCCGGCAACTGGCAGATGCCGTTCCGCCGGAGGCACCGATGCAGGAACCAGCGGGTCAGATGCATACCAGCGGCCGTAGCTCTGGTGCCGGCGCATAATAGCGGCGGCCTCGAACTGCTCTGCACTGGCGGAGTGGCCGGTCAACACGAAGGCGCCGTTGAGGATCTGGCTCTCGGACCACTCGTGCACGTGGGCTTCGTGGCGCTGGCCGAACAAGGCTGTCAGCCCGCCCACACTATCCCCGGAAGCCAGTCCCGCCAGCAGGGCCGACGCGGGTGCTGCACCAGCCGCCGCCAGGACGGCGGTGGCCGCAAGCGAGGTCGCAAGTGTGCGAACCTGTCGCCGGTCGTCGCTCAAGCCGATCTCGACGCCGGCTCCTGCGCAGGAGGCTGCAATTTCCTCCTGCGCTAGGAAGCTTACGCGAGCGCAGTCGATCCCTCGCAACTCGCTTACGGCAGCCTCGAATTTCGCTTCGCCTTGCAGCGCGCCGATGATCTCTCGCAACACGCTCACTAGCGGCATCACTTAAACTTGCTTACTGCCTTGAAGGGCTCTATCCGTGCCGCGCCCCGCGCCCGTCTCACACGAGTAGTCACCGCCGCTCTGTTGAGTGGGGTTGCAAAGATAGTCGCGCTTCCCGATCTTCGCTCCAAGGTGCCTGAGGATCACGTGCGCAATCGAGATGTGGAAGAAGAAGCCGGGCAGCACCAGGTACCGGATGTGGTCGTCGCCGCCGAACCATCCGCGCAGGATGGACGGCGTCGGCTCATATGTGTGGGACTGCGCGCCGGCGATCTCATCCGGATGCACGTTTCGCAGGAAGCCGTGAGTCTCGCTGCCAGATACATCATCGGGGTGCTGCGGGGCGCCTGACGGGTCGTGTTGCGTCAACTTCGCCATGTGCGCGTCGACCTTGTGCGCACCCGCCGCAAGCACGCACTCCGACAGCATGACGAAGGTGACGTCCAAGGTGGTCATCAACTTGTCGAGGTCTTGTCGCGATCTACGCCAGAACGGCTCGCCTGCCACGTCCAGAAGCCTTTATGGCGCTCAGGCCCATATCAGCTCGGCTTCGGCACAGCGGGGTCGATGCCATCTCACGCAGACATCCAGCCTGCGGATGAAGAGCCCTTCCGCGCTCCAACCTGATCTGGGGTCTTGATCGGTTCGATCTTCGTTGCCTTATTGAAGACGCTGAACAAATATCCAGTTGCGGCCGACCGAGTGGTGGTTGCGGCCGAACTAGTATTTTCACGTCGAGAACCTCAAAGCTGTGTCCGGCCGTCCAAACTCGCCACCTTGTCGCGTTGTGAGCGACTTCGCCGGGGCGGCGAGGACACTTGGCAAACGATTTATGGTGCACACGCCGTGAGGCTGTGCGCCGCAGGCCACAGACACTGCGGTCGCCGTCAAGCGGCGTTTCTCCGCGGCAACTTCCAATGCGGACGGACGAAGTGGCAGGTGTAGCCGTTCGGATAGCGTTCCAGGTAATCCTGGTGCTCGGGCTCCGCCTCCCAGAAATCGCCAGCGGGCGAGAGTGCGGTCACGACCTTGCCCGGCCACAGCCCTGAAGCCTCAACGTCGGCGATAGTGTCTTCGGCGACGCGGCGTTGTTCCTCGCTCGTGTAGAAGATCGCCGACCTGTAGCTTGTGCCTCGGTCGTTTCCCTGCCGATTGGGCGTCGTCGGGTCGTGAATCTGGAAGAAGAACTCCAGCAGGTCGCGGAAGCTCGTCTGACTCGGATCGAACGTGATCTCGATCGCTTCTGCGTGCGTGCCATGGTTGCTGTACGTGGCATTCTTGACGTCGCCGCCCGAGTACCCAACCCGCGTCGAGACGACGCCGGGCAAGCGCCGCACCAGCTGCTGCATTCCCCAGAAGCAACCCCCTGCCAGGATCGCGCGTTCTGTAGTCGCTGTCATCGTCAAGCCTCCTGCTTTGCGAAGCGCTTTGCGTACTCGCCGTACCCCTCGCCCTCCAACTGGTCGCGGTGGATGAACCTCAAGGAGGCCGAGTTCATGCAGTACCTCAACCCGCCCTTGTCGCGCGGCCCATCCGAGAAAACGTGGCCAAGGTGGCTGTCGCCGTGCTTGGAGCGAACCTCGGTCCGTGTCATGCCGTGCGAGCTGTCCGCGTTCTCGACGACGTTCGCGGCCTCGAGAGGCCGCGTGAAACTCGGCCATCCCGTTCCGCTGTCGAACTTGTCGAAGGACGCAAAGAGCGGTTCGCCGGAAACCACGTCGACGTAGAGGCCCGGCTCCTTGTTGCCCCAGTATTCGTTGGCGAAGGGGCGCTCGGTCCCGTCAGTCTGCGTGACGCGGTACTGCTCGGGCGTCAACTTCGAGACCGCTTCGGGGTTTTTCCTGTAGGTCGGCATTCGCGAAGCTCCTTTGTTCTGCGTTTGAGATAGGCATGGGTGGGCGACGGTCCAATTACCGCCGGCTATCGAAACGATGCCATGCGAATCGACACCGGACGTGCTTCAATCTGCCGGGCCGATTCATTGGCCCAGGCGACGGGTCTGACACTGCTGGAACAGAACTTTGAATCGGCGCGCTCCGCGATGCCAGCGGCAACGGCGAAGGGATGCACGGGGGGCGACGGTACTGCGTCACCGTGCGGAAGCCTCGCGATGGAAAGCGGACGAGCCTGTTCGCCGGCGCCGACGTCGTCAACCTCAACCTTTACCGGCTGAGGTCGACGAGGCCCCTGCGAAATGCCGGCCAGGAAGGTCGTCGCGCTTGTTCTTGGGTACCCGGTCCAAATTATCCTTTAATAGACGACTCCAGATGGCTAACGTAGTTTGCTTCTGTAGCCTTGTTCAGTTTTTTATATCCGACAAGTGCTCTTTCGCTGCCGGATACATCTCGCGGTAGGAAGGCGGGCCTGTCGCCGTTCGTAGGTGCCGTAACGCAAAAAAAGCGCGTGCCTGACACGCCGCGTTGCCGGCTGGAACAGAGAGCGCGAACGGACAGCCGCAGACTCGAGAAAACGACTGAGCAATGTCTGGACTTACCACGTTCAAGCTCCTACGAATTCAGTCCGACTTCACGATATCGTTTCATCCTTGCTACGAGGCCATCGTCTTCGCTCGAAGTTATTCGCCGTGAACTTCCCGATGGACCTCGGTTCGGAGGATTAGTCATGGCGTACCAGTTCGTCCAGTTCCATGGTTGGCTTCCGTCTCCTCATCCTGTCGCTCGGTATGCGGGAGCACGGGCGCGGTGACTATAAGAGTCATCGGTCGCGGGCTCCTCTACGGAAGCTGCGCTTAGTGCTTCGTGTGCGCCGCGGCACATCGCGATATTTGGGGCCGCCGACTATTCCTAGCAATTATTCGTCAACGACTACCATTCCAAAGTTGAATTTTCGTTTTCGAGAACGCACGGTCACCATGCAAGAAACATATGCGGACGGGCGCCGCGAGGGGCACCGTTGGGGGGAGAACGAGAATGGACGACGAAGTTTTGAAGGGGCGCCCGGTCAGTACGCCGATCGAAGCCTCCACAGGGACCTTGAGCGGCTTTCGCACGCTAGACATCCAAGCCGACCAGCTGCTTTCATCATGGCTGCGAGAGGCGTGCGTTCCTGATGGCGCGCTGAGGGCGAATGACCCTGCCCCCGATTTCCTTCTCCCCGAGGCAAATGGAAAGCTCGTTTCATCTTTTGAATTGCGACAAACTGCGCCGTTGATCGTCACCTTCGTTTACGGGACTTGGTCCCCATTGTGCGCAGCTGGAATACTCGCTCTTCACCGGGCCACCCCTAGTATCCGCGCTGCCGGCGCCAGAGCAATTGCCATAACGCCCGAGACCGGAGACTTGCCACGCAATTTCAAGCGCGATCACCGACTGGATCTGGAAATCCTCTCCGACCTAGATCTTGGGGTGAGCCTTTCGTTCGGCCTGGTGTCCGTGGTGCCGGCGGAGATAAAGAGCCATCTCTTGCAGCGCGGCCTTGATCTCTCCGCTCCCCATGGCTTCTCCTTTTGGATGTTGCCAATGCCGGCCACCTATGTCCTCGACCAACGGGGGATCATCCGTCGAGCGTGTGTCGGGCCGGACTCCATCACGGGAGCGACGACCGCAACGGTGCTTGCTGCCCTGTCCAAATTGGATGGGCCTGAGCCTCGCCCTTAGAGCCTGACCGGAAATAAGGCGAGTCAATTCAAGAGGCTACACGTGGCGACTGCAACGGCATCATGGCCGGGCTTGTCCCCACCATCCACGACTTCGCGTCACTTCAGCAACGACGGTTGGATGCCCGCGACAAGCTCGGGCATGGGGAAGCAGGACTGGGGCCCGTGATTTGGACCAAGGCGCTCGCACCTTGTGCGTCAGCCTTGCCAACATTGTCCTTGTTCGAGGCAGGGGCAGATGCGCGGCGGAGTTTGTCCAGCGCACTCGTCCAGTCGCGAACGCGAGCGACCTTGATAAAGGCGTCCAGCGCCGGCGAATATTGCCTTCCCGCCACCGCCAAAAGCTGCACCTCGCGGCGGATGGGGTCGCCTTCGATTGGAATAGCGGCGAGCAACGGCAGCCTGGGAGCGTGCTCTGGCGCCAGCATGGCTCCAAAGCCGGCGGATGCCATCTGCTCAAGATGCCGTTCCTCAGTGCTCCTGTGCACCACTTTAGGGCCTGGATGGTTGGCAAAACAGGCCTGCTTGAATCGGCCGGCGACGTCGCAACCGACCCTTTCGAGAAATACCGCCTCATGCAAGTCTTGGAGCGGGATAACTGTTCGCCTCGCCATCGGATGTTCCCGAGACACGACGAGCACGTATCGCTCCTCGAACAGCGGCCAGCGATCAATACGCTCAGGTAGCTCCACGGCGTCACCGACGAGTGCGGCATTGATCTCGCCATCCAAAAGCATTGCAACGAGTCGATTGGCATCCGCCTCGCGCAGATCGATTCGAAGGTCAGGAATGATCTTGGCGAGCTCCAAGAGCAATTCCGTGATGAGTGCAGCGGAAACTGACGGCACCAACCCGATCTTGAGCGGGGCGATTGTCTTCTTTTGGTAGCCTCGCGCCTGAAGCCGCACCGCCTCCGCGGCGGCAAATATTTTCTCCAGCGTAGGCAAAATCATCTTGCCTAGCTCGGTCAGCTGGGTGAGGTGACGTTCACGGTGAATCAACGCGCCACCGAGTTCTTCCTCGAGCTTTTGTACCGCCTTTGTGAGCGCCGGCTGCGTCACATTGCATTGCTTCGCAGCCTGCGTAAAATTGAGCGTCCTTGCTAGGGCCAAGAAATATCGCACCTGATAAAGCTGCAGTCGCATACTCATACTCGAAAGTTTTCCCGTGGTTCGGATCGTTCCGGTTCGTTGCCATAGTTGGTCAAGCGGTTTGTCGCGGAGCTTCCACGGAAACAGATATTGTGTGCCGGCTCGGAATTGTCGACCTTCGCCTTTCGGAAATGTTTCTCATCTTGCGGCAAAGTGTTCTGACCGACGTTGTTTCCTTTTAACGTGGCCGGTTGCGTAGAATATCGTAGCCGCCAGACCAGCGAAAAGTATCGTCGGTGTCCCCAAGACGAGCACAAGCTCAATCCGAGAGTCCGAAACACGTATCCGATCGTCTAAATCTTGCATTGCCACGCTTGGTGTCCTTGACGGTCACATCGCCGCTGTTAGGCGATGCAGTTGACGCTCAGATATGGCGCGCATCCTTGTTCTCCGTGACCCTGCTGTGCCTGATGTTATTGCGGACGAGAGATAGAGCGGCTTGATCGCGGCGTTAAGCGCAGTTCTTGTTACGGCGTTCTTATTCTTGCAACATTTGTTGAGTGAGTATTGCATGGCGCTTTCATCTGTAGTGTGTGCAACACCTCAGTGGTCTGGACCGCTGGGTCAACCCACGTCGGCTCGAAGAATGCGCCGTGGCTTAGAGGTCAGGATCAGTTGGCTGTGCTAATGGGTGCGTCCGACGTTTTAGCTCCGGTTCGAGATGAAATTGTTCCGAGCGTCCCGAAAGCGGCAGTCGATCGCATAATGAACTCGCTTGCTTTGGCAAGTGCCCATCCCCGCAAAGATGCTAGTGAAGCGCAATCTGACGATTTGGAGGGCTGCGAGCTATTCCACGCGGGTGGCGCGCAATGACAGATTTGGTGACGTTGCTAAACCTAGATTTACAAGCCGGGAGACGGCTTCAATCGGCGCACATTGTAAGTGCCATGGCGGGATCACAGATTGGATCATTTCGCGATGGCAGCGCTTGGTGCAAATCACAATCGTCATCCAAGAGGAGAAACTTGAGGCTACCGCGCATCTGCGCGGCACTTCGTGATCAATAAGCCGGCGTATAATTGGCTGTATCCAGATTCGGTAATGCGGTGCTCCTTCCGTACATTCGCACTATCGTAACGATTCAATCGATGCTGACCGCCAAGTGCACAGCAGCTTGCTCTTCGTTTGCCCTGGGACTCAGTGCAGAGAATCGCAGCGGAACCGGATCCACGAGCCGGCGGTTGCAAGAAAAAGTCGCCGGCGTAGCGCCCGTCGGCCTTGTTCTGTTGGTTTGCTTTGGAGATTGCGCGACCGCTTAACTCATGCGTCCGCGCGAATAGTACATCGCGCAAAAACGCACACCTTAAGAGCGTTGCGGCGTGTCAGGCACAAGCTTGAGCTTGTCAGCCATCCGGCCGAGTTCTGGAAGCGAACCGGCCTGCATCTTCTGCATCGCCCTGCTGCGATGCACCTTCACCGTAGCCTCGGCGATGCCGATATCGTGGGCAATCTGTTTGCTCAGGCGGCCGCGCGCCACCTGAACTACGATCTCGCGTTCCCGGGGGCTTAAGGAGGCGAAACGCCGCTTAAGGGAGACCAAGTCCTTGTCATTCTCCCGCCGCGCACGATCGCGGGCCAAGCCAAGCTGAATGGCATCGAGAAGATCCTGGTCGCGGAACGGCTTGGTCAGGAACTCGATCGCACCCCGCTTCATTGCCTGCACAGACATCGGTATGTCGCCGTGGCCCGTGACGAAGATGATCGGGATCTCCCTGTTTGCCGCAGCTAGCTCGCGCTGGAAATCGAGGCCGCTTTGGCCGGGCAATCTGATATCGAGCACCAGACAGGTGGGGCAATCCGGTGGATCGGATTTGAGGAAGTCGGAAATGGAGGCAAATAGTTGAACGTTAATGCCGAGCGATCGCAGCAGGCGCCCGACCGACGCGCGTAGATCCGGATCGTCGTCGATGACCAACACGGTGGAGGTTGCGTCAAACATCGCTACCACTCGGAAGAGATCGCGAAAATCAGCTTGCATCTTGGTTTGCAGGTCCGGCAGACAGCGCATTTCTAATCCCAATCCTTGAACCTGAACAGTCCCTTTTTCTTAAGGATGAGCGGCGGGCACACCAAAGCTTACGCGCGCTGACACAGCTCGCCCGCTCTGACGCTTGGGCTGACATTCGGCTTAAATTCTATCTCTGGTCGTCTAGATAACCGCTGAGGGAAGCTGTCCATCAGCTCAGGTATGCCACTCGTATTCAGCGCTAGCAGGCGGATCGAGCAATGCTTTGCATCGTCGAGCGAAGCCTTCTCGGCTCGCCGCTCGTAGTCGTCGGCAAGAGCCTTGAGCTGAGCCGCAATCGCTTGGTCCGTCATGGTTTTGGCAGTGCGAAGCAAAGTCTGCGCTGTCTTAAAATATTCCTTGCCTCGTTGTGAGATCTGAAGCGTCATGACGCGCTTGCGCGGTTTTCGGGCGACTGGTCGAAAGCGATTTGGAACCAGCCCTTCTAATTGTGGTCACTTTGGCGGCGCGCCTTGAAGCGATAGACGCATTTCCTGGAGCAAAGCGGCGTTCGCCACGAATAATGCCGGACGAGACCAACCTCACAGACTGTGCATCGCATGGCCTTGTCAGACCCGTGACTTTCCAAGCGGTAAGGCATTGTTTTCTCCTTTTGGCCCGTGTGCATTTCGGATGCACTAAGCCTAAAAGGATTGTGACCAACGGCTCAATTGAGCGCGGGTTGAGCTCGGGCCATCCAAAGGGGGCAGGACGATGATACGAAGGCTTAGGGCGCTCGGACGAGTCCTAAAGCATGATGAGATGGCACGGGCGGAGCGAATGAACTGGCGCACGGCTTTTCCCTTGTGACTGCCCAGATTGTCCATGATGACGATATCGCCGGGACGAAGAGTCGGAACGAGAACCTTCTCAACATAGGTCCGAAAGCTCTCGCCATTGCTTGGTCCCTCGATGAACCACAACGCATCGATCCGGTCATGACGCAATGCCGCAAGGGAGGTCATGGTCTTCGAGCGGCCGTGTGGAACCTTGGCGGAGAGCCTCTGTCCCCGCGGCGTCCATCTCCGTAAGAGAGCTATATCGGTCCTGGTCCGTCGATAAAAACCGGCCGCTTAGCTGCGACGCGATGTTAATGTTTTGTCCACTGGGCTCGCCGCAGCGCCACGTCGGGACGATCGCGTTCGCCAGCCACCACGCTTTTTTTGAAGCTGAACTTCTCGGCATGAACGAGGTCTCGCACCGAGTGGTAGTCGACTTTCAGCCGCGCTCGGCGAGCTCGGTCACGAGCCCGCACAGGGGCGATATCGTCGACCCTGATCCGCTGCGACAGCCAGACTGGGTGTTCCCCGAAATTGCCTTGGGCTTGTGACCGCCCATCTGGCCCGGAGCAACGCTACCGGTCTCATCGACCCGCTTCATCCAGTTAATGGCGGCGCTGATCGCAGCCCCAAACTGCTTGGCCGCCTGATTGCGCGACATCCAGCCCTCGATCGCCGCAATCATACGCCTTCAAAGATCAAGAGAACTAAAGCTTGCCCATCCGTGCTGGCCTCCTTCCCGGCCAGCATGGTGAATCAGAAACAGACTGATTTGGGAATCCCAAATCGATACAACCTAACGCCATCGCGCTTTAGAAGTTCGCCGGCCGCGGTCCCGCGACTGCTTTCGTCCAGGCGGAAGCCTCGATCACAAGCCATGCCGGAAATGTCCAGATAAGCCAAAGTTTATGGGGCACAGGCGGCATACTGGTGGCATTCTCTCAGATATCAAGCAATTCGATGCGGAGCGTCCCTATGATTGGCTGCACGACGGGTCGAGCGAATGGCCATAGGGGGCATGATGAAAAAGGTACTGATTTCGGTCGTTGAAGATGATCGGTTCTTTCGTGAGTCCATGGGTAGGCTCATGAGATCGCTGGGCTATACGGTCGAGATTTTTTCGTCTGCAACCGAATTTCTCGCGTCCCCGCGCCTCGCCGAAACAGCCTGTCTAATCGCCGACATCCACATGCCTGTCATGACGGGGCTCGAGCTCTATCGACGCCTCATCGACACGGACCGCGCGATTCCGACAATTCTCGTGACCGCTTTCCCCGATGATGTTGATCGGGCTCACGCCTTGAACGACGGGGTCGTCTGCTACCTGCGCAAGCCAGTTGACGAAGCGCATCTCACCCAATGTGTTTGTGCAGCTCTGAGGTCCGGTCACCCACCTGAAGCGGACTCGTGACTTCGCGGTTGGTGCCGGGCAAGGTGAACTGAAATACGGCGCCACGAGGCTCATTCGCTTCCGCCCACAGCTTGCCCCCATGAGCATGGATGATAGAGCGGCATATCGACAGCCCCATGCCTGTTCCGCCGGACTTCGTGGTGTAGAAGGCGTCGAAGACTCGATCGAGATGCGCCGGATCAATGCCCGGCCCGGAATCGCGCACGGCCACGAGGACGCCTGTCTGATCTTGCTCGGTACTGATCAATAGCTCTCGTACTCCCACCTCAATCGAATCCATTGCTTCAACTGCGTTCAGGATCAGGTTCAGCAAGACTTGTTGCAGTTGAACCCGATCCCCCTGGATTTGGACCAGTCCTTCCGAAAGCCGGGTCTGGACTGAGACGCCATACCGAATGATTGCGCTTCTCGCCAATACAATCATCTCGTTGATCGCTACATTAAGATCAAAACGCTCCTTTCGCGGCGGCGCCTTCTTGACGTGCTCACGAATGCGATCGATGATGTTCCCGGCCCGATCGGTATCTCCGACGGCGCAGGCAAGTGCTTCCATGACCTCGCCTAGGTCTGGCGGCTGCATCTTCAAGAAATTCTGAGCCGCTCGCGCGTTATTGCGCGCGCTAGCAATTGGCTGCGTGATTTCATGTGAAAGCGAGGCGGCCAACTCTCCCATCACGCTCACGCGGTTCATGTGGGCAAAATCTGATTGCATCTGCTGCAATCGCGCCAGCGCTTGCGTGCGATCTTCGATGTCAGTCAGCAGACAGTACCAACGAGTGATACGCCCGGACTCGTCGCGAATCGGGGCGCCGCGATTTTCAAACCACCGATATTCGCCGTCATAGCGTCTCAGGCGTAGTTCGTGATGGAAGGGAGTACCGGCGGCGAGGGACGTCCCATAAGCTTCAAGGACACGGGGAAGGTCTTCAGGATGTACCGCATCGCTTGTCCCCCAGTTCTTCAGCTCTTCGACAGTCCGGCCGAAATACTCGGTGAGTGGGCTGTTGACGGATTCGAGTTCACCGCTCGGAGCCATGATCGCAACGAGTCCGGCTATCCCGTCAATGGCTGCGCGAAACTTAGCTTCGCTCGCCCGCAGCGTCTCTTCCGCCCGCTTGCGCTCCGTCAAATCGAGCACGAACGCAAGACCCTTGTCGCCTCCTTCCTTGAACATCGCGGCGCCAACAAGTACGGGAACACGGCTGCCGTCTTTCCGAACATACTCCCTCTCGAAGGGCTGAACTATCCCGGTTGAGTTCAGTTCTGCCTGAATCAATACGTCGCGCTCGCGCCATTCCGGAGGGCTCAGCTCGGTCCAGCGCACGGGGCCCGAAACCAAGTCCTCACGGTCATATCCTAAGATACGTAGAAACGCGTCATTGGCTTCAAGAATTCGACCTTCGCGGTCGGCAATCGAGATCCCAATGATGTTGGCATCGACCAAACGGCGAATCTTCCCTTCGCGATCTGCGACGTCGCGATAAAGCCGCGAATTTTCAAGCGAGATCGCTGCCTGCGACGCAAGCACCTTCAACAAAGCGACGCGATCGGGTGTAAAAACTCTGGGTGCCAGATTGTTCTCCAAGTAGAGAACGCCTGTAAGCTTTCCCTGGTTGATCAACGGCAAACAGAGAATAGAACGAAGATAACTCTCAACGATGTAGGGATCGGCAGAAAATGGATTGTGGGATGACGCATCGTCGAGAATAACGCTTTCCCGGGTGCGCAGGACATAGTGGAGCACCGACTCCGGCAGCACTGTCGCAGCCACGTCCTCGTCGTGCAGATGCACGGTCACCAAATCGCCATCGGTCGTGGCTTCGGCGGCGATCCGCTGCTCCGCCCGGTGAGAAAAAATCAACAAGCCTCGTTCGGCGCCAGCCTGTTCAAGCGCCGTGCGCATAAGCATTTCGAGCAGATTTTCCAACACGATCTCGCCCGATATGGCCTGCGACACCTTGATCACCGTTGCGAGGTCGAGTTGCTCGACAGACGCTACGATTGTGCTTGTCGGAGCAGGTGCGAGCTCTTCCATTCTGTGGCGCGGATACATCACATCGAGTTGACGCACCTTGCCGTTCGCGCCCCAGCGCAGATAGCAGTCCCGGGCGTTTCGCAGATATAGGTGCGCGATCTGCTCGAAGCCGCACGCGCCGTAAAAGCGCGCCGCCAACTCTTTGGCGAGCGCCTCGTTGTGGACAAAGCCGTTTGCCTGTGCCGAAAGGATGGCTTGTTCGTAAAGCTTCATGGCATCGAACGCGCGGCCATCAATCCGGGCAATCTCCGCACCAACCAACGCAGCGCGGTTCTCGAAGTTTTCCGCACAGCGCGCCGCCCATACTTCGAGTTGTTTGTGGTGGGCCACAAGCGGCTCAAAATGTCGGTGTTTCTCGTCCGGATATGCCGAATTCCATGCTGCCGCGTGGCTGAGCGCACTATAGAAGCAATACTCTGCCGTTTCAAAATGTGACGGTGACGTCCAGAGTAGCTGTTGCGCTCTCAGTGACGCATCCGTGGCGGAAGCATAATCCGCAGCGAAGAACCGGGCTTGTAACTTGCGGACCCAATATCGAAACTCGAGCAGCTTCAAGACCGGATTACTCGCTAGGTGGCGCTCAAATCGAAGTTCATCGAATCCATCGTGATTGAAGGAGCCAAACGTCGGAGTTAGTCCTCTAAGCGTCCGAATAAATCCGAGCTGCATGGCGAGATTGTCAATGACGAAACCGAACCGAACTTTCTGCGCATACTCGAAACCCCTCTCGGCTTCCCGTTCCACCTCAGCCAGCGGCTCTCCCGCTGACAAAAAGTTGGTTATCAAGTGACTACAGCTATAACCGGCAAATGTAATGTCCCCTGCGCGGTCGGCGGCAGCAAAGGCGCGACGTACCAGATCACGTCCCTCTAAGACATGTCTTGCCCACGGCATGACGATGTTTCCGAAGGACATGTACGTTCGGGCTTGATAGCGCTTTAAGCCGCGCTTCTCTACCAGTTCATAGCCAAGCCGGCCGAAACGAAAACCGTCCTGATAGTTGCTGAAGCGAGGTCCGGCGATCTGGGCGAACCACACATAAGCGAAGCATGACCCATCGCTATTGCCATACTCGAGGCTCAGATTCACCATTCGACAAACAACGAGCGAAGATAAGTTCTCCTCGATATGCATTGCCGGAAACTCGGCTAATATATCTAGAGTAGCGAGTAAGTCCGGATTGGTCATCAAAGGCAAGTCGACGAGTTCCTCGATTTGTCGACTTCCAAGCAGGGACCAGATCCGATCGTATTCGCGTTGTACTTCAATACTGGTCGGATGACGTGACCAACCAACGCCTCCACGCTGGAGGTATTCAAGACATATCTCGACGCCGCGATCGCTCTGGTCCAAAGTGGTATAAAGCGTGAGCCGCAAACGTGTGACGGCGGCGGTATCGGGGCCGCTTCTGGCACGACGCGCTAGCATCGAAAGTCGATTTTCGGCCGCCAACTTACTCGCGGTCAGTAATTCGCACTCGGCTGTTAGATATTCGATGGCGAAGATGAGCTCGTAGTTGTAGTCCCAACTCTGCTCGGTCAACAACGCCCGCCCAACGGCGAGATATGAAAGCGCTGAAGTATACGCCGTTGAGATCTTCGCGCGTCTACCTGCAATTAGATTCAATTCTGCGACCCACTCACGCTCCTGATCTGACGTTATGAGATGAGAGCCACGATTGAGCTGGTTTACGATATCGAAGATCTTCTCTTCGATCTGCGTTGCCGGAATGCCCGCTGCGAGGAGGCGGCCAATTCGAATATGAGCTTCGGCACGGGCCGTTTCAGGTATTAGTGAATAAGCTGCTTCCTGGACACGATCATGCAGAAATCTATAGGCGCTTTCTGAGTGGAGAACGAGCCCAACTCGGACCGCTTCCAGGAGATCGCGATGCACGACATCTTTCGAGCCTCCGTAGACCTTCGTAAGTAGTGCGAAATCCGCGCTGTTGCCTAAACAGGCAAGCTGCTGCAGTGCGTTCTGAGTTCGAACGGGCAGCCGAGTCAACTTCCCAACCATGAGGTCCACCACGTTATCGGTGTAACCCTTTGCGTGAATGCGATTCAGATCCCAAGACCATCGCGCATTGCGGTGGTCAAAAATCAGTAACGCCTCTTCGGCAAGCGCATAAATAAACTGATTAGCGAAGAACGGATTGCCAGCGGTCTTCTCTTGAACCAGTTGCGCCAACGAGGTGGCGCGCTCCGGCTCGCAGTGAAGGGAATCCGCTATCAATTGTCCCAAGTGTTCACGGGCCAGGGGCGCGAGGGTGATCTCCTGCACTATCGCGCCAGCTTTGCGGATCGCTTCGAGCCTGCGCGTAAGGGGATGGGCGGAGTCCACTTCGTTGTCTCGGTAGGCGCCGATCAACATCATGTACTGCACGTCCTGCCAGCTCAATATATCTTCGAGCAAATCGAGCGTTGCTGCATCGAGCCACTGCAAATCGTCGAGGAACAGCGTAAGCGGATGCTCCGGCCGTGCGAATACGGCGATGAATCGCCGGAATACCAATTGGAATCGGCGTTGCGCATCCAATGGCGGAAGGACAGGAACCGGCGGCTGTTCTCCGATGATTAGCTTTAATTCGGGGACAAGATCGATGATAAGCGCCCCGTTTGGCCCCAACGCCTGGCGAAAGCCATCGCGCCAGATGCTCAGCTCTTCTTCCTCCTTGCCGAGAAGCGAGCGGACAAGACCCCCGAAGGCCTGCGCGAACGTGGCATAAGGGATGTCACGTTTGTATTGGTCGAACTTACCCGAGGCAAAAAGGCCGCGGGGCGGTACGAGCACCTTGTGCAGCTCATTGACGACAGAGGACTTGCCGATACCGGAATATCCGGAGACCAGCACCAACTCTGGCACACCGGTCTTGATGATGCGATCGAAGCAGGAAAGCAACGTCGCGATCTCACGATCTCGTCCGTACAGCTTTTCGGGGATCAGCAGCTGGTTCGGCGTGTCCTGCAGGCCGAGCGGGAAGTTATCAATGCGATGGCACGCTTCCCACTCCGCCAGGCAGCGTCGCAGATCGCGCTCGACACCGCCGGCGGTCTGGTAACGATCGTCGGGAGTCTTGGCGAGCAACTTCATGATGATCGCCGAGATGGGCGCTGGGACACTCTCTAACCGCTCCCCTGGCGGCACCGGCTTTCTGGCTATATGGCAGTGCACCCACTCCATGGGATCGGCCGCCGTGAAGGGCAAAACGCCGGTGAGCATCTGGTACAGCGTAACGCCGAGGGCGTAGAGATCGCTGCGGGCGTCGATTGAGCGGTTCATCCGCCCGGTTTGTTCGGGTGCCATGTAGGCAAGCGTACCGGCGATGGTCTCAGGCGGCTCGGGCGCCTGCCGCTCGCGGGACATTCGCGATGCGATGCCAAACCCGGTGAGGCGCACGTGTCCATCCGCGCAATCCGCCACAATATTGGCTGGCTTGATGTCTTTGTGGATGAGCCCGCGCTGATGAAGCTTGCCCAGAGCCGAGGTAACAGCGATAGCCAGGCGCAGAAAGCGTCCGACCTCCATGGGCCGACCGAGCAAACGGTCGAGCGGCTCGCCGCCCGGATCATCGAGCACCAGCACGGTCCGACCGGCGTCGCGCATGAGGGCCAATGGCCGCGCCGCCCATGCCCCGTCGAGCTCATCTTTCAGCTCGTATTCGTGCGTGAAGCGATCGAGTCTTGTCCGGGACGGGTGGTCGGCGGCAGGGGCAACAAGCAGCACGGCGAGCCGGTTGCCATTGTCGTCCAATCGCCAGCCGCGGCTGAACACGCGCTCGCCGTCCTCCCACAACACCTGGGAGCTACCATCCGAGTACGCGACGTTCGGCGACTGCTGCACCATCTGTCAGACTCCAGCGTCGGGCTTCGGCTTGAAGTCGGCTGATCAAGCTCTTCGCGTGCCGCTCGCGCGGCCTGTCCCTAGCCTGGAGAAATCGTACCCTATCACCCAAGAAATGCCAGCCGTCCTCATGGTCTTGCCGGGTACGACGGACGCGGATTCTCCTTCTTTCTTAGCAGCAATTTGGAGCGATCTGCCCAGCTTTACTCGCTACGGCAGCACACAGGGGTCAATAAGCGCCATGCCCGCTGGTCCCGAGGGGACTCTGAGCGGGACTGCGACCCAGAAGAAAGGATCATGATGGCACTTGAAGCAAGCAAGTCGACGAATGCACGCGCGGACGGCTTCGCAGCTTTGCGCGCCGGACGGCGTGCAGCTTGACCTCACCCATGTCCCTGTCTGCGAGGATGCGCACGAGCGGACCCTCCGAGACCCCCTTCCACCTCTTGGACTGGCTCCGGGATACAGACGTGGCACCGCACGCGTTGAAGGTCGGAGACGACGCGCCGGATCGTATCCGCCGCTATGATCGAATAAAGCGCTCTAGCCTCCGATTTCGCTGCCTAGTATAGGCCCGAACAGCTCCCATCTGTCGCCCTTGAACCTCCTGAGCTGCACCTGCTTGATTGGCGCGAAATCGATCGGGCCGGTGTTGATCTTGATGCCGGGCAGCAGGTTGGTGGTCCTGAAGTCCTTGAGGCTTGCAGCCTGCTTCATCGCGTTCTCGCGCGTGAGGTTATCGCCGCATTGCTTGAGCACCTGCACCAGCGTCTGCGCCATATTGAAGCCTGTCATCACCAGACTATCGGCCCGATTGCCTTGGGGGAAATCGTCGGCGAGGAAGTCGTCAAAGGCCTTCATGCCGGGATCATCCTTCCATTGCGGATCGAGCGCGTCCATCAGATGGGCCACCGAAATGATGCCCTGTGCGTTTTCGAAACCGGCGGGCTCGATGACGGCTCCGATGGAGGTGCTGACGCTGTTGAGGACGTGCAGTGGCTTCCAGCCGATCTCGGCCGCCTTCCTGATGGCCTGCGCCGTGAACTTTGGCGTAGTGATGTCGACGAATACGTCGGCATTGAGCGACTTCATCTTGACGACGTGCTGGTCGATGGTCGGCTCGGCCACCTCATAGGCGTCTTCGGCAATGATCATCGACGCAGCCTTGGTGCCGAGGCCATCCTTCAGGCCTTTGAGATAATCCTTCCCGTAATCGTCGTTCTGGTAGAGGACGGCGATCTTGGCGTTCGGCTTTTCCTTCAGAATATACCTCGCGTAGATCCGTGCTTCGTTCTGAGAGTTGGGCGACCAACCCATGGTCCACGGGAAGTTCTGCGGATCGTTCCATTTGGTCGCGCCGGTCTGCACGAACAGTTGCGGCACCTTCTTTGCGTTCAGATATTTCTGAATGGCGGTGTTGGTCGGCGTGCCAAGCGAGCCGAAGATGAGGAAGACCTCGTCGCTCTCAACCAGTCTGCGCGCCTGCTCGACGGCTTTTTGTGGATTGTAACCGTCGTCATAGGAAATGAAGTTGATTTTGCGGCCGTTGATGCCGCCTTCGCCGTTGATCTTGCGAAAGTAGGCGGCCTCGGTCCTGCCTGTAATGCCGTAAGCCGACGCTGGCCCGCTGTAGGGCATGATGTTGCCGATCTTGATTTCGGTGTCGGTTGCGCCGGCATCGTATTTCTTCTGGGAAAGTGCGCTGCCTCCGCTGGCAGCAAGCATTATGATGGCGGTCGAAAACGCCGCCAATCGTCGCGCGACGAAGGACATCTCGTTCCTGCTTGTGAACCAATGAATGTGTCTATTGCTATTGGAGACCTCGCTCGGACCTCTTCTCCGAGAGTGAACACCATTCATCAGGCGTTGTCGATCTTCACAAACGCCACTCGCGTGCGCTTTCGGCGTCAGTTCGCACGATTCGAACCCGCCGCGCTCGTGGCGTCATCGAGATGAGATTGCACCCGACATCCGGTGTGACGTAACGGTTGGGACGGTGAACAGCACCTAGTGCAGCGCCGGTCGATCCGGCGATCAGGACGACTCACATGGGCCACGGCATTTTCGAATGCGTGCTGTTGATCGGGACTTGATCCGCGTAGGGCACTATGGCCAGCGGTTATGTGCAGCGCGCAAACAGGCCGAACACATGCCTGCTGCGTGCAATGCTGTAAAATGAAGATTCTCCTTGCCCACCCGGAGCGGTCCACACATGGCCAGCTGCAGGATGTTCAGTTTACATCGCCTGACTTGACTGTGCAGGCAGGGTGAACTGAAAAGTCGCGCCCTGAGGTTGGGCGGCGGTAGCCCATAGTCGTCCCCCATGCGCTTCAACGATGGTGCGGCAGATCGATAGACCCATCCCCAAGCCGCCGGGCTTTGTCGTGTTGAAGGCGTCAAAGATGTGCTCGAGACCCGGTGAACTCAGACCTGGACCCGAATCCCGCACTACGACGAGCACGCCGTCCGGCTCGACCTTACCAGTGGTGATCACTAACTCTCGCGACCGCTCGCTGACCGAGCTTAATGCTTCAATAGCGTTGATGATCAGGTTCATGATCACTTGTTGCAGCTGAACCCGATCTCCTTGAATGAGCGGCAAGCCCTCCACGAGGTGTGACTGCACCGAAATGCCATTCTTCACGACCTCGCCACGGGTCAGGGCGATGACCTCGAGGATTGCTCCGTTGATGTCCACGTCTTCTTTCCGGAGGGGTGCTTTTTTGAAAAGCGCGCGCATGCGGCCGATGACCTCGCTGACGCGATTGCCGTTTGCAAAAATCCGGTTGAGAGCCTGCCGAGCCTTCTCCAGATCTGCCGGTTCTTTGCTCAGCCAGTGCAACGCCGCAGAGGCATTGTTGAGCGTCGCCCCAATCGGCTGGTTGACTTCATGGGCAATCGAAGCCGAGAGCTGCCCCATTGTTGCGACTCGATTCGCGTGCACGAGCTCCATCTGCACCTCGCCGTAACGCCGCTCGCTTTCGCGAATTTCCTTCTCCGCCCGCTTGCGCTCGGTTAAGTCGACCACGAAGGCCACGCCCTGGTCGTGTCGCCCGCCGAACGTCGCTGCCCCGACCAGCACCGGCACGCGGCCGCCGCTTTTCAGGAAGTACTCCTTCTCGTAGGGTTGCGTGGTTCCGGTCGCCTCCAGATCCGCCACACGTCGGTCGTCGGCATCTCGCCATTCGGCGGGCGTCAGATCCCGCCAGCGCAGTCGACCGGAGACGAGATCGTCGCGGCCGTATCCGACGATGCGGAGAAAAGCTTCGTTGGCATCGATGATTCGACCGTCCGGATCCCAGACGAAGATGCCGATGATGTTAGCATCCACTAGCCGTCGGATCCTGGCCTCCCGCTCAGCTAGATCGCGGTACAGGCTGGCGTTCTCTATTGAGATAGCCGCCTGGGAAGCGAGCAGTGTGAGGACTACCATTCGAGCAGGAGTAAACGCGGCAGTCGTAAGGTTGTTCTCCAAGTACAGCATCCCGATCAACCTGGTCTGCTTAAGTATCGGCAGGCAGAGCACTGACCGTGAGCGGTGGTCGCGAATGTAGCCATCCTCTGAAAACGCGCTCTGACTGGACGCATCGTGCAGGAGAACGCTTTCTTTTGTCCGAAGGACGTAGCGAAACACAGACTTCGGTAGATCTGCGGCCGTGACGCGTGCCTGTTTCAGGACCACGTTCACGTTGTCACTGCTGGTTGTGGCCTCCGCTTCAATTTGATATTTGTCGCCTCGCGGAAGGATCAAGAGACCTCGATCGGCGCCCGCGTGTTCGATTGCCGAACTCATGAGCGTGTTGATTAACTTCTCGAAAACGATCTCGCCTGACACGGCTTCCGAGACTCTGATTACGGTAGCCAAATCGAGCTGCTCGTTGGGTGCCACTATTGTCGCGGTGGAATCCGGGATCGACTTGTCCACCTTGAGGTGCGGATAAAGCTCCTCGAGTTGGCGAACCTTTCCGTCGGCTCCCCAGCGCAGGTAGCAGGCCCGCGCGGCCCGCAAATAGGTCGCCGCGATCTTCTCGTAACCGCGCTCTGCGTAGAAACGCCCGGCAATCTCGTTGGCAATTGCCTGGTTGTGCACGAACCCGTATTTGTGAGCGTCGCGGATGGCCTTGTCGTACAGCTCCTGAGCGTTCAGTAGCCGGCCCTCAATGCGGGCGATCTCGGCGCCGACCAAGGCAGCGCAGTCTTCGAAGGTTTCGGGGTTGACCTCCGCCCACATTTGGAGCTGCCGGTGTTGGTCCAGCACAAAATCGAAATGCGTCGGTCTCTGCTCCGGTGTGGCGTGATCCCAGACCGCCGCGTGCGCCAGCGCGCCATAAAATCGATACACCGCTGACTCGAACATTGCCGCCGACGTCCAAAGCAGCGGTTCCGCGTGCAGCGAGGCGTCGACCGCCGACGCAAGGTCCCCGGCAAAAAAGTGCGCCTGCAGCTTTCGCGTCCAGTAATAGAACTCGGCGAGCACCAGATCGGGGCTGTTGGCCAAGCGGCGTTCGGTATCGAGTTCGCTGTATCCCTCATGATCCAGGCACCCGAACGTCGCGGTCAGCCCGCGCAAGGTCAGAATCAAACCGAGTTGTGCTCCGCAGCGCTCGACGAGCGGGCCGAAACCCACCCGCCTAGCAAATGCCAGGCCGTTCTCGCATTCCTTTTGCACTTCCGCGAGTGGATCCCCGGCGGCCAGGCAAACCGTGACGGTCAGTAGCTCGCACTCGGCTGTCAGATACTCGATCGAGAAGATGAGCTGGTGATTACGTTCCCAAGTCTCTTCTGCAAGAAGGGCTCTGCCGGCCCTGAGATACTTGAGCGCCGAGTCGTATGCCGTCGAGAGTTTCGCGCGCCGGCCTGCGATCAGATTCAGTTCTGCGACGCGCTCACGATCCTCGACAGAGGTGATGAGATGGGAGCCCCGGTTGAGTTGATTGACGATCTCAAATATCGCCTCTTCACGTTTTTCAGCGGGCGTGTGCACGGCGAGGAGCACTCCGATGTGCAGGTGAGCCTCGGCACGCAGCTCCTTCGGGATCATCGAGTAGGCGGCTTCCTGCACGCGGTCGTGCAGGAAGCCGTAGGAATTGTCCGCACGGAAGATGAGGCCCGATCGCACGGCTTCCCAGAGATGGGCGTGCAGGTCCTCGACCGAGCCCTGATACCCAATCCGCAGCATCTCAAACTCTGCACTGTTGCCCATGCAGGCGAACTGCTGGAGTACCTTCTGGGTTTCTGGCGGAAGGCGCTTCAACTTCTCGACCATCAGCTCTACAACATTGTCCGTGAAGCCTTTGGCACGAATGCGGAGCAGGTCCCATACCCAATGCCGCGCGCGGTAATCGAATGTCAGCAGGCGATCGTCCGCCAGAGTAGAAATGAACTGGATTGCGAAGAACGGGTTGCCCGTGGTCTTTTCGTGAATCAAGTCTGCCAGTGGGGCGGCGCGCTCCAATTGGCAATGAAGCGAGTCCGCAAGCAGTTTACCCAGATCGTCGCGACTGAGTGGTGTGAGAACGATGTCCTGCACTGCCGCTCCGGCCTGACGGATCGCTTCTAGCTTACGTACCAGCGGGTGGGTGGCATTGATCTCGTTGTCCCGATACGCACCAATGAGCAGTAAGTGCTGCAAATCGTTGCGGGTCAACAGATCTTCAAGAAGGTCGAGTGTGGCGGCATCCAGCCATTGCATGTCATCAAGGAAGAGCGCGAGCGGGTGTTCACGTCGCGCAAATACGCCGATGAACCGTCGAACCACAATCTGAAAACGTCTCTGCGCTTCCTGCGGCGGCAATTCGGGCACCGGCGGCTGCTCGCCAATGACATGCCTCAGTTCCGGAACGAGATCGACGAGGAGCAGTCCGTTCGGACCCAGCGCCTCACGAAGTGCGTCCCGCCATTTGCGCACGTCTTCCTCGTTCTGGCTGAGGAGCCGCCGGATGAGGCTCTGAAACGCCTGGGCCAGCGAGGCATGCGGAATGTCGCGCTTGTACTGGTCGGATTTGCCCGACGCAAACAAGCCGCGTGGCGGCACGAGTGGTTTGTGGAGCTCATTGACGACTGCGGATTTGCCGATGCCGGAGTATCCGGAGACCAGCACCAGTTCCGCTCGGCCACCGCCAACGATGCGGTCGAAGGCGGTGAGCAGAGTGTCAACCTCGCGGTCCCTTCCGTACAGCTTCTCGGGAATCATGAGGCGATCCGGGGTGTCGCGAGAGCCAGGAGTGAAATCATCGATCCGCCCCTGGGACTCCCATTGGGACAGGCAGCGCCGAAGATCGCCTTCAACTCCCACCGCTGTCTGATACCTCTCCTCCGCCGTCTTGGAGAGCAACTTCATCGTGATCGCGGAGACCGAAGCCGGGACGGTTTCCACGCGCTCACTGGGTGCGGCTGGTTGTTTCGCGATGTGACAGTGCACCCATTCCATCGGCTCGGAGGCCGTGAATGGAAGACTGCCGGTCAGCATTTCGTAAAACGTCACTCCAAGCGAGTAAAGGTCGCTCCGAGAATCGATGGAACGGTTCATTCGTCCCGTCTGCTCGGGTGCCATGTAGGCGAGCGTTCCCGCGATGAACTCGGGAGGTTCGGGCGACTGGCGCTCGCGCGGAAGTCGGGACGCAATCCCGAATCCGGTGAGCCATGCGTTGCCGGAGTCGTCGACGAGGACATTCGCAGGCTTGATATCCTTATGTATGAGGCCCTGCTGATGGACTTGACCGAGTGTTCTTGCCAACCCAATGGCATTACGAAGGAAGCGAGTCAGGTCGAGCGGTTGCCCCTGGTCACGCTCAAGAATCCGATCCAGCGGCTGACCGCCAGGGTCCTTGAGTAAGAGGATCGTCCGCCCTTCGTGACGAGTAATGGCCAGAGGCTTGGCAGCCCACGCGGGATCGAGTTCGGCTGCGAACGAGTATTCGTGCATGAGCCGCCTGATACTGTGAGGCGGCGCCTGTTCAAAGAGTGCGATCGCCAGGACTGGCGAGGGGTCGTCGTGCTTTCGGCCGCGGTAAAGGGTAAAGTCCGCGCTTTCCCGCAGGGGCAAAAGCACGTACCCCGAGAGCCCCGGGATAGGTGACATTCTTGTTGCCACAGCATCACCACTTCAGCAAGCTGCCTAACCTTCACGTAGCGCTATCATAGCGCTACCCGGCTCTCGCGCGCATGCGTCAATCAGGCGGTCTTCGTCGTATGCGTACGATGCGCAATAGGCCGGATCAACAGATATCGCTNACCGATCCGGATGCCCGTTCGATGGCCACCAGCGGACGCGGATCGGGTGTCGTCGGCTATAATGTCCAGGTCGCGGTGGACACCGAACACCATCTGATTGTTACGCACGAGGTCATAAACGTCGGCCGACAACGGCCGCGCGCCGATCCTATCCGTTTGCACACAACCAAGACCCGGAACGGACATATCGGGATCACCGCTTCCAGAGAGGAAAAAAGGCGCTTAGTGCCAGACGGGAGATCGTAAATCAGACGCCGGCCGCCGCCTTCATTTCACCCGCGAGTTCATCGTAGCAGACCGTCCACGCCTCACGAACGGCGGGCGTGAGATCCTCTCCAAGCGCCTGTTCGAGGGTCCAGAGCAACGCTTCCCGCATCGCGTCGTAGTCCTCGAGCTTAACCCCGTACTCGACATGGCGGAGGGCAAGGTCATGGATCGCGGGCGAAAGTTGATCCTGCGCGGGTAGATTGTAGACGACCATAGCGAGCATGGTCATTAGCTTGACGCCCTGAATACGCATGTTGTTTCTGAATAGCGGCCGGAAATTCGGATTGGAGGCGAATAGCCGCTCGTAGAACAACGCCCCGGTGACCTCAGGCATCGCCGCCAGCCGGGCGAAGGTGGTCTGAACAAGCTCCTGCTGCACAGCATCCACGATGTCATTTCCTTTGCGTGCGGCGTTGCGCGCGACACATGATAGCAATCGGATGCGACACCTCAGGCGCGTAGAAGCGTCGTGCAACCTGACGCATCTCATTGGCGCGCGATTTCCGTGGGTCATTCACACGGAAGCAGTTGCGAGGTCGTCTCATTTAGCGCCAAGCAACGTCTCATTTAGCGCCAAGCGGGAGATCGCCCCGAGCAATTCACGATGTGTCCTTTCCTGTCGTGCGCTGGCCATTCACTCGTCCTTGCGATGCCGCACGCAGCATGGTGGGCGGGCTACCGAACTCGCTTGCGAACGCGCGATAAAACGTCGCCATACTGTTGAACCCCCAGCCAAAAGCTATATCGATCACCGATCGGCCGGTTCCCGTCGCGTCGGCGACGGCGTCGCGGCACCGGAGCAGTCGCTCGCGCGAAACGTATCGGGCGAAACTGACATTGTTTGCCTCGAACAGGCGATGCAACTGGCGCGCCGAGATGCCGAGTGCGGCCGCGGCGCTGGCGGCGGTCAGGGAAGGATCGGCGAGATGCAGGTCGACGTAACGCTTGGCGGCCGCGAGCCGCGCCGATTGTAGCGAATCCCGCCTCCGATTGATGCCTTCGTTGGAGATGTTACAGCTCAGTGCCACGAGACCGCAGAGATTGCGCAGCACGGCTTCACCGTGTTCGTTGGAGAGCAGCGGGGCTTGCGCCTTCACCGCATCAATAGCTGCGCCGAGCAGCGAGCCGAGCGGCGAGGCACCGGCCAACCGAAACGGGCGTTCCAGTCGGCCCCCGGTTATAATCGGCGAGAGTGCAGCCCACGGGATGATCAGCATGTCGAACGACTCTGGGCCTTTCCATTCCGCGTTGAATTGCCATTCGGTCGAGCTTATGCAGAAATCACCGGGCTCATGAATCAGGTCGACTGGCGTGCTGCGTGCCGCGGCCCTCCAGATGACCGGCGCGCGAAATCGGCGGACGAAGAACGCTTCGATCTTGTCCCTGGCAACGTCGGCCGCCGTCCGTTGGACCCTCTCAAGTCCCGAACTTATCTCCAGCAGCGCAAATTCGCCTGCAATCGATCCACTCGCTTCCGCGCGAAAGGCAGCGGGATCCGGAATCTCGCCCGGCGTGATGCTATGGGCCTGCTTCGCGAAATAGTCGCACCAGAACCTCACGCGGTCGCGCGGCGCAATATGGTCCGTGGAAAAATGGACTTGCATGACCATCCCGTGGGCCGACCAAATGCCTTGGAAACCTAACCTTAGACCGGTTACATGGGCAAAGCGAGGGTGCCAGACTTTGGGGCTGCCACTTTTTAAAGCGGATGTGGAGAGTTCCTTTGCGTCTCGATTCCAGCGGGCGAGCTGATCACCGCACCCGCCTCTCCGCGGCCTTAACTGAACAACAACCGAATGGCGATCGGCGCAAAATGAGACATCGTGCGGCGCACGGTGAGACGACGGTAGTGACCTGCGAGACTATGCTTACTCAAATTCGAGTGTAAGGCCGAATAGATCCTATGAACAATGTGAGTACGCAAAGGAGGTTGAAAATGGCAACCAACGCAACGAGCACGATGATTTTGGATGGCGACTTCGACAAAATCGACTTCCGAGGAGAAGTCGTCGACGGGCACCTCGTCACAAAAGGAATTCTTGCAGACCAAGCGGCAATGGATTCTATCCCAGTAGGGATATACGTTCTCGAAAAGGATGCCACTGTCGTCAAGTGCAACAAAGCTGCAATCGCGGGTTGGGGACGCACGCCGTCTCTGGGAACCTCGGAAAAGTATTGCGGGTCACACCTTCTGCGTTACCCTTCAGGAGAAGTGATGCCGCACGAACTTGCACCACCATCCGTGGTGATCAACAACGGCGCCACCGTTCGCAACGCCGATGTAATTTGCGAGCATCCCAACGGCAATCGTCTTCTGGCGCTCGTTAATGTCTTTCCAATTCGTGACAACGAGGACGAGGTGATCGGAGCCGTCAACATTTTCCGTCACAATACCAGCAAGACTGTCCCTGGCTTACTCTCCGAGTCTGCAAATAATTCCGATTCCGAGATCGGTGAGGGGGAGGAGCAGTGAGGCTCCCTTCGCCGCTTCTGGTTCCGTAGTTCTTCATAGGGACCTTCTCGGCATGTGGCGTACCAGAAGCTCAATGTTTGTCCGCCGCATCCGGCTGACCGCGTTTTCGGGCCCTGGAAATTACAAGTACGCTAACTAGGGCGCGCGGTGCTTTTGCGCGCGCCATACATTTGCGATGGAGCTAGCTGTGCGATCGAACGAGCGACGTGAACGGGAGCGTGAGATGCGTGACGCTGGGCGGCTGCCCCCAGGACAGTCGCTGACGCTCAAGTGGCCGGTGCTGCATGTGGGCTCGGTGCCGCTCTTTCGTCTCAGGACGTGGGATTTTCGCGTATTCGGTCTGGTAGAGGAGCAGCTGCGGCTTTCGTGGGAAGAGCTCTCCAATCTGCCGCAGAGCGAGGTATTTTTGGACATGCACTGCGTCAACGGCTGGAGCCGGTTCGACAACCATTGGGGAGGATTGCTCGCCACAGAATTGATGAAGCGAGTGAAGTTGCGGCCAGAGGCGCGGCATGTGATGGTCCATGGCGAGAATAACTACACGGCAAACCTGCCACTCTCGGATTTTCTGCGCCCGACGACGATTTTCGCGCTGCGGCATAACGGCGAACCGCTTACTGCTGAGCATGGCTACCCGCTGCGCCTCGTGGTACCAAACCTCTATGCGTATAAGAGCGTGAAGTGGGTGCGCGGGATCGAGTTATTGGATCGCGAATCGCCGGGCTTATGGGAATTTAACGGATATCACATCTACGGCGACCCGTTCAAAGAGCAGCGATCTTCGAGCTGAACATCGGGACGCTGGAGATATGGGTCGCTCTCAAGTACGGCTGCTCGAAGCCAATCGTTAGACTATTTCACCTGCAGGTACGACTTCATCAGAACGACAACATAAGGATGAACGAGTGCATAAAGGTCAGTCCGGGCATCGCTAGACCGGTTCATTCGTCCTGTCTGCTTAGGTGCCGTCCAATTAAGCTGAGGATCACCTGCTGCAGGTGAACTCGATCCCCTTGAACGGACGGCAAGCCGCCCGCGAGTACCGTCTGCACCGAAATGCCATTTTTCGTGACTTCGCCATGGGTCACGGCGATGACCTCGAGGATTGCTCCGGCGCAAATTGTTCCAAATATCTCGCCGTCAGGCCGCGAGAGCCAGATAAGAAATCATGCCCAGTTCCACATCTCCGATTTCCAGTCGTCCTAGCCCATTTGCCGTTTTTGCGCTCGATTGCTTGATCATTATTGCTGAAATTCGAATTTGCTTGCGGCGCTCGTGGAGCCTAGCGAAGGCAGATGCGATTTTCCAGCTGTCCGAAGGCGGTATAGTTCACGATCGTCGGCCCGAGCACAAACCACAATATGACCGAACTCCTGGTCGCGCGCCGGCAGGTGATTGAGCGGTCATGACGGATCTTCATCCGATTTGGCGCGCTGCAGAGCCGATTCGACGCATCCGAGCAGAACCTCCTCGTCGATGGGTTTGGTCAGGTAGCCAACGACGCCATGACCTAGAGCCCAAGCTCGCGTGCGGTCATCGGGGTAAGCGGTGATCAGAATTGTTGGTATGTTATAGCCAGATCCTGCCAAGTTGCTATGCAACTCAGTCCCAGTCATGCCCGGCATGTGGACATCAACGATCAAACAGGACGTATGACGTACGTTGGGAGACGCCAAAAAATCCACTGCGGACGAAAAGGCCTCAATCGTGAAACCCATTGCTCGCATGAGATCCGCTAACGCCGCGCGAAACTGCTCATCATCATCGATGATCGAAATTTGGCTCTTGCTGGGCATATCCCGCATCTCGCGTTCCGCGTACATTTCAAGAAGCACACTGCGCGGCTATCCAATCATCGCGCGGCGGACCGCATCCCCAGCAATGAAAGTGTAACGACAAGGGTCTGGACTTGGCGATTATATTGTGGACAGGCGATGCCACACTTCGGAATAATCGATGCTATACTTTGGAACAATCAATGCAGAACTTCTGAATAGTTCAACCCGGTTTGGGCCACGTCCGAACGCGTGCGCTGATGCCAGGTCGATACCCTTGATGCGGCAGCAGGGACCGTTCGGCAGCCGATTAAAAGCATGAGTTGGCTTGCGCAAACAAGAACGTCTTCGCTGACGGACCCACGTGCCATCACGAAGCGATTAGGACCGCGGCGACTTTATACCAAGCGCCTCCGCCATTTTCACAAGCTCGGCCAGCGATTGCGCACCCATCTTCTGCATCACGTGGCTGCGGTGCGCCTTCACAGTGATCTCAGCTACGTCCAGCTGGAAAGCGATCTGCTTGTTCTTCAAGCCGGTAGTCACGAGAGCCAGCACCTCTCGCTCGCGCCGGCTCAAACGCTCGAGACGTGACTTCAGGTCCGTGAGCCGCTGCTCGGCCTTCCGCCGCGTCCGATCGCGCTCCAGCGCGATCGTCACTGCATCCAGCATGTCTTGATCGCGGAACGGCTTGGTCAGAAAATCCACAGCGCCTGCCTTCATCGCCTTGACCGACATCGGAATGTCGCCGTGGCCGGTCATGAAGATGATGGGAATGGAAGCGTTCACTTTCGACAGCTCGGCTTGGAAATCGAGACCGCCCAAGCCGGGCAGTCTGACGTCAAGCACGAGGCAGCTCGCCACGTCGGATAACAACTCGCCTTCGAGTAGCTCTGCGGCCGACCCAAACAACTTGACCTTGTAGCCGACCGAGTTGAACAGATCTCCGAGAGAGTCGCGGAAGTCCTTGTCATCGTCAACGATGACGATAGTTGGTTCCTCGGCTACGGCACGCTTTTGAATAGAATGCTGCGCCATGAGATACTCTTCCGATACGCGCCAACTTGCAGTGTAAAAATATCACCTTCACGAGGGCCATTCAACACATGACGCCGCGCGAGTTCCACTGTAGAACGCCATCGTTCGTGACCACGAGAAAAGTTCGCCAGATCGATGGTCCTCAGCACCCTTGCTGTAAGGCGGCCGATGAAATGTCAGCTCACCTTCACGCTCCGTTAGCAGCAACAGATTTGCGCAACGCCCTAGGATCGCTCTGCGGCCTTTGGCGGGGGCGTTCCTCTTGCGCCGCTTCAGCAGTCGATCGCTTTGCTGACCTCCAGCGGCGGGGCTTTCTGCTTTCTGTCTGCAAAGGGGGTCCTCCAGCTCGCGGAGCCAAGATGGCAAAATCAGTCTTAGCCGGTTGCCGGTGAGCTATGGGAGCATCGAGTACAGCCAGATCTCCGATTTGCTGCGTGTTAACTGGTTCGGCGTCTTCAGACCGAAATGATCCGTTTACGTGCGATACCGTGCTCACCGCTACGGTCTCGAGAACGGATGCTGCCAGGGCCGGCACTCGTAGACGCATGTCTTCCTCAGGCTCGTAAGCTGCTTTTCTAGCGGGCACCGAAAGCGCGATCATCCTCATCGCAATGTGAGGCCGAGATGCCTCCACTTTCCGAATAGCAAAGTTAGTCGCGACGTCGCAGGTCATTCATGCGTTACAGGAGCAGCCACACTTCGGCGATAATCCGTGGGAGCAATTCCGGTCGCCTTCCGGAACGCCGTGGCGAACGCGTTAGGACTGCTGAAGCCTACCGCCAGACCGATCTCTGCCATCGAGCCTGCGCGTTTTGCTAGCAGTACCTTGGCGTGCTCAACGCGACGGTTGGTCTGGTACCGATATGGCGGCATTCCGAGAGATTGCTTGAATACCCGGCAGAAGTGATATGGGCTCAGACGGACGAGCTGCGCCAACGTGCCAATCGGTATCGGCTCATTGAGATGTTCCTGGATATAGGCAGTGACAAGTCGTTGCTGCCACGGTGCAAGGCCACCTCGGAGTTGAGGTTGAATGCTGGGCATCCCACAAGTGAAACGCACGACGTTATGTATGAGCCGAGTACCGAGACTCTCGAAGTAGATCGGGTCTCCTGCAGAGCTCTCGACGAACGTCTTCAGCTTGAGCGCGGTGTGCCATAGCGTTTCGTCTTCGAATAGTAGGCGTGGAGCGTTCGGTAGGTCGGTGATGCCACGCTTAGAAAGAGCGTTCAGCTTCTCAGGTTCGAAGTAGAAGTACATGAGCCGCATCTGCGACCCGCGCGGCTCGTGCCAATCGTGAAATTCGCGGCTTGCCGGCACGAATGTCAGCTTCCGCTCGAGGTTCCGGATCGCTGATCGCGGCAAACCTTCCACGAACGTCTCTCCGTCGCGGCGCTCTCCCTTCTCGTACATCACGAGCATATGCATTGGAGCTCGAAAATGATGTTGGATTTTGCTTCGGCTGGTGAATCGCACAGATTCGGCCGCCATGCCTTGCCCCGTTACAGTGAGACGCGTCACGGCCTCGGAAGAAGAGATTTCAACGACAGGATGGATCGCGTCCGCCGCGACGTGACCACCCAATTGGCGAGCTGGATCGAAAATGGACGAGTCATGGTCGCCTCCAGTGATCGCGGATCGAATCGGAAGCAACGCTTGTGATCTTGAAAGTTGTTGCAGATCTTCAGTGCCGTTCCGCGAATCGCGTGGCTTCGATAAATTCTCGCCTAAACGGACTTGCTGGAGCTCGGCTCGCAGCGTGGAGGGCGAAAGTGGTGGGCGGCCTTCTGCTATCGCGTCTCCGGTTCGCTTGAATTGGATTCGTGCTGTCAACTGGTCATCATCGGCTAGACGCATGGAGACGAACTCCGGGTCCTATTCAGGATTTCATTCATCCATTCCGTTGTCACGATCGCGGTGCCCGTGCTGGGGGCTAGTAGGGCCCCGCGTCAGGCCGAGCGGCAGCTTCCTTCGCGCGAAAGCTGCTACAAGCGATACGACGTGAGCCTGCCCTGCGACACGCAAGTCCTCAATTGCACTCGCGTTCGCACGTCTGACAGGAAGGGCGAAAGGCGGTTAGACTTTTGGCGGAGCAGGGCTGCGACTTTTGGATATCCCCGTTTCGACTTGTTGGTAAACTCAAAGGAAATCCGCTTGAGGTTCGGGAGCGGCGCGCGCGGATCTCGGCGCGCTCGAAATTACTGCTGACGGCGAACCGGGTCGATGAGCGATTACGTATCCTGGTAGAGGTTGTGGTCCAGTCTCACCTTGAATGAGCCCGGCTCTTTTTGTGCTTCCTCGGACGGCGCCTTATAGATGGCAAAGTAGACCTTACGAACAAGCTCTTTGGTATCGATCAGAAGACTGCCCAACAGGGTCGCGCCTGTCTCAATTTGCCGGACGCATTTACGCTTTGGCCGTAACGGCCCGCGACGTAACGCATCGTAACGCTTGACCGTAACGCACCGTGGCAGCGTAACGCGATCCCGCTGATCCCGAGGCTGCGACGATTGCCTACGGAAAGCAGACCCACTCCTGCGCCTGCTGCAAGGCGCGAACTGACTGATCCTGAGAGCACGCGACCGGCCATCGGGGCTGATCATGCCCGAAGAAGTAGGGGATGGTGATGAAGGACCCGTGCTCTAGAGCAAACCAATCTCGGCCGCGCGGTCGCGGTCAACCTGTTTTCGCCGGATAACCGCTAGCTCATTGGCGCAAGCGAGAAACTCGCTATCGCGAGATCGAGTCGCTCTTGCGCACTTGCGCGCACGGCTGGTCCGGCGATAAAGGCTACATACAGACCACACGCCAATAGCGCGACAAAAAACAATGAGTACCCAAGGCGTGAATGTCTTTCAGCGTTCGTCATGATAGGAGAAGTGGTGCTAGCTTTGGTCATTTTCGTAGGAGTGATGCTAGTTATGGTCATTGCAATCTTCTTCACGTGGAAGTCATTAAATTAGCCGCGAACCCAGACGTCCAGCTCGTGGTGGATTGAGCTGCCACGGTTGGCGGAAACCGCCAGCCGTTCGGGAGCCGGAACACATTGACCAGACGCGGCCCCGGCGAAATCTCGATCATCCCGAGATGGTCGAGCAACTTCGGCAACCGCGACACCGCAGGCCGTGCGATGTGGTGGTCCAGCCGGAAGGCGACCTAGTGTCCTGAACCAGAAGTTCATGGCATTTTAGGCTTTAGCTGGCGCATTGTAAGCGCAGAAGCGTTCGATGGAGCTGAGAATGTCGTCGGCTGATTTGGTCCATCGGAATGGTTTTGGGTCGGCGTTGTGATGTTCGATGAAGGACGTGATCTCGGCACGGAGCGCCGCCACACTGCGGTAGATGCCGCGCCTGATCTTGCCCTCGGGTGATGAGGGCAAAGAAGCGTTCGACCTGATTGAGCCAGGATGAACTGGTTGGCGTCAGATGTACGTGCCAGCGCGGCCTCTTGGCCAGCCAGTTGCGGATCAGCGGGGTCTTGTGGGTTGCGTAATTGTCCATGACGAGATGAACGTCCAGATCGTCTGGAACGGCGGCCTCGATCTCATCGAGAAATTTGCGGAACTCTGTGGCGCGATGGCGCCCGTAACACTTGCCGATGACCCGACCAGTTGCGATGTCGAGGGCGGCAAATAGCGACGTCGTACCATGGCGCTTGTAGTCGTGACTGCGGCGTTCCGCCTGACCAGGTCGCATGGGGAACGTGGGTTGGCTGCGATCCAGCGCCTGGATCTGCGACTTCTCGTCGACACACAGCACGATGGCCCGCTCGGGCGGGGCCACGTAGAGGCCGACGACGTCGCGAACCTTGGCGACAAAGTCGGGATCGGTTGAAACTTGAAGGTCTCCAACCGATGCGGCTGTAAGCCGAAAGCGCGCCATATCCGCTGTACCGTCGAGACCGACAGTCCACTGGCCCGCGCCATGCTGCGCGAGCTCCAGTGGGTGGCGTTGGGCGGCTTCGTCTCGAGGGTGCGGACGATCACCGCCTCGATCCGCGCATCTTCGATCGTGCGCGGCGTTCCCGATCGCGGCCCGTCGCGAAGACCTTCAAGCCGATGCTCGGCGAAGCGCCAACGCCACTTGCCGACCGTGTCGGGATCAATACTCAGGCGAGCAGCAACGACCTTGCTCTGCTCGCCTGCGGCACAGGCCAGGATGATCCGGGCTCGCTGCGCCAAGCCCTGCGCCGTACTTCGGCGCGAGGCCAGCGACGTCAACTCATTGAGTTCAGCTTCATCCAGCTCCAGCGGAGCAAAGCGTCGACCCATAACCATCCTCCCCAAATAATGAGGACAGTCCGCTAGCTTCGAGTCGATTTGGAGTCCGCTGAACTTCAGATTCAGGACACTAGTTCACGCTCGCCTTGCTGCCGTCACCGAGGGCCGCCTCGATCGCTGCGAACACCCAGCGCGCGCTTCGGGGCAGCGCCGCATAGGCCGGGCTTTCTGATCGATCCGCCATCGTTGCCTCCCTCGATCGTTGGCTATAGGGCCATCCACACCGCCAGCGCGACCATGACAACCGTCGCGACGAAGATAAGCGCCTGAGCGTTCGACATGCGCCACATCGCGCACCGCCTATTGTGTACGCGTTGGTACATAATTTACAGCGATATCATGATTTGCGAATATTTTCATACCGCGCCAACCGGCACTTTGCTCTGTGCCCAAAAGGAGACCCGGAAAACGGGGGGTGCACACAAACACAAAGGCCGCGCGGGTCCTAAAGGTCAGGTATCGAAAAAAACGTATCGACTGATGATCCGTTCGTGCTTCACTGTGATCACATCCCGGCCCTTGACGACGGGGTTGCCGTCTTTCCCCGCGAGCGCCCAAGTGTACGTAGACATGTCCCCCGTTGTCAGGATAGGGCTGGTGACCGCGAGGTCCATTCCCGGCATCTGCGCCTGTACCGCTTTAATCGCAAGTTCAATGCCCGCAAAACCTGAAAACCACGCGGCCGGCTCGCCGATGACCACGTCTTCTGCATAGGTTAGAGGGATGCCCGTGATGCGCTCAGCGGCGTGTCGAGTGTTCCAGATTTTCAGGTGCCGATCGACGATCTTTGCGACGGGATTGGACATGTCTCACTCACGCATATGTGCAAGGCGTGATCGCCCTGCTCTCGCGATCAGCCCATGCTCCCCGGCATGAAGCATCTGACGCCAACCAAAGCGCCGTTCAGATAGTAGGGCCAGACCATCGTGCGACCAGCGCGGTTCGGTCCATCCACGACAGCGTCGTTCGGAACATCAACCCACTCGCCATCAATGCGCGCGATAGTGACCGCCCTTAGTTTCCCAATCGGCGTCATCAACGCGCTTCGCATCACTGCCATCGCAGCAGGGCCCTTTGCCACTGTACAAACTTTGATACCAACTGTTCAACTCAGGGTGTTGATGATCGTGGGCGCGAGCGTGACCGATTGTGGAAATCGACAGCATGACGGTGAATGCTACCAGCATTGCATGCCAAGGTGATTGTTCATCTCGCGCCCAATGTCGTTCGCTGTTCGTCCACCATCCCATTTTCACTGTCGCACTTCATGAGCCTATGCACTTTTCCAACGCATCCACCCTAAGACGATCGCGATCAGCGGCTCAATTGAATGTAGGTAACCATGCGGCATCTAAAGGGGTCACGCATACGATACGAAGGTTTATGGCGCTCGCCCCTAAGGCCAACCACTTCCTCAACGGGTCAAGAGCGTCTTCTGCAATAGCCGGCTGCCCGACAACTTCCGCTATGCTTTGTTAGCGACCGAGATCGCGCGGCAGCGCAATATGTCGCGAAGGGCCAAGAGGCGACGTAACGCGTCCGGGCCAGTTCGGATCGAATGGCGGGTCGAGGGGATACGTGCCACCACCAAACCTAAGTGTGCAAGAACAGCTTGATCGTTACTCACGTAACGCAGTTCCGGATTTCCCAAATTTTTCTGTAGGCATCCTGCCCATCTGCAAAATGGCGATGTCTTTCCCTCTCTTACCTCGGTCCGGCATCCGGTCGGCGACGTGGCGCACGACAAATCTTTTTGCGGATGCGGCTGGTGGCATTCCTCGCTACGGCATCACGCGGTGCGGCGGCTATAATGATCGTCTATCGACTCTATGGCGAGAGGTGATTTCCCTCGCCGGCGTTGCAAGGTCATTCTCCAAAGCATCGTCGTACCAAAACTTTCAGTGCCGCCACCGAGACGTGATGCCAGATTGAGAAGCCAGGAGGCTCAAAATGCAAAGTAACGACGTAAACGCAGCCGCAGTGAATGGTAAAGAGGCCGCCTATTTCGGTGTGCCGTGGGAAGATGCCTACGGATACGCGCAGGCGATCAAGGTTGGTGACACGATCCATGTCTCCGGCCAGCTCAGCCACGACGAGAGGGGGAAACTGATCGCGCCTGCTTCTCTCGACGAATCCGGCAAGCCGGCCGAGTTCTCGATGATGGAACAGCAGATGCGTGCGATCTACGCCAATGCCGTCAAGCTTTTGGCGCGCTTCGGGGCAACGCTGGACGACGTCGTCGAGGAGACGCTCTATGTCCTCGATGTCGACGCCGCATTCGCCGCCGCGGGCAAGGTACGCAAGGAGGCCTACGCCACGGCACGACCTCGGTGCGCCAGCAACCTGATCGGCGTGACGAGACTGGCCTTTCCTGAACAGCTCATCGAAATCACCTTCAAGGCTATGCTGTCGGGAGCAGAAGCGAAGCCGCGGTGATAAATCCCCCGATGCCTGGAGTTAACGAAATCATGACGCAAGGACCTGGAATCGCGAGGGCAATGCCCGACATCCTGATCGAGCCGAAGGATTGCGCCTTGGTGCTGGTCGATCAGCAAGCCGGACTTGCTTTCGGCGTGGGATCGATCGATCGCCAACTGCTTCTGAACAACGTGATCGCTCTAGCGCGCACTGCCACCGTTTTCGGCATGCCGATCGTGGCGTCCACGTCCGCCACCAAGGTCTACAGCGGTCCCGCGATGCCCGCGATTCACGCCGCGCTTCCCGAAGTGGTCGCGATCGACCGCCGCATACGGGCGACTGTGCCGGCAAATCGGGCCTCGCTCGATCGAAAGCCCCGTCGATCTGCCCCTAATGACCGAGCCCGAGTGGCGCGCAACCATGGATGTCCACAGGCCATTCGCTCGGCCCGCGCCAACGGCTTTCTGCAGCACGAAGCACTGGCCAACGAGCTCGCCGCGCGCTTTCACGCGGCCCGCGGTTTCGAGACAATTTCTCACGCCTATTTGCGAGATGCTCGTTACGGCTACCTGCGCTGGGGTGCTGAGAGGAAGGTGCGCCAGCTCGAGCAGCTCCATCCGCACCTCAGGACGGAGCAGCCAGCGTCCGCTGCGACAAGCACGATCGGGACGTCTGTCGAGCACCCTCGGACATACTCTTTTTCCCACGGTTGCGCGGTGCCGGTCATCTTCATCTCTTCAACCGCTCGTGCGGTGCGGTCGCGCCATTCCGGCGGCGTCAGGTCGGTCCAGCGCACCCGTTCGGAGAGGAGATCCTCGCGCGCGTATCCCACCATGCGCAGGAACGTGTCATTGGCTTAATGGCGATGGCGGCGCTCCCGTGCGCGCCGCTGGTTGCCGAGGCGTGACCACAAGGAAACGGCCCGGAGCGAGGAGGCTATGGTCCCAAGGAAACACCAAGGTGCACCAACCGCAGAACGCGCCCACTGCAAATATCTTTCTCATAAGGCAGATTAACTCGCCGCAAGCTACGTCCGAAAGCCGTCATCATTTGGGAGCATGCGCTGACGTTGGCCGCACCGCGACCGGCGGGACCGGGGTGCGCCTGTAGCCCCGCGCTCTCGGCGGGCTGTACGGCCGTTGCCCCTGACGCCTTGCGCCGGGAGGTCGAGCCGATGCCATGCGGATCGGGCGCTAAACTGGTGCAGCGTCTCAACCGTTGCGACGTGCCCACGGATGAGCCTCGCGACATCCGACGCATGGGTCGCGATCATGAAATGACTGGCGCCGGGAACGGTCACCGGCGACGATCTGGAGACTGCGTCAGTCAGCACCTCGGCGGCGCGCTGAAGGACTGGATGACCGCGCTCGCCTCGCACAAGGAGGCTTGGTGCAGTGATGCCCGCATAGGCAGCAAGCGGCACATCGAAAGCCCACGCCGACGACCAGTCGACCAGGTTCGTCGGCGTGGCGGCTACAATGTAGTCCCGGGTCCGAACTGGGAGGGTGTCAAAGCTGCCGTCGCCGCCGTAGAAGTCGACGATGCTCCGCGCAACCAACAGCTCTCCGTCGTCACACAAGCGAACATAAGCGAACATAAGCGTCGGCCATCGCGCGCGCCCCTGCAAATATCTTTCTCGTAAGGCGGATTAACTCGCCGCAAGCTCCATCCGTTTTCGTCGCGCGCCTTCTTCATCGAGGTTGCGCTGATGCGTGAAAACGTGGCGCGAAACCGGGGATGCCAGCGCCCTTAAACCTTCGTATCGGTCCGCTAGCCCGTTTTGATGCTAGATGTTTACCGAGGTTCAATTGAGCCGCTGATCGCGATCGTCTTAGATATGGGCATGCGGTAGCGCGCCCCCGCCCCCTCAGGCGCGCTATCGCTGCCCTCCTTGGGCGTTTCCTCCCTAGACTTGGGCCGCTTGTGGCAACGCAGGCGGCCTTTCTTTTTGTGTACACCCTGGGATTAAACCGACGTGTAGTCGACCTACACCCATTCACTAGACCGAGTGTACCTCAGTACGGTCACTTCATACCCGCGCGCAATGGCGTCAACCAAGTGCTCGGTGCTACCTAATGAATGCGGAGTGAAAGCAACGGAACCGGCTGCGAGCAGGCAGTTTGCAGGACAAGGTCGGCGGCGTAGCGCCCGCCGGCCTTTCCCTTGATCGAGCCGTGCGTTGCCGCACAGTAATTAGTATCACAGTTGGCTGCGGAGAGTACGCCATGAAAAACATTGCCGATCTCCTAATGCGGTTTTGGCAAGGGAGCCAGCCCGCGTCCAATACTCAGGTTGCGGCTTTAGCTGGTAATCGGGATCGATCCAGCATGGCCGATTTTGTCCGCATCCTGCAGGCCTACGATCAAGACCAGTACCACAGGAATTAGGGGCGACCGCGTCCCAATCGGTTTCTCGGTCCTTTGGAGAGCGTGAGGAATGCGGCGACCGCGCGACGGCCCGGTGCGAAGATATTTGCAATTCTTCATATCGCTCGAAATTATGTACCATTTGGTACACAAAGGCGGTGCGCGATGTGGCGAATGTCGCGGATCGAGACTGCGATCTTCGTCGCGGCGGTCGTCGTCATGGTCGCGCTGGCGGTGTGGATTGGCCTGTAACTAAGGATCGAGAGAGGCGACGATGACAGATCGATCAGACAGCCCGGCCTATTTGGCGCTGCCACAGAGTGCGCGCGGGGTGCTCGCTGCGATCGAGCAGGCGATCGGCGGCGGCGACAGCGCGAGCGTGTCCTACCTCTCCTTCATGTTGGATCACCGCATCCCGCAGAAGGTGGTGCCGTCAGCGCTGCAGATGCTCGTCAATCTCGGCCTGATCGAGATCGAGCGCGGCGCGCGCGGCAGCAATGTGTTCAGGCTCTCGAACCGCTGGCGCGGCGTTGACGAGGCCGAAGCCAGAGAACTGGCGCGCGAGGTGAAGCCGCATCGCACGTTCGAGAAGCGGCCGGAGGTGAGCCGGGTAAGAGTGGCCAAGTTGGCCACTCTGAAGCTGCCGAAGCCCATGACGGTCGAGCGGCGGAGGGCCAGGCGGCGGATGCCGTCGCTGTCAACGATGCCGTGGCAGGATGACGGGCTATAGCGCAAGCCTCGCGATCTCAATGTCTTGCCCGCTTTCGCCGGCTTGCCGACGAAACGCCAAGAACTTGATCCCGGCCATCACCTCGTCAGCCAGGGCGCGACTGTGCGGGCGTCTCAGAACTTCGTGATTGGAGTTCCTTCCGTGCAATCCAGAAAAAGTGTCCACCACCTCGCCCGCGGCAACGGCCCCGCCGAAAGGCGGGGCCGTTTGGCCGCTGTCACAGCCGCGGGTCACGGGTCCGTGGCAGTCTCTGGTGCATGTCATTCAAATGTACGACATTCAGCTGTGAATAAGGAGGTCGCTATGTCTTCGAATGCCTTGGTCCAAACGCGCATCGATGCGGACGTGAAGGAAAAGGCGACTGCGGTTCTGGAAAACATGGGTCTCACGGTATCCGATGCCGTGCGGATCCTGCTGACGCGCACGGCCAATGAAGGGATGCTTCCGCTGGAACTCGTGAGCAACAGCCAAGCTTACGATACCTGGTTTCGTGAGAAGGTGCGCCAGGCGTTGGCCGACACGCGGTCCGGTATCGATGATTCCGAGCTCGAAGCGCATTTCGCACAACGCCGTGCCGCTGCGCTTCGAAAAGCACCGGAGCAGGAACGGTGAAACTCGTCTGGTCGCGCTTCGCGTTGTTCGATCGCGACAGCATTTTCAGCTAGATCGAGGCGGAGAATCCTCGTGCCGCTGTTCATGTCGATGAACAGATTGCCAATGCCGCGGCGGCGCCTGCTCGACTTTCCGGATAGCGGCCTGCCGGGGAGTGTCGCTGGCACGCGCCAGTTGGTCATCCCGCGTACATCTTATGTTGCGGCGTACCTGGTTGATGGTGATACCGTTCGCACCTTGCGCGTGCTCCATGGCGCGCAGATGTGGCCCGACGAACTTACCAACGACGATTGAGGCGGGCTCCGTACTGTATCATGCGACCAGCTGGATCCTTTTTGCGAGCGGCGGAGCGCGCCGAACGCCTTCCGACTTCTCAACCCTTCTGCGCACGAAGCTGCATGACGTTGTACAGATCGCAGGGATGCTGCCGGTCCATCGCTGCGACCAGCTTGCCGCCCATACACGTCTTCGAGCGACGCCATCCGGATTTCGAGATTCGCCTGGAGCGTCTCGCGCGCATTGGAAGGGAAACACCAGATCGACCGACAGCCGCGGCATGTCGCGCACGAACAGGTTGATCGCCGTGCCGCCCTTGGGTGCGAACGTATCGTCGACGAGCACCAGCGGCGCCACGCGTGTCAGCAACCGTGCGCTGTCTAGGTAGACTTGGTTCATGGCTTCAGCACCAGGAGCCCATCACCGGAGCGTGACACCCAGGCACTGTCGCCGCCCTTGGGCAACTGAGACGGATCGAGCTTGCTGGCCTAGGGCTGGGCAAGTTCGCGGCCGAGTTGCGAGCGCAGGCGGACGGTCTTGACGCTGGTGCAGCGGCCGCCGGACACCGACTTCGCTTAGCACCTCCAGCAATGCGCGTTCCGGCGCCGAGACGAGTGGGCCGCCCTTGCGGTTCTCGAAGGGCGACATGAAGCTGCGCTCCGGGCTCTTTCTTGAAGAGTCGCTTGCGGTGGTACCCGGCTGGGAAATGCTCGGTGAACCACTCCGGAAGCCGTCCCGCTTTCCAGCCATAGACGTGGAGGACAGGCCGTTGGGACAGGTAGCGCCGTATGCCGTGCCAGTCGAGCGCGGACTTGCCGCCGACATGCAATCCTTCGAAGCTCCGCTGCAGCAGGACGAGGCTCGGATGCAAGGCGGGCGGATCGTTCGGCCGGCAATACACGCCGCGGGCCAGCTATTGTAATTAGCCGGCACGGACATAATGGACGGCAAGTCGGCTGAGATCCCGAGGGCGGCGAGCTCATCGGAGGTCAGCGGCGTCCCGGGCGCCAGATGGGTATAGAGCTTGTTCAGCTTATCCCGGTGTATCGTAGCCATGCTACGATAATACGGACTATTCTAAGGTCCCGCAGGTTTCGGTTTGATGCTTCTATCGTAGTCGGGCTACGATAAGTAATATCAACTAGGTTTCGTCCCCCGCGCGCACTCCGTTCGAATAAAGGCCTCAGCGTCTCGAGCGTGACCGGAGTTTTGCATCACACCCTCCTCGGTGCTGGAAACGGCCGCCGCGCGGGATTTCAACCGCGCGACATTTTTGTTGGTGCCTTATTCATCTGGACGAGGCGCCCTTTCGCCGAGCGTTTACAGCACCGACTTTCGCCGCTACAGGACGCCCCACGCCCGGTACCGTCCCCGCCCCGTCGCCTCGCGCAGGCCGAGCTCGGCCACCAGGTTTTGGGCAGCACGGGGAGTGATCCCGAGTTCCGCCGCGATCATGCCCGCCGAGACGATCGGCCTCGTCAGCACGTAGTCGAGGAGAGCCGGCAGTTTTGAAGTGGCGCGACGGCCGGCAAGTTTTCGGGCGAGCAGATTTCTGGTCATCAGCCAGCGGTCGTGGTCCTTACGGCCAGACTCGGCGGCGGCAGTCATGGCCTCGAGTTGCACGACCAAACGCGCCGCGGCGTCGCGTGGCCGCCGGAGCTCACGCGGAATGCTTTTCAGCCCAGCATGCAGGCACGGCAGATGCGAGCGCGTTTTGCCGCGGTCCCTCAACAATGCCGCGGCGAGCAGGCGGCCGAGCCAAGGCGTGTGCTCGAGTGGTTCGATCTCATCCCAGGCGACAGCGGCAACAGACCCCGCCAGGGTCGGCGGCAAGCCGCGAGTCTGGTCGACCACGCCGCGCCAGTGATCGAGGCGTCCCTCCTCGTCCCAGTCGGGATCGTAGATGAGAGAATCCCGCTCCGGCCGAAACCGAGTCTCGTCGGCAAGCCTCCGCTCCGCCCTGGCGTTCGCTGCGTCGACCGCGTCGAAAGCGGCGGCCAGATGGGGATCGGTCTCGCGGACACCGAGGGGCAATTCGAGACCCGCCTCCTCCCGCTCGGCGTCGTCGTCGACCTCAAAATTTCCCTCGCCTGTCTCCTCTTCTCGCTCGCCCCTGCCGCGCAGGCTGGCGAGTCCGGTAGCTGACAGCGCCCAATCGGGCTTCGCCTCGGCGATTCGCCGACGGGCGCGCAGCACGGCGTGGGCGCGAGTCAGCTCATGGGTTGGAGCGCGAACGTCCATGCCGGCGTCGTGGAGGACGAGGTCATCGAGGTGGACAAGTTCGCCGTCCAGCCACAGACTGGCGCAGGCATCGGTGAAGTGTGTCCGGCTGATTGCGCCGTCGCGGATTGGGCTTTTGGCCAGCCGCTCGTCGAAGCGGGCCACAGCATCCTCGGCGGCGGCGAGCGGCCCGACGAGCTGGGCCCAGGGCAGCGGATCGGGGATTTTGTAGGTGGGCAGCAAGGTCCTGATAACCTTAGTGGGAACCAGCGAAACGGAAGCTAACACGGGTTTCGCTTCCGTCATAGCGATGTCGGTTCCGGATCGTCCAGGATTGGATTCGCCTCGCAAATCAACGAGCTCTGGCGACCTCAAGCCGGGCTAGCCGCCGGTCGGCGCCAAACCGCCGAGAAGATGCGCCGCTGGCAGCTCCCCTGCCCTCTTCCGGAGGCCGTCGGCCCCGTCCGCGCTCAGATGTCCTCGTGGATCAGATCGACTGTCGTCACGGCTATCGGGCTGCCTTCCTCGCCGCGGTTCGGTGGCTTCGCCGCGAATCAGCGTTCATTACTTCTGCCACACTGAGGCTCGCTCCGATAGTAGCACTTGTCAGGCCGCCTCGATGTCGGTCTGCGGAAAATCGGCGCCCTTGAACATTAACGGTTCCCCAAGATATCGAGCGCAGGCGTAGGCGAAACAGTCCCCGAAATTGAGCCGAGCCGGGTGTCGGCCCTTGCCGAAGCGGTCGAAGGCGTCGAGCGCGATGCGGGCGTTCACCATTTTGATTTCCATCAGCGCGAGATAGCTCTCGACCGCTTCGGCCGCCGCGGCGATCGGCAGATCGAGCACGCGGGCGATGGCAATCGCCGCCTCCCACACAGCCAGCGGCGAGGTCAGCCGGGTTGTGCTTTGCTGCACGCGCGCCAGCAACTCGCGCGCCTCGTCTTCGTCGGTGAGCATCGCGGTGAGCGCCGAAGCGTCGATGAACATCAGGACTCCTCGTACAGGCTGTCGCGGAATGCCTTGTCAGCAGGCTTGCCGCTCTGCGGATTGCCCTTTGCCTTCAAATCGCGACAAAACTGGACGCCCAGGTCGACTAATGACGGCTTGCCCTGCTCGCGCTCAAGTTCATGGGCGAGTGCCGTGTGCACGGCCTCGGTCAGCCCGATTTTCTTCAGCGCCGCGACCCTGCGGGCCAGCGCGTCAGTCTCCGGATTCTTGATATGGAAGGCCATGCGGCGCTCCTCTAGCGTATATCGTGTATCCTTATATAACATTCCGGATACACCGCGTGAAGGCCGGGTCTTCTCGCGAAATCTGATGGAGAAGGTCGTAAAGCGCACGGGGGCCGGAGATTTATGGTTAGCATTCTATGAATGCCACCTACTGGCCTTCCGGGCGCTGTTTCCCATCAAGACCACACGCCATGACCTCGACCGGACTCGGGCCGGGGGACAACCCGGTCCCAGCTCCTGAACTCATTAGGGCGCGGATCGTCGACGACTAGAGAAGGACGCGCGTCGGCGGCTGGAAGGCACAGATTGTTGTCAGCTGACAACATCTATTTCCTTGGTAGGCCTAGGCTCTTCTTGTCAGCTGACAACAGTGCTCCAGCGGCCGGTTACTACCCAGCAGCGGAGCGCGAGGCGACTTTCCGCTCCCGATCGGCCTCATTCGGCGTCACGCAACTCCGCGAGATTGGATTGTAGATCCGCCTTGCTGCCCTGCCGATGGAGTGGCGTTCCGACGCTGGATGCTGCGGATCAGCTTCCTGACAGGCTGGATCGAGGCGTGAGCTCAGCCTACTCTTTTGAACGATCCATGGTCAGCGCATCGATCCGATGCCGACCGTGATCCAAGGTCCGGCGGCGCCTCCCCCCTGCCCGACCGCGACGCCGCCATCCCGTTGGGCGGGTCCGGACTAAGGGGGACGTTGTCAGCTGACAACAATTAGTGCGGCGTCCCCGATGGGACGACGACGTCCCCCTGCGATCGAAACGTCTCGTCCAGGAAGGGATCCGATGTGGCGTGCTCGCCTCGAACTCGAAGGCTCGCGATGGTATCTGGGGTATCTGGACGCCAGGCGTTAAGATTGGATCCGGCCCGGCGCGAGGTCGATCCGCCGCACGGCCGTTCCGGTTAAGGTGGTCGCCCGACTGCGCATTGGCTTCCTTCGCCGAAGCAGATCGCATGTGCCGCCGATGAGGAGGGGCCCCGCAGCGCGAGGTGTTGGTCGGCCTTGCGGCTGGCGGTTCGGGGCTCGGTATAGCCGGCAGCGCAACAGCAGGCGCGAATGATCCGGAATGCATTCGGTGGATTACTCGACGTTTGTTCGTTCGGCTGATTGGCGGAGACCTGCTACCGTGTGGGGCTCCCTGTTGCCTTGGCAAGCGGTGGCCCAGCTTAGGGCCGCAGTGGCGCGTCGATCCACACCGCGATAGATAGCCCAGCGTGCCGCTCGAGCTAGCGAACACTTCCCGCCGTTCGCGATCCAGCTCCGGCGCTTCAACGAGATGGGGAGGGCGCTTTTAGTGGGACCATCGGCCCTCGGCATCGGGTGCGAGCCCACAGTACATTATGAGGAATGCGATTCTCCGGGGCAACGACTTGCTGGGAAACGGGGAATAGCGACGCCCGCGCGGCATGGATCAACCGCTCGTCAAACGGCAGTGCGCGCCGACTTGGACGCCAGAAACGAGGGGGTTTGCTGCGCAGGACGGAGGCGTCGGCGCATCCGTCCGATAGCAACACCGATCGGTGAAGCAGGTGGAGAGGTACAAAATGACGCTCGGGGATCCGCGCAGCCCAGCCGACTCACGCTATAGTAAAGGCTCTACCGGGTGGGGCCGTTGTTGTCAGCTGACAACAACATCGCGATGCGTCCAAAAAGCCGCTGCTCGCTGTTGGGCATGGCATCGAGCGTTAAGAACTCGTTAACCCTTTATTTCTTGCTCAAATCATAGAATCGTGGCCATCTCTCAAGACGGAGATTAAGCGTCTGACGCGTAGAAACCGTCTTGAGAAGGCAAATGGCGATCCTAGCGGAAGATTCGGTTACGATGAGCGAGACTGCGTCTGCGCGGATATCTCGGCATGCCGGCATTCTTTCCGGCCAGCTTCGCTCGCTCGCGACGACGCTTTTCCCGCCTTCGGCGAGCAAGTCGCTCCGTTCGTTCACCTCAGGGGAGGTCGCGCGAATTGCGGGTGTGTCCGATGGGTACCTTCGGCAGCTCTCTCTCGACGGACTGGGACCGACCCCAGCGACGGGTCTTGGCGGACGCCGATCCTATACCTTGGCCCAGATTCATGAGTTGCGCGGGTATCTCGCCACCTCACGGCCTCGAGAAGCACTGGAATTTCTCCCGCGCCGCCGCCCTGGTGACAAGCTCCAAATCATCACCGTCGCGAACTTCAAAGGCGGCTCCGCCAAGACAACGACGGCCTTGTATCTTTCGCAATACCTCGCCCTTGCCGGCTTTAGGGTCCTCGCGATTGACCTCGATCCGCAGGCTTCCCTGTCAGCAATGTTTGGCTACCAACCCGAGTTTGACATCGCGGCGAACGAAACCCTCTACGGTGCCATACGATATGATGAGCACCGGCGGCCAATGCGCGAGGTCGTTCGGCCGAGCTATTTTGACGGGATAGGTCTCGTGCCAGGCAATCTCGAGCTTATGGAGTTCGAGCACACCACGCCTCGAGCAATGGTCGAGCGGCGTGAACGCGGACACGATCTCTTCTTTCGCCGTGTCGCCAGCGCCATCGACCAGGTCGCCGACGACTATGACGTCGTCGTCATCGACTGCCCACCCCAACTTGGTTACTTGACCATGGGCGCGCTAAACGCGGCGACCGCGATGCTCGTGACCATCCATCCTCAGATGGTCGATGTCGCATCCATGAGCCAATTTCTCCTCATGACGTCGGACCTCATGTCGGTCATCGAGGAGGCTGGCGGGCGACTCGATCACGATTTCATCCGGTATGTCATCACGCGTCACGATCCCAATGACGTGCCCGAAGCTCAAATTGTGGCGCTCCTCCGGACCCTTTTTGGATCGGATGTGCTCCAGGCCACGGTGTGGAAATCGACCGCGATCGCCAATGCTGGTCTCACCAAGCAATCACTTTATGAGCTGGAGCGCGGTGCCGTAGGGCGGGGCGCCTACGACCGGGCATTGGAATCGGTCGACGCGGTCAATGCCGAAATCGCGCAACTTCTCAAGAAGGTGTGGGGTCGATGAGCAAACGTACAGACACCATCAAGAGCCTTTTCACGGCCCCGCAATCAACAGCGTTGTCAGCTGACAACATGCCCGGTGCCCTGCCGCGGGTCTCGTCCGGCTCGGTCCGCTCGTTGAAAGACTCTTTTTCCGAAGTCGAAAAAGAGAACGAGGAGCTGCGCGACAAAATTGCATCCGGGGCTGTGATCCTTGAAATCGACCCCTCGCTTATCGATCCGTCGCCGCTAGCCGACCGGTTTCGCGACCAGGATGATAGCTCGTTCGAGTCGCTTAAGCAGTCGATCGCACAGCGTGGTCAAGAGGTACCCATTCTTGTTCGGGAGCATCCTGAAGCAAAAGGGCGCTACCAGAGTGCGTATGGTCATCGCCGCGTCCGCGCCACACGCGAACTGGGCATTCCGGTCAAAGCGATCCTGCGAGCGTTGTCAGATGAAGCGCTTGTCGTGGCGCAAGGACTCGAGAACGCACAACGCGAAGATCTGAGCTTCATTGAGCGCGCCACCTTCGCGATGCATATCGAAGATGCCGGGCATAGCCGAGCAATCGCGCAAGATGCGTTGTCGATTGATCGGGCAGAGGCCTCGAAACTACTTGCTGTCGCTCGATCGGTTCCAGCCGAAGTTGTTCAAGCAATCGGGAAGGCTCCGAAAGTTGGCCGCGGCCGGTGGCAGTCATTCGCTGAATTGATCAAGGATGCCGCGGCGCTCAAACGTGTCAGAGCGGCGATCGCTGAACCGAAATTTGCGGAGCGAGAAACCGACGCCCGCTTTCTCGCAGCATTCACAGCGGCAAGCCGTCCATCTTCTGCGGGGACATCGAAGGCTTCGGAAGAGAAGCCGATCTTTTCCGCATCCGGCGATAAGATTGCGCACGTGCGTCACGCCGAGCGCGAATTGAAGCTTACCCTCGACAAGAATGTCTCGGCGACATTTGCAGCATTTCTTGTCGACCAACTCCCGGCCCTGTTCGACGCCTTTTCCAAAACGAGCGGCGGTCAGGAAACTACCGAGGCCTGACGGCCTCGTCCCGTAAACACCAACCAGGAGCAGACAAGGCAAAAGAAAAAGGCCCCCGAAACGGAGTTCCGGAAGCCCTTCTCTTCAAGTTTGGCGACTGACAGAGAATCACTTTCGCGAATCGCAGTCAAGAGTTTCTACGCGATTTTATCGTCGTTTCGGCGAGCAGGTTTCCTTTGCCCAGCTGAGGCAAAGACATGCAGTCACACTCTCCAACGGCGCCTTTCGGGCGGCGATCGTTGACGCTTGCCCATGTCGCAAGCCACATGGTCACAACCGAACGCCGTCCCGAAAAGATCGTGCACAAATGGAAGGTCTTCCACGCCATCTGCACGGCACGGCCGCGCCTAGGCGTGTCGGAGCGCTCGCTCTCGGTCTTAAACGCGCTCCTGACCTTCCATCCTGAGACCGCGCTCACAGGAGAGGATGATCTGATCGTCTTCCCGTCGAACCATCAGCTCAGTCGGCGGGCGCACGGCATGCCGGCATCGACACTGCGACGCCACCTCGCTGTGCTGGTCGACGCTGGGCTGATCGTTCGGCGCGACAGCCCAAATGGCAAGCGCTATGCTCGGAAGGACGATGCCGGCGAAATCGAGCTCGCCTTCGGCTTCGATCTGTCGCCGCTTGTCGTGCGCTCTGAGGAGTTCGAGAGCCTGGCGGCTGATATCGAAGCCGAGGCCCGTGCACTCAAGCTGGTCCGCGAACGGATCACGCTGTGCCGGCGCGACATCGCGAAGATGATTGCAACCGGCATCGAGGAAGGCGTTCCAACGCGAAGGGCAGGGCGGGGGCCGGCCGATTGGCAGGAAGTGCATGCCGCCTTCCGCGCAATGGTCGCTCAGATTCCGCGCACTGCGACCCGCCAAGAGCTCGAGCCGATCGCTGACGAGTTGTCGCAACTAGCTGACGATGTGCTCAATCTCTTGGAAGCACATATCAAATCCAAGAATCCGAGCGCCAATGAGTCCCATTCTGAGCGCCACATACAGAATTCAAATCCAGACACCCCTATTGATCTTGAACCTAGCCTTCACGAAGGCCGGGCGGCGAGAGCTGAGCCAAAACCTCAACCATCGCGAGTCGCCGAGAGTTCGTATCCGTTGGGAATGGTCCTGAGTGCATGCCCGGACATCGTCGATTATGCGAAGGGTGGGATTTCGAACTGGCGCGATTTCCTCGCCACGGCGGCTGTTGTGCGATCGATGCTGGGGATCAGCCCGAGCGCCTGGGAGGAGGCGCAAACCGTCCTGGGTGAAATGCAGGCCGCGGTGGTTGTCGCCTGCATCTTGCAGCGTGGCACAGCGATTAGATCGGCTGGCGGCTACTTGCGCGGGTTGACGCGGAAAGCGGAGCTCGGAGAGTTTTCTCTTGGGCCGATCCTGATGTCGCAGATCAACTCCCGGCTCCATGAAAAACGGACGGCCTGACCGATGGGTGAGCGTCTCTGTGCGCCATCGCCTCGGCTCGGGCTGACGCGTCGTGGTCTGAGCTTGCGGTTAAGGTCGAATGCGGCCTTGGCTGCGGCGTCCAATACCCATCAGGCGCCGCGCAGGAGACTGGCGCCCCCGAGATCGTCCGTGCGGCGATTGCGAACCCCGGTGGTCATGCGCCGGCGGCGGCGGATAGCGAGGTTGTTTTGCGAGCGCGCCGCTCTGCCGACCGACCGGAACCCGCTGGGATGGCTGCGGCACCTCAAAACGTCAGGCCAACGCTGCGAACGAGGCTGAGCAAGGTCGATGAGAAGGCTCGCGGGCAACGCGCCAGCGGAAGGAACAACGCCCGGCGGAAGGCCGAGTGAAGTGCGGAGGCGTCACGGACGAACGGGCGTGTAAGTCGCGATAGAGGGTAAGAGGAGGTAGCCCTCGACGAGGCGTAGCGGGAGCACGATGAGAAAGTGGAGGAGATCGAAACGGAGCGTGCTGCGCTCGATGAATGCGCTCAGGCTGAGGACGCCCACTGACGGATACATAAGGAGACGCCGCAGGAAGCGTCTGCGTCGAGTGGCGAGTAGGCCGTAACTTCGTCGGGCTGTCTTCCTTCAGAACAGCTCGGTCCCAAGAGCGGGGCCGAAAGCCATGGCCGCCACAATGGACAGCAGCAGACCGGCGCCGCAGAAGATCGCGACGGTCTTCAGGTCCTCGACGTCGGTTTCCGCATGGGTGACGCGAGAGAGCGCCCTCGCCAAGGTGGCAATCATCTGAACTAGCTCTCAATGACAGCTCGATTTTCGAGAGCCCATTCGCGGGCAAGCTTGCTCGTTGCGCCAAGTTTCGTGCCGCCCGACTTGCCGTCGATGACCATCGATCCAGGCGCAGTCGAGCGCCATATAGCCTCGCAGCGAATGCGAAATGCGGGCGGCCAAGATGCCTCTGGACCGATCAGGACAGTCAGTGACCAGTCGCCCCGGTTGATGAAAACGCGGAAAACCGACGACCGGGTCGCGCAGTCCACCAGGATGGGATTCGCTAAGCTTCGCCGGAGCTGGAAAACAGGACGGTGGGCGGCGTCGCACGCGGGGGCGGGATGGATCGACCGCTTGTGGATTCTGGTCTGCTCTTCAGGTCCTATCGTTGGGCTAGGTCGAGCAGCCGCCGCCTGGTGAACGGGTCCGCATTTTCGGCCAAATCGCGCGCCCGCTGCGCGAAGCCCCTGTAGAAATCTTCCACGACGCTACCCCCGCAACTTCACTGAAGGGATTATTTCAATCTTGACGCGCTGCGCGTCAAGCGAGCGGGACGCATTCGGACAGATTTCGGCGCTTATCGTCGAAGGCGTGGGCCTGGTGGCCGAGCGGGTTCTTTCCGGAACGCCGTGAAGCCGCTCGTGCACGTCACGATTTCTTTGCCGCCCCGAACTGCTATGGATCGGCCACGGCTACGCTGGGATCGTCGGCGCGGACTGAGCTCTGCAGCTGGCCCGGATCCACGTTTTTGCGCTTAGCCCATTCCACGAGGTTCTGCGGCCGGTAGGTCGGATCGGCCCGCCATCGTTTGAAGACGTTGGCGTCGACGGTCTCGTTAATGTTGGTGTGAGTTCCGTCGTCGCGCACGTCCGGCGCTGCGCCAATAGTTCGATAAAATGGCCGCGGAGAGACGATCTGGTAGGCGCCGTACATGAACGCCCTGTAGGAGTTTGCAATCTTCGCGGTGACAGCGTCGCCGTCCAGATCGACTTTTGACCGGAAAGCCAGCCCCTGCGACTCCGCCTTCTTCATCAACCAGCGCAGCGGGGGCTGCGCGAGCAGATCGGTTTCGTAACCGCCGCCGACGTTGGCGTGCGCGCCCACAAACCAACGTTGTTCGACGCTCGAAAGCGGTCGCGGCTTGGCGGTGCTGCGATGGACATCCCAGATCGTGGGCGCGAACTTGGCGCGATGCTCATCGATGGCGAGCGCGTGATAGCCGTTCTGGATGGGAAGACGCAATCCTGTCTGCAGATAGTCGAACTGCGAAGTGCTGATGCCGGTGAAATCGCCCGCCGCGATGCCTATCGAGCCGACGGTATCCCACACGCCCACCACCTTGACGTTTACAGGCCGCGCGTATTTGAGCAGCCACTTCTCTTGGTCAGATATCTTGGCGATATCGCGGGCCGCCTCGATCTCCTTCAGCTTCCAGATCGTCTCCTCATCGCCCCTTTTGTAGCGATCGAAGAGTTCGTTCACGCCGATCGGCGAACCCTGCTGCAGTAATCCGTCGATGGCGATCAGGCCCGCCAGCGCTCTGGCGGTGTACGCGCCGCGGCTGAAGCCGAAGATGAAGATCTCGTCTCCGTCCCGGTAGTTTTCGATCAGCCACTCGTAAGCCAGGCGGATGTTATCATCGAGTCCTTGCCCGAAGGCACCGCCCAGAAAGCCGTTCACACCGACGGAATAGTAGATCAATTGAGGCTTGCCGTCCTTGCCCGTCGGCGCGCACAGAGAGCGCATGCGCCACACGTTCGTGTTGGTGTCGACGCTATTCCACGTACCGTCGAGAAAGACCGCCAAGCGCTTCTGCTGCTGCTGATCCACGCTGGCGAGGCTAGATTGGTTGCCGCCCTTTTCACCCGGGCGGCCGATGAAGACGCCGATGGCGATCATCACAGCCACCACGCCCAGGAGAATGATCGAGTGCGCGATCCGCCAGACCGAGTGCCAAACTTTCATTCCTCACCTCGATGGTCTTGGGGGTGGTTAGGATGGAACTCATTCGGCCTCGGCAGGGCTTGTCGTCAACCCCGCCGCGAGTAGATCCATAGTTACTCGTATTGCTCATGAAGCTTGGCGCGTGGCCCCGGCGGGCAGGGAACGCTTCCGCGGCTGCAGACGGATTCGACGCGGACGGCAGCGACTGGACGCGAGGTCGGGATCCTGGTGCTCCAACGAGCCAAACAATGAGTTACAAGCAGCGTCCCATGGCGGCATAGGCGACTTCGACAGGTGCGCCGAATTGCTGACAGTGCAATTTCCATTGCAAGTGATGACGCGGCACCTAGTTGGCCTGCTTAAGGTGAACTGCGTTTTGCTCCTACGCCCGTTGCATTACGATCCGAATGGCTGAACCGATTGGGCCGCCTGTCTTCATTCCATGTGTTTTCCCGATGGGCGCGCCCATCTGCGTCCTCGATAGAGGCTGGTCTGACCGGAGGCCGATCCCGCTTCGCGGGCTCTCGATCTTGTCCCCGCAACGTCCGTCCTCGACTTTCTTCCCCTGGTGCTGCGCACCATTCCTCGCGGTCCAAGAAAGTCGCTGCCGGCCGCCCTCCATTTCATTTCGGCCCTCTGGGTGCAGGTCGATCGCCTCCGGTCTCACGACCGCCATCGAGGTCGCGATAGGCGCGGCCCGAGAAAACCAAGGGAATGAGACAATGGCTACCATCGGCACCTTCACCTCCACGGACAATGGCTTCTCCGGCGCGATCAAGACGCTCAACCTCAACGTCAAGGCCAAGCTGATCCGCGTCGAAAATCCTTCCGACAAGGGACCGCACTTCCGCATCTACTCGGGCAACGTCGAATTGGGTGCGGCCTGGCAGAAGACCGCCAAGGAGACCGAGCGCGACTACCTCTCCGTCAAGCTGGACGATCCGAGCTTCCCCGCTCCGATCTACGCCACCCTGACCGAGGTCGAGGGTGCCGAGGGCCTCCAGCTGATCTGGTCCCGGCCGAACCGGGACTGAAGCTCAGCAAGCGGGCTCCGCCGCAAGGCGGGGCCTGCTTTCCTTCGACAGGAGATGCGATCATGACCATCGACACCCTTGAAGAATTGTGCGCCGAGCTGCGCGAATGCGTCTTCACGCCGGCGGAGCGCAAGGCGCTCGAACGCGAGCTGGCTGAACTCATCCGCCAACGCAACGAAGCGCTCGCAGCCGGGGAGGGGGCATAACCCCTTGCCTTGCATCTTACGTCGCACCTTCGCTAGGGACCTCTGCTCCGTTGAGAACATCCTTGATGGCTTTGGCCGGCGTAAAGGTCAGCTTCTTGGAAGCTGCGATCGCAATCGTTGCGCCGGTCGACGGATTGCGGCCCTCACGGGCGGGGCTATCCTTGAGCTTGAACTTGCCGAACCCGGGAAGACTCGTCTCGGCTCCGCTCGCGGCCGCATCAGCGATCGCCTTGAACACGCTATCGACGATTGTTTTCGCCTGAGCCTTTCAGGTCGTTCTCGGCTGCAATCTTTTCGGCGATCTCATTGGCAGTCGTCATGAGACGAACTCCGTCTTGTTTCGATTTTGCTCGTCTGACGCCAAAGCAGTGGAACAGATAGAGCCGACATCACAAGCGGAGCCGCAGTCCCCGAAAAATTGTAAGGCTATGACAGGTTTCCGTCCGCTGCAGCGTAACCGCGCCTCCGCTTGGCACGCTCCAGCCGTTCGAACGCTTCGACCGCCTCTGCACTGCCATCGAAGGTCTGCACCATGGTCTGGCCGTTCGTGCCGATCCGGCCCCAATTGCGGATCAGCGACATTTCTCCAAACAAGGTCGGCTGCGTCGATAGCGCATAAAACCGCAGCATGTTGCGAGCGGCATCGATTCGGCGCAGATGAAGCGGTTCTGGTTCGGGTTTCGGCACGGACGGATTCTTGCTTTCTTCGCAAGAGCCGTCCAATGAGTTTTATGAATCGACCGGGTAGATCGATTCATTTTGTCGATAGGTCAATTGCGCTGGAAATGCGGGGATCCGTCGCCGGATTAGACCTTTCCTCAACGGAGACTTCGATATCGGGACGCGCGCGTCGCAATGCTCGGCCTGCGCCGGTCTTTATCGCAATAGCATGCGGTAGGAGATCGGCCTTTGATTCAAGGCTTCCTACGGCCAGTGTTTGGCAGATTGGCGACTTTGTCGCTACAGCGGGCGGCCTCGAGAAGGGCGAAACGAATCTTTTTCGCGACAGGTAGAACGTATTCCCATCGATGCAGATAGTCGTCGCATAGAAGAATTCGTATCCAGCGGGTCCACTCTTTCAGCAATGTCCGCTTGGGCGAGCCCCTCCGGGGACGGCTCTACTCGCGCCGCCGCGGCGACGCTCCCGGAGCCCACAATGGTCTCCGCGCATTCGCGTGACGATCCTCTCGCGACCGTGCCGCAGCAACGAGCATGAGCCCAGTCTCGCTTGCCAGAATTTGTTCGTCCCGATGGACTATGGAGACCTGACTCTTCTGGCAGCGGATTCGCCGGATGAATTTGGGGATCGTCCCACGATCGGATTCGCAATCCGCTGTTGGTTCAAACCAACATCCCACATGTCATGACGGACGAGAATATGACTCTCGCGCCGTCAGGCTCATTTCGGACCTTAATATGAAGACCATTGTCATCAACAATCAAAAGGGCGGGGTCGGCAAGACGACACTTGCTGTGCATTTGGCTTGGTTCATGGCGGAAACGAAGCTCCGCGTTCTCGTGATCGACGTCGATGCGCAGAGCAATGCGTCGGATACGCTGAGGCACTACGCCGGTTCAACGTTAGCCACGGATTTGTTCAGGCCGGGGATACGGGTCGTACCTCGAGACGACGAAGGCCTAACGCTCGCGCCGGCCGATAGCTCACTGACCGATCTCGATCGCAGCAACGCGGTCGCCATAACGACTCTGCAAGAGAACCTCGCTATCGCCTCGGATCAGTTCGATGCCTGCGTCATCGATACGCCGCCATCACTTGGACTTCGCAGTGTCGGTTGCTTGGTTGCGGCCTCGCATGTGCTAGCCCCGATTTATCTCGAGGACTATTCGATCAGGGGCGTCAAAGGTCTGATGCAAACCGTGATCGGCGTGCAGAGGCGCTATGGCCGCCAGGATACGAAGTTCCTCGGGTTGCTGCCTTCGAACTTCAACACGAAGTCGCCTCGTCAAAGGACTCATCTTGAGCAACTCTTGCGCGAGGCTGGCAAATATGTGTTCCCGGGCCAGATCGTTGCTAGGGACGGCTACGCTGAAGCCGTCGCGGAACGCCTGCCGGTCTGGAAGCTGAAGCACCGCTCTGCGCAGGAGGCTGGTCGGGAAATCCGGGATGTTCTCGCCAAGATCGTCGCGCAGATGGACGAGTCGGCACATGGCGCTTGATCTCAGCTTTAAGCAGCTCATCGCCGCCGCGGAAGATGGTGCCGCCACAATCGGGCAACCGACTTGCATCTCTATCGACCGTATTGACGAAGATCCGGACCAGCCCCGTCGCAGCTTCGACGAACAAAAAGCTCGAGGAGCTTGCGGAATCGGTCCGTCAGCATGGCGTGCTGCAACCGATCGTGCTGCGGCAAGCGACTGACGAAGGCCGGTATGTGATCGTCATGGGAGCAAGGCGGTATCGTGCTGCCAAGCGCGCCGGGCTCCGTGACATGCCGGCTTTCGTTCATGCCGCTGGTTCTGCGGATCGTTATCTCCAGATGATCGAGAATATCCAGCGCGATGACCTCAATGCCCCAGAAATAGCGGCGTTCATCGCGGACCGCTTGGAGCAGGGTGACAACCAAGCTGACATCTCGCGCAAGCTCGGTAAGCCCAGGGACTGGGTGTCTCGCTACGCGTCGGTTCAGAATATGCCGGAGTTCCTTCGGTCGAAGCTTGCCGGCTCATCAATCCGTGCTGTGTATGAACTCTACCAAGCCTGGCGTGAGCAGCCCAACGCGGTCGAGGCCTTATGCGCAGCACAGGAAAGCTTCACCGACGCACACGCCCGCCAACTGGCCCGCGAAGTTCGCACGAAAGTCCGCGGTTCCTCTGCTGATCACGAAGGGGCTCCTGGAGCTCAACCACTACGAGGCCCGGTCGCACCGCAAGTGGCATCGCAACCCAGAGAGAGAGGCCGTGAGGCGGCTGCCGCGGGAAAGCTCCCCAACTCTTCGGTCGATCGGAGCGAGCGAATGGGCACATCACTGACGATAAGAGTACGTCACCAAGATCGCAGGGGCTGTCTTCTGGTCGATCGGCTCGCGTCTCAAGGCTCACGCCATGCCGTGCTGCTGATCGATGGCGCAGAAGTAGCGGAAGAGGTTCCAGCATCGACCATCACAATCGAAGAGATCCTATCGGCATGAAGCTGCTCTTAGACAGCCTCCTCGGAAGCACTGCTCCAGTTGGTGCGCCGGCGGAGCGGATTTCCGATCCGAAGGATGGCGCGCTAGCGCAGCAGCCGGAGGCCGAACGCGCCCCCCACAGCGCTGTAGAGAGGCCGGAGGCTGCTGGAAAGCCGCGGTCCACATATTCGGTGCCAATGTTGCGAATCCGCCCGCACAGTGTTCGGGGAGGGCAAGCATTAAGGGCGACGGCTGCGCCATTCCCAAAAGAGCTTTCCTCATCGATCGTCGACTGTGTTGGATCGCACCTGCGGCAGCCGCCGAGCCTTGACTGCCGAGCTCGATGGTTTGAACCAATATGGAGGGGGTGGAGGGATTCGCGTTTTCTAGTGCAGGATAGGCTTCGCGCCAGCGATGTATTACATCGCGATTGGGATTGGAGTGCATGGCTCTGATCTCGCTTCGCGTCTCCGACCAGGTTGCGTCGGAGTTCTCAGCTTTCGCAGCTACCCGGGGCGGCAAATCCGCGCTGCTGCGGCGTCTCATTGCTGATGCACTGGCTGCGCCATCGCCGCGCATCTTAGCATTGCCGGTCGGACGTCCGGAGAAGGTGACGGTGCGGTTTCGCGAGAGCGAGATGCGTCAGCTGGCGGAGGTCTCCCATCAGCGTGGCATGACGCGAACCGGCTGGATTGTTGCGTTGGTGCGCTCGCGGTTGTCGTCGCCAGTGCAGCATTCCCCGAACGAGCATGAGGCGCTCCGCGCAATCGTGCGCGAGCTCAACCGGATCGGCGGCAACATCAACCAGATCGCGCGGGCCGCAAACACGAGTGTGCCGCGGGGCAGGGCGGTTGAGCCCGATCTATCCGTAATTCAAGAGGCCAAACTGGTCATCGAAAAAGAGCTTGCGCAATTGCGTAGCGCGCTGCACGGCAACGCCGATTATTGGGATAGACGGCGATGAGCCGGCGCTACTCGCCGCGGCCGACCGACCTGGCCTCCGACCTTCCGCCGATCTCGTATGTCTGGGAAACGCCCAATCGGCGCCCACGACGTGCTGAGTGGGATGTCCCCGATCCCGCCGCGCCTGCCCGCCTTACGCAGGCGATGCGTGCAAAGCTCGAACGTATCGTACGCCGAGCACCGGAGGTGATGGTCAAGATTACCGGTCGGACCAAGAGTGTGGCGCATCTCAAGTCGCACCTGGCTTACATCACGCGAAACGGCGAGCTCGATGCGGAATCAGAGCAGGGCGTGACCCTTGCGGGCCGTTCTGGATTGAAAGATCTGCAGCAACGCTGGGAGGATGATGCCGGCCTCGACGACAAGCGCCGCCGCGATAGCTCTCTTTCCATCAACATTATTTTGTCGATGCCGGCGGGAACCGACGCAGTCGCAGTCAAGGATTCAGCGAGAGCTTTTGCGATCGAGACATTTGGCTACAATCACGACTACGTCTTCGTCCAGCACCTCGACGACAAGCATCCCCATGTGCACTTGACCGTTCGATCGCTGGGCCACGACGGCAAGCGCCTCAACCCGCGCAAGGCGGATCTTCAGGCCTGGCGGGAGCGGTTTGCTGGCGAACTCCGGCTTCGCGGGATCGCGGCGGAGGCGACGCCGCGGCGAACCCGCGGACGGGTTCGAAAGGCCGACCGCGGGGCGGTCCTCGCTATGCGCAAGCGAAAGATCACGCCTGATGTCGATCGGCTCGCCCGGAAGGAGGTGCTGTCGGAGGTGAGAGGCAGCAGGACTGCCAAACACGCCTGGGATGAACTGATTAAGTCAAGTCAGGACGCCATCAGGCGGCGCTATCTCGATTATGCCGCCGAGCTACAGCGCTCTGAAGTGGCAGCAGATCACGAGTTGGCTCGCCAAGTTCGGCAATTCGTCGAGGACATGCCGGCTGTCGAAACTCGCCGGAATGAGCTGCAGAGCCAGCTTTCGGAGCTAGCCAGTAGCCGGCGGCGAGACGTGCAGGACGTTCATGCAGATGGGCGCGACAAAACACGAGGCGATGAGCCGACCAGATAGGCGAACGCAGGAATTACAAAACCTGGGTACCGCACTGTCGCAAATTGTCGCAGCGCTCGGGTTTAACTCGGACTGCAATCCAATCCTTGGAACGGCTGCGACCTCAGCTTCTTCGGATTCACGACATCGCGCCCATGCCATCGGCGGCTTTTGCCGTCCCGCTCTGATCAGTCGCAGCAAGCCAGTATAAGCCTTAGCCCTCTCAAGGCTGAAACAGGGGTTCGATTCCCCTAGGGAGCGCCAGCAAACTCAGGCACTTAGGTAGAACTGTTCCGAGGTCACCTCCGCTTCGCTGCTACGCCCTCTTGCCCCATGCAGCCCACGCCAAGCCTCTTCCGTCTTGCTCGCCGGATGAGCCTGACCACGACCACATTTGCTTAGCGACTAGTTTGCCGCCTCAAGCTCAAGAAGATGGCCCCAAAAGATGCATAAGGCTACCAATGCAACGGTTACGGCAACGATTCAACGTCATCGGGCACTTCACGCTAATGAAAAGTTCATTGTGCGCGCAGTCGGCTCTAAGCCAATCGATTGTAGGGGTTCATTATTCACGATGAGTGATGAGTATCATCACGGGCGCTACTTTTGGCCGCGATTTCCTGCGCGGTTCTACGGTTTTCTGCGATCGTGTTCGCTCGATGATGGCAGCTCGGGCGCTGCATCTGGGATGTTTTGTGCCGGCAACCTATCCGCAAACGTCAGGTTTGCCTCTGAGAGCGGATCATCTCGCGGCAAAGTGTGCTTTCGGTTCAGGGCCAGACCAAACGGCTGTCTATATCGAAAAACTCAAACCCGGACGTAATGATGGTGAAGTCCGCCAAGGATGGCGTGCGATTTGATGGCCTCCAATTCGCTGAATTTGGCCAGAGACCGGCGCATCCTTATCCAAGGATCGATGCGTTCTGATGTCGTTGTAGCAGCGAGCGTACGATTGCAGAATACGGCGCAGATGTACTTCGCCCAAGACAATGATGTGGTCCACACACACTCGCGCCGGATCGATCCGATCAGCCGTCCGGCAAAGCCGTTCTGCCAGGGTGAGGCTGGTGCGGTAGGCTTGTCTCGGATGCCGTGGAGCGAAGCCGGCCCGCGCTCCCGTAGATCCGGTCCCGATCGCGAATGAGGTAGTGCGGAGCCTCATCCCAAAGGAAATGCTTCGGTTATTTGACGAGCCACCCATTCGGCCGTCGGGTTCGCTGTGACGTTGATCCAGATGGGCTCTCCTGCGGTCTAGCCGGACGATGACGAAGGCATAGAGCCGGTCGAACGCGACAATATCGACACGGCGCGCGGCAAGAACATCACGGCTATGACGCTCTGGTCATGGCAGCGCGTCTATGGCGCCCCGGTCGACAAAATCCTCGATCCACGCGCCACCCCTACAATCGACCGCCTCTCCCGCGAATGCATCGAAGGCCCGCTTGATCTTGTCGTTCGTCAGCGTACTGAAAAGCCGCTTGAGCAGTACTTTCTGACCACGAAGGGTCCTGCCGAGATCGAGCGCTGGCGGTCCCTGCTTGCAAAGAACACGCCCACGACATTGCCGCCTGAAATTCCGGTCTTTTTGGCGCAAGGCGACAAGGATGCCATCGTGAGCCCCGAGGCGACACGGTCGTATGCCGCGGAGCTCTGCAACGCTGGCAGCAAGGTCGCAATGCTGATTCTGCCTAACATCGGCCACGGTCGAGCGGCGCAGGCGAGTACGCACGAGGCTATCAGCTGGCTCGGTGATCGGTTCGCTGACGCGCAGCCACCGAACAATTGTGACGTCTTGGGCAATGATAAAAGGTCGGGTAAAAGCAAGTGACAGCTCGACCGTCTCGTATAAATCATTGCGCCGCGGTTATCCCCGCAGGCGGCTTCCCGCTGCTGGTTTGGCTTCGAGCAATAGATCAATCATTGAGGCTAGTTTCCTGTGCTCCACGCGAACCGTAGCCGGCGTTTAGGGCCTGGGCGAGCGTCGGCGAGGGCTGGCGGGCCCTGAAAGGTCAGCATACGCTTGTTCCAGAGATCACAGGCAAGCCGATCGGTCTCGTTGCGCACCTGAGCCGCGCGTTCAGCGGCGGCGCGCACGGAAGCGCCGTAGATACTCTCTCGCGACTTCGTACATAGCCCAGCATGGGGCCCGGTCATTGCCGCCGCGAGGTGGCTAACCTTTGCGTATCAGAGCCACAGGCCGCTGGCTTTTCGTCGAGCCGAAGCTTTCGGCTAAGATACGATCTCCGAATAAGCCTAGAGCTTTTTCGGTTCTGATGGAATCAGAACCGAAGCTTTAGGTTTTTGTTTTGACGCGTTTTCTTCACGCGAACCGGTGTCCACTTCGCTCGAAAACGCTCTAGAACGCATCGCTTGCTGATGTGCGGCTCGGAACGGCGGACGATGCTTGGCAGTGTCTTCATGGGAGGCCACATAGGAAGCGGCGCGGGTCGCCTGCTTCAGGATGTCAGCCACGGCAATTTGATTTCGCCGGCCGAACATACCCGCCCTCTGGTCCTCGCAGTTCTGAACAACCGACGACAGAGGGCGTGAAAGTCAGATACATGAATTGGTAATTGGGGTCGTGCGTCAGGAAGAAATAACCCGCCTTGAATCGGGGCTGCAGAAGCCCGTACCAAATGCTGTCGAACGCGGTGTTTTCAGAGTGGAACAACGTCCAGGTGTGAGACGACGTCCAGAAATCGTGATCCGAGTTCGGATCTCGGGAGCCGAGCTTGGTCATGTCGAGGATGACGGCGACCCAATTGTCTTTTTGGCCAAGGATCAGCGTATTGCCGACGCCGGTGAAGGTGAGAGAGTTCCATTGAGGATCTTGCCCGACGGTCGAGTCGTCCTCAAGGTCGAACAGCGTCCAAGCAAAGATCGTCGTTCCGGTCATGGTGACGGCGCCTTGAAACTCGACCGACCCGGGCGACGATCCGGCGAGGATTTGGCCGTCGATAGTCGCGGAGCCGGCGACATGACCTACGCCTGCAAGGGTTGATTGGGCGTCGACATTGAGACTGCTCGCCGCCGTTCCGGATTGCAGGATGACGGTTGCGCCGTCCTCGGCGGAGATTGCTCCGGAGACAGTCCCCTCGAGGCTCAGAATTCCGGCGCCCTGGACCGCCACCTGCCCGGTCCCCGTTCCCGACCCGGCGAGGTTGTTCACCCCGAGGGTGCCGGACAGGACAAGGACGCCGCCGGTCCATACATTCGCGCCCGTGAGACGGAGCGTACCGGGGCCGAAGAAGTTCAGTTGACCCGAGCCGGAGATCACAGCTTCCACGAGAGCGCTTCCGCTCGCATAAACGGCCGCATCCGACGCGCCGAGAACAAGCTCGAAGCCCGTAAGGGTGGCTCCGTTGAGGATCACGCCGGCCGTCTGGCCGGCCTGCTGGGGGCCGACCTTCAAGACAGCATTCGCGCCCGCCGCGCCGACTTCAAATTGCCCTGCTTTCAGCGCGAAGACGGAAGCTATCGCTTCGGCTTCGAGGGTCTGCGCGTCATCGACAGAATAGACGTCCGACGCGGAAGCGGCGTTGATGATTGTCTGGGTCGAGGACGTGTAGCTCGGAAGGACAAAGCCGCTCTCGCCGTAGGTGAGGAAATCGACGGCGCCGGCCGACTGGGGACTTTGCGCGACAATCGACGGCGCGATGATCGGGGACGACGCGAGGTTTCCGATTCCGGCAGGGACCGACAACGTGCAGGCCGCGCCAAGCGCGGCGGCGCCGGCATCGACGGAAATCATGAGCGCGCCGCAACCGGCCTGCGCGAGCCCCGGACCACCCGTGGACGCTGGGCCACCGAGCGTCACGGCGAGGCCTGCATTCTCGCCGATTACAAGCTGGAGCACGGTTGAGCCGCTGAATGAGAACTGGGCGTTCTGGCCGCCCGCCACGGCCAGTGCGACCTCGGCTCCTGACCCGCCAGGATCGGCCACGAGCGCCCCGCCGCTCATGGCGATGCTGCCAGCGCCGAACGCGCCTGAGATCTCAGCCGATGCGAGCGAGCCTCCGGCGATCTGATTCGGACCTGTGGTGGCGTTGGACGCGCACAGCGTGAGGGCGCCGTCCCCCTGCTTGATGAGGCCGCCGGCGCCGGCGAGCGGTGCGAGGACTCTGAAAGGCGCGCCATTGGTGTCGATGGTCTGCGCGGTGTCCAAGCTCCACGACGCGGGGGTGGGCCCGTTGCGGGACTGCTCGGACATGGCGACGGTCAGCGCAAAGACAGTCTCCAGCACCGGCGTGACAGCCTGCGTCGAGCCGGACCAGGTTACGTCCGGAAATTGGAGATAAAACGTGCCTGAGGTAGGTGGAGCGGGGAGGTCCGCGCTCGTGCCGGTGAAATTCGAGGTCGGGAGCGTCTGGAGGGCGAATGCAGGTAGGTCCGGCACCGATTCGAGAGAGCTCGGACACGGATTGCCGATGATGAGATCCTCCGGATTGGGCTGTTGCTGCCCGAGAATGGCAACGAAATGGCCGCCGACACGCTGATATGTACTGCTGCCGGCGCTGACCGGCGTGTACCAGCCCAGCAGCAGGGTCACGACGGTCTGGCTCTGGTTGAGTTGGGCGATGAGGTCGACGGACGGCTGATTGGTCCCGGACGGATAGGTGAATGCGCTCGACGGAATCCCGCCAGCGTTAAGGTAGGCCGCAACCGCATTCTGGAGGTTGTCGCTGTATGTGCCGCCCAAGGCGGAGGTATCAGCCAGGCCCGCGAGCAGGAGGTCGAGGTCGAGCGCATCGGACTGCGCCGGGGCGGCGGGGCCGATCTGGCTCCAGCCGTTCTTGCCTAGCCAAAGCAATGACATCGCAGCGGCGGTCGGCCCGCAATAACTGAGACCATCGGCCGGAAGCTCTGCGCCGCCATAGCCGAAGCCGTCCTGAACAAGCAGCGGCGTGGTGGTGACCTTGTCGCTCAGCCCAACCTCTAGCCCAGCGGCGATTGGTTCGAGGCCGACCGCGCGAAGATTCCGCCTGATCCGCCGCATGGATTTCCTCCCGACCGGTATCGCGCTGGGGTTCGGCACGATGAATTCTTGGGAGTATCTAAGCAGAAGCGAAGGTGTTTTCCGCGCGAAGGAAAGTTCTCAACAACTCAGTTTGCGAATGTTCAGTGCTTTGGTGTCCGAGTAGGTAACTACATCGAGTGAATTGTCATCTACATCTATAAAATTCAGACGAGAAAATGCTCTTTCGGTTTCGAAAAGACCCTGAAGCCCGCCCATCCTCCGTCGTGATCGACCATCTCGGAACCATCGACGAGGTCGCGACGGCAACACTTAGCGCGGGCGGCCTTCTCGCGGTGGCCGCGAAATCCGAGCCGCTGCTCGCCTGACGTCCCTGGCGTTTATCGGCGTTCGAGTCGTGGATCGATTTCGTCGCGACGACGGACGTCGAGCGTGTGCTTCGCCGAAGACAGAAGATTCGCGCCACTTTCGATGTTAGCGCTTCGGTTTCGTTTTCGGCGGATCGGGGTGTGGCTCGGCTTCTCTTCTAGATGGGGCGTTCACAAGTGAGACTATGTCGCCCGATGCGCCGCTCGCTAACCCCTGCCTGCCCAACCGGAGCGGCAACATCGAGATAACCGGATAAGTCATCGAGGCGAATGGCGCGCGCGACACGATTCGAAAGTTTGGCTTCCACCTTCGGAGTACAACTGTCATGCCACGCCGCCAGCCGCAAAATACTCTTCGGCCAAACGCAGTCCGGAAGTGAAACGACTTTCCCAAGAGGGGACCACCTAACTGTCGTTTCGCCCGGCTAGTCTACGCCTAGCGACTTAAGCTGCCCTCCAACAGGAAAATGGGCTCCTACGATGGCACTGCAGCAGACTTCCGCCACTATGCTAAAGCGCTCACGCCACCATGCTAAGGATAAAGAGCGGTTTGCCGTGCCGGTGGTTGCGTATGATTCTCTCCCTGGGCACCAAAACTACGCTTTTGTGCGCTAGACTACGATTTTGGACAATGGCATTGCAGTGAGCCACTGGACTGCCTGTCCACCACATCGCGTGTTGCGCGCAAAACGATGACCGGCGCAACAGAGCGAATACGGAAAAAATCCACGATCTCGTCTGACCTGACCGGTGCGGCCGTCAGCTCCGGCGGACACGGGGCACGCGGCATGACTGCCGTCAAGATAAGGCCGAGCGACGAGTTGGATGAGATAGTGTAGTGCAGAAGCCGCAACGTTTCGAAGATCTGTAGCAGGCGGGAAGTGTGATCGGCAGCGCCTTAGATTCTACCGAGACGCCGCCAGCGACCCTTGCTGTGAGCAGCACTACGACCTCGCGAAAGGAGCTGGCTCAGTCCGCCACGGTTCCCGGACTGGAATGCGGTCAAATCGCCGAATCGATCGAACTTGAAGTGAGAGGTTCTGAGCCGTCGGGCGGATCGTGCGTTCAGTTTGAGGTAAGGATACCGTGAGCGAGAAAGTCATTTCTTGCTGTCCACGTTCTTCATTCGTCGAACCGTATCAAGAAACGCCTTGATGATCGGGGAATGACCGCGGTCAACGTGATAGGCAATGCTATAGCGCGTCTTGATGGCGTGATCACTGATTTCAAGGGCGCGCAAGCGTGGGTGCGGCACAAACTCGAAATCGGCCACCACACTGATGCCAAGACCACGCTCGACCGCCTTCCATACGCCCTCGCGACTTTCGATTTCGAAGACCGGCTTGATCTCAAGCCCCTTGGCGCGCAGCGTTGCCTCGAACGCGCGGCGTGTTGTCGAGCCACGCTCGCGCAACACGAATGGCTGATCGACCAGTTCGCGAAGCTTCACCGATTTTCGAGTGAACCACGGGTGATCCCGGTTGACGAACACAACAACCCGATGAGTCCGATAGGGAATCATCTTTACGCGCGGATCCTCGTCTGGCACCTCCGCGAGGATTCCCACATCCGCTTCGAAATCAATGATGTGTCGAAAGGTTCGTTCGGAGTTGGCGAGCAGCGTCGAGATCTGGACGTCAGGGTGGGCACGCTTGAAGGCGGCGATGATCTCGGTGGCGTGGAAAGGGCCGACGGTTGCGACTCGCAAATGACCTTTGGTCGCCTTTCCGTGAGCCGCCAGCAAGTCGTGCGCTTCGTCGCAGAACTTCATGATGCCCCGAGTGATCTCGAACAGCGCCTTGCCGGCTTCGGTCAATTCCGTCCGCCGTGATCTTATCAGCAGCTCGATTCCATATGTTTGCTCGAGCTCCTTGACCTGAATCGTGAGGGTCGGCTGGCCGACATTGAGAACGCGCGACGCCGCGGTAAAGCCGCCATGTTCCGCCACGGCGTGAAAGGCGCGTAGCTGGCTGAAGACTATTGACATAATCAATAGAACGCATCTGTAGAATGAATTTGTCAATAGTATGAAAGGCCGTAGCCTCGCGCAAAACGGAGAAAGCGCGATGGCTTGGAAATACACGAACCCGGTCCAGATTGAATTCGGCGTCGACAGTTTCGCAAAGCTCGCTTCCCTGATCGGGAAGAGAGCCTACGCGCTGGTCACCTATGGCGAGCCCGTCTTTCAGCAATTGGAACGCAGACTGGCGGATGACGCCGGTGCTCCGGTTCTGGTCATCCGCGACGTCGCTCCCAATCCCGACTACCGCTTGCTCGCCGAACAGACCGCGCGTTTCGCTGGCCTCCGCAAACAGCCTGACGTGATCGTGGCGCTTGGCGGCGGATCCGTCATCGACTCCGCCAAGGTGTTCGCTGCCGCCGGTGGCGACTTTGCGCTCGTCAGGAGCTATCTCGAGACGCAACAGGGCGCCGAGCGTCTTTCGGCGATCCCGATCATCGCGGTGCCGACCACCGCAGGCACCGGCAGCGAAGTCACATGCTGGGGCACCTTCTGGGACGAGGCGAACGGCAAGAAATATTCGCTGGCGTGCCCTTCGCTCTATCCCACCCACGCGGTGATCGACCCGCGCCTGATGCTGGGCAAGCCGCAACTTCTCACGGTCAGCACCGGTCTCGACGCGCTCTCGCATGCCCTGGAGAGCCTCTGGAACGTCAACAGCAATCCCGTGTCCGCCAACCACGCAGTCGTGGCCGCGCGCGAGGTTCTCGACGTACTGTCGAGGCTCGTCCGTGATCTCGGTAACCTCGAACTGCGCAGCCGGATGGCGATGGCGGCCTTGTTCGCCGGGCTGGCATTCTCCAACACCAAGACCGCGATCGCCCACTCACTGTCCTATCCCATCACGCTGCACCATGGCGTGCAGCACGGCATCGCCTGCTCGTTCTCCCTGCCGATGGTGTTGCGCAGCGTGCGGGGCGTCGGCGGGCTCTGCGAGAACAGCTTGAAACAAATCTTCGGCGACGACCTTGTGAAGGGCGCCCACGATCTGGAGGATTTCCTCGGCATGCTCGGGATTTCCTGCGATCCGGCAGCCTATGGAATCGACCGGCAGGAGTGGCATGCCTTGATAGCGGACTCACTCGAGGGCGAGCGCGGCAGGAATTTCCTCGGATCCCGGGAGCGATTGATCGAGGCGTCGCAGGTAGCGCGGTTGCCGAAGGCCAGAACTGCCTGAGCAGCGCGTCGGGCCGAAGCGAGCGCAAAGGAGAGCGATAATGACATCCAATGGAAAGACCATCTCGGTAAACGGTCGCGCCTACAAGGCACCCGAGAGGCCCACGGTCGTGATCTGTCTCGACGGGTCGGAGCCCGGCTATGTCGAGAAGGCGATCGAGGCCGGATTGGCACCGACCTTCGCGCGATTCATGAAGGACGGCGCGCATGTTCACGCGAGCAGCGTCATTCCGAGCTTCACCAATCCAAACAACCTCTCGATCATCACCGGACGACCGCCGGCGATCCACGGCATCGCGGGAAATTATTTCTATGATATCGACAGCGGCACCGAGGTGATGATGAACGATCCCCGCTTCCTGCGGGCTCCGACGATCCTTGCCGGCGTTCATAGCGCCGGTTACAAGGTCGCGGCGGTCACCGCCAAGGACAAGCTGCACGCGCTCTTGGCCGACGGACTGGACTACTCCACCGGCCGAGCCATCGCCTTTTCTTCGGAGAAAGCCGACCAAGCGACCGTGAAGGATAACGGGATCGATAACGTTCTCGAGTTCGTGGGTCTGCCATTGCCGGAGGTCTACTCCGCGGATCTATCGAGGTTCGTATTCGCCGCCGGCGTCAAGCTGATCGAGATCCACCGGCCCGACTTGATGTATCTGTCGACGACGGACTACATCCAGCACAAGACTGCGCCCGGCACCAAGCTCGCGAACGACTTCTACGCGATGATCGACTTCTATCTAGCGAAGCTCGATGCACTCGGTTGCAACATTGTCGCGACCGCCGACCACGGGATGAACGACAAGCATTTGGCCAACGGTGAGCCCGACGTCATCTACCTCCAGGATCTGGTGGACCGGTGGATCGGCAAGGGCAACACGCGTGTCATTCTCCCGATCACCGATCCCTATGTCGCCCATCACGGCTCGCTCGGCTCGTTTGCGACTGTCTACACCGGCGAGGTCTCTGTTGAAGACTTGCTGCCCAGGTTGCGTGATGTCGACGGCGTCGAGCTCGCGCTGACGCGCAAGGAGGCTTGCGCACGGTTCGAGCTCCCCGCCGACAGGATCGGCGACATCGTCATCATCTCGTCGAGGCACAAGGTGCTCGGCACCAGCCGCGATCGCCACGATCTTTCAGGCCTGACCGAGCGGCTGAGGTCGCACGGCGGTCTGACCGAGGAACGCGTTCCGTTGATCGCGAACCGGAAGATCACGCTTCCTCCAGGCCATCTCTTGCGAAACTTCGACGCATTCGACGTCGCGCTCAATCGCATCCAGTAAGGTGGAGGACACCATCATGAATATCCAGACGCCACCCGTCCGCCATGAGCAGATGCGCATCGCAGGGGCGCGTATCGACGTCGACGAACGGGTCGAGGTCTTCAATCCCTATACGGGCAAGGCGATCGGCTCGGTGCCCGCTGCGCGACCCGAGCATGTCCGCCAGGCTTTTGCGAAGGCCAAAGCATTCAAGCCCAAGCTGTCGCGCTACGAGCGTCAGCAGATCCTGTTCAAAAGCGCCGACATCCTGTCGCGCCGGAAGGAGGAATTTGCCCGCCTGATCACGGCCGAATCCGGCTTGTGCTGGAAAGATTCGCTTTACGAGGCAGGTCGTGCCTACGACGTCTATTCATTCGCCGGCCAGCTTGCGATCAAGGACGACGGCGAGACGTTCTCCTGTGACATCAGCCCGCAGGGCAAGGCGCGCAAGATCTTCACGACACGTACGCCGCTGCTCGGCGCGATCTCGGCAATCACGCCGTTCAACCATCCACTCAACATGGTGAGCCACAAGATCACGCCGGCGATCGCGACCAACAACCGTGTCGTGCTGAAGCCGACCGAGCTGACCCCGCTGACCGCGCTCGCGCTCGCCGACGTGCTCTATGAAGCCGGGCTGCCGCCCGAAATGCTGTCGGTGGTGACGGGCAACCCGCATTCGATGGGCGACGCGATGATCACCGATCCGGATGCCGACCTCGTGACTTTCACGGGCTCCGTGCGGGTCGGCAAGCACATCGCGGAAAACGCCGGCTACAAGCGCATGGTGCTCGAACTCGGCGGCAACGATCCTCTGATCGTGATGGAGGACGCCGATCTCGAGAAAGCCGCTGAGCTGGCAGTCGTGGGCGCGACCAAGAATTCCGGACAGCGTTGCACGGCGGTGAAGCGCATCCTCTGCGTCGAGGCCGTGGCCGATGATTTTGCCGCGCTGGTCCTTAAGAGAGCCCGCGGCCTGAAATGCGGCGATCCGATGGATCCGACGGTCGACGTCGGCGCCGTGATCCATGAAGGCGCGGCCAAGGAGTTCGAGCGCCGCGTCAGCGCCGCGGTGCAGGACGGCGCCGAACTGCTCCATGGCAACGACCGCGAGGGCGCGCTTTATCCGCCGACGGTCGTCGATCGCGTCGCCTATACCAGCGAACTGGTGATGCAGGAAACGTTCGGTCCGGTAATTCCGATCATTCGTGTCCCCAACGACATCGATAGCGTGATCAGGATCTCCAATTCGACCGCGTTCGGTCTGTCCTCCGGCGTGTGCACGAATCGGCTCGACTACATCACGCGTTTTGTCAACGAGCTCGACGTCGGCACCGTGAACGTCTGGGAGGTGCCCGGCTATCGCATCGAGATGTCCCCGTTCGGCGGCATCAAGGATTCGGGCCTCGGCTACAAGGAAGGCGTGCAGGAGGCGATCAAGAGCTTCACCAACGTCAAGACGTATTCGCTTCCCTGGCCCGCGTAGAAGCGCGTCCATCCGAAGCGGGAGGCGCGCCGAACAACAAGAACAGCGGCGCCGGTAATCCAAAGGCAATCAGTGCAAAAAGGGAGGTGTTCTGATGTCAATTACGTTCAGCCCTGCGAGCGTCAGCCCGGCCGGGATACAGAACCCGGAAATCGCAACGTCATTTCGGCGCGCGCAGTGGCGGATGCTGCTCGCTGCGATGTTCTGCTATCTATTTTTCTACACCGGGCGCCAGACCTTCGGCTTCGCCATTCCAGGCATCCAGGCTGAGTTCGGTGTGAGCAAGGAGGCGCTAGGGTGGGCCAGTGCGGCACTGCTCTGGTGCTACGCGATCGGGCAGGCGATCAACGGCAATCTCGGCGACAAGTTTGGTGGCCGCCGCGTGATGAGCGCCGGCGCGATCCTCTCGTTTATCATGAACTGGGCCACGAGCCTTTCAACTGGGATCTTGAGCCTTTCAGTGTTCTGGGGCATCAACGGCTACTTCCAGTCGATGGGCTGGGCACCGGGCAGCCGGCTATTGTCGAACTGGTGGGGACGCCACGAGCGCGGTACCGTCTACGGCCTCTACACCTTCGCTGCCGGCCTCGCGTCGGTGTTGTCCTTTGTCACTTCGTTGGTCGTAGTCGGCTATTTTCGGCTCGACTGGCGCTGGATCTTTCGCATTCCTGTTGCCCTGCTTCTGTTGGGCGGGATAGCCTTCTATCTGATCGCTCGCGAAAGGCCCGAGGATATGGGCTTTACCTCGCCGCACGATGAGGCGGACGAGGTTCAGGCGAGCGAAAAAACGATCACTGATAACGAGAGCTCCTTGATCCGCTACAAGGCGGTCCTCTCGACCTGGCGTTTGCTCATTGCAGGGGTGGCGATCGGCTTCCAGAACGCCGCTCGCTACGGTCTGCTGGTGTGGGTTCCGGTCCACTTCCTCGGCAGCAACTGGGCCAAGGCCGGCACCACATCCGTCATCGATCCGCGCTGGATCAGCATTGCTCTGCCGGTCGGCATGGCGGTCGGTGCATTCAGCAACGGATGGATCTCGGACAAGCTCTTCGGTTCGCGCCGCTATCTCGCAATCGTGTTGTATATGGTGCTGGCGGCGATCACGTCGCTCTGCATGTACACCATTCCGACCTCGGAGGTTTATCTCGGAATCGCGGTGCTGTTCCTGTGCGGTTTCTTCACGTACGGCCCGCAGTCATCCTTTTGGGCATTGTGTCCCGATCTGGTCGGCCACAAGCGGGCAGGCACGGCGACAGGCGGCATGAATTTCTTCGCCTATCTGTTCGCGGGGCTTGGTGAACCCGTGATCGGGCGCTTCATGGACGCACACAACCAGACGTCGCTTGTCTTCTTGGTTGTTGCCGCTTGCGCAGGCGCCAGCGCGGTGGTTGCCTCTTTCATCCGCCGATAAGAGAGGTCGACGCCATGCCGCAGAAGTCCGTCACCACTGATGTCCTCGAGATAGCCTATTGCGAATATGGTGCGGCCGGCGGCTGGCCCTGCATCATGGGCCACGGCTTTCCCTATGACGTGCACGCTTATGCGGAGACCGCGCCGCTCATTGCGCAGTCTGGCGCGCGGGTGATGGTGCCCTGGCTGCGCGGCTATGGGCCGACGCGATTTCTCTCCGACAAGACGCTGCGCTCGGGCCAGCAGGCGGCTCTCGGGGCCGATCTCCTTGCCTTCATGGACGCGCTGAAAATCGAGCGCGCGGTGGTCGGTGGCTATGATTGGGGCGGGCGCGCCGCCTGTGTTGTTTGGGCGCTTCATCCGGCGCGGGTGGTAGGGCTCGTCTCCGGCAATTCCTATAACATTCAAAACATCGCGGGCAGCATGGAGCCGGCCTCGCCGCCGGAGGAGGCCGCGCTCTGGTATCAGTATTTCTTTCACAACGAGCGCGGTCGCCGCGCGCTCGAACGCAACCCCGCAGGCTTCGCCCGACAGCTCTGGTCGATGTGGTCGCCCAAATGGGCCTTTGACGATGCGACCTTTGCGCGGAGCGCGGTCGCCTTCGACAATCCGGATTTCGTCGACGTCGTGATCCATTCGTACCGGCACCGCTATGCGCTGGTCGCAGGCGACCCCGCCTATGCGGCGATCGAGCAGCGGCTTGCTGCGCAGCCGCCGATTTCCGTGCCAACGATCGCGATTGACGGCGATTCCGACGGCGTCAACCGCGGCACCGCCCATCATGCGCACAAATTCGAAGGGTTTTTCGAGCGACGTGTCTTCCGCGATGCCGGCCACAATCTGCCGCAGGAGCGCCCGGCCGAATGGGCGCAGGCGGTGTGCGACCTGTGGAAGGTTGGCAGCGGGTTGGCCTCCCTCCAGACCGTTCGGGATTGTGGAAGCAGTTCTGTGCGTCAAGTTCAGCAAAATTGATCATGGGGTCCGGCCAAGCCATCCCCTCGGAGCCGCCGTCGCTCGCTCGCCCCAAGCGCAGCGCTGGCGAGCGACGGCG
>NZ_AXAP01000181.1 GCF_000472865.1 Bradyrhizobium elkanii WSM2783 | reverse complement strand
ATCGCACGCTCGATCCCGTGGCCCTGCTGGCCGAGATGAGAGACGCCCAGGCGGAGCTCGGCACGCGTGTCGACGCCCGATTGGGCAGGCTCGCGGCAGCAAGCCCACCGGCGCCGACAAAGATCGCAGCAGCGTTCGCGAAGGAGCTCGGCAATGNCCTGCATCTAGGGGAGCAGCGCATCATCCATCGGCGCATGCGCAAGCCATACAAAAAGCGCATGAGAATGCCATCAATGCTCGATCCGCACCTCGCCAACATCGAGCGCTGGCTGACGGCCGAGCCCCGTCTGACCGCGCTGGCAATTCTCGGTCGCCTCGCTGAACAATGCCCCGAACAGTTCGGTCCTCCACAGCACACCATCGTGCAGCGCTTGTTGCGATCGCTCAGACGCAAAGCAGTCGAGACGATCATCCCGCGCACCGCTGAAGGTGCGGCACAGGCCGCTGACCCCGGGACTGGGGCCGCCGCTACGTGTGATGGGCACTCCGCGACGTCCCCAGTCCCTCCGATCCTGCGAGCAATGACGCAACCTCAGACCGGCCGACAGTCGGCGCTACGTCCGTCAAGCGAAAGTAACATCCTCAGATGAGGCAATACGAGAGCCAAATTTGAACGCCGATTGACAGATTGGACTACGCCCGAGTTGCTCGACCTGCAGATTCTGTTCCTCCGGGCCGCGCGCGTCGTCGACGATCGGAGCCTGGACCTACCCATGCCTTTGCGCGGCCTGATTGCCAGCAAGCTGGAGAAATCCGGCGTCCCAGCGCCGCAGACCGCAAAAATCAAAGGGTTCGTTCCGATCGGACGATCCGACCGGGGCAGTCTGTACGACGAGTCACTCCCTCCCGGTCTGATCCTGATCGAATAGACATGCGCGAGGCCCGCGCCGCTAGCGGCCATGCCGCCGCGCCGCCGAGAAGCGTGATGTCAAGCACTGTCGCCGCCGCAGCGGTTTAAAGCCCATTTCTTCCTTGAGGCGTGTTCCGATCAGCTTGCGGCCAAGCCGGACCCTGCCGGCGTGGCGGTAAGTCCCAGGTCTGCCAGCACATCGAGCAGCCGCTCGAGTGCTGCGCGGACCTCGGCACCAAGTAAGTTGAATTTTGCCTTTGCCATTTCCTTTTATCCAAACGCTTATGCCGTCCTCGCGCAGGCCGCTTCCCATAGGCGCCCGTGGCGCGAGCAAGCCTATGCCAGTGGCTGGACGGTGGACACTTCCCCGGTTCGCTGCCCCGTTGCCCCGAGGTTGCAGCCCAAGCGCGTTCCTCAGCCAGCTTCAGGATAAATACGAACACGGGAGCCGCCGTCCGTCTCCTGCAGCTCGGCCCTGTAAGGCACGCCGCGGATGTTGATATATGTCGGGCGCCCGACTTCCGGCATCCGGCGCTCCCCCTCTAGTACACGAACAAGGTAAGTCGGAAGCCAGCGTTCGCGGTGCTGCCACCCCCCGCGGATAAGAAACCCAAGATCCGCGACGGGCTGACGGGATGGCCCAGCTTCATTCATCGGCCTCGCGCGAGGATGATGGATGAGACGAACGTCCCTGCGCCCTGCCGGCCCAAACGTGGCCGAGTAATGCTCGCCGTTGATCGCGAACCGGCTTGGGCCGAACTGGTTCGGCAGGAGATTGATGTTACTCAGTACGTCGATCAGGACTTCTGAGGCCGGTTGCGAGCCGTGGCGCCAGCCCTCGCCGACGATAGGTCCGATATCCAGTAGATCCTGAGGGGCCCCTGATGGCCCGACGAACGACGGCGGTCTGGCGAAGTCAGGCGCCGGCGCAGAGTGAGCATCGTCCCGCAATTGATACGGTGTGGGCGGATTCAGGTTAACCAGTGGCTCTAGACCGCCGTAGATGTCTGATGACGGGGCTCTGGCAGAGGATGGCTCGGGTTCTTGCATCTGCTCCCTAAACCAATCCCAAGCTCCCGCGCTCGGGGTGGCCGGCGTTGCGGGAAGTCCTTGCGACGGGCTGGGCTGTGGGCTATGGCGCAGTGTGAGCGTGGATGTCGCGGGTTCTTGCATCGCCTCTCTAAACCAATCCCAAGCGCCCGCGCTCGGGGTGGCCGGCGTCGCCGGAAGCTCCTGCGGCGAAGCGTTCTGCCGAGCGCCTTCCCCGGCGAGCGGACGCGCGTGCTCAGGAGGAGGCAACCCTAGCGCTCTGTTCGCCTCGAGGACTTGTTGGTATCGCCGAAGCCTGAGCAAATCGGCATTGATTTTGGTGTCCTCGGTTTGCTGCCTGTACTGTTCAACATCTCGGGTCAGCCCATCGTCATTGAGTCGGCCAGCCATGGCCCCCTTGTCGCGCGTTTGCAGCCAATCACTCAGCCTGTAAAGGCGGCGTGCGTGTCGATCGACAGTCTCCGGCTCAATCCTGTGTGTCGCCTTTTCCGCGCTGGCCCACATGTCGATGAGGGTTGCGTCTGCGGGATAAGGAACAAGGCGGCGGATATCGACTGACAACGTTCTTCCGGTGCCGACGTCGCGGAGCTTTTTCAATGCCGCTTTGATGCGCCTGCTGCGATCATTCGCATAGGTTTCCACATCGTCATCCAAGCCAGCTTCCAACTCGGGGTTGCCAATTCGATCCGCGATTGATGGCCTCCCGTTCTGGCTAAGGCGGGCGCTCAAATGGCGCAGATCGGCTATCGCGTTTTTGATGGTGCCGTCGCCCAGTGGTTTGGTGCCGTCGTCCTGGGTGACACTGGCTTTGCTTTTGAAGTCCTCAAACAGCGCCTCGTCCTCCTCAGGGACCCCGCGTGTTCGGCCGGGCTGCTTGGCGTAATCCACGCGAAACTTCGTTGAAAGGATCTCTTGCCGAGCCGTGGAGCCAGACGGCTTTTCGCCGTGGCTCGCCCCAAACGCCTTTCCAACCCCTGATTTGATACGCGACCACAGTCCGCGATTTTTCCTGTTCTTCGTCTCAGTCGCGGGCTGCTCCTCAGATGGCAGGGTATAGCGCGTACTGCTGAACAGATCATCCCGCAAATTGGACCGCGGCGATACTTGGGCCGAAGCTCGAAAGTTAGCGCGGGGGAGGTCCACGCTGTGGCGCGTGCTGCTGAACGAGTTGTCCCTCAAGCGCGAGTGTGGCGGCATCCGCATTGAACCGCCGAGGGCACCGCGCCGGAGTCCTTCACCGCCGTCTGCGGGACCCTCATCAGGCGAACTAGACTTTGCGGAGTTCTCATCAGACGAATTGAGCTGCAACTCGTCCATTTGCTGTTCAAAGCTTGCTTGCGGGCTCGTGGTGCCCGATTGCTGCCCCACCTGCGGCTGCTGATAGTACGCTTGCGCGAATCCTTCCACATCAAAATCAAACAGGTTGAAATTGTTATTCGTTCGCTCCATGGCACCTCACATCACATAGCAAAGCTCGTATCTGGCGCACGGCAAGGTGATTGAGTGAAAGCGATGGAATTTTCGGCCGAGAATCCGGCTGCCGAAGCCTGAAACCAGCACACAATCACCATCATTTGCCGCGGCCGAGACCGCCGCCAACGCCTCCGATTACTCCGAGATCAAGCACTCCGATGTTCATTCCTTCATGATAGGTGGCGTCGCCGTCTAGATATCGAGGTTCTCATCCTAAGAGAGTTAGCTGTTAAGAAGCTGACGAGTGTCAGAAGGGCACAATGTGAAAATGGCGCCGGCGTTGTTTCTCAAGAAATATGCGGTGCACGTGCCACGTGATTTTCGTTCAAACCACGTATAAGGCCGTCCCGACACGGCACGTCGGATCAATACGAGCCTTCCCGTGGCACATCGTGAATGACCATGATCGAGCTAGATCAATCATGGCCTCTCGATCAAGCGCTAGGCTCGATCGGGAGGCACGCCGCTCCCAGTTTAAGCACGCCTCCTGCGCTACGCGCCCATCGGTACTGTCCGAACTATCCTGATAGCGGGCACACAACCTCGCCAATCTTTCGGAAACCATGCGCCGCAAGCACTCCGATGAAACCTCAAACACTCTTGTATCACGGGAGCTCTCCACATGTAGAGCCCGACTCAAGGCGACGGCTGTAGCATCGCTAATAGCTCGAGATCGCGGAACATGGTGTAATTCCGCCGGATCCACTGATGCAACTCGCTGGACGAATCCTTCTCGTCGCGAAGATATCCCGTGAATGAGAAGCTCAGTCGGTCGACGTAAGTCTTTAGAAATACCGGTAGCGCCGAAAAGCGGAGTACACGGCCGCCATCCATGGCGTCAGGTAACTCTCCGCGCAGCACGAATTCGTTGTGGACGGTGACCAGCGCCCCCGGCGGAATCCGCCGCCGCAGCATCTCATAGCTGCGCGAGGAGGCGCGGTCGCTAGCGGCGACGAATAGGATGATGGGGGCGACACGGCGACCGAGCGCCTCCTTCATGAAGCCGATCTCCTCGCACATCTTGAAGAATTCATCGAAGGCATGGAAGCCGAGGTCGATGACCTTGGCCACTCGGTCGTGCAGGATAAGCCGGTCCATCAGCTGCATCTTGCCGTAGGTGTCGATCACATCCGCCGTCTCAGTGATGTTAGGGGGGTAATCGACGAGTGACGGCTCCTTCAGGTTGACGTCGAAGGAGAGCGCAGAGCCGTTCTTCAGCAGCAAGAACTCGCTCAGAAGACGAGAGACGAGGGTCTTGCCGACCTGCGGGGTCGGAGAGCAGATGATGTAGACGGGCGTGGCTAACATCGAGCGAGTTTCGTAGGGGGTTCAGGCCTTCAATGGGCGAACGAGCGATTATTTTTCGCCGCCGCCGGTCACTGACTTGGCGCCTGCCACTTCAGTCAAGTTGATGCGATCATATTCGCGCCACACATTGGCGAGCCAGTGCCGGACATACCCGCGCAGCACGAACGAGTAGTTCGCGGCCTCGTCGTGCCGGCCCTTGTTGGCTATGAAGTCGACGAACGGGACGGAAGCAACTTCGACTTGCTCATAGGCCATCTCATTGAGCTTAGGGATCGTCAACTCGGTCGCGTTCTTGATTCGGTGGAAATAGGAGATGTAGGTCGACTGGTCCCACTGGAAGAACTGAGTGTCGTTGATGAAGTTCTTGACCAGAAAATATTTTGCACCAGCCATGAAATTGGCGGTCTCGGCGATCTCGTCCAGGGAAGCGATGGAGGATCCCAAGGTATGGAAGAGCTATGGCGGAATCTGGGTGATGACGGCCTGAGAAGGGCGGCGTATCGAGGCGGGTAACCAGCCAGCCAGAACCTCTTATGCAGAGCGATACGCCATGAACGAGAATAGCAAGATTGTAGAGCTTCGCCAGCCTGGCGCGATGGATGATCCACTGACGAGTATTTTGCGGCATGGAGCACGCCAGCTTCTTGCGCGGGCGATCGAGGCGGAGGTCGCCGACTTTCTGAGCGATCATGCCGATTTGAAGCTGCCGGATGGGC
>NZ_AXAP01000180.1 GCF_000472865.1 Bradyrhizobium elkanii WSM2783 | reverse complement strand
TTGGGACCACCTGCGCACATCCAACCCGATCGAAAGCGTCTTCGCCACAGTCCGCCACCGGACCGTCCGCTCCAAGGGAAGCCTGTCGCACAAGACGGCAAGGCTCATGGTCTTCAAGCTCGTCATGAGCGCCGCCAAAACCTGGCGCCGGCTGAAGGGCGAAAATCAGTTGCCAAGGGTCATTGCCGGCGTCAAATTTACCGACGGCGTCGCAGAATCGACGACGCCAGCTAACCGCGCCGCCTGATCGGCCCCATCACCCAATTTCGGCCATAGCTCAAGTGCCCTATCTTTTCGGCATATTTTCGGCGACTGCTGTACGGTTGCACAAATTTTCAGGATTTGTCGTTCAGCGAGAAGCCAATCGCAGATTAAGCGGAACTGTGTTCGATCTTCTGCGACAGCGCCCATCCACCGTCAGCGAAATGTTCAGGGCAGCACCGGTAGGGAAGGAGAAAAGAATCGAAAGCAACATTTGCGGCACCTTGCCGGGTCAGGAACAACCGCCGACTGCCGAAATCGCGACGGTCATCGAAGTCTGCAGCACACCAGTTTTTCGGGTGCTGTTACTATGTCATCCGTTGTCCTCAGAGAAGCGCGAGATGAGGTAAGGTGAGTTCACCTTTGCCTTCGGCAACAGAGGTGTGTAATTTTTGCGCGGCGGCAGTCAGAACCGGCACTGCTATTGCGGTTTCGCCTGCTAACCGCACGGCGCAATCAATATCCTTTGCGGCATTGGTAATGGATATCGCCAAAACATCCGGTCTTTCGCCCAACATAAAGGCTGCGAAATTCTGGAATATTCCGCTGTTGGTCGCGCCGCGACTGACTAACGAGCGTAAGGTTGCAAGATCAACGCCAAGGCCATCGGCAAACCGGCAAGTTTCAGCAGTTACCGCCGCTATGCCCATCGTCATGCCGTTATAGACCAGCTGGAGCTTATGGCCTTGCCCGACATCGCCGACAGGGACGATGTTCTCGCAAAACGCAGCAAGAATATCGGCAGCGATACGGAAACTTTTCCCATCCGATCCAACAACGGCGTTGAGACGTCCTTGCTCTGCATGTTCAGGGCTTCGCGTTACGGGGGCATCTATAAAGGCTAAGCGATGCTTTTGGGCCTGTTCGGCCAAAACGAGCGTTGAAGCAGGATGAGACGTTGTGCAGTCAAGTATCAGACTCTGTCGGGGTAAATTCGCGAACAATCCGTGTTGCCCAAGACAGACTGCCTCAACCTCGCGGCTTGAAGGCAAGGACAAAACGACGACATTTACATGCCTGGCCAATTCAGCAATGGAAGCACGTTCACAAGCGCCCATGCCGATTAAACGTTCCGCACCCCTACGGTTCTTGTTGGCTTTGATATGCAATTCGGCGCCATGACGCAAAAGACTGATCCCTATGCCGGTTCCCATGTTTCCTGCGCCGATCAGGCCGATCTTTTGTCGCGCTGGCATAGGCGTTGCGGTCGATAATGGATTTCCAGTCATGCTCTCGCTCACTATGCATTTCGAAAAAAGCCGGTTTCTTGCAGAACGCGCAGCCGCTTATGATGGTTATCAATGAGGTAGTCCGGCTGCGCCGCGTGCAAACGCGACTCGGACACAAACCCGCCGGTAATGGCTACGCTGATCAAGCCAAGATTGCGTGCAATATCCGTTTCGACCGGCATGTCCCCGATGAAGACGGTTGACCCAGGGTTCAGATTGTGTGTTTGCATGTACAGCTGAAGCCGTTCGCCTTTGCTCATGCTTTTGTATTGAGTAGCGCGGCTTTCAAAGGCCAGAACCTCATCGACGCAATCGTCGATTCCAAGCCTTCGCAATTGGGTACGGAGGGGTTCGACTATATGGTTGCTCAGAATGATGGTGGAAACGGCCTGTTGACGCGCCGTTTCCAAAATGCGGCGGGCGCCGTCGCGCAGATCGGCTTTGCTCGCCAGCGGCTCGTAGGTGTCGTGAAAAATAGCGCTGCCATCGCTATCCACTGTTTCGACTTCGCGTTCCGACATTCCGAGATTGCGGTAAAGGACGGAAAGTGGAACGTCGCACTGGTCCAAAAAAGTTTGCATGTCGATGGCAGCGCGGCCGAACCGGCTCAGAATGGCGTTCGTCGTTTGCAGCAAGGCATCGGCATCGTCGAGCAGAGTGCCGTTCCAATCGAATACAAGAGCCGGCTTCATCGTGACCTCAGGCAGCGGATACTTTTGTGAAGGCGAGATCGGCGACCAATCTATTCAAGTTTTCGTTCGCGCGTTTTTGCCCCGCAGGAGTTGGCATCTCGACCGTAAACGGAGATAGATCGATTCCATCATGCCCCTGCGGCAGCAAGGATACGAGAGAATGAAAGGGCAGACAAGTGACGCTGGCAGCATTGATGGACAAAGCAATGTGCCTTTCGATCACCGTGAGCGTTTGCGACTCGATTTTATGGAAACGCAGACTGTTCTGTCGCGCTTCGGGTGGCAATGTTTTCCAGACTTTCCAGAACGCCAACTCATCAATCGTGTCGATACCCATGCCGTAGTAATTTGGCGCTACGATGGGCGGAGAACCGATTGCCCAATGCACAGCCTTGGCCCCGGCGGCAAGGAGCATTTCCGTCACTGCCCGGCTTGTATCGCCGCGAATGAGCGCCTCATCGGCTATAATTATGGTTCGGCCTGTAACGTCTTTGCTTGCGACCCGGTACTTTTGCGCGATAAGCGATTTGCGTTCGCCAGCGATGCCTATGAGCGTGCGCTCCGAACAGCATGTTGCGATCACTTCGTGCCTTCGAACGAGGGCACCCTGTTGTTCGGCCAGAGATGCGAATAGAACATCGGCATACGGCTTTCCTGTACGCGGCATGGAAGAAACGATGATGGGGGCGGAGCCCGTTTCGACCACTAAAGTCGGCGAGATAATTCGACCCAGGGTAACGCCTATATTGTGACGGGTGCTCAGATGAGAGTGGCCTCGTATCGACGTTTTCGTATTTCCTAGATAGAGCGTCTCATAGGCGCAAAGCTTTGGGCTGTGTCCAGCACGGCCAACAAAGCGAGTGATGCAATCTCCCGTTTGTCCGTCCACATACTTGATGTGACTTGGCAATATCTCGTCCGCTTGGCCTTGTCCGGAGAAAGCGCAATTTTCGGAGGCAAAGAGTACAAAACCGTCTTCGGTTTTCATGAATTCCAAAGGCCGCAAATCACTACGATTGCGGAAAGCAGTTAGATTACCTTGACCATCCAATAAAAGTGCGATGACGGCCCCATCAATACGGACATCAATGTCACGAAAGACTTTCTCGTAATCAACCGGCAAAGCGTGCTGCCAATAGTCTTTTTGACAAATGCGCTCAATAAGCTTGAGCGGAAGCTCTGCATCCGTTCTGCTGCCAAACCGATAGCCTTGGGCAAGCAGTTCTTCCTTAAGTTCATCAGCGTTGGCCAAAGCGCCGTTCAAACAAACGGTCAAGTGGCGATGGCCGGCTTTATGGTTGTCAAGGGGCTGGACGTCGCCGTCACTGTTCTCCCGGGAAGATGGAGTACGAATATGTGCTATCGCTACATGTGGCCTGAAATTCGCACCCTGTTCATCATAATCAATCGTTGCGAAGTCGCGTGGTGGCCGACATGACTTTGTATATTGAAAACCTTTTGCATGCATGAACGCGGCAACGCCGAACCCCGCCTGTCCACGGTTTTCAAGCTTCGGAACCATGTGCTTGAGCCGATCGTAAACCGTCTTTTGTGAACGGCTTGGCAACAGAAAAGCGCCTGCAATACCGGACAAGCTTCTCTCCTTTGGACAACGACTGTTACCGTGTCATCGTTTGACGCTGCGTGTTGTTGTGTTCAACCGTGTCCGGTTGAAGACATCCATGTCCGGAGCCAGACACCAAGGCGGAAGGAATCCGGCGGCTCGGCGCGAAGCACATGGTCTTGCCCTTCATCAAGCAAGGCTCGTACCAGGGCTTTGTCGGCGCGCCTGAAGCTGCCTCTCACGACGCTGTCTCAGTCGCGGCAGGTTCGTCATGCAAATAGTCGCGACAATCTAGCTTTCGTAGGCAGGGGAAAGGCGAGAGTTATCCAGCATTCGCCGGCTTAGGGGCCGCAGTCTTGGCTTACGTCATGGTTGGTGCACTGCGCGCGGTGCATGCGAGTCGAATGCGGCGAACAGTATCAGGAACGATATGTGTGGGATCGAAAAGAACTGCACCGAATATGAAGGTAAATTCGAATGGACCCGAAGCGGCGGGCCCGGTACTGGTTGAATAGCGTGTGTAGAGGAGTTTCAGCTTATGCAGCAGAGGTGTGCGCAGCTGGGCTGCAGATGTGCTCAGCGGTGCACCTTCGCTGCAGGAATCCTATTATCGTTCAGAAGGCTCGGGTGATACGATCGCACACTGGGAAGCTTGACCAACCCGATGCTCAACATACGAACAACTCCGGAGCTGGCGCCGCCGAGACGGGGCCGGCGTGGGAAAAGGGCGAGGGCTGACGCTCCCGAGTGATCCGGCGAACGCGAACATTCAACCATAGCAGCATCCAAGCCTTCGCCATGCGCGGGCGCTCCAATCGTGATGCCATAGCCGACCGAACGGCGAACCGCGGCGCGGCATTTCATCTTCGAGATGAGCGTCGGCACGAATCGTATCTGGTCCTCAACAACCTCCGCCTCCCGGTGCCCACCCTCGTCGAGCGGCAGCCCGACGATGAACGTCTTTGTGAGATTCCAGCCGCCATTCTTGATATCGTACAACCGAGGAGCACGTTTGTTCTCAGCGGCAAGTTCTTATCGATCCGGTACATAAGCCGACTATCGAAAAATGAGATCTAGACTCGACGCCTTGGTACGACGGCTTACTGGCGCCAGATAAAGTGGGGAAGGAGCCGTATAACTGCACGAGATCAAAATTAAGACCGGAATTGTGCAACATGAACCGACAGGTTGCGACGTAGCCTGCAACTTCAGCCCCGGTGTGGCTCGCTCTGCTTAGTTCTGTGCGTCAAGTTCAGCAAAATTGATCATGGGGTCCGGCCAAGCCATCCCCTCGGAGCCGCCGTCGCTCGCTCGCCCCAAGCGCAGCGCTGGCGAGCGACGGCGGCGGAGAGGGGGTGGCCCATCCCCTTGGTGGGCCTGAGCATTGTCAGGCCGCCCGGCGTAGNGTCTCCTTCTTGTGCTCCTTCAAGAGGTCCATGTTCAGATAGCGATGGTCCTCGAGCCAGGCCTCGTGGCGCTCGACGGTCAGCGCCCGCACCAGCCTTAGGCAGCTCTCGGCATTGGGGAAGATTCGCACCACGTAGGTGCGCCGCCGGATCTCCTCGTTGAGGCGCTCCAGCATGTTGGTCGACTTCATGTGCTTGCGGTGCACCAGCGGCAGACGGAAGTAGG
>NZ_AXAP01000179.1 GCF_000472865.1 Bradyrhizobium elkanii WSM2783 | reverse complement strand
GACCGGCCACCGCAGAGCGCGCCCAGATATCCACCAGCCGTCGCAAATCGTCGGACAACTTGTCGAGTTCAAGGCCATCCGCCGCGCATTCGTCAGCGACTTCACCGTCGCGCAACTCGTTGGGCCGACTCGATCTCAATCAACGAGCTCGCCCGCGGCGCTCAAATCCCCATAACGCCTGCCGCACCGCCTTACGTTTCTCACGCGCGGTTTCCTCCCTTGGAGGCTTTCGGACGCCGGCCGCCGAATACGCCGCGCCCGCCCTCCCTCAAGCGGCCGGCATCCGAAACCCTTCACACAAGCTGAATTGCTGTCGAGCTTGGGACCAAGGCTCCATGCAGCCTCAGGAACATGTCCCATATTGCTTTGAGAGATATGAACGAATCTGGGTCGCGAGTTGAGCCGCATGGCTAACCGTTGAGGTCAGGATGCCAACTTAACGCGCTGCGGCAGATCTCATCGGCAGTCTAGTCCGAGCACGATCAATCCTCTTTAGAAACCTTAGATCACAAAGCGATCGGAACCGTTGGGTCGCGACGTTAATGCCCGACGAATTGGCGAGTTACTCGTAGCTTTCATGAGCAGAAAAGCGGCGAGAAGCTGGGTCATGGCGCTTTTTGCGATCATTCGAAGCCAATCACATCGGCTCTGGATTGGGAGAGGGGCGCCTAGCCACGTCTACGAGCTGGGTTGGTTGGATTCAGTGCGACCCCGAAGGGCTTCCGCAGATGAGGGTCACCGCTTTATGGGCGATCTCCCTCAAGTCCGCGCGTCGAGCTCCGGCTCGCGCCCGGATTGCGATGGTGTGCATGGTGGCTGACGCAAGCAGCGCAAGTGCCTCCGGATCAGCATCTTGCTTCAACTCGCCTCTCTCGCGCGCCGTGCGAAACCGGGCTTCGAAATCGCCGTCGAGCATGCGGAGCCCGGCGGCAACACTCTTCCGGATCTCCGCATCTTCGACCGCCTCGGCCACCGCTGTCCCGATCACAAAGCAGCCGCGCGCGGAGCCTTTGCGCGAAAAATAGAAGGACAATGCTGCCTCATAGGCAAGCATCAGCGCTTCGGCCAAGGGACGGTCCCCCGCGAGGGCCTCGCGTGTCGCAGCCAGGGTCATCTCCCAATATCGGGCGAGGGCCTCGAGATAGAGTGCGTGCTTGTTGCCGAATGCCGCATAGAGGCTCGGCGGGCTCATTCCTGTCGCAGCCGCGATCTTGTCCAGCGGGGTGCCCGAATACCCGGTCTTCCAGAAGGTCTCCGTCGCCTGCTTGAGGGCTGCCTCCGCATCGTAGGCGCGCGGCCGCCCACGAGGTGCCGCTGCCGTTTCGCTCTTTCTTCGGGGCATGTCGAAATCTCGGTCGTTGTGTGCTGAGGCATATTTATAACATCCGTTATAAAAAAACAACTGGGAGCCCCCTTGATTGTCATGTCGTTGTGAACTAATTGTAACGAGCGTTAAGAAATAGATTGAGGTGAGGGCTTTCCATGCGGCTAGATCTTTTGCCAGTCGCCGGCTCGAAGGGCGAGCGTGAAGGGTTTCGCGAGAGCTCTGCGGAGGCGCGATTTGATCGAACCGTCGACGACTCGCCGCCGGACCGCGCGGTCGCGCTACCCCGAACGAGCATGATGGAGCGGCTGCGCCGACCGCTCATGCTCGCTCTGCCTCTCATGGTGGCAGCACTCGGAGCCGCCGTGTATCTCGTGCAAGAACCTTACGTCTCGACCGACAACGCGTTCGTTCGGGCCGCGAAAGTGACCGTCAACGCCCGTGTCTCCGGCCAAGCGGTTGAGATCGCCGTGCACGATAACGAGAGTGTGCGGCAGGGCCAGGTCCTGTTCCGGATCGACCCGGAGCCCTACCAGATCGCAGTCGATCAGGCGGAGGCGCGGCTCGGCAGCGCGCGCCTCCAGATTGAGGTGCTCAAGGCGACCTACCGCCAACAACAGGCCGAGCTGCAGTCGGCGAGGGATTCAGCCGACTTCGACGAGCGCGAGTACGACCGCAAGAAGATGCTGGTCGCCTCCGATTTTACCCCGCGTGCGGTCTTCGAGCGAGCCGAGACAAATCTCAAAGTCTCGCGCCAGCGCATTTCGTCGATTGAGCAGCAGATCGCCAGCACAATCGTGGCTCTGGACGGCGATCCGGACAGTGACCTCAATCGCCATCCGACGGTTCGTGCGGCCAAGGCCCAGCTCGACCGTGCCCGGCTCGATCTTTCCTATGCAACGGTGATGGCGCCCGACGACGGTGTCGTCACCAGGGTCGACGATCTACAGATCGGCGGCTTCGTTAATGCCGGAACGCCGGTGTTTTCGCTGCTGTCGAGCCGTCACGTCTGGATCGAAGCGAATTTTCGCGAGACAGGGCTGACCCATATGCGTCCGGGTCAGGAGGCAACGATCGACGTCGACGCGTATCCCGATCGCAAATTCAGGGCGCACATCGTCAGCATGAGCCCCGGGACCGGGTCGGATTTCTCGGTCCTGCCGCCCGAAAATGCGACCGGAAATTGGGTCAAGGTGGTCCAGCGTCTGCCGGTGCGGCTCGAGCTCGATGAGATCGATCCGGCAAGACCGTTGTTCTCGGGCATCAGTGTCACCGCGCGGGTCGATACCGGCTATCGGGGCAGCTTGCGGCACCTGCTGCAGCCGACCTACGCGGCGGGGGTCAGATGAGCGCCGTCGTTCCATCGAACGTTGCAGCGGACGGCCATCGCGCCATCTCGCTCGCGGCTCTCATGGCGACCTACATGCAGGCCGTCAACATCTCGCTGCCCAATGCGGCGCTACCGCACATCCAGGGGACCCTCTCGATGGCCAATGACGAGGTCGGGTGGGTGTTTTCCTCCTATATCGCGGCAAGCGCCGTAGCCATGTCGGTCACGAGCTGGCTTGCGGGACGCTATGGGCGGAAGTCGGTTTACCAATTCTCCCTCATCATCTTCGCGCTAGGTCTTGTGCTGGATACGATGGCGACGACGTCCGTCCAGTTCGTGCTTGCCCGGATCGTCCAGGGAGCCGCGAGCGGCCCACTTTCGCCGCTTTCGCTGGCGATCCTGCTCGAGGTGCAGCCACCCACGCGGCACGCCCGCCTGGGCCTGGCTTGGACGGTGAGCTCTCTTCTCGGTATCAGCAGCGGCGCAAGTATCGGCGGCTGGTTCAGTGAATATCTCGGCTGGCGTTCGATCTTCTATGTCAGCCTGCCGATGACGGCATTCATATTTCTCGCGATGGCGTTCTGGCTTCGCGAGAAGAGGGCGGAGCGGAGGCAACCCTTCGACTTTTTCGGATTAGCGACCTTTTCGCTCGGCATGATCGGCCTGCAAGTGCTGCTCGACCGCGGCGAGCGCCTGGAATGGTTCGACTCCATGGAAATCTGGATCGAGGCGGTCGTCTGCATTCTGGGATTCTATCTGTTCGTCGTGCACGTCATGACGACGAAGGAGCATTTTCTCCGCACGGCGCTGTTCAGGGATCGCAATCTCGTCCTCTCGACGATGATCTCCTTTGCCGTCGGTCTCGTCCTGCTGCCGACCCTGGCGTTGACCTCGCCGATGCTGGAGGAGCTGCTGAACTACCCTGTCGACACCACGGGCTACATGACGATCCCGCGCGGCGTTGCGCTCGTGGGAGGGGTGCTGTTGACGAGCCTGGTCCAGGCGCAAGTCGACTACCGCGCGTTCCTGGTTGGCGGAATGGCACTGGTGGTCTACGCCAATTGGCTGATGCTCGGATATTCACCGGCGATGGATTGGCGCGCGGTGGCCGAGGCGGGCTTCCTCCAAGGGGCGGGGCTCGGCATGGTGATTCCGGCGCTCGCCAAAGCCGCGTTCAGTACGCTCGATCCGAAGCTCCGCCCGGAAGGTAGTGCGCTCATCAACCTGTCGCGGCTCTATGGCAGCACGATCGGCATCGCCGTCGTGCAGATGTTCTTCTACGGCAACACCCAGGCCATGCATGTCGCGCTCGCCAAGGACCTCATGCCCTACCGGACCGCCGCGCATGTCGCCGGATCGATCGCCAAGCCCGGCCTTGCAGCTCTCAATGCCATGGTCACCCACCAGGCGGCTGTCGTCGCGGTCATCGGTCAGTTCAAGATTCTGATGTTAGCCATGCTCGTCGTGAGCCCGCTCGTGCTTTTTCTGCGGAAACCGCGGCCGGCAGGTTGAGGACCGTGGAATGGTGAGATGACACCACATCGAACAGTCTCAGTCTGTCGCACTCGAGGGACGCCGCATCTGCGGCGGCCGAGCCTAAACAAGGAAGCAGGAACATGACAACATCCAATGCGCTCCGCTACACGAGGATTTCCACCCACCAATCCGGGACAATTCCCGCTGTGGGATTTGGCACACTCATTCCGGATCAGAACGCAACGAAACAGGCCACCAGGACTGCACTGGAAGCGGGATTTCGACATCTGGATTGCGCGGAACGCTACCGCAATGAAGCAGCGGTAGGCGAAGCTATCCAGGACGCCTTCAAGGCGGGAACGCTTCGGCGAGAGGATCTGTTCGTGACCACGAAGCTCTGGAACACAAATCACCGTCCCGAGCGCGTCAAGCCGGCCTTCGACGCCAGCCGCCGCCGGCTGCAACTCGACACGATCGATTGCTATATCGTCCATACGCCGTTTGCCTTTCAACCCGGCGACGAGCAGGACCCGCGGGACGATCGCGGCCAGGTAATCTATGACCCAGGCGTGACGTTGCTGGAGACATGGCGTGCACTGGAGCGCCTCGTCGACAATGGTCACTGCAAGTCGATCGGTCTATCTGACATCACGCTGGAGAAGCTGCGCGAGATCGTCGCGGTCGCGCGGATCAGGCCCGCGATGGTGCAGGTCGAATCGCATCCATATTTGCCCGAATGGGATCTGCTCGATTTCTGCCAAGAGCACGGAATCGTACTGCAGGCGTTTGCAGCCTTGGGACACGCCATGGAGCCAAGCGTATTGGAAGATCCCGTGATTACTGCGATCGCGCAGCGTGTGCACAAGACGCCGGCTCAGGTGGCCTTGGCCTGGGCTGTGCAGCGCGGCACCGCTTTCCTGACCACCTCGACCAAACCACAACGCATCCAGGAGAGCTTTGACATTTCCGCCCTGCCTGACGACGCCATGCGGGACATCCGGGAACGTATCACCACGACCGTCAGATTCAACGCCGTGGTCGAGACCGGCATACCGGGATTTATTCCTCGGGCGCGACGAGTTGAATGAACTGCGTCGGCACGAGGGCAAAATCGCTCGGCTTCCGAAGTCCGCTACGGGTGTGCGCCGTGACAAGGCGGCGCTTTCCAGTGGGTGCAAGTCCCACCCGGCAAACGCTCCAGCCGGAAGCAATCGGAGCAGTCATGGAGGTAACGAAGTGGCTGAAGCCTTCGATTAGCGTGTCACGAATTGGTGACAGCGCGAGTGTGCAGGCCGTAACGCGAGTGAACGCCGAGCAAGCCTCGAAAAGGACGATGCGCAGGCCGACCCGATGACCCTTTCGGGGAAGGCTGATACGGCTGGGGCGAAGTGAGCGAAGCAATACCTCCAGTC
>NZ_AXAP01000178.1 GCF_000472865.1 Bradyrhizobium elkanii WSM2783 | reverse complement strand
TCTGCTTGCACAGGAACGCCGCGTATACTACTTCGACATGCTGGGATACGGTCGATCCGATATGCCGAACGCTGACGTGTCGAGAGGCATTCAAAACCGTCTCTTCGCGGCCCTCTGCGAACATTGGGGCATCGGTCCTCCGGATATCGTCGCACACGACTTCGGAGGATCCACTGCTTTGCGGGGGCATCTGCTCGACGGGCTCGAATACAGATCGCTTACTCTAATAGACCCTGTAGCAATCAGCCCTCAAGGATCAGCGCTTGTTCAATCAGCCAAGCAACACGAGGACGTCTTCTCTCATCTGCCGGCCTATGTCCATGAAGCTATCTTGCGCGCTTACATCGACGGTGCGGTTGCCAAGGCCCTGCGTACTTCCGACATGTCGTTGTATTTGCACCCGTGGCTTGGTGATGAGGGTCAAAAGGCATTCTGGCGGCAGATTGCGCAAATGGACGATAAGTATACGCAGGAGATCGAGTGGCGTTACGGAGAGATGCGCTGTCCTGTTACGCTTATTTGGGGAGAAGAAGACGAGTGGTGCCCGCTGTCGGACGGAAAAGAGTTGTCGCGCCGGCTCTCGGCTCCGTTGATGATCGTTTCCGGAGCGAAGCACCTTGTTCAAGAAGACGCTCCGGAAGCAGTCATCGCCGCCGTGACGCGATTTTGGCGTGCCGACGTCCGCTGAGGGTCAACAGCGCCATTTGGCTGATCGGTCGATCACTTCCGCTCTACCCCGATAAAGCAGACCATTTCGAAGCCAAGCCGAACTTCGCTCTCGGGCCATAAGCGGAAGTGCCTTCGCTACTCCATAGGCAGCCTGCCGACGCTAGAAACGCCATCCTTTCACGTCTTCGATTTACAGGTTCAAGACACCGGCTGAGCGGCCCAACGCGAGCTCCGCATCAGGCTGCAAAAGTCGCTTCGGTGAAAATGGGGGTCCTTGCAGGCCATGATATCGGCGAGGCCGGTCTGTTGGGTCATTTCCGGCCGGTGCTTGAGGCCGTCGTAAAACGCCTGGAGAAGGTCCTCCACGAATTGCGGCGCACGGGGATAGGCCGTCACCACCGCCCCCCGCTGCACGTCGGTGAATTCGTCATAGCCAAGGCTTACGAGATCCATCATCACGCCCTCCGCAGTAAGCGCGGCGACGGGATGGAGGTGCTCGGAGATTCCCGGCGTAGTGTGCAGCGCGATCGCAAGCCAGACCTTCTCGATATCGCTCTCCGAGATGCCGTAGCTTCGCAGGAAGTCGCGCGCCGCATTCGCGCCGTCCACCTCGAAGCGCAGCCGACTTTCCTGGAAGCCGGAGGTCAGGCCGAGATCATGGAACATGGTCGCCGTGTACAGCAGCTCCGGATCGAATGTCAGCTTCTTGCGCGTCCCGGCCAGGGCGCCCCAGAAATAGACGCGGCTGGAGTGCTGAAACAGAAAGTCGCTCTCGGTGTCGCGAATGAACTGCGTTGCTTCGCGCGCCAATTGACTGTCGGGAATCTTCACGCCGGAAATCTCGTTGACCATCATGGTCCATCCTCCATCAGTATCAGGTGCCCGAACTCACGCCTTTCAGGTCAGGGCCGAGGTGACCCGCATTACCGCTGGTTTCTGAACTGCCGTTAGCAAGCCCGCATTTTAACCTGACGATGCCCCCTTCAACGAATGGGAGAACAACTCCTCATTCAGCAACCCGCGAAGGGGAGCCAGAAGGTGCCGATCGCCTCAGCGACGCATTTGTGGATGGTGCTGCTGTTCATTGGCTCCTCCTTGGTTGATGCAACCGATCGGTTCAGGAGCGACGTCGACCAAGCGGTCGATCAAAAGCGGCTCGTCGGGAGCCTAGATTCAACGCAGAGCCTTTAACTCAGCGTCGATAGGATACGCCCTCCTGCCCCGAAAGGAAAGCCGCGCTGGGCCGGCCATCGCCAAAACCGAGCCGAAGGTCCGGAAGGGGCGGCAAGCCCACGTTCGCAGCCGATCGGGCCATGTCGGATCAATCTTTGGCTCGCCTTTACGCAGGAAGATTCAAACTGCGCATGGGCGCTCGCCTAGACAGATTAGGCCGTCCATTCCCAACTGGAAGCACGAACGGCGAGCGGGGGCGGTTATTTTAAAGGAAGGAGGTGGTGCGTTTGCGCCAAGCCAGCTACTTCCAATCTCTGGAATAAGCCGGCGCCGGCGACCGCCAAATTATAGAATGCATCAGGGAAAAGAAAAGCAGCGCCAGCAAGGCCGATGCACGTAGCTAAAAGCCCGCCAACCGCCAGATCATCCATGTCGATTCCTGCCGCGTCTGGTTGCTTCAATTCTAATATCGACCAAATCCACGCGCCCGCTTGGCCATTTCTATGAACCTCGCCTCGGCGTTTTCGGACACTTGGTTCAGCTTTCCGTGATCGAACGACCCGTCGCAAATTGCGTACAAAGTCGCGGGTCGCAACCGAGAGCTCCTCAAAGGAACGAGGCGAACTTGAAAAGCCACATCCCGCTCCAAGAGCGATCCCTAACAACGCATCGGTCGTTCTTGACTGATTTTCCATCGTCTCCCCACACCGCACTCAGCGGCATCGAGCCATCTCTACAGCAAAGGTGAACTATGAACCGTCAGAACTGAAAACGTAGATCTCGCTTGGTTACCCGCGCGAAGCGCTTGCAGTTCTGTTACGCCAGCAGGTGCTATCGCTTTGGCTTACTTCACCGGGGTGGTCAGTACTTTGTCGTTGGAATCAACGACAAAGACCGCGAGCAGCTTTGCCGGCTTGCTCTTGCTGGCGTTGCGGCTGATCTGATGGGCTGCGTTCGGCGGTTCGGACCAACTCTCGCCGACCTTGTAGATGCGGGTCTCGCCGTCATTCACCTTCGACTCGATCTCGCCCGAGAGGACGTAGGCATAGATGAACGCGGACTTCGCATGCGTGTGCGACGGGGAAGCGGCCCCCGGCGCGTAGTCGACTTCCACGACGACAAGCGACTTTCCAGGAATATTCGGGATCGGCTGATTGAATTTAGGCGCAACCGTTTCGGTTTGGGCGCCATACGCTGCGACCGGGCCGGCAAGCGCGAGAGCAGTAACGATAGCAGTGACAATGGTTTGAATCTTCATGATCTGCTCCTCGAACTGGTCCGAAGATGCCACTTGTTCGGCTAGATAAAAGTACCAAGAATCCAACAAAATTGTGCACCACGGCGGCCTCGATTTGCACGACAAGGGCGACGAGCGGATCCAACCGGTCTTGCTCGGTTGGGATGAAGGCATGAGCGGGAAGCAACGACGAGAGTTCGATGCCGTCACTCAGACGGAGCTGAACTATATTTTATAAAACGCTTTGCATCGAAGCCGCAGACTATCCTGAGTTGGCGTCCGTCGCCTGCTCAATCAGCCCCCCCACCGCGCGCGGATTGGAGACGTAGATCGCGTGACTTCCGGGGACCTCGACGACTTTCGAGCCCGCGCGGTTCGCCATCCGCCGTTGCGTCGGCGCCGAGATCATCTTGTCGTCCGTGGCCACGAGATACCAACTCGGCTTTTTCTTCCACGCGGGCTCGGTGACCACGGCATTGTTCGCCTCCAAGCCAAACGGCACCTGGCTGTCGGCCCAGAAGCCGGCGGTCTTGGAATCCACATCAGCACCGAACGCGGCCGCCATCTTCGCCTTGTCTTGGAAAAGATATCCTTCCTTCGGCGGCGTAAACGACGGCGGGCGGCCGACGATGGTGTTGACGGACTCGCCTTTGTCCGGAGCGAAGGCGGCGATGTAGACGAGGGCCGCGACTTTGGGATGCACGCCCGCCTCAGTGATCACCACCCCGCCGTAAGAATGACCGACCAGCACCGCCGGACCTTCCTGCTCATCGAGGATCAGATTGGTCGCGGCCACGTCGCCCTCCAGCGAGATGGTCGGGTTCTGGACGACGCTGACGGTGAAACCGTGCTCAATGAGGATGGCGTAGACGCCAGCCCAACTCGATCCGTCGACGAAGGCACCGTGAACCAAAACGATGTTGTTGATCCTGGCCATGACGCGCTCCTACAAGGCCGACGCGAGTGCAAGCAGCGAGGCGCTACACCCCCGCGAATCCCTAAACGGCGCCCCCCGAGCATGGTTCCGCGGAACGATGCCGACAAAGGGAGGGGAACGTCGCACTCAATGATAATTTCGCAGGCGCTGATAGAGATTACCGGCATCGCTAAATCGCCACCGCCACATCACTGTGTGTTGATCAGGCCACTTTCCTGCTAAGGAACGGCCCGTCCTCTTTGTCGACCTCAAGAACACCATTGCCTAGCTGAAATGCACTGCCGATGGCTTTGCGTAATGCGGCAAGTTGAGGCTCCTTGGCGCCATCCCCAGGCGGATAGGAAGTGAGCGCCAGGAAGACATCTTCGGGCTCGGTGATCCGAAGCCTGGCGGGGTGCTGCGACATGGTGACGTTGCCGAATTGGGACCGCATCAGTCGATCGGCTGTGTCGAACCCAAAGGTTGCAGCAGCCGGATCGGACGGGGAACTGCCGAATACGGTCGTCAGCTCATACATCTTACGCATGTTGCGGGCCCCGCTGGTCGTCACCGCCAGAAAGCCTCCCGGCTTCAGCATGCGATATGTTTCTGCGATGCCTTTCGCTGGGGCTGGCAAATGATAGAGCATGTGCATGGCAATCACCGCATCAAAGGAGCCTTCCTCAAAGGGAAGCGCAGATGCGTCGGCTTGTCGGCCTTGAACTGACGTGAATGGCAATGTCTGGCAACGCTCTATGGCTTCTTGGACCATGCCGGGCGAGAGATCAGCAAGGGTCAGATCAAGTCTCTCCGGCAATACGCTCACCACTGCTTCCCAGAACCAACCCGGACCGCAGCCGATGTCGAGGGCCCGATCTCGCGCTTGAAGCGGCAGTTGCCTCGCAACCCATGGATACCAACCGACCTCCGCGATTTTGTATTTCGATTTGATGCGCGCCCGCGCGGCGAGCTTTTGGCTGTCGCTATACTGTTTCCCAACCTCTGAGGTTTTGGATGTCATGTTGCCTCCTTCTCGGCGCCTCTCAGTTAACTCGCCGCGCTTCCTCAACAACTCCTCAGTATGCTGCGGTCGCACTAAACGCTGTTGAAGCGACGTGATCTGGCAATTTGGCAACCCTTTGCACGATTGGCGTCTCGTGCTGGGTGAAACGACTACGTCATAGGCAATTCAACGTGTCGCCTTAATCGTGAATCTCGTTGCTGGGTCATGAGCGCTGGCGCAGCCGAGCGCAAGCCAACAGCTAGGAGCCGACGGGCGTCAGGGATGGCTGGTCCCGCCGTAGCCTTCCATGCGCAACGACCAAGCTTCCGCCTCCGCGCGGCCCGCGCCCTAATGCCCTTCTGGGCGGCTTCCCGGTCCGCCTGGGTGTCGATACAGGCGATACGATGGCGCGTAGATAAATGCGCCCTGCAACTAGTCATCTGGAACGCAAGTTCGTCACATTATATGATGGCTCGATTCTCTGTAGAGGAGAGCGCTTGTGGCGAATGCAGGTGTTAGAGGCCGGCCAATCGAGCCGTTGGTGCTGAGTCCGCAAGAGCGAGCATATTTAGAGAGGCAGGTTCGTCGTTATCGTGTGGCCCGGTCGCTATCTGAGCGGTGCCGCGCGATCCTACGGTGCGCAGATGGCTTGCCAAGCAAATCTGTGGCTGCCGAACTTGGCATCCATGAACACACCGTTGGCAAGTGGCGCCGCCGATT
>NZ_AXAP01000177.1 GCF_000472865.1 Bradyrhizobium elkanii WSM2783 | reverse complement strand
ATCGGCGACAAATGCGGCGCGCACACCGTGCCTTACGTCGAGGCGAAGAACTCGTCGGCGACGTTCGAGCACGAGGCGACGACCTCGAAGATCTCAGAGGATGTCCTGTTCTACTGCGTGCAGCGCGGNCTGAGCCAGGAGGAAGCGGTCGGCCTCGTCGTCAACGGCTTCGTCAAGGACGTGCTGCAGCAGCTCCCGATGGAGTTCGCGGTCGAGGCGCAGAAGCTGATCTCGATCTCGCTCGAAGGTTCGGTTGGATAATCCTCATCCCTGGCGGGCCTGCCGTACTGGCGCCTCGGGATGACATCTAGGAAAACTGTAATGGCATTGCTTGAAGTGAAAGATCTGCAGGTCCGTGTCGAGGATCGCGAAATCCTCCACGGGCTGTCGCTGACTGTTAATCCCGGCGAGGTCCACGCGATCATGGGGCCGAACGGCTCCGGCAAATCGACGCTCTCGCACGTCATCGCCGGCAAGCCCGGCTATGAGGTCACCGGCGGACAAATCCTGTTCCGCGGCGAAGACCTCTTGGAGATGGCGCCGGACGAGCGCGCCGCCAAGGGCGTGTTCCTGGCGTTCCAGTACCCGGTCGAAATCCCCGGCGTCGCCACCATGAACTTCCTGCGCACCGCGCTGAATGCGCAGCGCAAGGCGCGCGGCGAGAGCGAATATTCGACACCGGACTTCCTGAAGAAAGTCCGCGAAGTCTCCAAGTCGCTCAACATTCCGCAGGACATGCTCAAGCGCGGCGTCAATGTCGGCTTTTCCGGCGGCGAAAAGAAGCGCAACGAGATCCTGCAGATGGCGCTGTTCGAGCCGAGCCTCTGCATCCTCGATGAAATGGACTCGGGTCTCGACATCGACGCGCTGAGGATCGCGGCCGACGGTGTCAACGCGCTGCGCTCGCCCGAGCGCGCCATGGTTGTGATCACCCACTACCAGCGGCTGCTCAACTACATCGTGCCGGACTACGTGCACGTGATGGCCAAGGGCTCGGTGGTGAAGACTGGCGGCAAGGAACTGGCGCTGCAGCTGGAAGAATCCGGCTATGCGCAGTTCGAAGACGCCTAAGCCTGAACGGAATTCGTGATGAACGTCGTGTTGGCAAAAACCGATACCGGGCGCGCAGTGAGCACCAGCTTTGCGCTCGCGCGTGAGCGGTTGCCTGGCTCGGGCAAGGTCGCCGAGCAAAGGCAGCAGGCCTTTGAAGCCTTTGAGCGCGCGGGCCTCCCGCATCGCCGGATTGAGGACTGGAAATATACCGACCTGCGCGTCCTGATGCGCGAAGTGCTGCCGCTGGCGGCTGCACCCGATACGGCGGCGCTGTCGCGCGCGGAAGCCGCGCTCAAGCTGCATGCGATCGAAGGCACGCGGCGGCTGGTGCTGGTCGACGGCGTATTCGCGGCAAAGCTTTCTGATCTCGGCAAGGGCGAAAAGGGCCTTTCCGTCCGCACGCTGCGTGAGGTGCTGGAGGCGGGGGACGGCGAGTTGCTGGCCTCCGATAACTCCAATCCCATGATCGCGCTGAACACGGCGATGGCGACCGACGGCGTCGTGATCGAAATTGCCAACGGCACCGTGCTGGAGCAACCGCTGCACGTGGTCCATGTCGCGAGCACGGGCACGCCGGCTGCGATGTACACCCGTTCGCTGCTCCGCCTGGGCCGCGACGCGAGCGCGACGCTGGTGGAAAGCTTTGTCGCCACCGAAGGTGCAAAGGCGTATCAGACCTACGACTCCCTGATCGTTTCGCTCGGCGACAATGCGCGGCTCGATCATCTCCGTCTGGTTGAGGACGGGTTGGAAGCCTTCAACATTGCTTCCGCCGCGGTGACGCTCGGCGCGCATGCGCAGCTCAACACCTTTGGCATGGTGTCGGGCGCGAGCGTCAGCCGCTATCAGCCGACCATCATCTTTGCAGGCGAGGGCGCGCGGGTCGACACCAACGGTGTCAACCTGATCAAGGGCCGGCAGCATGCCGACACCACGCTGTTCATGGATCACGCGGTGCCGCACTGCGCCAGTCGCGAAGTGTTCCGCGCCGTGATCGACGACCGCGCCCATTCGGTGTTCCAGGGCCGCATCGTCGTCCGTCCGGACGCGCAGAAGACCGATGCCAAGATGATGACGCGGGCGCTCCTGCTCTCCGATGAGGCCGAGGCCGACAACAAGCCTGAGCTCGAGATTTTTGCCGACGACGTCACCTGCGGCCATGGCGCGACCACCGGTGCGCTGGACGAAAGCCTGTTGTTCTATCTGCGTGCGCGCGGCCTTCCCGAGAAGGAAGCGCAGGCGCTCCTGATCCAGGCCTTCGTCGGCGAGGCCATCGAATCGATCGCGAACGACTCGCTGCGAGAGCATGTGATCGCGGCGGCACAGCGCTGGCTGGAGGCACGCGCATGAGCACGCATCCGGCGGTCGCCAACGGCGCCTATGATGTCGCGCGGGTACGCGAGGATTTTCCGGCGCTGGCGCTGCAGATCTACGGCAAGCCGCTGGTTTATCTCGACAACGCGGCCTCCGCGCAGAAACCGAACGCGGTGCTCGACCGCATGGCCGAGGCCTACAAGACCGAATACGCCAATGTGCATCGCGGCCTGCATTACCTCGCCAATGCCGCGACCGAGGCTTACGAAGGCGCGCGCAGCAAGGTTGCGCAGTTCGTCAACGCGCGGCGCAGCGAAGAAATCATCTTCACCCGTAACGTCACAGAGGCGATCAACCTGGTCGCCTCGTCATGGGGCGAGCCCAATATCGGGCAGGGCGATGAGATCGTGCTCTCGATCATGGAGCACCATTCCAACATCGTGCCCTGGCATTTCCTGCGCGAGCGACATGGCGCCGTCATCAAATGGGCGCCGGTCGACGACGACGGCAATTTCCTGATCGAAGAGTTCGAGAAGCTGCTCTCGCCGCGCACCAAGCTGGTCGCGATCACGCAGATGTCGAATGCGCTCGGCACGCTGGTTCCGGTCAAGGAGGTCGTCAGGATCGCGCACGATCGCGGCATTCCGGTGCTGGTCGACGGCGCGCAGGGCGCCGTGCATCTGCCAGTCGACGTGCAGGATCTCGACTGCGATTTCTACGCCTTCACCGGCCATAAGGTTTACGGCCCGACCGGCATTGGCGTGCTCTATGCCAAGCATGAGCACCTGGTCGCGATGCGGCCGTATAACGGCGGCGGCGAGATGATCCGCGAGGTCGCAAAGGACTGGGTCACCTATGGCGACCCGCCGCACAAATTCGAGGCCGGAACCCCGCCGATCGTCCAGGCGATCGGGCTGGGCGCTGCGATCGACTACGTCAATTCGATCGGCAAGCAGCGCATCGCTGCCCATGAGCACAGCCTGCTCACCTACGCCCAGGAGCGCCTGCGCGAGATCAATTCGCTGCGGCTGATCGGCACCGCCCGGGAGAAGGGGCCGGTGATCTCTTTCGAGATGAAGGGCGCCCATCCCCACGATGTCGCGACCGTAATCGACCGCCAGGGGATTGCGGTGCGGGCCGGCACCCATTGCGTGATGCCGCTCTTAGAGCGGTTCAATGTCACAGCCACGTGCCGGGCCTCGTTCGGCATGTATAATACGAGGGAAGAGGTCGACCATCTGGCGCAAGCCTTGATCAAGGCCGGGGAATTGTTCGCATGACCGAGACTGCCGACGACGTCAAAACCGCCCATGTGGAGACAAGCTCCGCCTTGCCGCCGGAAGAGACCGAGCGTCTCAGCCAGGAGATCGTGGCCGCGCTGAAGACGGTGTTCGACCCGGAAATCCCGGCCGACATCTACGAGCTCGGACTGATCTACAAGGTCGATCTCAAGGACGACCGCAGCGTCGACGTCGAGATGACGCTGACCACGCCGAACTGCCCGGCGGCCGGTGAATTGCCCACCATGGTGGAGAACGCGCTGGCCAGCGTTCCCGGCGTAGGCGTCGTCAATGTCAACCTGGTCTGGGAGCCGGCGTGGACGCCGGATCGGATGAGCGACGAGGCCCGCCTCGTGCTCAACATGTGGTGAGGTTCGTTGCCGAAGCTATACGGTGTCATCGAGACTGCACTCTATGTCGATGACCTCGACCGCGCCCGCGCGTTCTACACCGATGTGCTCGGTCTTGAGCCTCTGACGAGCGACTCGCGGTTTATGGCCTTCGACATAGGAGGCCGGAATGTGCTGCTGCTGTTTCGTCGCGGCGCTACGCTCGAGACGGTCCATCTGCCCGGCGGCACCATTCCGCCGCACGACGGCAGCGGCCCGATCCATGCGGCCTTTGCCATCGCCGCAGATGAATTGCCGGCCTGGGAAAAGCGGCTTCGCGAGCAGGATGTAGCGATCGAAGGCAGGACCGATTGGCCGCGCGGCGGCAAGAGCATCTATTTCCGCGATCTGGACAATCATTTGCTGGAACTGGTCACACCGGGAGTATGGGCGATCTACTAGGTGTGTGTCGTTCGGAGAAGTTCTAGCCAATTGCGAACATGAGACCTTCACAGCCGGAATTTCGTTGTTATTTTTGAGATAACAGACTTTGCCGCTCTGCATCGTAGGGAGAGAGAGCCGCTGCAATGACCACCATCGCACCAGTTGCCAAGCCGAAGCCGCGGCCCCGCCCGCAGGTCATGAAGCTGACGGACGCCGCGGCAGCGCGGATCACGGAACTGACCAAGCGGGCCGATTCCGAGATCGTCGGCCTTCGCGTCGGCATCAAGAATGGCGGCTGCGCGGGACAGTCCTATACGGTCGAATACGCCCACGAGATCCGGCCGACCGATGAGGTGGTCGAGGACAAGGGCGTGAAGATCCTGGTCGATCCCAAGGCAGTCCTGTTCCTGCTCGGCACCGAGATGGACTACAAGGCCGATAAGATGCAGGCGCAGTTCATCTTCAACAACCCGAACCAGATTTCCGCCTGCGGCTGCGGCGAGTCGGTTCAGCTGACACCGGCGAAGGTGTAAACCGCTCGCCAAGCACACGGGACCTCATCCGAGGAGGCCGCGCAGCGGCCGTCTCGAAGGATGAGATCGGGGCCTCATGGTTCGAGACAGCGCTGCGCGCCTCCTCACCATGAGGGGTGAGAGCGGGGCTGGGGCCATGATGGACCGCGAATTCCTGATCGACCTGTTTGCCGATTTCGGCCCGGTCACCATCCGCCGCATGTTCTCCGGCTACGGCATCTCTGCCGACGGCACCAACTTCGCGTTATCGCTGCGTGCTGGGCTCTATTTCCGCGCCGACGAAGAGACCATTCCGCGGTTTGAAGCGGAAGGCTCGAAGCCGTTCCAATATCAAACGAGCACCCGGAACGTCACGGTGAACTCCTACTGGCAGTTGCCGGCGCGGCTGTTCGACGATTCGGAAGAGCTGGCGCAATGGGCAAGGGCCGCGCTCGCCGCCGCCCAGCGCGCCGCATTGCGCAAGCGGCCGAAAGCAAGGAAGGCGGCGAAGACGGCCTCGGCAAAGAAAGCCAAGAAGACGCCAAATCGTAGAGCCTGAGAACCAATTCGGTTTTCGGGTAGACGGCATCCGAAGTAGCGGATGTTGAAGACCTCGACGGTGGAGCGGGGCGGGATTTGCGCGCCGCTATGGTTTGGCGCAGCTATGGGTTGGCGAGGCGATGTCCCTGCAGGATGTTGTTGGTGAGGGCGTACCAGAGCACGACGGCTCGGACCTTTTCGATGCCGCGCACCGTCAATTGCCTGAGGTCCCAGTTGCGCCAGCGGGCATGGATGCATTCGCAGATCGAGCGGGCCTGGTACTGTGCCTTGCCGGC
>NZ_AXAP01000173.1 GCF_000472865.1 Bradyrhizobium elkanii WSM2783 | reverse complement strand
CCTGGACGATAGCTTCCGCCGCAATGCGGCCCGAGGTCATCGCGAGGTTAGAGCCCTCGCGATGAATGGCGTTGTTGAGCTGCGCCGCATCGCCGACCACGACCCAGCCTTCGCCATACAGCTGCGGGATTGCCTTGTAGCCACCTTCAGGGATGAGGTGCGCAGAATATTCCTTGACCTCCGAGCCCTCGATCAGGGGCGCCACGGATGGATGACGCTTGAAGCGATCGAGCAGCCCATATGGCGTCTCTGCAGTGCTCTGAAAGTCGGCGACGATACAGCCGATGCCGATCGATATGCATTCTTTATTGGCATAGATGAAGCCCATCCCTGTCATGCCGCAAGAAATGGTGCCGGCCGCTTCGACAACGACGCCTTCGTCGCCCTTGAGATTGAAACGGGCCTCGATGGTCTCACGCGGCAAGAAGTGCATTTCCTTAACCGCGAGTGCCACCTTGTCGGGCTTGGGCCGCTCGCGCAGGCGCGCACGCGTACCGAGCAGGCCATTAACGCCTTCGGCCAGTACCACGACATCTGCGTGGATTTCGCCGTCGCGACGATCTGTACGAACACCGATGACTTTCCCATTGGCGTCCCGTACCAGCTCAGTGACCGTGGTCTCGCACAGCACGGTCGCGCCGGCCTCGCGCACTTTCGAGGAGAACCATTTGTCGAACTGCGCACGGATGATCGTGTACCGGTTCGGCCGCTCCTCGTTGAAGTCCTCGGAGCGGTAGTGCACGCCGACATGCGAGCGATCGTCCATCATCCAGAACCGTTGCTCGACGAGATGACGTTCGAGCGGAGCGTCGTCGCGGAAGTCCGGGATTAGTTTTTCCAGCATGTCGGCGTAGAGGATTGCGCCCTGGACATTCTTCGATCCAGCATATTCACCGCGCTCGAGCTGTAGCACCTTCATGCCGCGTTTGGCCATGGCCAGCGCCGCCGCGTTGCCCGACATGCCGGCGCCGACCACGATTGCATCGAACTTCTCCTCGATCATAACAACCTCCTCTAGCTCGCGATCCGGTCGCGCGAATGCGGCGAAAGCCGTGCACGAAAAGCGGCCGTCAGCGCGGGTAACAAGTGCATAGCGTCATTGACGATGCCGATGTGGGCGAAGTCGAAGATCGGTGCGTTCTTGTCGGTATTGATGGCAACGATCAGATCTGCGCCCTCTACGCCGACCCGATGCTGGATCGCGCCGGAAATACCTGCGGCAATATAGAGCTTCGGCCGGATGGTCTTGCCGGTCTGGCCGATCTGCCGGTCGGAGCTGACCCAGCCCTTTTGTACCAGCGGCCGCGAACAGCCATATTCCGCGCCGAGCACGTCGGCGAGCTGTCGTACCAGCTGGAAACTCTCCGGCGAGCCCAGCCCCAGCCCGCCGGCGACGACGGCGTCGGCGTAGGCAAGATTGGATTTGGCCGAATCACGGTCCGGCATGAAGGATAGCACCTTGGTGACGATGTCTTCTTCGAGCAGGCGGAGCGGATGGATGATAATGCGGGCGGCATCGCGCGCGAGGCGCTCTGGCATCGGCATCACGCGCGGGCGGACGGTTGCCATCTGCGGCCGGTAATTCAAAGTGTAGATCGTGCAAAGCAGCGATCCGCCAAATGTCGGACGCGTGGCCGCAAGCGAACCATCCGCGTCGACATCGAGCTCGGTGCAGTCGGCGGTGAGACCCGTCAGTAGGGTGGTGGCTACCGAGCCCGCAAGATCGCGACCGAGCGTGGTTGCGCCCAACAGCAGGATCTCTGGCTTATAGGTGTTGACGAGATCGGTCAGCGCCTTCGTGTGGGACTCGTTGCGATACTCCGACAGCACATTCTCGCTCACGAGATAGGCTAGGTCGGCGCCGTAGCAGAAGGACTCGAGCGCGGCGGTACGCGCGGCCTCGCCCTCCGGGCCGATAACAACCGCAGCGAGATCGACCTTCAGCTTGTCGGCAAGCTTGCGGCCCGCACCCATGAGTTCCCAGGAGACTGGATGCACCTGGCCGCGCTCCTGCTCGACGAAGACCCAGATATGCTTGTAGGCCTTAAAGTGCTCCGGCAATTCTCTTTTCGCTCCTGCGCGGCCGCCCGCGACCGGCGTAGGAGCTGTGGTGATGTTGCTCATAGCCTTGTCCCCCTCACAACCCGCGCGCCTGCGCCACAAGACCGGTTTCTAGCTTGGGTCGGCCCTTCAAGATGGCTTTCATCAGCAACTCGGTCGGCTGCTTCGTGGCTCCCATCCGCCTCCTCTCGGTTTGTGGCGAAGGCGCAAAGACACGCTTGACTATGATCGGCGAGCCGCGCACGCCGCATTTCGAGATGTTCTCGACGCTGGCCTCCTGCTCGCTCCATTTCACAACTGGCCCCAGCGGCGCGCGCAGGGCGTCGGTTATGAGACCGCGGCAAATCTGGCTCGCTTCCGGCATGGTTGGCAAGGCACGGCAGCTCTGTGCGCAACATCGACGCGCCGCGTTCGGCGCGGCGCTACACATCGAGCCTGGTGAGCGCGGTGATCTTACTGGAGAACTTTTCACGCAATAAGCGCGCGGCCTCGCGCGCAAACAAGGCGTCTTGTTTGACGATACTCGCCGACCCTGACGCAAGATCGTGTTGGTAAGGGGATTGACGCCGATCTGCGCGAAATCGGGAACCTGCTTGATGGAAACGATACTGTGCATGCCTTCTCCAGAGGTAGCGTGGAAACGCGAGTTACCCATTAGCGGCCAACGCCCGGTCAATCCCAGCCTCAACGGCGTCAAAGATAAGTTCGAACGGCATTAACGCGAGCGTGAGCCACAAGATGACGCCGGCGCAAGCGGCGAGCAGTAACGGTAACATGATTGGTCTTTCTCCAAATCTCATCTCGGACGGCAACAATTCTGTGTACGCCGGCGCCAATGACGGACTTGGCCGGAGAACAGCAAGTGTCGTACCAGTTGCACGCGATCGAAAATCAGAGCTCCGATCAATGACTTGAGAAAAATTGATGAGGGGTCAGTTAGCATCGCAGACAATACAATCCGCCCATACGTCGGGAAGGCGACAGCGTGGCTTCGCGCGTTGCTGTAGAGAGTTGATCTGGAGGAAGGCGAATGGCACAACACACCGCACCGACATGCAGGCAGATCTGAACTGATACATGAGGCTATTTCAGCGAGCTCAACGGCACGAAGGCCGCCGGTTTCTTGGGCTCGGCGACCGCATCCTTCAAGACCTTGAACACCCGCTGATCGATCGGCGAGGACGCCACGAAATCGGCATAAGCCTGCTCCAGCACCGCCTTGCACCGCGCCGTGACCTCCGCCTCTGCGCTACCTTCGAATTGTTCCTTGGCGAGATATTGCCCCATGCGCCTTAAGATATGCAGGCGCGCGACATTGACGATCTTGGGGTCGTAGTCGACGCCAAGCAGCGCAAAAAAATCTTCAGCCGACGAGGCCTTGTTGAGCCGATCCAGGATGCTGGCTGCCCTCTGTTTGTTGCTCATCGAAACTTTCCTTTGGGTTAGGCCCTCCGGCCGGTGGTCGGGACGCAGCACAGGCTGGTCACTTCTTGCGACGCTGCTTCGCGCACGCGGCGCTCTATATTGCCTACGTAGACTATGCGTTGGCGCATCAGTGCGAGCAGCGAGGATTTCCGCGGCGCGCCCACGGTTTCGAAGTGATCGGCCGTAATGGTGCCGGACCATGGCCCGCCTCACGCGCAATTTGTCAACGAGCGCTCGCGGATGTCGCGCCAGATCGCCACCACCGTCTCGCGCGCCACCGGCCGCTTGTGCTCGGTGGCATGTTTTCGCACCCGCGAGAGGATCTGTTTTGTCTCCTCGGAGCTGGCGGCGAGCTGCAACTCGTCAAGGAGCGTCGTGATCGCGGACAGCCCGGAATGCTTGCCGATCACAATATGATTGAACCGACCAAGCAAATGGGGGTCGAGCCACTCATAGGTGCGTTGATCCTGCAATAAGCCATGCACATGAATGCCGGATTCATGGGTGAACACATGCTCCCTGACGATGGCCTTGTTCAGAGGAATTGCACGTGCAGCCGCGGCTGCCACTACCGCGGCGACGTTCTCGAGCTCCGGCAGCACGATGCCGGTGGCGCGCCCGTAGAGCTGTTTGAGCGCGACGGCGACTTCTTCCAGCGGCGCATTGCCCGCTCGCTCGCCGAGCCCTATGACGGTCACCGAGGCGTGGCTCGCNCCCCCCTTGATGGCGGCGAGCGTATTGGCGGTTGCGAGCCCGAGATCGTCATGGCCGTGAAATTCGAGCTCGAGATCGGTGGTCGCGCGCAAACGCGCGATCAGCGCATAGGTGGAGTCGGGATCAAGCACACTGAGCGTATCGGCAATGCGAATGCGCCGTGCGCCCGCGGCTTTTGCGATGGCGATCAGCGTGATGAGAAAATCGACGTCAGCGCGGGAGGAGTCTTCGCCGCCGACGGCGACCTCAAGCCCCCGCTCGCGGGCGTAACTGACCACCCGCCTCACCTGCTCTAGCGCCAGCTCGCGGTCACCGCTAAGCTTGGCGGCAATCTGCACGTCAGATGCCGGAATCGAGACATTGACCATCGACACCTTGGCCTCGATCGCCGCATCGACATCGGCTTCACGCATCCGGCACCAGCCGATGATGGTGAGCGGGAGACCGGCCTCAACGATGGCGCGGATGGCGGCGATCTCTTCACTGCCCATCCCCGGCGTCCCGGCTTCGATCTCGGTAACGCCGGCCCGCGCCAGCGCCCGCGCGATCGCCACCTTTTCGTCGGTGGTGAAGGCAACGCCAGGCGCCTGTTCGCCGTCGCGCAGTGTCGTATCGTTGAGCACGATCGGACTTCCCGATGCCGTCTCGGACCATGACGGTTTGGCAGAGGCGGCGGCGATCATGCGAAGCTCCTTGTTGTCTTTGGCAAAGCAAGGCTTCAGCAACCCGCATGCCACGCCGGCACCCGCCCCAAGCTGTTGAACAAGCACACAGTTTTTGGCTCAGCCGGGTTGTCGCAAACGCGACAGCGTGGCAAAGTCGACGCGTCGGCTTATCTCAGGGCGCGATCGCTTGGCATCAACTCGGCTTGCGACCCAGATGGATGATCAGATCGACGCGCGAGACTGCGTGGCCGGCAGCGGCACGGGAACATTCACAAGCAGGGGATTCGCATCGGGACCGTTGAGCAGGATATCGTCGCCGCCCAGATAATAATGCGGATGCGGCGTGGTGTTGGTGTCAAAAAATGATCGCGAACCGTCAACACGGATCCGACCCGATAGGCCGGCTCGCGTGAACTGGTTCAAAGTCTTGTAGACGGTAGACTGTGAGACCGGAAAGCCGGTCTCACGCGCCTCGGCAAATAACATCTCTGCGGTGACATGCCGCTCGCCCCTGGCAAACAACAACTCGCTTAAGATCACGCGCCGGCCGTCGGGCGCAGCCCGGCCTTGAGCAACATATCCTTCCAGCCGGCGTCGGGACATTGCCTGCTGAATTGGGCGCAGGTCGTATCCACCTGCACCTCGTCGAAGCCAGCGCGATCCGCGCGGTCATCGGTTGGAAGTCTGGCCAACGGACGATCCATCCCGTGTTGCTCACATAGGCCAGATGCTGGCGGCGTCCGGGTTAGCCGCCCGCAACAGAACGTCACGCCGGCGCTCAGCCATCCGGCTCTCGCCACTTTCATCGCCAAAGCAGCGGTTGAAGTCCTTACATTGCGTGCACACCGGTGTCGTGCACATCACAAGGCCGTCGCCCTCGCACAGCATGCGATAGAAGAACCGCTTCCAGCGCATATTGTTGACATTGCGCGCGGCGAGCGGCGCGAAATGGCGGCTTAAGAGGCGGGATAATTCGCCACGATTGCGCAATCCGAGGTCTTCCCAGAGGTGATTTGGCTCGATCGCGCGACGCGCGATCATCGCAGCCAGCCAGTTGCCGATATCCCCTTCGGTCGAGCGTTGCGTGAGCAGGAGATCACGCAACATTGCGCCCTCATCGCTCTCATTGCGCTTGAAACGCAAGAGCAACTCCTCGGCGTTCATCCGAACCGACGGGAAGT
>NZ_AXAP01000176.1 GCF_000472865.1 Bradyrhizobium elkanii WSM2783 | reverse complement strand
TGAAGGAGGAACTTGGACTTGATCACTTCGAAGGGCGATCATGGCAAGGTCTTCATCGCCACGCCTTGATGACAATGATTGCCTACGCCTTCCTGCAACATCGTCGCCTCGCATACGCGGGGCGGAAAAAAAAGAATCAACGGGCCTCCGCCTCAGCCAACCATGCCAGCCGTACGTCACGCCATCGTCGATCTCATCCTTCGGCCGCCGTCTCAGCAGTGCCCATATTGCCGAAAGCAAATCCGTGAAAAACAGCGGCGAAAACACAATCTGCCAAAGTAGTGCTAAAATCGCCTGACAGGGATGCGGCGTTCACCCCCACACCGCCTCGGCCCCCGGCGGGCACGATTTCTTCGAGAGCACGTCTGATCGGCGTTTGCCTCCGACTAACGTGAGAATTATTTCGCTGAAACTCCATAAGGTAGGCCCCATGATTAGCTGGCCGATGTTGATCATCGTTTCAGGAGGCTTTGCCGCGCCGATCGCACTCGGTACGCACTTCGTCACAGTTATTTTTGGTCGGAGATCATTCGCGACAATTGTTTCCGGTAGCGTAGCTACGTCATTGATTTTCGCGGCTTGCATCTGGCTCGACGGCATTCCAAATAACTCTGCTGCGCTTACAGAAGCTTACCTAGGCGTTGCTAGTGCATGCATGATCGTTGCTTCAGTATTTTCTGGCAGGTTGATCAGTCCAATGGAGGCTGAGAGGCGAGCAGAGGAAGGGTTGCCAATCATTCCAGACTAACAAGTGCCCTAGGTCTGGAGTCAATTGATCGATTGCCGAATACATAGTGCCCATCTTATTGAGTAGGACAAGCGATGGTCGAAGTTTTAGGTCCGGACCACTACATTCTGCTTTGCGCAGGAAGGTATGCGGCAACACTGACCGAATACCGGAACGCCGATGACCGCGAACGACACCGTCTCCAACAAAAAATGGACTACCTGCTTGAATCTGGCAGGTTAGAAGTCGAAGCGGAGAAATGCCGGCGCGAGAACCGCTTGGGATCCGACATTCGGAGTTTTGTTCGGGACAGAAAACCCCTTGGCCGCGCGATTAGTGGTACCGAAGCGGAAGCAGTCCGCCATTTTTATGCAACGCCGCCCGCACCGCTGCTCGATACTCTATCGGGCGAGGAATTGATGTCACTGAGTGACCTTTTCGAGGGATGGGCCCAAGAACGCGACCGACACGATCCACGGACGATGATCGAATTGTTGGGCTGGTCCGACGGGATGCGTATCTTGGTTCAAACAGTTGGAACCGAGTACGTTCCACTTAATCCACCTGAAGGCGCTCAGCTCCCATTGCTGAAATTCCTTGCAAATAGAATGCGGAAAGCCGGCTAGCGTCAGCGCCGAACGCGGCTTTCAAAGGCGGTCGAGTGATAAAAAACAAGGTGCTTGATGAAGCAGGAACTGCCGTTGTGTATCGGGTTTATCGACGATCCCGGCCCGTTCTCCTCTTTGGAGACGTGGGAGCTGTTTTTGACTGAGGTGCAGGCGCTGCCTGAGTGGACTCTAAAGGTTGATATGATCCGCGGGATCGAGAGAATGATTTCGCTCAAGCGGCGGGAGAGCCAAAACAAAGGCGAAGCTTTAGTCCGTTAGCGTCAACTGTCGACCTCTCGACGATCCCAAGTTGCGGCCAGCCGGCGCCGTGGTACGCCACGCGGTAAACGCGATTGGCTGCGCACATGGGGAAAGACTTACCCGTGCCCCTGCCAGAGTTTCAGTAATGACGGAACGTCCATCCTCCCTACCCGCCTGGAAAGCACCTTGGAAACATTCAGCTTCTCTGCTCGGCGACTAATCATGGTGCACAAACCCACGGTCGAAAACTACGGCGGAAGGTATTACACGCGCGATCTCTCATGACCGAACAACTCTCGGAAGGAAAGATGCGCCCATTTCACCTTGCTGGGTCCGACCGCGGTGGAGTCGCAACAGGCCTTGGTGGAAAACCCGAGACAACACAGGCGCCATGCGCTCGCGTTGCGGCAGACAAGGAGCCATCACATGCCGACCGATTGGAACCTCATCCGAGAGATGATGGCCGCTGTCATTGATAGCTGCGAGCAGATCGAGGCGACCGGATATACAGAACGGGATCGCGATGTAACGGTTGATATTTCTGGTCGGAAGGTCAGCGTTCAGGAGTTCATGGTGAGCGCGTGGACGCTTCCAGAGAACCTTCGATATTGGATCATCCGTGATCGACACGACAAGGGTGTCGATCTCCCATACATACCCGACGTGAGCCGCTCGCGGACGGTTTGGGTTCCAATGCAATTCCGTCTTTTTTCTGACGCTGCTAGAACCGAGCGATACCGTCGCACATTGATCCCGAACGCGAGAGGAGGATTGTCATGCCACGACTAGCAGTCGGGTTTTTCTTGGCACTGGCGGCGACAGCGTCCAGCGCGCAAGACATGACGACTAAATCGCAAACGCCGGCCATTGCCAAAGCGAGTGAAAGACAGCCATTCCTATATGATGGACGGATGTGGGGCGACGGCGGTCGGCAGCGAAAGTTCGGCCATGATCATAATCCCAACACTGGTGCCATCGTCATGCCGCCCAACGCCAGCCAGCCTGAGCGCAAACGATGAGTCCGCGCATTGGTTCCTGAACTCAGAAGGCGCCACGATCACATATGCCCCAAAATCGATTGACCTCATGAGAGGTCTGCTCGGGGTCAATCGCGCCCGTTTGCCCCGCAGCCCGAGACTTCTGGTCTACCCCCAACTGCGGACATGTCTCCACGCTGCGCAAACTGTCGCGAAGGGCCATAAGCGGAAGTGCCTTCGCTACTTCATAGGCAGCCTGCCGACGTTAGAATAGCCCATCCTTTCACGTCTTCGATTTGCAGGTTCAAGACACCGACTAAGCGGCCCAACGCGAGTTCCGCATCAGGCTGCAAAAGTCACTTCGGTGAAAATGGGGGTCCTTGTCAATCATGATATCGGCGAGGCCGGTCTGTTGGGTCGTTTCCGGCCGGTGTTTGAGGCCGTCGTAAAACGCCTGGAGTAGGTCTTCCACGAATTGCGGCGCACGCGGGTAGGCCGTCACCACCGCCCCCCGCTGCGCGTCGGTGAATTCGTCATAGCCAAGGCTTACCAGATCCATCATCACGCCCTCCGCAGTCAGCGCGGCGACGGGATGCAGGTGCTCGGAGATTCCCGGCGTGGTGTGCAGCGCGATCGCAAACCAGACCTTCTCGATATCGCTCTCCGAGATGCCGTGGCTTCGCAGGAAGTCGCGCGCCGCATTCGCGCCGTCCACCTCGAAGCGCAGCCGACTTTCCCGGAAGCCGGAGGTCAGGCCGAGATCATGGAACATGGTCGCCGTGTACAGCAGCTCCGGATCGAAGGTCAGCTTCTTCCGCTTCCCGGCCAGGGCGCCCCAGAAATAGACGCGCGTGGAGTGCTGAAACAGAAAGTCGCTTTCGGTGTCTCGAATGAACTGCGTTGCTTCGCGCGCCAATTGGCTGTCGGGAATCTTCACGCCTGTAATCTCTTGGAACATCATGGTCCATCCTCCATCAGCATCAGGTACGGCCCGAACTCACGCCTTTCACCTCAGGGCCGAGGTGACCGGCATTACCGCTGGTTTCTGAACTGCCGTTAGCAAGCCCGCATTTAAACCTGACGAGGCCCCTTCAAGGAATGGAAAAACAACTCCACATCCAGCTACCCGCGAAGGAGAGCCAGAAGTTGCCGATCGCCTCAGCTACGCATTTGTGGATGGGGCTGCTGTTCATGGGCTCCTCTCTTGATTGATGCAAACGATCGATTCAGGAGCGACGTAAGCGGTCGATCAAAAGCGGCTTGTCGGGACACCCGGTTCAACGCAGGACCTTTAACTTACGCCAATAGGATATGTCCTCCTGCCCCGAAGGGGAAGCCGCGCTGGGCCGGCCATCGCCAAAACCGAAAGGTCCGGAAGGGATCGCAAGCCGACGTTCGCAGCCGATCGGGCCATGTCGGATGAATCTTTGGCTCGCCTTTACGCAGGAGGATTCAATCTGCGCATGGGCGCTCGCCCAGACAGATGAGGCCGTCCATTCCCAACTGGAAGCACGAATGGCGAGCGGGGGCGGTTATTTTAAAGGAAGGAGGTGGTGCCTTTGAGCCAAGCCAGCTACTTCCAATCTCTGGATTAAGCCGGCGCCGATGACCGTCAAATTATAGAATGCGTCGGGGACGGGGAAGCGGCCCCCGGCGCGTAGTCGACTTCCACGACGACAAGCGACTTTCCAGGAATATTCGGGATCGGCTGATTGAATTTAGGCGCAACCGTCCGCCGCCTGCTCAATCAGCACCCCCACCGCGCGCGGATTGGAGACGTAGATCGCGTGACTTCCGGGGACCTCGACGACTGTCGAGCTCGCGCGGTTCGCCATCCGCCGTTGCGTGGGCGCCGAGATCATCTTGTCGTCCGTGGCCACGAGATACCAACTCGGCTTTTTCTTCCACGCGGGCTCGGTGACCACGGCATTGTTCGCCTCCATGCCAAACGGCACCTGGCTGTCGGCCCAGAAGCCGGCGGTCTTAGGATCCACATCAGCACCGAACGCGGCCGCCATCTTCGCCTTGTCTTGGAAAAGATATCCTTCCTTCGGCGGCGTAAACGACGGCGGGCGGCCGACGATGGTGTCGACGGACTCGCCTTTGTCCGGAGCGAAGGCGGCGATGTAGACGAGGGCAGCGACTTTGGGATGCATGCCCGCCTCAGTGATCACCACCCCGCCGTAAGAATGACCGACCAGCACCGCCGGACCTTCCTGCTCATCGAGGATCAGATTGGTCGCGGCCACGTCGCCCTCCAGCGAGACGGTCGGGTTCTGGACGACGCTGACGGTGAAACCGTGCTCATTGAGGACGTCGTAGACGCCAGCCCAACTCGATCCGTCGACGAAGGCACCGTGAACCAAAACGATGTTGTTGATCCTGGCCATGACGCGCTCCTGCAAGGCCGAGGCGAGTGCAAGCAGCGAGGCGCTACACCCGCGCGTATCCCTAAACGGCGTCCCCCTAGCACGGTTCCGGGGAACGATGCCGGGTAACGTCGCACTGAATGATAATTTCGCGGGCGCTGATAGCGATTACCGGCATCGCTAAATGGCCACCACCATCATCACTGTGTGTTGATCAGGCCACTTTCCTGCTGAGGAACAGCCCGTCCTCTTTGTCGACCTCAAGAACACCATTGCCTTGCTGCAATGCACTGGCGATGGCTTTGCGTAATGCGGCAAGTTGAGGCTCCTTGGCGCCACGACATCTTCGGGCTCGGTGATCCGAAGCCTGGCAGGGTGCGGCGACATGGTGACGTTGCCGAATTGGCAATTGCGGGCTGAATTGTCTCTGCTCTTCCCCGAAAGGTAAGAGGTCCGCTAATGGGATGGTCCGGCCGTACTCCAGCCCCGCCAGTGATCGAAGCTGGTTCGGGGCACCGAAAAGGAGCACGCCATGTCTCAGAAATCTAGCAGCACAATCGCCGTGGTCGGCATTGATATCGGCAAGAACTCGTTTCACGTCATAGGGCACGATCGGCGTGGTGCGATCGTACTCCGGCAAAAATGGTCGCGTGGCCAGGTCGAGGCGCGACTTGCCAACCTGCCGCCGTGCCTGATCGGGATGGAAGCCTGCGTCGGCGCACATCATCTCAGCCGCAAGCTCCAAATGCTTGGCCACGACGCCCACCTGATGCCGGCGAAATACGTGCGGCCGTATTCGAAGGGGCAGAAGAATGACTTCCGAGATGCGGAAGCGATCGCTGAGGCTGTCCAACGCCCGACCATGAAGTTCGTCGCGACCAAAACCGCCGATCAACTCGACCTTCAGGCACTGCACCGCGTCCGCGATCGATTGGTCGGTCAGCGTACCGGCGCCATCAATCAGATCCGTGCGTTCCTGCTGGAGCGGGGCATCGCCGTGCGGCAAGGCCTGCATTCCCTGCGGTTCGAGTTGCCGGGTATCCTGGCAACGCGCACCGATGTGCTCTCGCCTCGCATGTTGCGCATCATCGAGGGTCTGGCCGAAGACTGGCGCCGGCTGGATGCGCGTATCGAGGGTCTATCTAGCGAGATCGAAACCCTGGCCCGGCAAGATCAGGCCTGCCAGCGACTGATGACG
>NZ_AXAP01000175.1 GCF_000472865.1 Bradyrhizobium elkanii WSM2783 | reverse complement strand
GCTCGTGGCAAGGCGTTCCGCCATCGGCTGAACGCTCTTGCGATCGCCCGGACCGATCAATCCCGCAACATACAGAGGACACATCCGCTGCCGGGTCTTATGACCCAGCCGGTCCAAGAACGGCATCAGCCAGCGTTCGAGTTCGTCTTCCCATCCCGGCATGGTCAGCCCTCCAAGAGCCGACCACCCATGAATCATTGAAAAATTGATTCGGGAATCCTATAAAACGCGGCAAAATCAACAATCTGCCAAAGTAGTGCTAGTTATCGGAGAAAGAATGGTTCACTAGGCGTTACGGACGCGCTACACCGTTTCAGTAAACCCGGATTAGCGGTGTTTAAGGCCTTTCGCGATGCCGGCATCGACGACTCTTGACCTTATGTGTGGATGCTGCTCGCGCGCAAACTGTCACGTGTTCATCGGCCAATCGCATCCCGAACTCTTCGTTTCGGCTGCCAGGGATGAGGATGACCTCCCTAATGGCTCTGATCACCGGCGCCGGGCTCACGCCTAGCCTGTCAGATTATGTTGGCAAGCGGGTTGGAGGGTCTGTCGGTTACGATTGCCCCCTGAGGCTGATACAGACAAGAGTTCGCGAGCAACCAATTGAATAGCGAAGCAAAGGGTTCGTGGTTGCAATCAGGTCAATCAAGTTCGATTTCCCACTGTGTTATCGGCCTTCGCCACCAATCTCCCCACTGCGATCCATTGGCATCCTGAGATCGCGACAGGCGCAGGCATGAGCGCCAAATGGCCGCCATGCCAAGCGGATGCCCCATGTTGGTCGTGTTCCTTCGAAGGTCCCTGCGGCGAATGACGCGCCATTTCAAGGCATTACGTCATGACATGTTTTCTCGCCGCTTTCGTATTGGCCGAGGCGCGACATCCTACTTAGGAGGGAAATAACTCCTCTGTCGAGGAGAATAAAAGCTTGCCAGTGCGGGCACTGCCAAAGAGATTTGGGGGAAACCATGAAAGTTTTCAGATGTCTTTTCATCGCGGCGGCGGCTATTGCCGCGCTGTCCGGCGCACAAGCGGCCGATGTTGCCGTAAAGGCTGTAAAGCGAGTCACCGACTTGCCGTTCTTTTTCGTAATCGATGACAGGGTGACCTTCTCCTACCTTCCCACCGCTACTGACCCCGGTTATTTTAGTAGACGGCCTGATGGCAGCATCAACGGCAAAACGGCGAAGCAGTTCTATTCGTTCACCCATTTCGACGCATGGGCTTATGGCACGAACTTCATCAACATCTATATGTCCAAGTCGGATCATAACGATCCCGCTATGCCTTGCACTGCGGCCTACACCACCATAACCGGCGGCTACGCGACCTGTGCTGGGGCAACGGAAGTCTATGCCAATATCCGCAGCACATTCGGCTGGAATCAAATCTTCGACACCAAGGCGTTCAGCGTCGGACTTCTGCATAACATTTCGTTCGAAGTTGGCGTCGACGCCCTCATAAACAATACCTTTGTGGCCCCGTCCAAGCGTGGCTTCGTGGCCGGCCTGCAGTTCGCGTTCGACCTTCCCTACAAGGGCTATTTCAACATCGCTCCCTTGTACTACAAGGAAATCAACCACAACTCGTTCACGCAGTGCGGTTTGTTTGGTCCCGGCGTTCCCGCAGTCACCTGCCTCGCGGACGGAAACACCAACAAAAAAGGAACATGGGCGGTTGAGACCAATTACTACATGGATCTGGGTTTTCTGCCGCCCTCCATGCAGTTCTTCTCTATCAGCGGCCGTGCGGCCTGGTATGGGCCGAAAGGCAATCAGAGCGAGCCGCTGGCCGGCCTGGGTGTCGGCCCGTTCAGTACCGCTACCAAGGTAGAGTTCAACAGCGAGCCGATCCGCCTGACCTTTGACGCCAGCAAGGCCTTCGCCGGACCGAAGTACTCTCACCTCGTCGACGTCTGGGTTGCATATCGCTACTGGCAGAACAAGTTCGGCCTCGGCCACAACGCGGCACCGGGGGCTTGCACTCTCACTGTGGCCGGCGTGACCACAAGCACCAATACCTGCACCGAGTCCTCGCTCTATTCTGGCATTACGTTGAAGTTCTAACGTCTGATCCCTAGCAACGTGAAAAATGATGGCGCTGCGATGCCCAGCGGCGCCACTCTTCTGTCCTAAAGAAACATGGAGGAAGTCTCACCGTGACCATCGTGTGAAGGATGCCGATACAGTTGCTGCAAACATGAGAGAGAAAGGAATCGCTCCGCCGCAACAGCAGAGCGAAATACTGGGAGTCGACATTCCCGATTTATGCAACAAACCTTGGAAATTTCTGTTCACCAATCGCAAGAACCGGCTGTTGCCACTGCAACCATCGGTCTGCTCCATCGCCTCGGCGATATCAGCGCCGTCGGCCTCGCCACAGCCAGGCGACCCGCTCCGAATTGACTAGCGCGTAGTACAGCGCAGCGAGCAGAAACTGCGATAGCCACACAATCGTCGTGCGACGAAGGAGGAAATCCCAATCATGACGAACGCTAGCAAGACTGGCCTTGTGGTCACGGCGCATCCCGGAGATTTCGTCTGGCGCGCCGGCGGCGCCATCGCGCTGCACGCGAGAAAAGGTTATCGCATCAAGATCGCTTGCCTGTCCTTTGGCGAACGCGGCGAGAGCCAGTTCGCCTGGAAGGAGGCCGGCGCGACATTGGAGAAAGTGAAGGCCGGCCGGCGCGACGAAGCGCAGCGGGCGGCGGAGATATTAGGGGCGGAAATCGAATTTTTCGACGCCGGCGATTATCCGCTGCGTCTGACGGAAGCGTATTTCGACCGCATGGTCGATATCTACCGCGAACTCAATCCGTCCTTCGTGCTTACCCATGCGCTGGAGGACCCCTATAATTTCGATCATCCCAATGCGGCGCATTTTGCCCAGGAAACACGGGTGGTCGCGCAAGCGATGGGGCACAAGCCCGGCGCCAAATATACCTACGCTGCGCCGCCGGTGTTCCTGTTCGAGCCCCATCAGCCGGAGATGTGCAATTTCAAGCCGCAGGTGATCCTCAATATCGACGAGGTCTGGGAGACCAAGCGCAAGACGTTCGAGGTTCTCGCCGCCCAAAAACATCTGTGGGCCTATTACGAACGCGTCGCGCTGCAGCGGGGCATTCAGGGCGGCCGCAACTCGGGCAAGGCCATGACCTATGGCGAGGCCTATCAGCGGTTGTTCCCGATGGCGATGGAGGAATTGGCATGAAGGCAGTCGTTGTCCGCAATATCAAGCGCACCGAGCCTGATCTGGTGAAGCGGCTCGGGGCGCTCGGCGTCGCCACCGCGCACGAGGCGTATGGCCGCTTCGGCCTGATGAAGCCCTATCTGCGTCCCGTATGGAGCGGAGGGGAGGCGGCGGGCACGGCGGTGACGGTGCTGGCGCATCCCGGCGACAACTGGATGATCCACGTCGCGGTCGAGCAGTGCAAGCCCGGCGACATCCTCGTGGTCGGCTGCAGCGCCGACAATACCGACGGCATGTTTGGCGATCTGCTCGCGACTTCGCTGATGGCGCGCGGCGTCAGGGGCCTAGTCATCGACGCCGGCGTCCGCGACGCAAAATCCCTTCGTGAAATGGCCTTTCCGGTGTGGTCGAAGGCGATCTCGGCCAAGGACACCGTCAAGGCGACGCTCGGCGCCGTCAATGTCCCCGTGGTCTGCGGCGGCATCAATGTCGTGCCGGGCGATGCGGTCATCGCCGATGACGATGGCGTCGTGGTCATCAGGCGGAAGGATGCCGCCGACGTCGTGGCAAAGGGCGAAAAGCGCTACGCCGACGAGGACGGCAAGCGCAAGCAGCTTGCCGCCGGCGTGCTCGGGCTCGACATGTACAATATGCGCGAGCCACTGGCGAAGGCCGGGCTTGTCTATATCGACGAGCCGGAGGAGGACTGACGTGGCGATGCGCCTGCGCACCTTGCTCGGCGATCATCCGTGCACATCGGCCCTGAAGAGCGGATCGATCAAGTCGGATTTGGTCGATTTGGATTTCGTCGAGTATTCGCCGACCAACAAGGGTTTCAAGCCGATGGTCCGCGAAGCGGCGTTCGACGTTTCGGAGATGGCGATCGTCACCTATCTGATGGCGAAATCCTTTGGCAAGCCGATGGTCTTGCTGCCCAGCGTCGTGCTGGCGCGGTTTCAACACGCGCACGCGCTGTATAATGTGAAGCAGGGCACGCTGAAGCCGATTGATCTGAGCGGCAAGCGCGTCGGCATCCGCTCCTTTACCACCACGACAGGTGTGTGGGTGCGCGGCATTCTAGCCAACGATTATGGGGTTGACCTCGCTTCGATCGAGTGGGTTACCTTCGAGGACGCGCATGTCGCGGAATACCAGGACACGACGAAACGTGCGCCGGCCGGCAAGCAGATCGTGCCGATGTTGCTCGAGGGCGAGTTAGATGCGGTGCTCGGCGAGAAAGCCGAACACCCGGACCTCAAGCCGCTGTTTTCGGACGTCGCTGCGGAAGAGAAGGCATGGTTCGCCCGGCATGGCGTGGTGCAGATCAACCATATGGTGGTAGTGAAGCAGGAGTTGTCGGAAAAGCATCCGGATGTCGTGCGGGAGGTGTATCGGCTGCTCGCGAAATCCGCCAACATCTCGTCCGCCGCGCCGCGCTTTACCCCCGATGCAATGCGCGGTTCGCTGGAAATGATTATCGGCTATGCCGCGCAGCAGAAGCTCATCCCGCGGGCCTTTGCAGTCGATGAATTGTTCGACGACGTGACGCGGGCGCTTTTCCAATGAGGAGGTCGCAATGAACCAGGAGCCGATTTTCGATCTTGCCCATCTCGGGCACATGGAGTTGCTGACGCCGAAGCCGGACGAGAGTTTAAGGTTCTTTGTCGATGTCATGGGCATGACGGTCAGCGGCCAAAAAGGCGAGTCTGTCTACTTGCGCGGTTGGGACGATTACGAGCGCTATTCGCTGAAGCTGACGGCCTCGAAAACCTCGGGCATGGACCACATGGCGCTGCGCGCGCGCAGCCCGCAGGCGCTCGAGCGCCGCGTCGCCGCGCTGAAGGGTTCCGGCTTCGAGATCGGATGGACCGATGGCGACATGGGGCAGGGGCCGGCGTTCCGCTGCCGCGATCCTGACGGCCACATCATCGAGCTCTATTACGAGACAGAGTGGTACGAGGCGCCGCCCGAATTCAGGCCCGCGCTAAAAAACCAGGCGCAGCGCTTTCCCGCCCGAGGCATAAACGTCCGCCGGCTCGATCACCTCAATTGCCTGGCCGTCGACATCAAGGCCAACCGCCTCTTCTTCGAGAATTATCTCGGCTGCCGGCTGACCGAGCAGATCGTGCTCAACGATGGCAGCGAAGCCGCGATGTGGATGACCATGTCGAACAAGAGCTATGATTTTGCCTATACCCGCGACCATTACGGCAAGCCCGGCCGCTTCCATCACGTCACCTACGCGCTGGATAGCCGCGAGGAGATCCTGCGCGCCGCCGACATTTTTCTCGAGAACGGCGTCCATATCGAGACCGGCCCGCACAAGCACGCGATCCAGCAGACCTTCTTCCTCTATGTCTACGAGCCCGGCGGCAACCGCGTGGAGGTCGCCAACGCCGGCGCCCGCCTCATCCTGGCGCCGGACTGGAAGCCGATCGTGTGGACCGAGGAGGAGCGCAAGAAGGGCCAAGCGTGGGGATTGAAGACGATCGGGTCCTTCCACACCCACGGCACGCCGCCGGTTTGATCGCGCGCTGCTGCTGAAAAAATCAACGGGAGGGCAAACGAACTTAATGCGATGTAATGGCCGACAATCCCTTCATCAGGAGGAACAGCGCGGAGTCGCTCCCGGTGGCGAATAATTCGCGGTTGTCGTGCTCGGTCAGGCTGTTGGTGCCGGTTTTGCTCTTGCTCGCACGACATTAGCGACTTGGGATCTAATCAACGTCGGCCGATCTTGCCTTTCCCGGAGTCCTTGCCGGTCTCACTGGCCATGTCTCGGGGCCTTCGAAGCGGCCGACCTCCGAATTTGGCGAATACATCCTCTCGTATTAAGACTGCCGTGAGTGCCACGGCGAGAAGTTGACCGGCGGCGTGCCCGGGCAGTTGGCGCCGCTCGGACCCGACCTGAATCTGGTCAAGGACTGGACGCTCGCCGGCTTCACTGCGGCCATGCGCACCGGTATCGATCCCAACGGCCATCAAATCAGCGAACAAATGCCGTGGCGTTCGGTCGGGAAAATGGATGATGACGAGCTGGAAGCGATCTACCAGTATCTGACGCACATGCCCAACTCGTAGTGCAATCCTCGAGCGAC
>NZ_AXAP01000174.1 GCF_000472865.1 Bradyrhizobium elkanii WSM2783 | reverse complement strand
AATGTCACGGAGATGTTGCTCGCCAAGGGGCACAACGTGCGAGCTTTGGTGCGCCGGGAGGATGACCGCGCCGAGGCCCTGCGCCAGCTCGGCGCCGAGGTCATGCAAGGNGACCTGACCGACCTCATCGCGATGCACCGCGCGATCGAAGGTTGCACGAGGATCTATTTCGGCATGTCGGTTTCGGCCGATTACTTGACGGCCACGGTCAATACCGCTGCCGTGGCGCGTCACCACGGCGTCGAAGCTTTCGTGAACATGTCGCAGATGACCGTCACGCAGATGAGCATCACCGAGAGCACCGACAGCCCGCAGCACAAACTGCACTGGCTGGCGGAACAGGCTTTGTCCTGGTCGGGCCTCCCGGTCGTCACCATGCGGCCCACGGTCTTCCTCGATGGGTTCTTCCGGCTTTTCGCTGCCCCGGGCGTGCGGGACGCCGACGAACTGGCGCTGCCAATGGGTCGGNGGAAAACCTCTCCGATCTCGGCTGTGGACGTNGCGCGCGCCGTATCGGTCGTCCTCGAGGANCCCACNCCGCACATCGGCCAAATCTACAATCTGANCGGTTTTGAATCGGCGGATCTGGAGCACTACGCGCGCGTGTTCTCCGAGGCGCTGGGTCGGCCGATCCGCTATCGCGACGTGCCACTCTCCGCCTGGAGCGAAAAGCTTCGGGAGGCGGGCGTGCCGGCGCACATTGTCAAGCACCTCTCCGTGATGACGGAGCTGAACAAGCAGGGCCGCTACGATCGTATGACCGACGACCTTTTCAACCTCACAGGCCAGAAGCCGATCAGCGTGTACGACTTCGTCAAGCTGCATGCCGCTGANTTCACGCGAGCTGGAGCCGCGGCTTGAGCGGTCCGTTCGAACCGGAATGGTCGTCTCGTCCTGTCACAGCGGCAGCGTTCTCACGCAGCCAGGTCAGTCCATTTACGTCGTTTTGACCGCACGCCGGCTACTTCCGGTATTCCCCGATGAACGGACTTTTTGGGTGTCCGTCGGCAGGTCTCAAATGGGCCAAACGCGGACATAGATGGTGAGATGCGCGACTAATTGATCGTAGGGGTGGCGCACGTTCGTTCGCCGCGTCGTTAAACCGAGCCGTTCGTTCAAAATTCCAGAAATACTTGACCCTGGGGAATCGCTGCCAGCCCCGCGGCAAAAGAGCCCATCACATTTCATGGAACTCGAGCTATGATTGTATGCGGCGAGGTTTTCTACTCGCCTCCACGGATAACGAAATCTGTCCGTTTAACAAAAATTGGGAGAATACCATGCAGTTTGCCCGCGCAGCCGCATTTGGATTGATCGCCCTCGGTCTGGCCGGAACGCCCTTGTTTGCCCAACAGAATGTACCGGAAATTGCGCCAAACCAACTTGTCGAGCAAATGCTGCGCAGCGCTCAAAAAGATGACGGAGGTATCGTGGAATTCCGGGGATATGTTGGTCCATCAACTCCGGAGACAGTCAAACTGTACCGGACCCTTTCTCTTTCGAGTTACTTTGAAATTCCCTGAAGCTCGATTGTAAACGCGGTGCAGGAGGGAGACCCGAAGACGGGACCGGTGAAACTTTACGTGCGCGGCTCCGCGACGATCGTTACTTCGGTGCGTCATAGCGCCGGACTTGGTCCGCTCTCACAGAGTGCAGGGGTCCTCGCAGCAATGCGAACAGGAAACAGCGACCAAATCCGCCCACGATCTGCTGCAGACTGCTTTGGAGTGTGTGGGGCTGCCCTTTTGGGCGCAGGTAGGCTCGCGGATATCGCATGCGCCTCCTGCTTGCTTGGGGCGAGCTGATCTACGATGCGCGGTGCCGCTAGAGAGGCACCGCGCTCTTCTGTATTGTAGGCTTTGCTAGGAGCTGTCGCCGGAGCTTCGGCCCCTCAAGTACCGAGCCCGCGGCGTCGGCGCATAGGGAGCCTCGTAAGCGCTTCGCTAATGCCCACCCGTGTCCGCGGTGGGTCACTAGTGCTCTGACCCATCGCAATATTTCAGCGTGGCCGCTAGAAGCTGACATCTACGCTGTGCGAGCAAAGGCGGCCTAACCACTCACTCCCTCAATGGGCTGTCGCCACTCTCTTCAGGAAAGCAACGGGGTCCGCTATGGGCCCAGGCTGTGTGAAAACGCTCTGTTTGCCGTGATTCGCGCGATAAGATTCCCTGCGTTTGCGGGGGCATCTAATGAAGCGCTTTGTTGAAGGGGTGAACCGCGGACAGAGCACGTTGTTCCCTGCACCTGTTCGACGACTACGTGGCCGAGGACAATCCGGTACGTGCGGTTGATGTGTTCGTCGACGGGCTCGATCTGGCCAAGCTCGGTTTCGTTGGCGTCCAGCCGCTCGACACGGGGCGACCCGGCTACCATCCCGGCATGATGCTCAAGCTCTACATCTACGGCTACCTCAATCGCGTGCCGTCGAGCCGACGCCTGGAGCGGGAATGCCAGCGCAATATCGAGATGATCTGGCTGACCGGGCAGTTGGCGCCGGACTTCAAGACCATCGCGGATTTCCGCAAGGACAATGGCAAGGCCGTTCGTGAGGTCTGCCGCGAGTTCGTCGCGCTGTGCCGCAAGCTTGACCTGCTTGTTGCAGCGACCGTCGCCATCGATGGATCGAAGTTCAAGGCCGTCAATGCGCGGGACAAGAACTTCACCGAGGCGAAGATGAAGCGGCGCCTGGAGCGGATCGACGAGAGCATCGCCCGTTATCTCTCACAGCTCGATACCGCCGATCGGCACGGCGATGCAGTGCCAGAGGCGAAAGTTGCGAGGTTGAAGGGCAAGGTCGAGAAGCTCAAGGAGGAGACCGTCCGGCTCAATGCCATCAATGCGGAGATGATGAAGAGCGAGGACAAGCAGATCTCGCTGACCGATCCTGACGCGCGCTCGATGGCGACAAGCGGCAAGGACACCGGGATCGTTGGCTACAACGTGCAGATTGCAGTCGATACGCAGCATCATCTCATCGTGGCTCACGAGGTGACCAACGTGGGCACCGATCGCCACCAACTCGCCAACATGGCCGGGCAGGCTCGCGACGAGATGGCTGTCGAGACGCTCGAAGTCGTGGCAGACCGCGGCTATTACGATGGAGAGGAGATCAGGGCCTGCGAGGAAGCCGACATCACGGTGACGTTGCCGAAGCCGATGACTTCGGGCGCCAAAGCTGCTGGCCGCTTCGGCAAACAGGACTTCGTCTATGTCGCCGCCGACGATGTTTATCGCTGTCCCGCCGGCGGGCGGCTAACTTATCACTATGCGAACGTAGAGGACGGAAAGACACTGCGTCGCTATTGGACAAGCACCTGCAAAACCTGCGCGCTAAAAGCTCAGTGCACGACAGGCCCCGAGCGTCGCATCTCACGCTGGGAGCACGAAGCCGTTCTGGAGAAAGTTCAGGATCGGCTCGACCACAACCCCAATGCAATGGGTGTCCGCCGTCAGACAGCGGAGCATCCGTTCGGCACGATGAAGTGTTGGATGGGAGCAACGCACTTTCTCACGAAAAAGCTGACAAAGGTGGCCACCGAGATGGCGCTCAACGTGCTCGCCTACAATATGAAGCGCGTGATAACGATCATGGGCGTAGGTGGATTGCTGGAGGCGATGCGGGCGTGAGGCCGGCCTCTGCGCGACCAAATCAGCGCCTACATGAAGCTCCTGATTGCCACCGAGATGAGAGGTCGATTCCACCGAATTAGAAGTTCGGCGGCCGCGAGATGCGCCAGTGCGCCCCAAGTTGCGTGATTTTCACACAGCCTGGGCCAAAAGCGGCAGTCGCATACCGTGTCGTGAACTGGAAGGAGACGCCGCCTTACAAACGGCATCTCCTTCGTGCGAAGGCGATTGACGGAGGAGAGATGCCGGGTCAAGACCTGATGAACGCGAGTAGGTCGGGGTTGAGGACATCCGCATGCGTGGTGAGCATGCCATGGGGATAGCCGGCATAAATCTTCAGCGAGCCGTTCTTAAGTAAATCGACCGCACGCGGCACTGAACTTGCGAACGGGACGACTTGATCAGCCTCGCCGTGCATCACCAGCACCGGCACGGTGATCTTCTTGAGGTCTTCGGTATAATCTTCGAGCCAAGAGTCGACGGTTGCGTAATGAGCGAGGGCACCGCCGGCCATGCCTTGGCGCCACCAGTTCGCAATGATCGCCTCCGAAGGCTTCGCCCCTTCTTGGTTGTAGCCGTAGAACGGATTCTCAGGGACGAAACGGTAAAACTCCGACCGGTTGCCCAGCACGCCTGCGCGAATCGCTTCGAACCACTCCGGCGGTTGACCGGACGGGTTGTCCTTGCTCCGGTACATGTTCGGCGTCAGTGAAGCGACCAGCGCCGCCTTCGCGACGCGATCCTGGTGCCGAGCGACATAGCGAGCCACCTCACCGCCGCCTGTGGAGTGGCCGATGTGGATCGCGTCGCGCAGGTTGAGATGCTCAGTCAAAGCCGCGAGGTCGGCAACCCAATGGTTCATGTCGTTGCCGGTACCGGGCTGGTCGGACCGGCCGTGGCCGCGCCGGTCATGAGCGATCACCCGATACCCGTGATGAAGGAAGAACGTCATCTGGGAATCCCAGTCGTCCGCTGTCAGCGGCCAACCATGGCTGAAAACGATCGGCTGACCCGATCCCCAATCCTTGTAGAAGATTTTTACGCCGTCTGTCGTCGTGATCTTGGGCATCGCGGTGCTCCATCTGCGCTATCGGATTTATTGAAAGGTTTGCGGACGGGTGTCTAAAGAAAGCAAGCGAGCCCGAGCTGATCAGGCCACAGATCGCGCCCCCTGGCTTTCCAAAAGACACGATGTTCAGCGGCCTCGCCGGCGAGCCCTTGCCGTGGCAACACCCGATCGCCGACGCGTTGTCGGCGGATCCGGCGCGGCGCTATTCGCCGCTTTTGCGCATTCGCGCGCATTTCCCGCTAAATGAGGGAAATCACTCTCGATCGCGCTGCAGAATTGTTGAGGCCGTACCGAATTGCGATCACGCCGTGCCTATCGGCCTGGAGTGCTGGGATCACTTTGCTGAAGACGATATGAGGCTTCGGCGAAGACATTGTTCGTTGTCCTTTTCTTGGTTGAAGACTACGAAACGGTAAATCCCTCCTTGGCTCCTGACCAAGACCTTGTAGGCTTCAAGCTATGCCTGGAAGACATACGAGGGATCATGGAGCTCCGGCACCTGCGCTATTTCGTTGCCGTCGCTGAAGAAGGCAGCCTGCTGAACGCCGCCGAGCGGCGACTGAACACCTCCCAGCCGTCGCTGAGCCGGCAAATTCGCGATCTAGAAGCCGAAGTCGGCGTCCAGCTATTGGAGCGCCAGGCGCGAGGCGTGACGCTGACGGCCGCCGGAAGGGTATTTCTTGATCACGCGCGGCTGGCGCTGCTGCAGGTTGAGGCCGCAACGGAGGGCGCCCGGCAAACAGCGCAACCGCAACGGCCCGTCCTTTCGATGGGTTTTCTCGTCGGGCTGGAGGTGATGTGGCTCCCTCAGCTGCTGCGTATGCTCCGCGAGGAAGCACCCGATGTCGACGTGACGCTCAGTACGCAATCTTCGCCAGAACTCGCACCGGCATTGATGCGGGGAAAGCTGGACATCGCTTTCCTTCGTCCGGAAAAAGACAACGACGGCGTCGTTTTCAAGATATTGGCAAAGGAGCCCTTAATTGCCGTGCTGCCGGCCGAACACCGCCTGGCATCACGGAAGAAGATTCGTCCGCAGGATCTCGCCCGCGAGATCTATGTCAGCTCGGCAAGAACATCGCCGGTCTTGCAGGATGTCATACAGAACTACGCATCCCGAGTCGGCATTACCCTCAACGCGAAGTATGAAGGCGAAAACATATCATCGGCCATGTCGCTCGTGGCCTCCACGGGCGGAATTAGCCTCGTCCCACTCTATGCGCAGAACATGCTTGCACCGAACGTCGTCGCCAGAGCGCTTGAGGGCGGCACTCCAACGGTCGATTTGGCCTTGGGATACAATCAGGCAAATCCGTCGCCCTTGCTGCGTCGGCTTTTATCCCGCACGGACGAATTGGTCGCGAACGTCCAGAACCAGAGCATCATCCGATACGTTGAAGCTCAGTAGCTGGCGACGGTAAACGTCCGCTTTGGGTGTGCGCCGTGACAAGGCGGCGCTTTCCAGTGGGTGCAAGTCCCACCCGGCAAACGCTCCAGCCGGAAGCAATCGGAGCAGTCATGGAGGTAACGAAGTGGCTGAAGCCTTCGATTAGCGTGTCACGAATTGGTGACAGCGCGAGTGTGCAGGCCGTAACGCGAGTGAACGCCGAGCAAGCCTCGAAAAGGACGATGCGCAGGCCGACCCGATGACCCTTTCGGGGAAGGCTGATACGGCTGGGGCGAAGTGAGCGAAGCAATACCTCCA
>NZ_AXAP01000172.1 GCF_000472865.1 Bradyrhizobium elkanii WSM2783 | reverse complement strand
CTCAAAATCGTGTCCTGTGCTTTCGCGTGCAGGATCAGGCGGGTCGAGTCCGCCTTGGGATCGCAGCCCACGATCAGGATCTTGTGGCCCATTTCGGCCAGCGCCGCCAGCGTGTTCTGCGAGGTGGTCGACTTGCCGATGCCACCCTTGCCGTAGAACGCGATTTGTCTCAGTGAAGACATGTTGCTCTNCATCAACCGATTTGCCAAAGTTTGCGCGCTGGCTCGCGCGCCAGCTTTGTTTCTCTCTCAGAAACGAGGCACACGGGTTCAAGGGAAGGAGAGCATCGCTCGTCTTGCGCGTCTGCGTGCACTCAGCCCTCACTCAGTGTTGCTGCATCGTAATAGCAACCCCCGTGCCAAGGCTGTCTACGCTCTTTAAGCTTCTGATTTCGCGCTGAAAAACTTGCGAGCCGACGGATGACACCAGGTGTTTTGAAGGTGACAGCAATTGTGCCGCTGTCAGAAGCCGAACAAGGATCGCAAGCATCAAACGGGCAAAAACCGGCTTGGCGCGGGCCCTTTCGATGCGTTCATGCGTGGAACGGAAATTGCTAATTTCTCATACAAGCCGCTTGGAGAGCGATAATGCAGATGGGCGTCGAAACCTCGAAGGCGGAAGACCAGCGACCGGTCTTCGTGGTCGATGATGACGAAATCACCCGGGTGGCTTTGCAGCTTATGCTGCACGATGAGATCGAAACGCACGAGCTTGCAACGCCTGAAGAGGCTTTTGTCAGGGGCGTCGATTGGTTGAAGCCCGATCTGGTGCTGCTCGGCGCCTCCTTTTTCAAACAAAAGGGGCCGCCGTTGATCGGCCAATTGGCGCCCCATTTTTCCGAGGTGCGGATCCTGATCGTCTGCGAGAAATCCGACGAGGCCACCGCGGCCGAAGGCATCAAGGCGGGCGCGCACGGCGTGCTTATCAAGCCTCTCACTTTGGAAGCCGTCCGCAAGAAGGTCGATGGTATTCTCGAACGCGGCGCCACCGCGCCCATCGTGCAGCTCAGGGTGCTGAATTAGGCCACGCCATGGCGACGATCATTTTCTATCAAAAACCCGGCTGCGCCACCAACGCGCGCCAGATGCAGGCGCTGAAGGNCGCGGGCCACCACGTGATTGCCAAGGATATCTTGAAGGAGCCGTGGCGCGCGGAGCAACTGCGCCAGTTCTTCGGCAATACGCCGNTCGGATCCTGGTTCAACCGCGCCGCGCCCCGTATCAAGTCAGGCCAAATCAATCCCGACATAAGCGACGCGGCGAGCGCACTCGCGCTGATGCTGAGCGATCCGCTCCAGATAAGGCGCCCGCTGATCAACGCCGACGGCGCAAGATGCGCNGGATTCGATCATGAGCCCGTGCTGTCGCTGCTTGGGCGGAGCATGCAGGACGATCTCGAGCGATGCTCGAGCGAGGCAGCCGGAGGGTACTGCCGGAGCGGGTGAGCTACGCTACTCGCTAGTTTAACGAGAGGCGAAGAAAGCGGAGTTTCCCCGCTCCCCTTTCTTCGGGCGCGGCAGCAGGCTCGCTGAAGACGATCGGGCGCGTCTATAATTTTAATTAGGGTTGATGAAAAAGCCCCAAGGTGCAGCCCGCCAATGCGGTCATCGCGGCGGAGCCGGCACATTCGCCGATTCTGAATTGCGCGTGAAAGCCGGACATCAGTGGACGCTTCGCTGCACGTTCCAGTTCGACCGCATCGACATTCGTAGTGACATCGATCAAGCCGAGCGAGGCGCCGAAGGGCTGTTTCATGTCGCCCCACAACAAATTGGCGGGGCGGCCGGACGCCATGGAGGACGTGCCGAGTCCGTCCCTACAGCACCGCCCCGCCTGCGACCGGTGATGGTGCCCCGAATGAAGCAAGCGATGTGCCGATTTTGAAAGTTGGCTACAGTCGCTTCGTACTGTGTGTGTGTAGCGTCATGTGGTGGATATTGGTCTCAAAGCCGACAAAACGACCCGCTCTAGTTCAGTGCGCCCGAAAGCTCCGCCAAGCGGTGTCACTATCAGCGGTGTGTGATCACGTCGGAGTTGTCGACCACCATGTCGAGCAGCGTGTCCTCGACCATGCGGCAATCCACGCCCTTGATCCGGACGCGGCGAGCATCGCCGTGCCGGAATACAACCCAATCGCCGGCCTTGACATCCTGGCCGTGGAAATAGGTGCCGGTCTGCGGCTCATGCTTGAAGGCGGTCTTGCCCTTCTTGAGCACCAGGCCGACGGTGTCCTGCCAGACTGATTCCTTGATCGCGCCGGTCGACAGGATGAGCCCGCCATCGATCTTCTCCGGCTCGATGTAGATGCTGACCCCTTTGTTGTTCAGCAGCTCGATGGTGCACAGATCGCCAACGAGCTTCATCAGCTCGGCCCTTCTCGTCCTCCGAATTGGAACGGCGTTCCAATGTCGAAACACGTACCATCCCTCTCCTCCTGGTCTTTCAGGATGTCTTCCAGCGTCTAAGCGAGCAGGTGCGCAGCGGCGGCGGGCGCCTTTACCCCACGTTGCGCTGATACTGGCGCCCATCTGTGAGCTTGCCGGACGTGATGGCGTCGATCGCCTTCTTATTTAGCTCATCAAGCTTAGCCTTCGGCGTTCGGCTAGATTGGTATCGATGATGACGCTCATTTACGGCCCGCCCACTCGTTTCCGAGCCAATTACAGGAGCGCCATGCGAGTCAGCGGCCATCTGACAAAGAAATGGCCGCCTGCGTTGCCACAAGCGGCCGAAGTCTAGGGAGGAAACGCCCAAGGAGGGCAGGACGCAGCCTAGAACGACCGCCATCAGCAGCTCAATTGAACGTAGGTAATCGTCGGGTATCCGAAGGGTAGGACGGAACGATACGAAGGTTTATGTCGAGATCGGCTAGGCAACGCCAAACTCGCCGCTCGCGCCCGGCTCGGCCACCATATGCCGCACCAGGATCATTTCCAATCCGACTTCCGAACAAGGGGCGACGCGGAATTGATTAGTCAATTGCCGGCCGGCACCCTTCAGATAGAGGAGGAAGCCGGGCAACTTGGCGAACATTGCTGCCTCAATGAATCCCCGCGTATGCGCGGGCATGGCGGCGCAACTTCGAGGCCCCTCGATCGCGCGTTACCGCTGTAGCTGGATTGCATTAGAGCGTGATCCGCAAACGTGGAAACCGCTTTTCCGAGAAGATCATGCTCAAACAAAAAATATAGAGCGGAATGACGATTAGAAGAAAAGTCAGTCATCACGCCTTACGGTCGTGATCCTTTCGCAACATGGCGACTTAATCGTGTCTCGACCGCCCGATTTTGATTCGCATCAAATCCTTCGCGATGCCGCGTGTGTGACAGAGACGTCGCGCGACTCCCCGCGCTGACTTGGGAATCGAAGAATTTGATGAGAACAAGAACAATTCTGACGACAGCCTCGCTGCTCGTGAGGCATTCGGTGGGGCCACCATGTCGCTGCAAGCTGCCGATCTCGCATCGGCGGCGATCTACACCAAAGCGCCGCCGGTCGAACCATTCAATCCCTGGATGATCCGCCTGCGCGTGCTCGGCGTTTTGCCGGATGCTCGAGGTAGCTCGGTTAACGTCTTCGGCGTTCCGGGCCTGTCGTCACCGAATTTGGGGCTCTCGATCAGCGATCAAGTGGTCCCGGAGCTCGACATCACCTATTTCTTCACCCCGAACATCGCCGCCGAACTCATTCTCGGCGCGACCAAGCATCACATCAACGGCACCGGGACGCTCAACGGGCTCGACATCGGCAAATCCTGGCTGTTGCCGCCGACGTTGACGCTGCAATATCACTTCACCGATTTCGGCGCGTTCAAGCCGTATATCGGTGCCGGCATCAACTACACCGTATTCTTCAACCAGTCGGCGGGCAACACGCCGGTCGCTGGCCTCGCGGTCACCGACCTGCAGATCAGCAACCAAGTTGGCGCCGCGGTCCAATTCGGCTTCGACTACATGCTCGACCGTCACTGGGGCTTCAACGTTGACGTGAAGAAGTTGTGGCTGCGGCCGGATTATTCGGCGACCGTAAACAAGGCGATTCCGGTCACCGGGCGCGCCAATATCGACCCATGGCTGGTCGGCGGCGGCATCACCTACAAGTTCTGACCCAAGAGCACGATCGGGGAAAAGTGGAAACCGGGTTGCGCAAACAAAAAGATCGAGCGAGCTGACGGTTCGAAGAAGCGTCATCTCTCTCAGCGCCGGGAGCCGGGCCCGGCGCCGCATTCGCTTTAGCTTTGCGCTATTGGCGGAGCCAACATGAGGTGACGGACCAGATCGAAGGGTAAGAGTGATTGATCAAGCCATTTTCCATCTCGGCGAGCGTCGCGCAAAGCGCCACAAGGACATCAACGTCAGGGATTCAAACGGCTCGCCGCTGGAGGTGGCAGGGCATGGTGATCAGGGACTTGAAATCCAAAGGCTCGTCCACGGTGATCAAGCGCGCACCCTGATCAGGAACATCCATCTTACCGAGGATCCCGACGAAAGCGAAGGCCGCACCTATAAGGTCAAGGGCCCGGTTGGGCACGGAGTTCTTGATGAAGGACCGTGAGGTCACCACCACTCATCACCCTGGCGAAAGAGGGTAACCCAGGATTCCAGAGACGCCAGTCGTCAGATGGAAGCCGAGGCTAACTTGATAGCCCGCGCAAGCTGCCTTTAACCGAGCCCTCAGCTCCGCTTCAACACCATCACCAGGCGGTCGACACGTTTACCTTCCTTGAGATGGGACTCGACGATTTCGTCGATGTCGTCAGGCGTGGTTGGACGGTACCAGACGCCATCGGGATAGACCACCATCAAGGGACCGGCCTTGCAAAAGCCGAGGCAGCCCGCCGCCGTGAAGCCGATATCGGTGAGCCCTTGCACTTCGATCGCCTTGCTCGTCCTGTCCCACAGGGCTTGCGCACCAGCTGCACCGCAGCTGCCGTGCGGATGAGTAGGCGGACGCTGGACGTGGCAGGCAAAGACATGATGCCTGTAGAGTTGAGGAAGCTCGAATTCCGTTTCTGAGTTCATGAGCCCGCCACGCATTCGATTGGGTTCATCTGAAGGGGGACAAGGTCCGAGTGCACCGCTCGGGACCGCGGTCGTCAGCGCGAACGCGTGAAGCTCGTCACCCATTATCCCGTTGAGCGCCGCATACACAATCTGATGCTGCTTCGGCTCTTGACTGTGAAGGCGCGCGAAACGACGCGGGCGCCATAATGATCGCCATCGCCGGCTAGATCAGTCATGGACACCTCCGCGTCCGAAAAGCCTTTCCTGATCAGGGCTTCGATGTCTGGTCCCCTCATCGCGATCTGCCTTGCTCCCGCTTGGCTTGCTCCACCATCTTGCTTCTCCATGCAAGCTTCGAACCAAGATGCGCGCCGCGCGCTTCTGCGCCGATCCTTCTCGGTCTGCCGACGTACAACTGCCACTCATCGTCACGTTTGCTACAGCAACGGTCTCTTTTGTTGCGGACGTGACAAACATCGAGCAGACGCGTGCGCCTCCAGCTTTTCCGCAGCTAGCCCCCAAAATAGCCGAAGAATCCCGATCCTTCCGCATGGCCCGGCTCTTGCAATGTCATCTCGCGGAAGGATGTAGCGCGTCACGACCGTCGTCTTCTCGGAGGAGCCCATGAATTTTCGCCAAGCTGCCTGATGAGCTCGACGCCTCGCTACAGCAGGGCATGACCGCTTACCGGCACCATTCGGCGCGAACCGACCGCATCTTTCGGTGAGCGCTGAACGCTCTGACGAGAGCGCGCGATCGCCGAGCGCGGCTTGCGCAAGGGCGCAAGCCAAGCCGGCTGGGACCACGACGGCGCCCATGGCAAACCACAATCGGGGATGCCAGTGGCGTCGGCGCTTCACGCTCTCCGCCTTGAAGGCGCTTGCCTTCAATCAGTTGATTCCTGGGGCAAAGACCTCGATTACAAGGCTAGGGTCAATGGATATGTCGCTTGAATTGATGCGCGTGACTGGGGTTTGTACTTCGCAGGATTGTTCCCCCTCTCCCTGCATGCACGGCCAGCCTACTCTAAAGCGAGTCTCCCAGAACTCCTGATACAGGATCGTCATTTCACTGCCTAACGGTCCTGTCACGTCTGGGTCTGCGATCCCCCCTGCCAGCCCAGACGGAGCCCTCGGCGGTTGTAGCCGCCGAGGGCTTTCTTTGTCTCGAGCGCGTTTTGGATGTCACTAACACCTGTTCGCCTCGGCTCCCCCCACAAATGGGGCCTCATTGGAAGCGAAGCCGGCACGCGGATTCACCCGACCAAAAATGGTGCTGGCGTCGACGTTCGCCGCCTTGCCGCCTCACTCGGTGGACAGCGTGAAGCCGCGCCGCTCGCGTTCGTCCGCACGCGATTTTATGGATCTAGCAATGTGGGGAGGCTGCCCCCCGATTCTGAAAGCACGCGGGCGTGCCCTATCGCAGGCTAGGGCGGACGGAAGCAAAAGGAATGCGGGACGACGTCAGCCCCACCTATTCTCTACAGTCGGGCCGACGGCTTTCATCATACGGCTTGCCTGTCTGGTTGCGTGTCCAGTTAGCGAGCGTGGACAACGCGAAATCGAGTTCGGCGCAGTTCTGTGCGTCAAGTTCAGCAAAATTGATCATGGGGTCCGGCCAAGCCATCCCCTCGGAGCCGCCGTCGCTCGCTCGCCCCAAGCGCAGCGCTGGCGAGCGACGGCG